>NZ_CP103424.1:0-600000 GCF_024918975.1 Mycoplasma cottewii | reverse complement strand
TAGATAAATTAATTGAATTAAAAATCATTGATAATGTTGAACAAATAACTGGTGTAGGATTTAGAACAGTTCATGGTGGTGAAATTAGTCAATCTACTTTAATTGATGAAAATGTTCTAAATAAAATAAAAGAAAATATTAAACTAGCACCTTTACACAATCCAGGAGCAATCGTTGCTATTGAAGCTGTTTCTAAATTAATGCCAAAAGCTAAATTAGTTTCATGCTTTGATACAGCATTCCACCAAACAATGCCTGAAGTAAATTACTTATACTCAACGCCATATTCATGATATGAAAAACACCGTGTAAGAAAATATGGTTTCCATGGTATAAGTTATCAATACATTACTTCAAAATGTGAATCAATTTTTAATAAAAAATCTGAAGATCTAAACTTAATCGTTTGTCATTTAGGAAACGGAGCAAGTATTTGTTGTGTTAAAAACGGTAAATCACACGATACATCAATGGGTCTAACACCTTTAGCAGGATTAATGATGGGAACAAGAAGTGGTGATGTTGATCCATCTATTGCTGAATATATGGCAAAAGAATTAAATACTGACATTTTTGAAATCACTAAATCTTTAAATAAAGAATCAGGATTATTAGGAATGAGTGGTATTTCTGCTGATATGAGAGATGTTACTGATGCTTATTTAAAAGGTGATAAAAGAGCTATTTTAACTATTGAAAAATATGCTCAAACTGTTGCTGATTTCATTGTAAAATATGCTAACTATTTAGATAACGTAGATGGTATTGTATTTACAGCTGGAATTGGTGAAAATTCAAGCTTAATTAGAAAAATAATTATCGAAAAAGTTAAATTATTGCAAGTTAAAATTGATGAAAATAAAAACACTTCTAAATACGATGATTTCATGTTAATTTCAACTGATGATTCAAAAGTTCCTGTTTATGCAATTAGAACCAATGAAGAAAAAATGATTTGTTTAGATACTTTAAAACTTACAAAATAATTAATATAGATGATCCAAGTAATTGGATCATTTTTTTATTTAATAATGTTTTTATGCTTAAGTGGGAAGCGTATGTAATATTCTTATGATACATTAGAAACGCTTTATGTGTATAGTGTGCCTTTTATTAGTTATGATATTGAATCTGAAACGTGAGTCAAAAAATTTTTGTAATATTAAGCAAAATGAACCTTTATATTTAAAAAGTTGTTGCACTTTTTACTTTAGCACAACAACTGTAAAACTCGGGAATAAGCACTAAGAATGCATTTAAGAGTGTTTTAAGCATTTTTATAGTTAAATAACTTTTTATTAATAAATAGCCCTATAATGCGTATAATTTAAAGTTATAACACACTAATACACTACCTAGACAATGAATTAAGATATGGTGATACTTTTATAACTTAAAACTTATAAATAGTAATAAAAAAGATCTGATTAGAAACCAGATCTTTTTATAATATTAATCATTTGCATGTATAGCTACACTAATATCTGTTTTACGTATTTTTCTAGTTGATAGTCATAATGAACTAAAGAATGATGAGAAAATCATAATTAATGATATAAGTGGTGCTAGTCAACTATATCCAATTGGAAGAACGAATCCTTTTGCATATAGTATTAAGTTTATAATACTTATTATTCCAAATACCATTACAACAGTAAGCACAACTACTATTAAACTTACAAAGACTGATATTCGAACTGTAAAGTCAACAATTTGAGAATTAGTATATCCCATAGATTTAAGCATTATCATAAATGATTTATATTCAGCTATATAAATATCAACAACTAACATAATTAATAATGCAGCAGCTAATGCTATAGATAAAATTATAATAATAGCTATATAAACAGCAGTTTTTGCTAATTGATCTAATAATTGTTTTATTTCAGCTATAAACTGTAGATTTGTGATTGAAGCTTTATAATCACTAAATTCAGTTATATCTAATATAGAATTACCAATTTTTTTATCAGTAACAATTGATATAGCACTTGAAATTCCTAGTGGTTCTTTAACATTAGAATACAAAGTATTAAAGTAGTAATGCGGTGAATAACTATAAGCATCTTGTGAACCTATGAAACTATCTTTTCAAGCGTTATTTGTTGAAACTTTATTTCATGTAGTTGCTTTATATTTTTTAAAGTATTTACCAGTAGATTCAACTTTTGAAGTATCAAATGGTTGGTAGTTATAGTTTGTTGATCTTGAAATATCATAACCATAAATTAAGTTTGCTAGATCTGAATCAACTATAGCCATTGCTCTTCCATATAATTCTAAGTCAGCTACTTTTTTAAATTTAATTTTTAAATCTTTGTTAACGTATCTAACTTGTCTATTTTCATTTTTCAATATTGGAGCAACATTATGTCTTTGACCTAGTGCTCTTCTAAAGAAATGTGAAACTCCATCTAATACTAAATTATCTAGTAATTTATTAGATACTTGTTTTTTAACACCTAATATTTTTCCATCTTTATCAAAAACAAAATATTCAAATGCTTTATCATTATCGTTATTATTATCTCTTTTTTGATTTAATGAAAAATCATAAGGTCTAATTGCAATATAATCAACTTTTTCAACTTTATTATCTAATGTAGAAGTTCAAGCATCTTTAACTGATTTAGGAACCATATTATTTGATATTACACTTACTGATGGTTGTTTTATGTTTCTGATTTTGTCATTAGTTGAATCTAGATCAGTTAAATAATCTTTATCAACAGTAGTTACATCATCATGTTTATTTCATTTACTTGCATATGCTGCATATTCTTGTCAGCTAACGCCATCATGTTTAGGAATAAATAATAATAAGTTTCTCATTTGATAATAAGGTCTTATAAATGAACGAATAATAGAACCATCATTTTTTATAACAAAGTCTCCAAATAATGGTGAGTCTTTAACAATTCCATCATGTGAAAAATCAATTTGATTTAAAAGATTTTGATCTTTTTGATCATTATTAGGTTTGTCTGATTCACTTGCTTCACTATTAGGTTTATTAGGATCTTTTGGTGAATCATTTGTTAATCCTGATTTTTCAGCTTTAGTTTTTTCTGATCAAAGATCTATAACTTGTTTTTGAGTAAATTTATTTGTATCTAAATTATAAGGATTTAAATAGTATTTTAATTTATCTGATGATCCTACAACTTCATAATTGTTTATAGTTTCATGATCATTAGTGTTTTGCATTGCTTTATTAAATGATGTGCTTTTTACATAAGCTGTATTTACATAATCAGTGTCATCATAAATTCATGCTTGACGAGGTAAATTATTAAAGTTTCCATTTTTATCTTTAAATGTTAATTGGTTATTATTTGTTGAAATATTTTCTAATACTTTATCTGAATTTGAATCAATAATTGAAGCTAGTGGTTTATTTATAATTGTTGGAACAATAACTGTATTAGTTTCATGATCATAAATTTTTACTCCACTATTTAAATAAATATCATGATCAACTGAACCTTTAGGTTGGTTAAACACTTTATTTATTTCTTTAGAATCTCTAGTTTGTAAAAATACTTTATCTTTATCTTTTTTTCTTATATTTAATGAATCTTCAGTTCTATCTAATCCTAAAACATTATATGAAGTTTTTGAATTATTAGATAAAGGAGTAAACATTGTAGCTAGTTGATCTTTTTTAGGAACAATACTTTGAGTTTGAAAACCAAAACTTAATTGTTCTTTTCTAGACTCAGTTGTTAAATATGATTTAACAAGTGATGGAGTATAAGCTAATAAGAAGTCTAGCATTGTTTGTCTTCAATCATCAATTTTAGCATCTTGTATTTTAAACATTTGACTAATAGCTTGACCTGCAATAGTAGTTAAAGGTGTTGCAGCGTCATTTACTTCTGTAATTCTATCATCATCACTATTAAATCTATCATCTCAGTCAACGTCATTTAAAAAGTAACTATATAACTGTTCAACTGTTCCAATTGATAGTGCTCGACCATTAGCAATTGTAAATTGATAACTTAATCAACCTAACAATTTATCAGGTAGATCAGCATTTCCAGTTTTCATATATTGATTTACATAAAGTTTTATAGGATTGATGATTTCTGCTTTAGTTAAATCTTTATCAATTGAATCAACATTATAAATAAGCGAAGGTAAAGCTGAGTTGTTTGAAATATTTCTTAGATAATCATTTGGATTTTCATAATATTCAATACTTCTACCATTTAAATTAGTTGCTTTTGAAAATTTTGATAAACTTTCATGACCATATCACATATTAATAGAATCTTTTCCTAAAGGAGTATTTGTTAAACTATCAGTTAAATTGTATTCGTTATTATATTTAATATTTTTAAAGTATTTATCTTTAGCGTTTAACGCAACACTTGGCAGAGCAACCGCAACTGAAATAAATAATGTAGCAACAAATAATAATCCAGTTAATAACATTAATGGTTTTTTACCTGCTTCAGCAATTTTAAAAGTTATTATTCTAGTAAAACTTACTTTTTTAAATACATGTTCACTTAATCAATTAGTAATAACAGGCTTACTTCATTTATCAGTTCTATTAATAATATTTAATACAGGTTTTCTAATATTTAATAAAGCTATTAAATAAGAAAATATTCCAAGTATCACACCAAATATTAATATAGTTATTAAAATTGAAGAACTATTATAAGCAATAATATTAGATTTCAATCCAAAATAATCTTGTAAAATACCTACAAAAGGAACTTGTAAAACTGTTCCTAACATTCATCCAAGTGGAATAACACTTACAGTTAAAATTATTGAATATGATAAATATGAAAGTGCAATAACTTGAGCATACATCCCATTAGCTTTTAAAATACCAATTTGTTTTGCATTATTTTTAATAGATTTATAAACTCCATAAAATACTGCTAAACTTGTAACCATAGCAATTATAATAGCTGATAGTAATGTTGTTAAATTATAATAATAACTAACTCTTTCATATAAAATTCAGTTTAATGAATAAAATGAATCTTTAAAGCTAAATTGAGAATAGAAAGTTTCAGCTTGACTAGAAGTATTAACAATATTGTTATATATTTTTGAAGAATCAGCAAATTGATCTAGATATACTTGATTTAAATTAGAAGCATCTTTTTGTTTATATAAAAAGAAGTTAAACATTGAAGTATTATCATTATTATCTGCTTTATCTTGTTTACCTAATATATTAGTAATAGTTGATCTTTTTGCATAAACTATTCCACCAGATTTTGATTTTGGTAATGGTACTTTAGGATCTGAAGTTGGAAAGAATGAATAAGTGTCAGTTGAATATCCTGTAATTAATAATGAAGATTGTTGACCTAGTGAAATATTTCCACCGATCTTAATTTTATTTGCTTTTGCAAATTGTTTACTTACAGTTATTTCACTTGGACTTGCTGATTCTTCTCCTTTTAACATTTCATAATTAGTAAATTCAGTATTTGTTATGTCAACAATTCTATAAGTTTTTTTAGTAACATGATCGGTAAAAATGATCTCAGGTCTTATATATAAACCGTACCCATTAGCATTAGCTGCTAGTAAATTATGAGTTAAAAATGCAGAAGTAATTGTATATTGTCTAGCTACAGGAACTAAGAAATCATTATCACCTTTTTCTAAAGTAGAATAAAAGTTAACAGCTTTAGATCCAATATTTGCAAATTCATCAGCATTAACTGCTAAAAAGTTAACAAGTCCACTAGTTTTAAAAGCTTCGATTTTATCTACATTCTGAACATATTTATTAAGATCAGATAATTTACCTTCTAATTCATTTGTTTGATTTCATCATTCAACTTTTTCAATTTCTTCATCTGAACCTTTAATATAAAGTGGTCTTAAAACACCTTTAAAACCTTTTGAAACAATAAGTTCAAAAAAGTCATCATCTTCAGTGGGTTGTTGATTTTTATCTTTATTAAGAGTGATTATATCGTTAAATTCAAAACCAGGTTCTTTATTAAATTGTAGTGTATATTTATTTTCATCATTAGTTATGTATTTTTCTTCGATCTTATTATCTTTATCTCATTGTTTACCAAAGAAAAATTCATAAAATAATTTAGCAGTTTTTTCTCTAGTATTAAGGTCTTTTTTTATTTTATCTAATAGTTCTGATTCTTGACTCATGAAATACCTAACATTTTTAAAAAGGTATTGACTAACTGATTCAAAAGCATAATATGAGTAGTTATAAATTTTTAAATTTTGATTTTTAGTATTTCTTAATGTTTCAAATTTTGGATCACTTATAAATTTTGATCAATTACTTTTATTGTTATCTATTAAATAATCTTTATATCAATCTTTATTTTTTTGAGTGTATTTATAAATAACAGTATCTTGAATACTTTCATCATCACTATTTATAAGATCAATCATTGTATTAAAAAAAGCATCATCAATAGCAAAATCGAATTTTTCTTGATTTTCAGCTACTTTTGCGTCACCATCTTTATTACTGTTTTTAATATCAAACATTTCTAAATAAGATGTTCAAGCTGTTTTAAATTCATTTGATTCAATAGTTTTAGTTATTAAAGTTTCATAACCATAAATATTATTAAAAACTATATTATAGTTATTTGATTCTTTCATACCAGTTCAATCTTTTTTAATAAAATCAAATATTGGTAAGAATAATGTACTATTTTTTTCAGGTTTTGCTTTACTTCCAACTGTAATATTATAAGTTGAATCGAATTTAGGTGTTTTTTTTGTATTAACTACTGTGTTGTATTCTTTTTCTAGTCTTTGATTAGTTGTAAATGAAATAGTTAAAATAGTTGAAGCTATAAAAGTTAAAAACATAATAATAATTAATTGTAACTTTAAATTATAGATTCATTTCATTCCTTGTTTAATCATTAAAAATAAATTTCTCATACAACCACCTTTAAAAACGTTTTTTTGTTAATGTACAAATTACATGCTTATATTATATAATATTAGTATTGAAAAGATAAACCTAATAAAATATTAAATGCAAATTTATTTGTTTATCTTATAAAAACTAAAAGGAGAGTAGGTTTAATCTAATGGCTAAATTATGAAAATCATTAAAAGATTATAAAAAATGATATGTACCTATTTTAATGCTTTTAGTTGTTATAAGTGCTTTTTTAGGTTTTACTTCTAGTTATGTAGATAATAAAAAAAATAAATTTATTAATAGTGTTGAAAATTATATTAAACTAAGTTCTTATGCTGTTAAAGGTAAAATTTTAAATGATGAAGAAGGAATTGATGCTAATTATATTAATCAACGTTTAGCAAATAAAAAAGTAATTGATGAATTAGGAACTAATTTTATATGAAAACCAGATAACGATAGTTCAGTTAGTGATACTAAAATTGGTGATGTTTTAGAAAGTTATTTTGGTAAAAGTAGTGATCTTTTTAATAAAGAAATTCAATATATAGATAAAAATGATAATAATCAACTTAAAGATATAACTAAAAAATCACCTGATTCAATCGTTCCAGATAGTATTGAACCTTTAATTAATCAACTATCTATTGTTCAAAATACTTTAGCAAGTGTTTCATCTCAAACTTTAGGATTGGGAATTGATTTAATTCAAAAAAATGTTTTAACAACAAATAAACTTATTGATAGCATTAAACACAATGATATTGTAAAAAAAGTAATAGAATTTATTGTTAATAATGAAAAAACACTTAAAAGTATAGGTGAATTTTTAATTAATAACCATAAATTAAATCCTAGTTTTTATAAAAACTTAAACGTAAGACAATTATTTAATAAAGAATTAAATAGTATTTCAACAGCTATTACAGGGCAAGAGCATTTTAATCATAATACTGATAATTTAGCAGAAGATTTATCAAGTTTTATTTTAAAAACAGCTTATCAAGTAATTGCAACTGAGTTTGGTAAAAAAGATGTTGAATTTTTAGATAAAATAAAAAACGTTTTTAATGAATTTAAAAACGTTTTTAACCGTGAAATGTTAATTAAAATACTACCTGAACTTTTAAGATATATAAAAAGTGAATTATACTTTTCAATGTATTATGTAGTTAATGAAAATTTAAGTATAAGTGAACTATTAAATAAAAGAGTTGAGTCATTTAAAATTTTAGCTGATGACAAATTAGATCTTTTAGTTTTAATTAAAGGTTTAGCTAAAGTAATGCAAGAAGAAAAATACGCTAACAGATTTTTAGATTTCATGTTTAAAAGAGTAGATAAATCTAAAGTTTATTTTGATGCAAAAAATAAACCAAATAGTATTGGAACTTCTAATTTATTTTTCGATCTTATTAACTCAGTTCAAAATTTAATACTTTTCTTATCAAATGCTTTAGAACATGTAGTTCCTATAATTGAAAAATACGTTAAAACTCATCAAGATAATATTCAAAAATTAATAACTGATCAAATTAATAAATTATTTGAAAAAGTTAGCGCAGGTCATAAAAAAGCTTATTTTAATGGTAATAAATTAAATATAGAAATTTGATCTGGTACAAGATTTTTTGACATTAACTATGTAACAGGTCATGTTCATATTTTTGGTGAAAAAGGAATTATTACTACAGTTATAAATGCTTTAAAAAATTTATTTTCACTTTATTCTAATGTTGGTGCAACATTATTGAATTTTATAAAACATATTTTTTATAGAGATAAAGAATTTAATTTTACTTTTAAAGATGCGTTTATAAATATAAGTAATATTTGAAAATTATTTAGTGATATATTAGATATAAGATATATTGATGATAATAAAAGAGAGTTAGCACTATATTTAGGGTTAGGTCCTGGAAAAGTCATTGAAGCGTGATCTATATATGATGTAATTAATCTTCCTAATAGAGGTATTGTTAACAGTATAGGAAGTATAGTAAAAGATATCAATAAAGTTTTAGACCCTTTAAGAACAATATTAAATAAATTAACTGAATATAAATTTATAAATTCACCTAGTGAATTTGTAGACAGTCAAAGTTCAGGGATAAATAAAACAAAATGATTCCCAGCATATTTAGAAAACGCTGGAAAATACTTTGAAAAACAATCAGATATTGAAACTCCTGAATATGATCTAATTAAAACTTTATATGATGAGAATGGAAATTTTGCAACAGAGTTTACTCAAAAATGAGCTGAATTTATTATTCCAGATATTAAAGATAACTCTAATCCACTTATTCCTATTGTTAAAGCAATAACAAACAATAAACCAGTAAAACAAAAAGGTAAAGATCAACCTGCTGTTATTAATTCTCTAGCTGATATTAAAAATGCTATAGAAATTTCTGGAGAATCATTAATTTCAAATACTGCATTTTATAGAAACATTCCGTCATTAAAAAATATAAATGTGCCATTATCTAAATTAAAAGCACTAGGTATAGATGGAATTAATGATGAAACTTTAGATAAATTTTTATCTAGAATTGGAACATCAGTTGAACAATACTTAGATAAACACCCTAAAGAATCTATTGGAATTGATGTTTCAGCAATAGGTTATATTTTAAAATCTTTATACATTAAAGTGACTGCGACTTCATCAGATCCAAAATCAGAAAAAGTTGAAAATAAAAATATTCTTCAAACTATTATTGATTCACTAGATTCTCGTGAATCAAATGATAGTTCAACTAAACCTGATTATTCTTATTTCTTATGAGATAAAATTAAATTTACTTTAGATGGTCAAGATTTAACTAATGAAATTACAATGGATAAATCAGTTTCTCCTTTAAGATATTTAATAGGAATAGATCAATCAACATTTATTAAAAAATCTATATCACATAGTTTATGTATTTTATTAGGTGGATTAAATATTCATGATGAATTTTACAATGTAAGTGTAAATAATAAAAAATCAGTTACCTCATTATTTGAAGCTTTAAGTTTTGTTTTAAATAATAAACAAAAAGAACTGAACCAAAAAGAAAAAGAAATTATTGGTCAATACTATGAAAAAGATGCTTGAACAACTAAACATATTAGTTCATCAAAAAATAAAATTAAATATAAATTAATAAGAACTAAGTTCTCAAATTCTCAATTTAATAATATTATTGGTCAAGAATTTGAAGTTACACTTGAAAAACAAGAAAATAATAATTCATATTGAGAAATTAAAAGTGTTATAGCTTTAAACTATACAAATTTATTACAGTAACAGTCGTTACTGTTTTTTTGTAATATTAATTTCAAAATTTGTATTAATTAACTATAATTAATATGTGAATTAAAAGAGGTTGTTATGAAGATTGCTATTTATCCTGGAAGTTTTGATCCATTTCACGATGGTCATTTAAATATAGTAAAAAAAGCAAGTTCTTTATTTGATAAATTATTTATAGTAGTTAGTAAAAATATTAATAAATCTAGTTTATTAAGTTTTGAAAAAAGAATTGAAATTATAACTAATTTAACTAAAGATTTAGATAATGTTTCGGTTATAGCAAATAAAGATCAATTAACAACTGATATAGCTAAAAAATTAAACGCTAAATATATTGTTAGAGGTTTAAGAAGCCAACAAGATTTTGATTATGAATTAAACTATTATGATGGATTTAAAAGTTTAGATCCAAATATAGAAATAGTTTATTTTATAAGTGATTTAGAAAAAAGACAATTATCATCTAGTGCAATTAAAGAAATAAAATTTTATAAAAATTAATTATTGTTTTATTTTCTTAAAAAAATTACAATTAATATTAAATTATTAGAATAAGGGGATTGATTATGAGTAAACAACTTAAAGCAATTGGTGCTAGTGAAGGTATAGCGGTAGCCAAAGCTCTTATAATTAATGAAGAAGAAATTATAGTTAATAAAATAGAAATTAAAGATGTTGATGCTGAAATTAAAAAATTAGAAGATGCAATTTTACAATCAGTTAATGATCTAGAAAATTTAAGAAAAATTACATTTGAAAAACTAGGAGAAGAAAAAGCTGCAATTTTTGATGCACACAAAGATATTGCAAATGATCCAATGATCAAAGAAGAAATCATTTCTTTAATTAGTTCAGAAAAAGTTAATGCTGATTATGCAACAAAAGAAGTTACTAATAAATATTTTGAAATGTTTAGCATGATGGATGATGCTTATTTTAAAGAACGTAGTGCTGATGTTAAAGATGTTGCATCAAGAATTATTAAACACATTTTAAATATTAAAATTATTGATCTTTCAACAATAAATCAAGAAGTTATTATTGTTGCTGAAGATCTAACTCCAAGTCAAACTGCTCAATTAGATAAAAAATTTGTAAAAGGATTTTTAACAAACATTGGTGGACGAACAAGTCATGCTGCTATTATGGCTAGAAGTTTAGAAATTCCAGCTGTTTTAGGATTAAAAACAATAACTAGTCAAGCTAAAGATGGAGAAATGATCGCTTTAGATGGTGCAAGTGGAATTGTTGAATTAGAGTTAAATCAAACTGATATTGAAAAATACCAACAAAAAGCAATTGAATATAAAAAACTACAAGCTGAATTAAAATTATTTAAAGACAAAGCTTCTCTTACAAAAGATGGTGTTGAAAAATTAATTGAAGCAAATATCGGTTCGCCTAATGATGTTGAAGGAGTTTTAGCATCAGGAGCTGAAGGGATTGGATTATTCCGTAGTGAATTTTTATACATGGACAACGATCATTTCCCAACTGAAGAAGAACAATTTGAAGCTTATAAAAAAGTTTTAGTTGATATGAATCAAAAACTAGTTATCATTAGAACACTAGATATTGGTGGAGATAAAAAATTATCATACTTTAACTTCCCTGAAGAAATGAATCCATTTTTAGGTTATAGAGCAATTAGATTCACACTAGATAGAAAAGATATTTTTAAAGATCAAATTCGTGCTTTATTAAGAGCTTCAGCGTTTGGTAAACTAGGAATAATGTTTCCTATGATTGCTACAATTGATGAGTTTAAAGCTGCTAAACAATTTGTTGAAGATTGTAAAAAACAATTAGATGAAGAAAATATTAAATATGATAAAGATGTTCAAATTGGTATGATGGTTGAAATTCCAGCGGCCGCAGTTAATGCTGATCAATTTAGTAAGTACTCTGATTTCTTCTCAATTGGAACTAATGATTTAATTCAATATACAATGGCAAGTGATAGAATGAATCAAAACGTGTCTTATCTATATCAACCAACTAATCCATCTATTTTAAAATTAATTAAAATGACAATTGATGGTGGTCATAAAAATAATAAATGAGTTGGTATGTGTGGTGAGATGGCAGGAGATGTTCAAGCATTACCGATATTATTAGGATTAGGATTAGATGCATTTTCAATGAGTGCAACTTCAGTTTTAAGAGCAAGATCATTAATGAGTAAAATTGATATGAATTCAGCTGTTGAATTATCAAACAAAGCTTTAGAATGTGAAAACGAAAATCAAGTTTTAGAATTAGTTGATGAATTTTTAAATAATTTAAAATAGAAATATCTATAAACTTAAATAAAATAATTAAATGTTAAAATTAAAATAGTAGATAAAAGAGGGATTAATATGTGACCATTTAAAAAGAAAAATATTGAAATATTAGCACCTTGTGATGGTGAAATTGTTAGCTTAGATAAAGTAGAAGATGATGTTTTTAGAGAAAAAATGATGGGTGATGGTTTTGCTATCATTCCAAGTTCAAATGATTTTTTTGCTCCAATTGCAGGAAAATTAATGACTGTTTTTCCTACAAAACACGCTTATGGAATTCAAACTAAACAAGGAGTTGAAATTCTAATTCATATTGGATTAGATACTGTTAATTTAAACGGAGAAGGATTTGATTCAGTTGTTGAACAAGATCAAATGATTAAAGCTAATGAAAAATTAGTAACAGTTGATCTTAAAAAAATTGCTAAAAAAGTGCCTTCAATTACAACTCCAATTGTTTTTACAAATCCAATGGAAAAATCAATTGAAGTTGTTAAATTTGGTAAAGTAAAACAAGGTGAAGTTGTAGCTATTTTAAAATAATTATTAGATATGCATTGCATATCTTTTATTTTTGAAAAATTTTGTAATTTACACTTTATATTTATTAATAAATAATATACAATTATCTTGTTTAAAGAAGAAGCACTCGCTCACCATTAGCAATTAGGCAAAATGGTAATAACTTTTTTATGATGGTTATATGCAATAAGTGTGCTTTCTAATTCTTTAATGGCACATTTTTTATTTTAAGGAGAAATACATGGATAACAGACAAAGAAATTCAAGACCTATGAAAAATCAAGAACCAATAAATGAATTCATTAGAGCTAGTCAAATTTTAGTGATTGATGAAAATAAAGAAAAACTAGGTGTTATGTCTAGAAAAGAAGCATTAGCTTTAGCTAGTTCAAAAAACTTAGATTTATATCAAGTTGGTGTTCAACCTGATGGAGTTGCTATTGCTAGAATAGTAAATTACGGTAAGTTCAAGTATGAACAACAAAAGAAATTAAAAGAAGCTAAAAAACACCAAGCTAAAACAGAAAACAAAGAAATTAGATTAACAGTTAATATTGGTCAACATGATTTAGAAACTAAAGCAAGAAAGGCTAAAGAATTTTTAGTAGAAGGAAACCGTGTTAAAGTTTCATTAAAATTTAAAGGTAGAGAAATTGCATATGTTGATTTAGGACAACAAACTTTAGATAGATTCTTTGATTTAGTTAGTGATGTAGCTAAAATTGAAAAAGAAGCTAAATTAAATTCTAGATTTTTAGATATGTATATCGTGCCTAAGAAAAATTAGTTAAGACAAGGAGTAAAACATTATGGCAAAAATGAAAACAAAAAAATCTTTAGCTAAACGTGTTATTGAAAAACCAAATGGTTCTTTAAAAAGAGGTAAAGCTTATAGATCACACCGTGCAACAGGTAAAACTACTAAACAAAAACGTCACTTAGAAAAAATGACAGTAGTAAGTAAATCAGATATGAAAAACTTAAAAGGTTTATTACAAGGATAATATAGGAGGATAACAGAAATATGGCAAGAGTTAAATTTGGAAAAGTAACTAGAGCAAGAAGAAAACGTTGAATTAAACGTGCTAAAGGTTACTACGGAACTAAAAAATCTTCATACAAAAAAGCACATGAACAAGTAATTCGTTCTATGGCTTATGCATTCGTAGGACGTAAAGAAAGAAAACGTAACTTTAGATCATTATGAATCGTTCGTATTAATGCAGCTGTTAGACCAGAAGGATTATCATACTCAACATTTATGCACGGATTAAAATTAGCTAACATTGAAGTAAACAGAAAAATGTTATCTGAATTAGCTATTAACAATGCTGAAGAATTCAAAGCATTAGTTGAAGTTGCTAAAAAAGCTTTAAACAAATAGTTATTAAAAAATCGCTTTATGCGATTTTTTTTATTATTCTTAATAATTCTTTATAGTTTGGTACTAAAAAAACTACTTATGCAGTAGTTTTTTGTAAATTAGAGCTTATATTTTTAGATCTTTTCTTTGAAAATAAGTGATCTAAACTTCCGAATCTAGTTGCTCAAGTTTTTCCTTCAACAGTAGGGTTATTTTTTAATAATAATAAACATACTTCAAAACAAGGAATAATAAGAAGTGGTTCTATTAGTACGTCTAAAGGAAACACTATGAATTTTTTTGGAAGTAACATTCATTGTCAGAATGTTCTTTCTCCACCAACACTCGCTCATGATGCAATTGGAAAGGCTACGAATGTCATTAGAAAACTTGCTATAGCTAAGAATGAATATACTAAGATTACATAAGTTAGTTTTGATTCTGATTTAAATAAGAATACTAAAGAACCTAACATAGCATATAAAACATACATTGCTAAAATTGAAGCGTGAATAAATGTTTGAATAAATCCTAGTCCTATTAATCAACTTAATGTTCCAACAATCGCTCCTCCAACAGGACCAAACATCATACCTGATAAGAATAAAACGAAGTTTCCTAACATTAATCTAGTATTGAAAAATATACCAGAGTTACCTATACAGTTAGTTAAAATAACAATTAATGCAATAAGCATTCCCATTAATGTAATACTACTTGTATTAATTTTTTTCATAAATTTACGATCCATTAGATATGCTATAAAATATAGTGATATCAAAATAAATATAGCAACTGCAGTAGTTATTGCGTAAACCATTTCGACCTCCAAAATAATTTATTTTATTTACTTTATTATACCAAGCAAGCAAAATATTAACAATTTTTATTAATTTTAGAAATGTATTTTTCAATAGATTTTATAGCTTTATTTGATAGTTTTTGTTTATCAATTAAACTAGTTGGCATTTTTGTATTTTTTCCAACAATTGCTCAATTAATTTTAATTGGTTGAAAAATTTGATCAGTAGTTTTATGTAAATAATTACATAATGCTCCAATTGTTGAATCAACACTTGGAATAATTATTTTTTTATTATTTAAATATCGGTCAAGATTTATTGAACTAATAATAGCACTTGCTGTTGATTCGACATATCCATCAACTCCAGTAATTTGTCCTGCAAAAAATATATTAGGATGATTCTTTAATTGAAAACCTACATTAAAAAGTTTTTTACTATTAATATAATCATTTTTATGCATAACTCCATATCTTAATATTTCTGCATTTTCTAGTCCTGGTATGCTTTTAATTATATTTTTTTGAAATGGTCATTTAATACTTGTCTGAAAACCTACTATATTGTAAATATTATCTTTAACACTATCTTTTTTTAATCTAACACTAGCATAACTATTTTTAATTGGCTTAAATATTGTTTTTAATAATAACTCTTTATCTTTAGCAATTGATTCAAGAGATTTTAAACCATAGTCTTCAACCATTTGTATTTCATTATTAAGTGGTGATATAAAAATTTCAGCATCAATTATTTGTTTATAAATATTTTCAAATTGTTGTTTGTTTAATAGACAATAAAGATCATCATTTTCTTGATACATTAAATTCATATTAATTGATTCTTTTCACACCATAGGTTCAACTGCATCAAATAAATAAAAATTTTCTTCACCAACTAAATCTCTAATTGAATTTTCTAAATTAGTAGTTGTAATTGGTCCAGTTGCTATTATAGTTGGTATATTCAGATCAATTTCAACATATTCTTGTTTAATGATTTTTAAATTTTTTTGAGATTGTAAAAAGTTTGTAATATATTCTTGAAATTTAATTCTATTTAAAACTAACGAGTTATTAGTGTCTTCAGTTGAACTAAATTCTGCAGCTTTAATTACCAATGAATCTAATAACCTCATTTCTTGTTTTAATGTGCCAACTGAATCAGTTAATAAATTAGATCTAAAAGAATCAGAGTAAGCTAAATTAGCAAATAAATCATTATGTTGAATTGGATTTTTCTTTAAATATTTAACTTCATATAATTCTACAAAATAATTTCTTTTTAATAATTGATAACAAGCTTCACAACCTGCTAGTCCAGCTCCAATAACTCTAACTGTTTTCATAATCTTCTCCTAATAAAAAAGTAACTAAATAGTTACTAAAATTATTTTCTATTATAATTTAAACCTAATAAGTTTTGAACTTTATTTAATTTTTTATTAGCTATTTTTCTAGCTCTTTCTGCTCCGATTTCTAATCATTGTTCAACTTCTTTTGAATTATATAATTCTTTAAAACGTTGTTGAATCGGATCAATTAAATTAATTAATACTTCAGTTACATCATCTTTTAAATCTTTATAGTTTTTATTTTCTCAACGTTTTTCAGCGTCACTTATACTTGTATTTGTTAATTCACAATAAATAGTTATTAAGTTTGAAACACCAGGTTTATTTATTGGATCGTATTTAATTAAATCTTCAGAATCAGTTAAAGCAGCTTTAATTTTTGATCTAATTTGATCAGGTGTATCTAACATTGTAATAATTGATTTTGGATTAGTACTTGATTTACTCATCTTTTTAGTAGGATCTTGTAGATCCATAATTTTTGCAGTTTTTTCACTAATTAATGGTTCAGGTATTTCAAACATTTTTCCATATTTATTATTCATTCTCACAGCTAAATCTCTTGTAAGTTCTAAGTGTTGTTTTTGATCAACTCCAATCGGAACAAATTTTGCATCATATAATAAAATATCACTAGCCATTAATGCTGGATAAGCAAATAATCCTGTTGGAATATAAGATTTACCATTTATTGATTCAGCTTTAACTGATTTATCTTTAAATTGAGTCATTCTAGATAATTCACCCATTGTAGTATGAGTTGTTAAAATTCAACCTAATTGACAATGTTGAGTTACATCAGATTGTAAAAAGATAGTTGATTTATTAATATCAAGTCCACAAGCAAAATATAATGCAGCTATTTCTTTTGTATTTTTTCTTAGTTTTTCTTTATCTTGAGGTAAAGTTATCGCATGTAAATTAGCTATGAAAATATATAAATCATGTTCATTTTGAAATTCAATAAAACGTTTAACAACACCTAAATAATTACCTAAAGTCATAGTTCCACTTGGTGTAATTCCACTTACCATTATTTGTTTATTATCCATAATTTCTCCTTGAAAGTTCATAATATTATTATACTTTTTATATTTTAATATCAAAAGTATTTTATTGTTTAATTATTCTACTTTAGTTTTTCAATTTTAATTATACATATTTAATTGTTTACTATAATATTAGTGTAGATATATGACAGATGACTTTTGCAAAATCTTTATTTTGTAGAAAGGATAAAATATGAGGTTTTGAAGAAAGTTAATTTTATTTTTCTCACTTAGTTCAATGATGAAAGTTTCATTTACTGTAGTTTCTTGTGCTTGTCCGACAAATTCAACAACAAATAGTATGAAAGAAGAAATTCATCTATTTCAACAACAACTAATTAAAAAAGAAATTGATTTATTACGTAAAACTAAAAATTTATCATCTAGTGAAACTAAATTACATTACTCACATCAAAATGTTTCTTTTTTCAGACAAAAATTAGAAACTGAACTTTTAGATAATGAAAACCTTATTGTTAAGTTATTAGAAATTACAAATATTAATGACTGAAAAAACTCTAATTTTAAACAAAAAATAATTTGAATCCATCAAGCTATGTTATTAACAAATCAAATTGATAAACAATGAGAATCAAGTGTTAATGATATCTTAAATTTTGTAAATTAAATTAATAATAATACTATAGAATAAGTTTATTAGTAAGCTTATTTTCTTATATAATATTTTTGGTGATAACATGAAAAAATTAGTAGTAATTACAGGAGCAAGTAGTGGTATTGGATTAGAGTGTGCTAAGTTATTTTCTAGTTTAGGTTATCCATTACTAATTATGGCTAGAAGAAAAGAACTATTAGATAATTTAAATTTAGATAATTGTATGACAGCACGAGTTGATGTTAGAAATTTAGATGAAGTTAAAAATGCAATTAAAATAGCTGAAGAAAAATTTGGCCCAGTTGATTTATTAATTAATAATGCAGGAATTATGATTTTAGATAAATATATTGATCAAAATATTCAACAAAAATATGACATGATCGATATTAACATTAAAGGTGTAATTAACGGAATGGACGCAGTATTACCTAGTATGATCAAACAAAATCATGGAACTATAATTAATATTTCGAGTGTTGCAGCTAGATATACATATACTGATCATGCAGTTTATAATGGAAGCAAATTCGCAGTTAATGCAATTACAGAACAAACAAGACGTGAATTAGCTCATACAAATATTAGATTTAGTTTAATTGAACCAGGGACAGTTGCAACTAATTTATTAAATTCAACTAAAAAAGAAATTTTAGATGAACATATGCAATTTATTAATGAAATTGATGGTGGATTAGCTGCAGTTGATATTGCTAGAACTATTTTATATGTTTATCAATTACCACAAAATATTTCAATTAAAGAGTTAATGATAGCTCATACTAATGAAACAGAAATTTAGATAATTCTCTAACTGTATTGTTAGAGTTTTTTAATCTTAAATTAAAATATAAGTAAAGTTTAGACAAGTTATTTCTAATCAAATGTATATAATAACAATTAAGGAGCTGATTGATATGAAATACAGTTTAGTGACAAATAGTTATGATAAAACAAATAATATTAAAAATGATTTAATTGAATTATTAAATAAAAATAATTTTGTTGAAGATGAAAAGAATCCTGATATCGTTTTTGTAATTGGAGGTGATGGTACTTTTTTAGTAGCCATTCACAAATATCAACATTTATTAGATAAATTAGTTTTTGCTCCAATTAAGTTTGGTGGAATTGGGTTTTATACTAATAAAAATAGAATTGAAGATTTACAAGAAGCAATTTGTTGTGATTTATTAAAAAATGCAAATGTTACTCAACTTGCTTTATTAGAAGTTAATTTTAATGACAAAAAAGTTTATGCAATAAATGAAATAAAAGTTATAAATCACACAAGACCATTAACAACAAAAATTTATATTAATAATGAACTTTTAGAAGAATTTAAAGGAACAGGTTTAGTTTTTTCAACACCAAGTGGATCAACTGGATTTATGAAATCAGCTCATGGTGCAATTATTTATCCCGAAGTGTCATTATATGAAATGCAAGAGTTAATGCCTGTTTCAACTAACAAATTTAGAACATTAAACGCTCCTGTTATTTTTTCAGATCAACAACAAATTAAATTAGAATTAGAAAGTTTAGATAAAGTAGGATTAAGTGCTGATACTTTTGAATATGATTTAGAATCAAAAAACTTATTAGTTAAATTAAGTAGTAAAAAAATTAGATTATTAAATTTAAGCAAACATAAAATTAGTAAAACTGAAATATTAAATGATATTTTTGTTTTAAATGATAAGACTAAAAATTAAATAAAATTATAATCGTGATTTAAAGTCTTAGATATATTAATTGTTATATATTGTAAAACATCAACAACCACAGAGTTTCCAAATTGTTTATATGTTTGATTAAAAGAATTATCTATTTTATATCAGTCTGGATATCCCATTAATCTAGCACATTTTCTTGGATGAAGTTTTCTTGTTTTTAACTAGATAACCTCCAGTTTTTGAAAAAACTCCACCACCATTTGCTGATAGTGTAATAGCTGTTCCTTTAACACTGTATATTCTTTCTCCTTGTCCGCCTTTTCCAACTGCTCCGATGACACTGATTTAACAGAATTTGTGTTAGAAATTTGATTTTTTAAAGATAAGTCAGATCTTTTTATAACAAGATTTTCAGTTTCTTTATCTTCTAATAAAATATCTTCAACAAATTTATTTAATTTAAAAGGTTTTGGAAAATTAAAAGAGTTAATATTTAAATCTTTTCTAAAACAAACAATATAAATTCTTTCTCTTTTTTGTGGAACTCCAAAATCTAAAGAGTTCAAAACATCACTATAAAAATCATAACCTAATTCATCTAAAGTGTCTTTTACTACTTGAAGAGTTTTTCCATTGTCATGAAATGCAAAATTCTTTACGTTTTCTAAAAAGATAACTTTAGGTTTTTTCTTTTTAACTATTCTTGCAACATCAAAAAATAACGTACCTCTTGTATCATTAAAACCCTTTTGTTTTCCGCTTATCGAAAATGCTTGACAAGGAAAACCAGCACATAATATATCATGATCAGGAACACTTGCTTCATCAACTAATGTAATATCATTATCGGGATAATCATTAAAATTATTTTGATAAACGGCTTTTACATGTTTATCTTTTTCGTTTGAATACACACATTTTGCTCCTAAAGACTCTAATGCAAGTCTAAAACCACCCAATCGAGCAAAAAGGTCTATGAATTTAATGCTCTTTAATTGTTTGTCTTTTATGTTTATCATTAGTTCTCCAAAATGTATATAAATATAAAATAATTATATTAAATATCCTAAAGAGTATTTAATATAAATTCATACAATTGCAAGTTAATATACCAATCACATGTAACACTTATTTGTAAAAAGTTAAATGTTGTTTTTTATTTAGAACACGTAAAGTTTCAAATAAAAAAAACAACTTCATTTAGAAGTTGTAATGGTTCTATTTCCTTATTTCGCCATCTCAAATGGTAGGCAGGGCCGGCTAGAACCTGTCCGCCAATCTATAAATAAAATATTTATAAAAATATTTACATTATTAATATATTACAAATAATATCTATTTTCAATAATTTATAATCTGGAATATCTATTCTGAATATTTTATAGCTCTTTCAAAAGAGTTATTTTTATTTAAAGTATTTTTAGTGTCCATTATTTTATATATAAAAAAACAACTTCATTTAGAAGTTGCAATGGTTCTATTTGCTTATTTCTACAGGTCATAAATTCGTAGGAACGGCCGGCTAGAACCTGTCCACCTATATCTATAAATATAAAATATTTACATTATTAATATAATCACAAATTATATCCATTTGTATAATTCCAATATTAGGTTTATTTTAATAATATTTTCTATGCTAACTCTTAAAATTTTAATGACTATGTCTACTAATTATGTAAAACGCTTGAACAAAAAAAAAAAAAAAAAATAGAATAAAGTTAAGTACTGCAAAAGTGAAAATCTATACTTTAGTTGTACTTATTTAAATTCAAAATATATTTTCGATTTAGAGAAGGATACAAACAAATGAAAAAATTACTAACAATTTTAGGATCAGTTGCAATGGTTGCTACAACTGGTGCAGTTGCAGTTGCATGTAAAACTGAAGCTAAAAAACCAGCCGAAGATAATAAACAACCTAACGAAGGACAACCAAGCGGTCAACCAGAAGGACAACCAGAAGGACAACCAGCAGGTCAACCAGAAGGACAACCAGAAGGACAACCAGAAGGACAACCAGCAGGTCAACCAGAAGGACAACCAGAAGGTCAACCAGCAGGTCAACCAGAAGGACAACCAGCAGGTCAACCTGGTGAAAAACCAGCTGCTTAATAATTCACACCAAAACAAGTCTTATGACTTGTTTTTTATATTCACAAGAAAACTACTAAAACACCTCTATTATTCAATAATAAAAATTTATAAGTTAAAATATATATTAAGAAGTAAACTTTTAACTAATCTAACGATTAAACGCGATTAGTGAGATTTTATAATATTTAAAATGAAAGGATTTTTTATAATGCCAAATATTAGATTTACAGCTCTTGGTGGACAAGATGAAAAAGGTAAAAACCTTTACGTCTTAGAAATCAATGATGAGATGTTTATATTAGATGCTGGATTAAAATATCCAGAAAAAGGTATTTTAGGAATTGATACTGTAATTCCTAAATTAGACTTTATTAAACAAAATAAGAAAAAAATTAAAGCAGTATTTTTAACTAATCCTAGTGCTTATAATATCGGTTCATTAGGTTATTTATTAAAAGAAATAGATGTTCCTGTTTATTGTAATGAAATCACTGAATTAATTGCAAAAATCAAAATCGAAAGAATGAGATTAAAACATAAAGAAAAAATGTTTAAAACAGTTAAAGATAAAGATGTAATTAAAGTAGGAAATGTAAAAGTTGAAGTATTTAGAACAACTTCTTCATCACCTCAATCTCTTGGTTATGCTTTTAGTACTGATTTAGGTTCTATTATTTATGTTGGAGATTACATAATTGATGGAAAAGAACAATCTTATTTTTCAACTGATTTTGCTTATATTTCAGAAGTTGCTAAAAAAGGGGTTCTAGCATTTATTTCAGATGCTGAATTTGCTTCACGTCAAGACTTTACTGTTCCAAATCATAAAATTGATCGTTATATAGCTGCACCATTTAAAGAAAAGAAAACAAAAATAGTAGTAGGAATATTTGAAGAAGATATTTATAAATTAAGTGAAATTTGTATGGCTGCTATTGAAAATAATAGAAAAATTGCAGTTTACGGAAGAACAATGGATGCAGTTTTAAAATCTAATTTAATTCATGAAAACTTAGTAATTAATAAAGATTCATTAATTAGCATTCAAGAATATATGCAATCAGATGATGGAGTATTAATTATTTCAGGTAATGCTGATGATCTATATTCTAAATTAATGAAAATAGCAACAGGAAATGATCATGTTGTTGAATTTACTGAAAAAGATGTAATTATTCTAGCAACTCCACCAGCTGCTGGAATTGAAAAAAGACACGCTCAAATTTTAGATGAACTAGCTAGAACTGATGCAAAATTAGTTGCTTTAAGTGATAAAAATATTTGATCAATGAGAGCAAGTTATGAAGATATTAAAATGATGACTTCATTATTAAAACCTAAATATTTTATTCCAATTAAAGCATTATATAAAGAATGTTTAAAAGCCGAAAAAGCAGCAATAGAAGCAGGAGTAGAACCTGGTAATGTTGGAATTATTGATAATGGTGAAACACTAGTATTATCTAAAAAACATTTAGCAATATCTGAACATATAGCTGATGAAGGTAATACTTATGTTGATGGTGTTGGAATTGGTGATGTTGGTTCTATTGTTTTAAATGAAAGAAAACAACTAGCAACTGATGGAGTAATTATAGTTGGTGCAACAATTGATTCTAGAAATAAAGAATTAGTTTCATTAATTGATACTCAAATGCGTGGAGTGTTATACATTCAAGAAGATAATCCAATCTTTAAAATAATTCAAAAAGAAGTAACTAATTTAATTTTAGAAGGTCAAACTTTATTTAAACAACATCCTAATAAATACGATTTAAGTGAAATTAAAAAAGAAATAACAAATAAAGTAAGAAGTTTAGTAAGACAAGAATCAGGAAAAAATCCTATTGTTTTAGCTATTATTAATGAAACTGATGGAAAAGTATTTGTTGCAAAACAAACTAAAAAAAGACATAACAATCAAGCTAAAACTAGTTCAAAACCTAAAAAAGTTCAATAATTAAAAAAGCGTTTAACTCTATTTAAAATAGAAAAAACGCTTTTATAGTCAACTATTAGATTTGTAAAAATAAGATTGTTAAAATATATAAAAAGAGTCAAACTAATATTAGATATAATAAAAAAGTAATAAAGGAATTAGAAAAATGCAAGATCAAAATGTAATAAAAAATAAACAACAACTTTATAATGAAAATAAAACTATTATTTTTAAAAGACATAAAAAAAAGTATAAACAAGATTCAGTTGCTTGAGTAGTAAACGGTTTTTTATTATTACTTTTTATTTCAATTAGTTTTGCTCGTATTACTATTATAGGTCAATTAATTGATGATCTTTTATTTAGTTATATTTTTGGTTGAGTTAAATATTTAGTTTATTTAATATTATTAGTTTTTGATTTATGTATTTTTATTCAAATAAAATTTAAGTTTAAAATAAGATTTAAATTAATGCTTTTAGTTGGTTTTATTATAATTTTATGTTTAACATCTTTAATTTTATTTACTGTTATGTATCAAACTAATTCTAATATTTATAAAATAAATTCTTTATGACAAAAAATATTTTTAATGAAATTATAAAAACATACAATCAACAATGAATTAATCACTCAGTATTTAATAAACAAAATTATAAAGTTTTAACACATTATTTAATTAATCCTGATGGATATTTCAATCCTTATTTAGGTGGTGGAATTATAGGTAGTTTTATTATTGCTGTTTTATTATATACTTCACTTCCAACTACTTATATAATTGTGATTTTTATTATATTTATTTACTTTAATTGAATTTTAACTGGTGATGGATTTTATTTATTTAAACCTAAACATAAAAAAAGAGGTAAAGCATTAAGAATTCTATATTTATCATCTAAAGATACTCCAATTTATGCTGAACTATTAAATCAAATACAAATAAATGATCAAGATCTAAAAGTTAATAATAATTTAAATAAAATAGATAATTTAAATACTAATTTATTATTTGATAATAAAGATATTAATAATAGTGATCTAATTATTCAACTACCATCATATGTCAAAGCTAAAAAAGAAGAATTAAAAGATTTTAAAGCTATTTTAGAAGATGATTATGATTTAAAATATGATCTAGAAATTGATCAAACTGAAATGATAGATGATGTAAATATTGATGATGTAATTATTGAAAATGAAGAAGATGATGGTCAAGATGATGAAGAAGATTTTGATAAAGAACTTAATTTAATTAATATTAAAATGAATCAAAAAGATGTTCCAATCGAACAAGCAAGAGAACAATTTTGACAACAAAGAGATATTAATCCTTTTGGGTGAAATAAAAATCAACAAACTGAAGAAAATGAAAACAAAAACAATACTTTAGATAAATTATTATCAGATGATGATACACTTACTTTTAACAAATAAAGATTATGAAACTAGAACAAAAAATTAATTTATTACCTAATAAAGCAGGTTGTTATTTATATTTAAATAATTTAAAACAAGTTATATATGTAGGAAAAGCTAAAAATCTTAAAAAAAGAGTTAGTTCTTATTTTAATCGTGCTCATAATATTAAAACTACAAGATTAGTTCGTGAAATTGATGATATTAATTATTTTGTTGTAAATAATGAAAAAGAATCTTTAATTTTAGAAGAAAATTTAATTAAAAAATATCGTCCTAAATATAATATTTTATTAAATGATGATAAAGCTTATCCTTATATTGTAATTACTAATCAAAAAGATCCAACTTATAAATATGAAAGAAAATATAATAAAAAAGCTTTAAGAAATTATGGACCTTTACCATTAAAAAGTAATGCTAGAGCTATTTTATTAACTTTACAAAGATTGTTTCCTTTGAAAAGGTGTAAAGGTAATTTAAATAAACCTTGTTTATATTATCATTTAAATCAATGTTCTGGAGCTTGTTTTAAACAAGTTGATGAGAGTTATTATTCAAATCAAATAAAACAAGTAGATAAGTTTTTTAAAGGTGATATTAGTCAAGTTAAAACTAATTTAATTAATC
Source organism: Mycoplasma cottewii (assembly GCF_024918975.1). Taxonomy (NCBI): domain Bacteria; kingdom Bacillati; phylum Mycoplasmatota; class Mollicutes; order Mycoplasmatales; family Mycoplasmataceae; genus Mycoplasma; species Mycoplasma cottewii. The sequence goes on along the minus strand of NZ_CP103424.1, from coordinate 574,048 downwards.
AAATGAATAAAGCAAGTGAATTGTTACAGTTTGAACAAGCTCAAAAAATTAAAGAGCAACTTGCTAGTTTAGAATTTATTACAACAAAGCAAAATGTTGAGTTTAATAGTGATAAAAATATTGATGTTATTAATTATTATTTAGATGATAATAGAATTTGTTTTGTGATTTTATTTTATAGAAATGGTCAATTAACTTTTAAAGATGAGTATGTTCAAAATTATGAAAGTCAAGAAGTAGTTGAATTATTAAATAGTTTTTTACAACAAATTTATGATAAGAATATTACTCCTGATATTTTATTAATTCCTAATGAAATTGAACTATTAGATATTGATCAAAACATTTTAAACTTTACAAGTCACAGTTTAAATAAACAAGATCAAATTCTAATTAATTTAGCAAAACAAAACGCTATTGAACTATCTAATAAAGCTAAATTATCAAATAATGTTAATCTAGGAAGTGAAGATGAAATTTTAACTACACTTCAACAAATATCAAATATTAGAACATATCCAAGTTATATTGAAATGTTTGATATTTCAAATATTTATAACCAATTTATAACTGGAGCTTGTGTTGTATATAAAAATGCTAAAGCTATTAGAAGTGAATTTAGAAAATATAATATTGATTCAACTAACACTTCTGATTTTGATCGTATGAAATTTATGATTAAAAAAAGATTTACTAAAAAATTAGAAACTAATGATACATTACCTGATCTAATTATTGTTGATGGATCATCAGCTCAAATAAAAGCTTGTAAACAAGTTTTAGAACAATTAAATTTAGATATTGATGTAATTGGATTAGTTAAAGATGATCATCATAAAACTAGAGCATTAATTGATATATTTGATCAAACTGTTGAAATAAAACAATTTAAAAAACTATACAATTGATTGTCTGGCGTTCAAATTAGAGTTGATGAATATGCTAAATCTGGATTTAGAAAAAAATATCATAATCAAATTCAAGATCAATTATTAAATATTAAAGGAGTAGGTAAAAAAACTAGTCAAGAATTATATAAACATTTTAAAACTATTGATAATATTAAAAATTCTAATTTTGATGAGTTAAATAAAGTAGTTAAAAATAAAAAGATTACTCAATTAATATTAGATTATTTGAATGATTAAATATTTTGTGTTATATTGATATAGCAAGTATTCATTTTAGAATATTTGGATCGGCGGTTTAGTCTTAGCCAGCCCTGCTGACCTTGAGGATGCTTAACGTAAATGTAGGACTAGAAAATTAAGCTTAGCAATAAGCTTAATTTTTTTATGTATTTCTGAAGTGTGAAGTTCATTAAAACTTAGTAAAATGTAATATAATTTAAATTAGAATTAACTATATTAAAGAAAAAATAATTTCTTTTTTATTTTTATAAACTTTAGGAGGTAAAAATGAGAGTAGTTATTATTGGTGGTGCTGCTAGTGGGATGACTGTTGCTAGTAGAATTAAAAAACTATCAAATCAAACTGAAGTTATAGTTATTCAAAAAGAAGATTATGTTTCACTTGGTGCATGTGGATTGCCTTATTTTGTAGGTAATAAAGATTTACAACCAAACAATTTACTTGCAAGAAGTGTTGAACAATTTAGTGAACAAAATATTGTAATTCATACTAAATCGGTAGTTGAAAAAATAGATGATCAAAATAAAAAGATTTGATATAGAAAAGATGATAATTTAATTGAGTTATCATATGATAAACTAGTTATTTCAACAGGAGCAAAACCTATTGTTCCTCCAGTTAAAGGAATTGAATTAGATAATATTTTCACTTTAACAAGATTAGAAGACGGTATTAAATTAAAAGAAAAATTACAAAATGATTCTATTAAAAAAGTAGCTGTTATTGGTTCTGGATTTATTGGTTTAGAATGCTTAGAAATGCTTGCTGAATTTAATAAAGAAATTACTTTAATAGAAAAAGAATCACAATTAAACAAAAGAATATTTGATAAAGAAATTACAGATTTATTAGAAGAAAATCTAATTAAAAATAATATTAATATTATTAAAAATAATGGTTTAGCTTATTTTGAAAAATCAGATTCAAATAATATTAATATAGTTTTAGAAAACAATTCAAAACTAGAAGTTGATTTAGTTATTTTAGCTATTGGATTTAGACCAGCTACTCAATTTTTAAATGATTCAAATATTGAAATGTTAAAAAATGGAGCAATTGTAGTTGATAATAAAGGAAGAACTAACTTAGCTGATATTTGATCTTGTGGAGATTGTGCTACTTCAATTCATAGAATCACAAAACAAAATACTTATACTCCACTAGCTACAGTTGCTAGAAAATTTGCTAAAGTTGTTGCTGATGATATTTTAACAATTGATAATCAATATCAAGGAACATTACAAACTGCTATTGTAAAATCATTTGATTCTGAATTAGCTTCAACCGGAATTAATGAATCAACAGCAAAAGAATTAAACTATGAATATAAAACAGTATTTATTAAAGATTATGATCACCCTTCATATTATGCTAATCCAAATCCAACACCTTTAGCATTAAAACTAATTTTAAATACTAAAACTAATACATTAATTGGAGCTCAAATGTATGGAAGTAATTTATCAGTGATGAGAATTAACTTTTTAATTAGTTTAATTTGAAATGAAATTAAAATAGATAATTCATTAACTCAAATAGATTTACCATATGCTCCACCATTTTCAAGAGTAGTAGATATCATACATATTGCTTTAGAAAAATTATTAAAATAAGGAGGTTAAAATAAATGATATTAGCTGATAAAAAACCTAATGTTTTACTTGATAAATTTTTAGCAATCAGTAGTTGACAAGCACTTGTTTCAATACTTGTTTTTTCACTTATTAGTGCTTTGTTATGATTTGGATTTAAAAAATATAAAATAAAGTTTATTTATAGAATTTTAATAGCATTAGCTTTAGGATTAACTTTTGGTATTCTAATTCAAGCAATAAATAATTTTCCAAAAGAAGGATTAAGTAATGTATCATGAGCAGTTCAATTAGATATATGAGTTTCATTATTTAAAAAGATCTTTATTAATGGAATTTTATTATTAACTGCTCCAGTTGTATTTTTAGCTATTTTTAGAGTAGTTTCAAAACCAGGAAAGAAAAATATTGCTAGAATTTCAATTAAAGCAACATCGCTATTGCTTTTAAATACTGCTTTTGCATTTATTGTTACATTTTGAATAGGTATTTTATTAAATGTAGGAAAAGGTGTTCATCTACAACCTATTGGAGAAACTGCTAATAAGAAGTTTGAAACTCAAGCTTTACCAACTATTATATGAAATTATTTCCCAGCTAATTTTGTTCAACCATGATTAGCAAATGCTGTTGTTCCTTTAATGGTATTAGGATTTTTATTTGGTAGTTCAGTTAAAATATTATCTAAAAAAATGCCTGAAGAAATGGAAAAAATTAGAAAAGGTGCCGATGTAGCTTGAAAATTAGTTATTTCTGTTTTAATGACGTTTATGAAAATAATGCCACTAGCTGTGTTTTCAATGATTACTAGTTCAATTATTTCTAAACCTATTGGTGCTTTAGGTTCAATTGGAAAAGCTATTGGAGTTGGTTATATTGGACTAACTATTTCACTAGTTTGAATTACTTTAATGTTACTTGCATTTAAAATCAATGTTATTAATTGATGAAAACACTCTTTTAAAGTTCTAATTCAAGGATTTGCAACTCAATCATCAAACGCGACATTACCAATGCTAATCAATACTTTAAAAGATGATATTAAAGTTGATGATAGTGTTGTTTCAACAGTTGCACCACTTTCAACTACATTAGGTTTAATGGGATGTGCCGGAGTTCAATCAGGGGTTATCACAAGCTTTTTATGAACTGGAGCTCAACATGACAATAATCTAACAAGTATGGGATTAGTAGTATTTTTCATTTTAGCTTTATTTATTACTTTAGTAGCTTCTCTGGGAATTAGTGGAATTCCTGGAACTGCTGGAGTAGTTACAGCTGGAGTATTAGCAGGATTAGGATTTGGTGCTTACTTTCAAGGAGTTTATTCAATCATTGGAGCTTTAGATGGTATTTTTGATATGGGTAGAACTGCAGTTAATGTAACTTCAGGAACTGCTATTAGTACAATTGTAGGTAAAACCGAACATTTAATAGAAGATAGTACAACTGTAATTTCAGAATCTGAAAAACAAAGAATGGAAATCTCTTTAGATAAAAAACTTAAAAAACAACAAGAAAAAGAATTAAAAATTAATAAACAAGAACAAGTTGTAAATAATAATAAAAATTAACATTTAATATTATTTATTATCGTATTTAAGTTATAAATATATCTATAGAACTTTAAATTTCAATATTATATAATTTAAAAGATATAAGGAGAGAAAACATGTCACAAGAAATCATTTTAACTCAAGAAGGATTAGAAGAATTAAAAGTTGAACTTAAACACTTATTAGAAGTTGTAAGACCTAAAGTTATTGAAGAATTAGTTGAAGCACGTAACCAAGGAGATTTAAGTGAAAACGCTGATTATGATGCTGCTAGAAATAGACAAGCTGAAGTTGAAGCAAGAATTAAAGAAGTTGAATCATTAATTAATAGAGCTAAAGTTATTGAAGATTCAAGCGATTCAAGTAATGAAGAAGTTAAAATTGGTTCAACAGTAGAATTTGTTTCTAACTTAGATAAAAAAGTAAGAGAAATCAAAATTGTTGGAGCTATTGAAGCAGATCCTTTTTCAAATTTAATTTCAAATGAATCACCAATTGCAAAAGCTATGTTAGGTAAAAAAGCTGGAGTAACTGTTGAAATTAAAGACATTGCAAAACCATATAAAATTACAATTAAAAAAATTAAATAATATTAAATAAAAAATCTAGCGTGAGCTAGATTTTTATTGCTTAACTTTCTTTTGTAATTTCTTCATCAATTCATTTATTAGAATCTGAAAACATTTCAACTATTTTATCACCATCTAATTCATTATATTGTTCATTAGACAATAATTTACCTTTTTTATCTAAAAATACCCGAGTTTTGCAGTTGTTGTGCTAACAAATAAATAAAAAAGATGAAAAGTTCAGATTTTAAGGGCTTTTTCATCTTTTTTCTTATGCCTATTTACTTTTTCCAAAGTTATGCTAAAATATTTATAGGAGATATTATGATAAAACGAGATGAGATAAAATTTAAAGACGGAACCGTTAAGACATATTTTAGAGTTGTTAGAGGATATCGAGACAAAGACGGAAAAGTTAAACAAGAAATCGTTAAAAGTTTTGGATATCTAGAAGATCAACTAGATCAAGATAAATTCATAAAAGAGGTTGAAGAGTTTAACAAAAACGCACTTAAAGGACCTAGAATAACTTTTAGTGAAATTAAAGATAAATCATTTTTAGATGATCCAAGTTCAAGTTCATATAATTTTGGTTACAAATATTTAGAAGCAGTATATCAATTCTTGGAATTAGATGATTTTTTTGCTAGCTTAAACTACAAAACAACATATTCTATAAATGAAATTTTCAAGTTTTTAGTTCTGCAAAGAATAATGTCACCAGCGTCTAAGAGATCTACATATAAAAAGATAGAATCCTTTTATAATAAAGAACTTAATTTTTCTATTTATGCTGTTTACAGGTGCTTAGATTACATTGATAAGCACTCAGATGAACTTCAAAAACATTTAAATAAGGTTATTTCATCAAAAATAGGAAGAAATGCAGTTGAAACATTCTTTGATTCAACAAATTTTTATTTTGAAAAAGACTTTGAAGATGCAGATGTTTATGAAGAAGTTTTTCCACTTGAAACTAATAAAAAAATCATAAATGATCAACAAATGATTTCAATTAAAGACGGTAATACAGAAAAACAATACAAAAAAATTACAGGTTTATTAAAACGTGGAGTTAGTAAAGAACATGTTGTTGATCCAATTGTTCAGTTGGGACTTATGATGGATTCGAATGGAATTCCAATAAGCTATAAGATTTTTCCAGGAAATACTTCAGATTCAAAAACTCTTTTACCTATTTTAAATGAAGTAAAAAGTAGCTATAACTTAGAACGAACTGTAATAGTTGCCGATAAAGGAATAAACTGTCAAGAAAACATAAAATCTATCGTTAAAAATGGTGATGGTTACTTATTTTCACAAATTCTAAAAGGTAAAAAAGGTAAAAAATACCAAGAAAAAATGTTTGATGAATCATTGTATAAAACAGTTTCTTCAGACTACAAATACCAAGAATTTATCGAACCATTTACTTATTTTGATGAAAATAACAAAAAAGTTACAGTTAAACAAAAAGTTTTAATTTGATGAGATGGAAAAAGAGCAAGAAGAGATATTAGAAAAATTAACGAAAAAGTGCTAAAAGCACAAAATGCAATTAAATATGGGGTTGCTAATCTTACACATAGCTACACAAAATATATAGCAACACAAAATTATTCATCAATAACAGGTGAAATAGCTGATAAAAAACAACTTGTAATTGATGTAGAAAAAATAGAAAAAGATCTAAAATTTGCAGGTTATTCTTGTATTGTGACTTCAGAACTTGAATATGATCACAAAAAAATCCGTGATTTATACCACGGATTATCAAAAATAGAAGATGCTTTTAGAATAACAAAAAACGATCTAGCAACAAGACCGATGTTTGTTAGAACCAAAGAACACATAAATGCTCACATTTTAATATGTTATGTTTCACTGGTTATACTTAGAATAATTTTTCATAAATTAAACGGAAAACTTAGTGTAGAAAGAATTATTGAAGCACTTAATATGTGCTCTTGCAGTAACATAAGTGGTGGAATTGTTTATGTTTACAAAAACGATGAAAAACAAGGTTTTGAAATAAAACAAGATCAAAATGGAAAGGATTATTCAACTACAAAAATAATTAATGATAGTTCACAAACTGTTGAAGATTTTAAACTTTTATCGCAACTATTTGAAAAAACAAACACGATAAAATCGCTAATGACAGATGTTGAATTTGATAAAATTTTGAATTCTATAAGATTTAAATAGCACTTAAAAAGTTGTTGTACTTTTTCCTACGTTTCCCACTTTAAGCATAAAATAACAGTTTAAACTTATAAACCCAAATTTATAAGCCGACTGTTATTTTTTAAAATTTCTAAAATAGTATGATAAGTATCTCAACTTTCTTTTAACTCATCATTAAACACTTGTATTGTTTCTGTTTTTTGTTTGTTTACAAATACCTCAATTTCTTTAACATCTTTAATAACGTTAATCATTTTATGTTCAGTAATTCTATCTTTACCTTGCAATTCTAATCTAGAATTTAAAAGATAAATTACATAATTTAAAAACACTAAAGATACAAAACATAGACATATATATCCAACAATATGATTTCATGTTGATAAATACATCGGACGAAGTGACAATTTACCTTTTAATGTTTTAAAATTAGATTCAATTTGTCACTGTTTTGAATATAAGTTCACAATATCAACTACAGCTAAATCAGTTCTATTTGTTTCATAAACATAATATCCATCGTATTTTTCATCTTCTTGTATTTTGGCTAAATCCAATTCATAAAAAGCACCTTTATTTATAGGTTTGAAAAACTTATATTTTTTTGAACCAGCTAAATTTTCATAAGAAACTAGATTATCTTTGTTCATTTTTTTGACAAAATTTTGAACTAAGATATCTCTATCATTTTTGTCTTTTATTGCACGTTTTTTACTATAAGTTATTATCTGTTTTCTGAAATGACCGTTTGGTCGTTTTTATTGTAAAAGAAGCTATATCACGAACTTTGTATTTAAAAGTTCCATCTGTTATATAATCTTTTCATCTAAAACGTACTCTTTAAATTGTTTGCTACCAGATTTCATTCTATAAGAGATTATGTAGTTTCAATTTTTAGATTCTAAGAATCTAATATTTTTGTTAATGCTCATACCTTTATCAGCGATGATAGTTACTGTGTTTATTTCATAAAGGTTGGCAATTTCTAACATAAAAGGGATAAATGTATTTGAATCAGCACTATTTCCAGGAAAAACTTTGTAATGTAATGGAATTCCATTTTCATCAGTTGCCATTCCTATTACAATTTGATATTCTTTGAATTTTCCATCTTTTGAATAACCAGGTTTTTAAAACCTTCTCTTGAGAATGTTTCAAAATATGCGGTTGTCGCATCAAATCACAATACATCAATTTTTCTGTTTGTGTTATCACAAATTTTCTTGTTTAAGTTTTTAAAATCTCATCTTTGTTTTTTGCAATGTAATCTAATGATCTATAAAATGAATTTTTTGAGTGAGTGTCAATTCTTTCTTTTTTATTGTTTTGTAAGTGTTAAATACGCTAATTGGATTTTTAATTCTTTGATAAATTAACTGCATAATAACATCTTTTAGTGTTGTTGATCTTGTAGTAGTGCAATTATCGAAAATATCGAAATAATCAAAGAGTTTTTCAATAATCTCGTAACCTTTATACCTTTCTATAACCTCTTTTTTAACGATTTTTCTCTTTGAAAATTTCATCTAACTTTGTCTTAGCTTGTTCTTTTGTTCAAGATAGTGGGAAGTTTGCAATAACTGCTTTAATCACAGTTAGTGGATCATCATGATATTCTTTCAATTCATGTAAATAACCATAACCAAATCTGAATTCATACCCCTTGTTATCTCTTCTTGGTACCCTGATTGATAAATATTCACCCTTTTTAACCCTTGCTATTGATGTTCTTCATTGTCTTTTGTATCTTTTCTTGACTTTTTCATATTTGTATTATATCATATTTAAGCATAAAAGTATAGATATTTATATTTTTTTATAAAAAAATATAGCTACTAAAAACGCACTGTTTTTGTAGCTAAGTGGGAAACGTAGGGCACTTAAAAAGTTGTTGTACTTTTTACTTTAGCACAACAACTGCAAAACTCGGGTTAAATAATATTAAATAAAAAATCTAGCGTGAGCTAGATTTTTATTGCTTAACTTTCTTTTGTAATTTCTTCATCAATTCATTTATTAGAATCTGAAAACATTTCAACTATTTTATCACCATCTAATTCATTATATTGTTCATTAGACAATAATTTACCTTTTTTATCTAAAAATATTCTATTAATATTATCTTTATTATTAGTATACTTATCATAGTCGACAGTTGATATTATTGTTTGATTATGAATTTTATTTTCACTTATTAATGATAATATCCTTTCACTTTCTGAGTCCGATGCTTCTTTTGACCTAGGAGAGTCTACTATGAATGGGAATTTTATTATTTCTTTTGATGTGTTAATCAATTCGTGCAAAGTAAAATAATATGCTAGTGTCATCTTAACGGTTTGGAATCCTTGTAAAAAGTATGGTTTATCAATTTTTATAGCAACTTCAAATATTTCTTCATTATCTATTTCTAGCTTATCAAATCATTTTTTTGCTATCTCATCATATTTTTCATTTATCAATTCCTTTTTAGATTTCAGAGTTTTGTTCAATTGTTTTTTTAATTCTTTAATTTTATTATCTAGTGGTTCTATTTGTTGATTTTTAATGTCATTTATTTTTAAATCGAGAGTTTTGTTAATTTTATCAAATAGAATAGTCTGTAAGAAATCATGAAATTCAGTTTTCTTTTCAATTTCAATCTTTTTTTCATTTAGACTTAAATATAATTCTTTATAATCTTCTTTGCACTTTTTAATTTCTTGTTGTGTTTGATCGATCATAGATTGTATCTGAGGCATTGATGTTTCAGCTATGTTTAGAGAATAATTATATTCGATAATAGATCTGTAGTATTCATCATAAAACATTAATTTATAATGATTACAGTTAGGACATTGTAGTGTTATGTATTCGCTATTATCTACTTTGCGTTCTAATATGTTCAATGTATTTTTAAGAATAGAATTTTTTTTATGTAGTTCACTTAATTTATCTTGATTTTCATTTATTTGCTGAAGTTTTTTACTTACATCTTGCTCTATTTCTTGTATCTCTTCTTTCAACTCTTTTTCACTAAGCACTTCAGAATTATTTTCTTCCTCTAGAATTCCAATTGTTGTTTCGTATTTTTCTTTCAATTGTCAAATATTTTTTAAATCTGTTTCCAGGTCTTCTATTTCAATTTTGTTATTAATAATTTCTTTGTTATAAATACCAAGATGACAAAATAGAGACTCCATTCTATCTTTTTTGTTAAATTGTGCAAGTCTTTCAAAATTATTATATAAATCATTATTTCAACCTTTTTCTTGGTCAATATAGTATGGTAAAAAGAAAAATGCAGGGGGAGCTAGGACTAACTTTTTATCTTCCTTACTATTTAAAAAAATTTCAAAATCAAATATTGAACTTAAAAAAGTAGATAACTTAGTTATATTTTGAGTTCCTTTGTAGAGAACACTTCCATTTTCATTATCAGTTACTAAAAAGGAGTTTCTTAACCTATTAATTTTATATGTTCGATCATTTATAGTAAAAATAACAGATGTTAGTTTTGTTTCTTTATTTCATTGATTATCAAAATTTAGATCTGCACCAAACGCATAGTAAATAGATTTAATTAGCGATGACTTCCCCACGCTATTTTGATTACTAGTTATTATATTTATCCCTTTTTCAAATTTAGTTCAGAAAGCTTGTTTCTTTTCAACATCATATATTTCTACTTGTTTAATATAAAATTTTTTCTCCATAATTAAACCCCCTTCTTACACAAGATTGTTATTGCAATAACTTCAACAAAATAATTATCAAGAACGACATATCGATTTCATGAATTCTCACATTTTATATCACTTATAAACTGTAATGTTGAATCTTTAAAATTGTCCATTTCATACTTATTATTTTCTTTAATATCAATCGCTGATCTAAAAATTTCAAAATAGTCTTTGTCCATTTTTTTAATTGAATCATGAATCATTGAAAAGGCTACTGCTATTTTATTAATACTTCAATCTGGAAAATGGTTTTCTACAATACTTTCCAAATATTCAAATGTAATTGGATCACAATAGTTTGCATAGGATATTATATTAGAAAATTCCTTTCGGGTAACACCTTTTTCTTTTGTTATAACTTCTAGATTGTTGTTTCTATACTTATCTTGTTCTTTTGATTGTTTTAATGAGAGTATATCCATTATAGATTTGAATGTGTTTTTTGCTGATCCAATTCCTATACTAGGATTTACTTTACATAAGAAATCGATAAATTTATTTTCTGCAATATTTAGATGAGAATCGTTGGTTAGATCTGTTTTAATTATTGAAAAATTAGTAAGTTCTATATTTTCTATATTTTTCTTTTTTAATGCATTAATAATTTGATTTTGTATTTCTGTTGTTATTTCAGAAAAATCTATTTTTCCAGCTTTACTAATTATATCCTTAATTGGAAAATTAACAATAAGACAAATAGATGATACATTAAACTCATAATTTGCTTTATTATGATTATGAAGTTTTTCAATTATTGATTCCTTTTCTTTTTTTCCTTTCAACAACTGATTAATGCTTATTTCTTTTTCTCCTGTTTTTACTTGATACATTTCAGCATTTAAATCTATTTTATTTGAATTTGGAAATATAGCGATATCATCATAGTGTTCTAGTAATATTAGAAAATCTTCAGTTTCGTTAAATTTATCTATTATAAGTATAAGTGTTTGACTTGTTTGTAATGAATATCTATTGTAAGATATTGCACCAGAATATTTATCTATCAATATTAACCTCCTATATAAAACAAAAATTTAAAAAAGTTTTTTAGTGAAATTAGATTTATTTAAATATTTTGTTATAAAAAAATAATAAAATTCTTTTTCTGATATTTATTTATAAAAAAATAATATAAAAACTTAACCCCTCTTTTATATTTTATAATGGATATTGATAAGAAAAGTTATAAATTAATTAATATCAAAAAAAGCTAAATTTATAGATTTAACAAATAATATATGTGAGAATTATTTTTTCTTCTCGAATTCCTTTAATTTTTCATATATTTGATAAAGTTCTTCATATGTTATTGGATATAAAATGGAATTATTTCCTTTATGAAGTTCTTGCGAAAGTTTTGAATAGCATTCTCTTAGGGTATTAATTTCTTCGTTGCTCACTCCTATTTTAGATAATTTATCCCATCTGATATTTTGTTGATTTCCTTTCATTGTATATCTTCTAGGTAACTGATTATTCAAAATTATTTCATCAATAATAGATTCAATAGCTAATCTTAATACTAACGAGCATTCTTGTATATTGATTTCTTTTGGTTTATTTAATTTTTTTCTAGCATTTTTCATATAAGATTCGAAGTTATCATGAGCACTTTCTATAACAATGCCCTTTTGAATTTTATTAAGATTTTGAATCATATTTATATTAATATCTCTATCCCCTTCTTTTTTGCATACCAACATTAAATCAACCAAGAATATATTGTGGGTGAATATAATAATTTGATTACTTAATCCTAATATAATTTTGCAAAATTCTTTTATCATAAAATTATCAAAACTAGTAACAGGATCATCAAATATTATAGGGTTATTATTATTTCATGTTTTTATTTCTGCAAAAATCAATGATAACATAATAGCTTTCATTTCTCCCTCGCTAAATATTTCAACAATTTTCACATTATTGTGAGATGTATTTAAAAACAGATCACTATTAATTTCTCCTTTTTGAACATTTGGACTTTTAAATTTAAGGGAGTTATTTTTTTTATCAAAAATTCCCATATAATACTCGTAATTTTTAGTAAATTCTTCAGAAAAAAAGTTAGCGTAATTTTTATTAAAAAAAGTACTTAGATTCTTTGTGTTGATTGCTGAAACTTTAGATTTTAAATTTAATAATTTTTTTCTATTTTTAATATATTCTGACACCTCTGCAAAATTTTGGTTTATGCTTTCTACAATGTTAATCTTTTTTGTCATTTCATTGTAAAGTTGGTGATCAAATTGTTCGCTTGCGTTGTATAATGAATCTACATGATTTTTTAATTCTTCTAATCGATTAAAATCCATTTCTAATCTAGGAAATTCATTTATTTGTAGGTTAAAAATAGATAAATTACTTTTTATAATATTTATAAACTCAACAAGTAATTGATCTTTATCTATAATTTCCGGTAGATCAACATATTTGTCTTTCTGGGAAATTAAACTTTCAATAATACCTCTTATATCATCAGAAACTTTTTCTATTTCAGTTTGTAATGTGTCTTCAAGAAGTGATGAATATGTTTTTACAATTTTTAAAGACTCATTATCGTATGCTCTTTGACAATAAGGACACCTTTCTTTATACAAAGAATTTTCTTCTGTTAAAATATGGGCTGCTTTTATTAATTGGTTTCACGAATCAGTTTTAAATCCTGCTATAGACTTTATATTATCTAAACTTTCAAGAACCTTTTCCTTTTGAAGGGAAAGTGAATCATATTTATTAAATAGAGATCAATATTCCTTCAATTTTGCTAATGAATTAATTAAATAATTTGATATTCTTTTTAGATTATATCAATCATTGTGATTAATCAATGCATCCTCTGATGTCTGAATATAACTATCAGTGAAAACTTTTTTATTATAATTTTTGATTAATTCATATTTTGTTTCATTTATATTTTCTATACCTTTTGTAAGTTCTAAAATAATATCATTACCCTCTAAGACTTCTTCTTTTAATATTTCTTTTAATATTTCGTTATTTTCTTTTATTTTTTCAGATATTTCATTATTTATATTTTTTGAAATGTAATCTATTAAAACAACAAGATCTTTGATTATGTAGAAGTCACTAGGATAGATAGCATATTTATTTTTTTCTATTTTAGAAAAGATTTGATTTTGTTTATTTGTATCAAAAAATATCATATTTGTATTTAGCAACTTCTTATAATCACTATATTTATACTCTTGATATTGGCCGTTTTTTGTCCACTTAATAACGAAATCTATATCTTTTAAATTAGATTGTGGAATGTGTATATTTGGCAATATATTAATATCTGTCCCACTAAAAGCTTTCTTTAGAATTCTAAAATAACTTGATTTTCCCGAACCATTTGCTCCATAAATTAAATTCACATCTTTGCAAAAATTTATATTTTCATTTTCTATTAGTGCATTACATCCAGAAATATGATTTAATTCTTCTATTGTTGCTTTAATGTTTTTATTTTGCTTATTGTTGCTTATTAAAAGTGAATCAAAATCAATATTTGGAAAAGATTGGTCTAAGAAAGAATTTACTAAATATTTACTCTGTTCTTCGTTAATTTTACAATCATTATTTAGATAGTAGAAAATTATAAATTTTATAAAATTATTTTTTTCATTTTTAGCATAATTTATTAAGTTATTAATAATAGATATCATGTCTAACCTCCTGGCTTAATTTATTTATAAAAATATATCTTTTATATTTTTAAATAATTTATAAAAGTTAATCAACCTTTTTTATAAATAATATTTGTTTTATCTAAAACAAATATTCAATTCGATTACAATATCTAGGTAATATAGAAACCTTTAAAATACAGAGTTTTTTATATTATAATTTAATAGTTATAATATAGTTACAAAACATTTATTTATAATCTATGTATGTGCAATAAATTATTTAATTATACATAAAATTGAGTTAATAAAAAGATACATATTTCCGACTGTAACAAATAACATTGATATAATTATGTAACTATTATATAGTATCAATTTGCAAAATATTATGCATTATACAATACTTGCATAACATTTTATTGTTAGCATTATTTATAATCATATATAAAGAAAACTCTGTCATAACTTATATGGAATATTAGAAAGTGTCACTAGAAATGAAAATAACAAGTAAAAAAAATATAAAAACCAATATTGTATATTATCACAGCTCAAAAAAAATGAAAGAATTAACTGATGAGTCTGTAGATCTAATAATAACAAGTCCTCCATATTTTAATATAAAAGATTACTCTAAAGATGGTTACCAAAAAGATAATCATAGTGAAAAAATAAAAGGTAATGTTGGAGATATAAAAGAATTTAACAAATACATTTCAAATTTATTAGATGTTTGAAAAGAATGTTACAGAGTATTAAAACCTAATGGAAAATTATGTATAAATGTACCTCTTATGCCTATGTTAAAAAGAGAATATAATAGCCATTACAACAGACATATATATGATTTACAAAGTGAAATACAACACAGCATTCTTTATAAAACAAATTTTTTCTTATTAGATATTTTTATTTGAAATAGAACAAATTCCACAAAAAGATTGATGTTTGGTAGTTATCCCTATCCTAAGAACTTTTATGCACAAAATACTGTAGAATTTATAACTATTTTTGTTAAAGATGGAAAACCAAATAGTGATATAGATGAAGAGAGAAAAAAAGATAGCAGGTTAACCCAAGACGAATGGTTAGAGTATACAAAACAGATATGAAATATTCCAATACCAAATAAAAAAGATATAGCATTTGGAAAACATTCAGCTATAATGCCAGAAGAAATAGTAAATAGACTAGTTCGTTTATATTCATTCGTGGGAGATGTTGTTCTTGATCCATTTACCGGAAGCGGAACAACACTTAAAAAAGCATATGAATTGGATAGAAAATATATAGGATACGAGATATACCCACATTACAAAGAAATAATAGATAATAAAATAAAATCAGTCGATGCTATGAAGGAGCTAAAAAATGAAATTAAATAATGTTTATAATCTTGACATAATCGATTTTTTAAAAAAAATAAAAAATAAATCAGTAGACTTAATAATAGCAGACCCTCCATACAACCAGAGAATAGATTATTGAGACGACTTTGTTAATGAAGAAGAGTATATGAAATTTATGAGAAGGTGAGTCAAATTAGCGTGTAAAAAATTAAAAGATAGTGGAAGTATTTATATTTTTAATAACGCTTATAACTCAGCCTTAACCGTACAAATTTTGAATAAAGAAGGGCTAATATATCAAAACTGAATAATTTGATATAAAAAGGATGGTTTTAATAGTTCTAATAGGAAATATGTCAATAACCAAGAAACTATTTTATTTTTTACAAAGACAAATAAATATACATTTAATTATAATGACATAAGATGTGAATATAGTTCTAAAGAAAGAATCAAGGCAGCTCAAGAAAAAGGTATAATAAAAAATGGAAAAAGATGATTTCCAAATCCTAATGGAAAACTATGCACTGACGTTTGAGAAGTACCATCAGTGAGATTATCTAATAAAGTAAATGGAAAAACAGTTAAAACCGCTCATCCTACTCCAAAACCCAATAAAATAATAGAAAGAATAATAAAGGCTAGTTCAAATGAGGGAGACTTAGTTCTTGATTTATTTAGTGGGAGTGGAGTAACTTCTATTGAATGTATCAAAAATAAAAGATTATTTTTAGCATGTGAAAAAGATCTTAATTTTTATAATTTAATAAAAGAAGAATTAGAAGAATTAGAAAAAATAATATGTAATTAATGGGGGATATGTTATATGAATGAATTAAAACTTATTGAAATAGATCGTTCAAAGAGATGTCTTAAATTTTTGGAAAAAAGAGTTTTATCAGATAATTATAGAGGTATTCAGATATCACAACATAATAGATACACTTTGGAAAAAGTATTAGTTTTATTAAAAGAACTTTATAATATCGCCGGAACAGAAAAATTAGAAATAAGAACAACCGATCTTTCTAAAAGGGTAAGGAATAATATAAATGAAATAAAATACTCTCAGTATGTTAGTAATGTTAATAACCATATCAAAACAGGCACTCAGGATAGTATTAGAAAAAATTTATTCGTTGATCTTCATAGAATGGGACTTATTAATAGGTTTAATGGAGAAAAAATTATTCAACCCGATGAAAGAAAAAAGGTTACAAGTGTATCTATAACCAAAAAAGGTATTGAACTAATAGAGGAAAAAAATATCAGACAACAGACAATGCTTTTTTCTGAACATTTGAACATATTAATGAAAAATTTGGTTGAATATTTAATAAATATTTTTAAAGTTTTTAATAATATAAATATTGATGAATTTGTTTTTTTTATAACATTTATAAATCAAACTTTAGATGGTATTTTTTATGGTGAAACAGAAATAATTGAGTTAATTGATGAATATAGAACTTTATCTATCATTACAAAAAATGAAGTAATAAAGCGAATTAAAGAATACGCTGACCCTAAGAATTTTAGTGGTAATAAAAAGAATAAAAGAGACTATCATAATTGACTTAATGAGTCTCAACAAATATTATTTTTATTAAATCAAACTTCTTTTTTTGAATATGATAGCAAAAATAAAAAATTATTAATAAAAATTAATGATATCGACTCATTCTTTGATGAACATAGCATCACTGAATTTAGAAAATTTATTAAGAGGTCTCCAATCGAAAAAGAAAATTATTTTAAGAAACATAATGTAGAAAAGAAGCCTGGATATCATTTACATCACATAATACCTATTTTTAGAGCAAAAGATATTCATCACTTTAAATTGATTGATAAATGAGATAATTTATTATACATAGATGCTAAACACCACGATATAATCACAAGAGATAATACTAGAAAAATGGAATTAAACATATTAGAAAATGAAAACGTTATTTTAAAGGATTATTCAACGCAAATAACTTTAATAAAAAACGACAATGTCTTTTATTCAACAAAATGGAAAAATAAAATGTTATCAATAAATAAAAAGTTATTAAAGACACTTTAAGATATATATCAACAAAACATCTACTTATTTTTAACAATAAGAAACAAATTTTAGAGCTTAATTTTTAAAATTATTAAATAGTTAATGATATGAAAGAAAATTTTAATATAAAAAAGTTCTAAATCGATAGTCTAGAATTTTATTCTGGATTTTTTATTCTATTGCATCTTATTTTTCATCTAAGGTTTAAATTATTTGTTTTTGATTAAGTTATGTCAACAAATAAAGTTACATATTCACCACATATAAACATCCATTTTACTGTGTTGTTTTTTTATTTATAAATGAATAAAAATATTTTCTACTATGAAAACAATATGCTTAAACTAGAATCCAAATATAAAATAGAATATTTGTAAATTAAAATTGGAGATATATAAAATTAGAATAAGGACGATTTAGATATGATTAATATTGACGAAAGTATTTATCTTTTTAATAAAAAAATTTGTGATGCTCTGAATAAAATACATATTTATGGCAGACAAAAAGCTTCTTCAGAAATAGTTTGTGCTGATCTAAGGAATTTTTTAGAACACATAATACTTAAAATATATATGGAGGAGACTAAAAAAGAAAATGTTATTGAATATAATAATATACAAACCGCTAAATGTTGAGTATTTAAAAAACCACAGTTTGAAGAAATAAAAAATTTTTATAATAAGTTACAATCTACAGTCTCTCACTTTATACTAAAAGAAGAAAATAAAGAAAGGTTAATGTCTCTCTTTTATAAATATTTTCACTTTATTAGAAGTGAAATGAAAAGATATAATTTAAATTTGTTAGAAAATTTAGAAAAGTACGAACTGTACACAAATCCTCAAGAAGAAGAATATTATAAAAAAGTATCAGAAAAAATAGATGAGATTAGTGGTAAATTCAATAATCTAAAAAAAGAGCACGTGTATATTCATAATGTAAAAGAATTTTACATAAACAACAAAGTCTACTATGAAATCGTTTTTTCTAAAGCAAATGATCATTTTAAAAAAACTGACACAACAATAGCCTTTACTGATAAGAAAATAACTTCAAATTATGCAATAGAATTATTTTTAATTGAAAGCTCAATAGATATTTTAGGTAATAGTGTCGCTGTATTAATAATCGATTCCTTTAATATTAAAATAAGAAAGTGTGAATTCGACCATTTTTGCAAAATTCTCCATGGTTCAGACTTTACTGAAGAATCAGGTAATGTGTATGAACTTAAATTAATTAACCAATATTTAACAAAACATAAAATTGATTTATTAGATCTAATGATACAAGATGAATTAATTAAAGAAATTAAAAATGAAGTTCTTACAAAAGCAAAAATTCATAAAAAAACACCCTTTTTAGATGTGTTATTAAAATGTAGAGAGAAGATAGATGGATGTATAAAGGGGTATAAAATTATTAAGTATTTACTATTTAAAATGAGAAATGTTATTATTAAAAAACAAATCTCCATTACCCCGAATGAAAATATTTCTAATTTATTTTTGAAAAATCAATGTATCCCATTTGAAAATAAACCATTTTATTTTTCTTTAGTAAATCATAATACATCAACTTCTGATCTTGCAAAAATTTTCAACACAGACGAACATAAAGATGAAATTTTAGCAAGACAAGTGAAAGATAATGCAGAATCTAATTTTATAATATTCAATGAAATTGAAAACGAAAATATAAGTACAGTCAAAAAAATGATCGATTCTTTTAATAATAGCTTGTGATCTGGTCATATAAGTGACTGTGAAATAAAAATATATAAAAATCATTTATTTATGAGTAAATACGTTAATGAGTTTAACTGTATAATAAAAAAACTTAATGATTATGCAAAAACAGGATATTCAGACTACTCTAATTTTTCAAAGAAGTGGTTGAATGAAAATAATTTAGATTCAGAAGAGAAGAAAAAAATATTGAGAAAAATTTTTATAAATACCAAAGTTGCGTTTGTATATGGTTCAGCAGGCTCAGGAAAAACAACTTTAATAGAGCAAATGTGCAGAATGTTTAATGATAAAAATAAAATTCTATTATCGCATACAAATTCATCTGTAAACAATTTAAAAGAAAGAATAAAGTCACCAAATACAAAATTTATGACTGTTACAAAATATATTAATTCTAAGCAAGTTTTAGACTGTGATCTTTTACTTATAGATGAATGTAGTGTAATAACAGATAGCGATATTAACAAAGTTTTAGAAAAAAATAATTCTGAATTATTGATATTAGTGGGCGATGTTTTTCAAATTGAATCTATAGGGTATGGAAAGTGATTTGAGTATTGTAAAGAATTGATGCCTAAAAAAACCATAAATGAATTGAATGAACAATATAGAACAAACAATAAATCCTTGCATAAAATATGAAAAGACGTAAGAGAAAAGAAAAAAAATTCTATTCTTACTCTTAACAGATTTGGTATCTCACAAAGCATTGGCAACACTATATTTGAAAGAAAAAATAATGATGAAATAATTCTTTGTCCAAATTACAACGGTTTATATGGAATAAATAATATAAATAGAATTTTACAGGAATTTAATAATAATAAAGCTATTCCCTGAGGAACACAAAAATTTAAAGTAGGGGACCCTGTACTTTTTCACAGTCCAGAATTACTGGGACCAGAAATTCATAATAATTTAAAAGGCAAAATTTCAAAAATTACTAAAGACAGTAACAATAAGTACATCGAATTCCATATAGAGTTAGAAGTAAAACTTGTGCCTGATCAGAACAATTCAAAATATGATTTATTGAATAATGATGATAAATCAGAAAAATCAATAATATCTTTTAAAGTACACAACTCTAATAATACAGATTCAGATAAATATGATCATTCAACTATTATTCCTTTTCAAACTTCCTATGCAATTTCAATACATAAAGCACAGGGTTTAGAATATAATTCTGTTAAAATTGTTTTCTCAAATACGCTAGAAAATTTTACGCATAACATATTTTATACAGCTATAACAAGAGCTAAAGAAAATTTACAAATTTATTGAGAAGGTGATTTAGAAAAACAATTTTTTGCATCATTAAAATCAGATAATTACAAAAAAGACATGTGATTATTAAAAAATATAATTTCTGATAAAAACAAGCAAAACTAAAGCTAAAATTGATACTAAAAATAAGTAGTTTTTCAAACCATTATTATAGTAATTACTTAATGAAAATTATCTTCATATTAATAATCTTGAAAAATTTAGGGTAATTTTACCCTTTTTTCTTCAAGTTATATAATTAAATAGTGTTCAGAAAAGTTTTTAATAACAAATTATATGTTGTATTTAATGTAAATAATGAACTTACAGGAGCAAAAAACATGGAATTCCATACTTTTTGTTCCTGTTTTTTATAATTTTTTACAAAAACTCGAAAAATTTAGGGTAATTTTACCCTTTTTATTTCAAGTTTTTACTTTTTTACTGTTTATAAGTCATATTAATAGCTTAAAAAATACTGTATTATTAACAGTCTTGAAAAATTTAGGGTAATTTTACCCTTTTTCTTTCAAGTTATATAATTTAAGTAATTTATGATATATTAATAATGTAAATATTTTATATTTATAGAGATATTGGCAGTTTGGTTCTTGCTGACCCTGGGTGACGCTTGAGATCCCGAAATCCCGAGATTGAACCTTAACAACCTCATAAAGAGGTTGTTTTTATATAATTTAATATTCTAGATTTTATATAATTTAGTTATCTTAATAAAATTGTTTAGTTTATAATTTAATTATTATATATTAAAGGAGCGTTATATGATTCAAAAACCAAGAGGAACTCAAGATATATTTTTAAAAGAAGCAAAAAAATGAAGAGTTTTAGAAAACAAATTAAGAGAAATATTAAGTTGTTATAATTACTCAGAAATAAGAACTCCAATTTTTGAATCAAAAGAATTATTTGTAAGAAGTGTTGGAGAAACTAGTGATATTGTTTCTAAAGAAATGTATGAATTTACTGATAAAAAACAAAGAGAATTTGTATTAAAACCTGAAGGAACAGCACCAACTGTAAGAGCATTAATCGAAAACAAATTATACAATCAAGAAAACTTACCATTTAAAACTTATTATATATCACCAATGTTTAGATATGAAAGACCTCAAACAGGAAGAAACAGACAATTCCACCAATTAGGAATTGAAAGTTTTGGAAGCGATGATATTCAACAAGATGTTGAAGTTTTATCAATTGCTTATGATATTATTTCGAAATTACAATTAGCTGATAAAGTTGAAATAGTAGTTAATTATTTACTAACAGGAAAAGAAAGACAAGCTTATATTGTTGAATTAAAAAAATATCTACAACAATTTGATTTATGTAATGATTGTCAAACAAGAATTAATAAAAACACTTTAAGAGTTTTAGATTGTAAAATTGATAGCGATAAATTTGATAACGTAGTTAAAATGAAAGACTTTTTAAGTGATGATCAAAAACAAAGATTTGATCTTACAATTAAAACTTTAGAACAATTAAACATTAAAACAGTAATTGATGATAAATTAGTTAGAGGTTTAGATTATTACACTGGATTTATTTTTGAAATTAAATATGTAAATAAAGGTTTAGGTAGCCAACAAACTTTAATTGCAGGTGGAAGATATAATAATTTAGTTTCAGAAATAGGAAATATAGATATACCTGCTTGTGGCTTTGGAATGGGATTAGAAAGAATTCTAATTACTTTAGATGAAAATAATATAGATATTGATAATATTGATGATAGTTTAGATTTATACACTATTTGTTTAAATGATGATGCTATTTTATTAAATCAACAAATCTTAAAATCAGCTAGATTAAATAATTTAAAGTGTGACACAAACAATATGCATAAATCTTTAAAATCAGCATTTAAACAAGCTGACAAATTTAATTCTAAAAACGTTATTGTTTTAGGAAGTAAAGAAGCAGAAACTAATAGTTTTATAGTTAAAAACAAACAAACTAATGATCAAATTAGTTATACTTTAGAAAAATGAATTAGTGAAATGAAAAAATAGGTGAAAATTATGAAAAGAACTCATACGTGTGGTCAATTAAATATTTCTAATGTTAATCAAAAAGTATTATTACAAGGTTGAATTAGAAAAATTAGAAAAATGGGAGCTATGACTTTTATCGATCTAAGAGATAGATATGGTATAACTCAATTAGTTTTAGATGATTCTTTTAAAGAACAACTAATTAATCTTAAAACTGAATATGTAATTGAAATAACAGGACTTGTAGTTGAAAGACAATCAAAAAATCTTGAATTACAAACTGGAGAAATTGAAGTTAAAGTTGAAAATATTTCAGTTATTAATAAATCAGAATTAACTCCTTTTATGATTGAAGATAATATTTCAACTACTGAAGAAACTAGAATGACTTATCGTTATTTAGATCTAAGAAGACCTGAAATGCAACAAAATTTAATTACAAGAGCTAAATTAAACCATGTTATTAGAAACTTTTTAAATAGTAATGATTTTTTAGAAGTTGAAACTCCTTATTTTGCAAAATCAACTCCAGAAGGAGCAAGAGATTTTTTAGTACCATCTAGATTAAATAAAAATAAATTTTATGCTCTACCTCAATCACCACAACTATTTAAACAATTATTAATGATTTCAGGAATTGATCGTTATTATCAAATAGTTAGATGTTTTAGAGATGAAGATTTAAGAATTGATCGTCAACCAGAATTTACTCAATTAGATTTAGAAATGAGTTTTGCAACTGGTGATGATGTTATGAATCTAGCTGAAAAATTAATTAAAAAAGTTTTACTAGATATTAAAGGTTATGAAATAAAAGATGATCTTTTAAGATTAAGTTATAAAGACGCAATCGATTTATATGGTATTGATAAACCTGATTTAAGATATGATTTAAAAATTCATACTTTAAACGATATTTTTAAAAATACTAATGTAAAAATGTTTGCAAATATAGATGATCAAGTTATAAGAGCAGTTTGTATAGATAAATTATTAACTAAAAAACAAATTGAACAAGCAGTTCAACAAGTAAGACAATTTGGATTTAATTCTTTAGGATTTGTAAAAATCGAAAACAACTCTTGATCTGGAAGTTTAGCAAGTCAATTATCTGATCAAGAAAAACAAGATTTAATTAAAGAATTTAATATTCAATCTGATGCGACTATTTTAATGAACTTTGGAAAATATGATAAAATTTCTCAAGCTATGGGAGCTGTTAGAATTTGTTTAGCTAAAATGTTTGATTTAGCTAGTGCTGATGAATTTAAATTATTATGAGTTGTTGATTTTCCTTTATTTGAATACAGTGAAGAAGAACAACGTTATGTTGCAGCACATCACCCATTTACAATGCCTAAAACTGAATCTTTAAATGATTTTGATACTAACAAAAAAGACGCTTTAGCTTATGCATATGATTTAGTTATGAACGGATTTGAAATTGGTGGAGGAAGTCAACGTATTACAAATCCAGATATTCAAAAAAGAATGTTTGATGCAATTAAATTAACTCCTGATAAAGTAGAAATGAACTTTGGATGATTTATGAACGCTTATAAATATGGTGCTCCTTATCATGCTGGTATTGCTTGAGGTTTAGATAGAATTGCAATGATTTTATCAAACACTAATTCAATTAGAGATGTTATTGCGTTTCCTAAAAATACATCTGGAGTTGACCCTATGAGTAATGCTCCTGATTATGTAAGTGATAATCAATTAGAAGAATTAAATATTAAAATTAAATAATCATAAAAGTTATAAATAATTATTATAACTTTTAATTTTTTTATATGCAATACGAATTATTTGTAAAATGCTTGAATCAAAAAAAGAAAAAAATAGAATAAAGTTAAGTACAGCAAAATGATGTTTGTACTTAATTTAAATTCAAAATATATTTTAGATTTATGAAAGGCACAAATTTTATGAAAAAATTATTAACAATTTTAGGATCAGTTGCTATGGTTGCTACAATTGGAGCAGTTGCTGTTGCATGTAAAACTGAAGCCAAAACACCAGTTAAACCTGAAGAAAAACAACCAGCTGATCAAGGTGGAAAAGAACCAGGAAAAACTGATGGTGAAAAAGAAGGAGAAGGAAAAGAAGAAGGAAAAGACGGAGATTCATCAACTCCAGGAAGTGACGGAGCTAACGGAGGAATGAAACCAGGTAATGGAGGAACTGGTGGAGGAACACCTAACGGTGCCGGAACAGGAGATGGTGCAGCGTCAAATACTGCACCTACACACACACCTACTGAACCTGCTGGAACAATGTCTTAATAGTTAAATAACTTAACTATATAAAATAGAAACTCACAAATATTTTGTGAGTTTTTCTTTCTTCAAGTAAAGATGAATTAATAGCATATAAAAAAAGGACTAAACGTCCTTGTTAATTTTTGATTACGTGTTCTTTATTTTATTGTACCTACGTCTAAAACAACTTCGAATTTTTTGGTTTTATATTGAACTTCGATTCTTATTCCTAAATGAGATTGAGGTTTAGAATTGATGTCTTTAACACCTAGTAATTGATTTATTATAACGCCTTGTAGTTTATTTTTAGATTTGAATTCTTCAAAAATATCTTTATAAGTTTTATCTGAAGTAATTTTGTTTTTAAATTCTTTTTCAAATAACTCTGTTAATTCTATTTTAATAGCTTCTATAGCAAATCTTTTTGGTAATTTAGTATGATCTAGTTCATCATGTGCTCTTTCACTAAATTCTTTGAAGTTCTTAACATTATTAACATTTCAACTTGATATGTCTTGATTAAATGCTTTAGCATCTTCAAACATACTTGACATATCTTCTACTCTTAATGTATCTCAGTTAGATATATTTTGATTAAATGCTTCTGTTTTAGCAAACATTAAATTCATATCTTTAACTCTAGAAACATCTCATGCTTTGTATTTTTTATCATTTAATTTAATATCTTTAGCTGATATATCTTGATTAAATGCTTTTGCTACGTCAAACATTTGTGCCATATTAGTTACGTTTGATGTATCTCAACTTGAAATATCTCCATCAAATTTTTCAGCGTTTGCAAACATTGAGTTCATATCAGTTACTTTAGAAGTGTCAAAATGATTTAATGATTGATTAAAATTAGGTGTTTCACTAAACATTCCAGTCATATTAGTTACATTTTCAGTGTTTCATTTTTCTAATCCATTTATTTGTGCACTAGCATTTCCTTCAAACACTCCTGTTAGATCAGTAATGAATCAAGGTAGATATTCAGGAACTTTATTGATATTCTTGCTTGCTGCAGTCACTTTTCCATTTTCATCATAACCAAATGCTTTTAATTCATTGTCTTGTTCTTGTTTATCTTGTTTTAAAGCATAAACTTTTCCAAGATCTAATTTAATTTCTGTAAAGTTATTTTTAATTATTAACTCTTTATCTGATGATTTAACTTTTTCACTAGCTTTACTATTATCAGCTAATTTATATTTCAATTCTATATCATCTCTTTTATTTAACTCTTTATTAAATCTATTAAATAAGTTTGAATAAGTTTCATTTTCTCATGCGGTGTTTTTAATAGTTTCATTTCAAACCCTTTGAACTTTTTCTTGTTCAGATGTTATATTACCTTTTATAGAATTTAGTTCTGCTTCTAATCTTTGAAATTTTTGTTGTTCTTGTTCTAGAGTTCTTCTCACACTAGCTAAGTTAGAATTTGCAGTTGATAATTCTTGTCTAGCTGTATTTCTTTCTCTTGTAACTGTATCTAATTGTTGTTTTGTTGAAGTAAATTGAGTATTTAAAGCTTCTCATTTTCTGTTTAATTCTTGATTTTGAGTTTCAAGTTGTCCTGCTCTAGTACTTAATGTTGATAGTTCTGTGTTTATTCTCTGAATTTCAGTAGTTTTTGAACCTAATTCGCTTTCTAATCTTTGTTTTTCTCTTTGAAATTCAGTTTCTTTTTGTTGTAATTGTTGAGTTAGTTGTGATATTTGTTGTTCTAGAGCTTGTTTAGTTCTAGCTGATTCTTGTGTTGCATTATTTAATTGAGTTTCTAAAGAACCTTTATCTTGTTCAAGTTGAGAAATAGTAGATCTTAAAGTAGAAATTTCGCCTTCTAGTCTTGTTACTTTTCGATTAGCTTCTGTTAAATCGGTGATATTTTGAGCATTTTGAGATCTAACACTGCTTAATTCTGATTCTAAAGATGACTTATCATTTGTTAATTGTTGGTTTAAATGAGTTAAATCAGTAATTTTTAGATCTTTTGATTCAATTCTTTGGTTTAACTCAGCAATAGTATTTCTATGCAATTGTAAAAATACCATAGATGAAGTTTGATATTTTTCAATTAATTTAACATATTCTTCTAATGCTTTAGTTATTTTTTCAACAACTTGTTGGTTTTCAATAACTTCTTTATCATATTGTTTTTCAATTTTTACAATTTCATCACCAAGCAATTTAGTTAATTCACCATTTTTTTGAATCATTTCTTGATAATCATTAATTTCTTGTTTTTTAGTTTGTAATTGCTTTTCAAGTTGAACTTTATCACTATTTAATTGTTTGATTTGTTTTAAGTGTTTTTCTTGTTCTTCTTTTAATTGTTTAATTTGTTCTTCTACATTTGTTTTAGAATCATCTTTTTGAGTATTAATTGGTTGACAAGCAGTAGGTAATATTGCTAAAGATGTTCCCATAATTGAAGATAGAATACATAATAATTTTTTCATGGTATCCTCCTAGTGTATAATTTAATTTCATCAAAAATAACAAAAAATACAAGTAGTTTAAAAATAGTGATATTATAATTGCTAATTGAATGTAAATCTTATATTTACATACTTATTATTAATATTAAATAACTTTACTAAACTAAATTTATCTAGATTAAGTTTTTCGAGGTTTTACTTTATAAGATGTATAATTTATAATTTAATTAACACTAAATCATAAACACTTACGTTACTAGGAGAATAAATGAAAAAAATCTTTAATTTATTTTTATTAATATTTATAAGTTTAGCTAGTTTATTTTCTAGTAGTTTTAATATAACTAAAAACGCATTTAATTCAAATTATCATATAACCCAAAACACAGATTTAAATAAAAATGATTTTGACCAAAACAAGCACGTTACTTGAGGTGGACGTGCTTTAAGATATTTTTTATATAAAAATTCATCAGCTAGTTATGATAAAGATCATAGAAAAAAATATGATCTTCTTATTAATACATTAATTGATTTAGGATTAGAAGGTAGAAAAAGAATAATAGATAAAGATGATTTAGATGCTAAAAACGAAGAATTTAAATATGCTTTTCTTTCAAGTGCTATAGTTGTTTCAAAATATGGAAGCACAGAACCTGAAGAATTTTTTGCCGAAAGTTTTAGTAGATATATTTCAAGTAATGAGAGTCAGAAAAATACTACTTATTATTTATTAGAACATTTCTTTAATACTACTTTTAAAAAGTTAAAATCAAAAAATCTTGGTGGAGTATTAGATAAAGATAAATGACTTAAGATTAAAAAGATAATTGATCAAGACTCAGATGAAGTAAATAAAGATATTAAATATAATATTAATTTGGATGAAGAAAAACAAAATTTAAAACATGATGAACATTTAGGTTATGGAAAAGATAAAAATTTTGGATTCTTTTCACCTAAATATATATCTAGTGTATTAGAATACATTACTTTAGATATTTATAAGACATATGAACAAAAAACACACCTTTCTATAATTCCAAAATATGTACCATTTTTTAATGTAGATATTTGAAAAGCAACAATAGAGATTAGTGATGATGAATTATCAAAAATCAAATTTGATGATGAATCAACTTTAGGAACAATATTCAAAATTCGTTCAATGCTAAGAAATCTTGCTAATGCTCAATTATATAATCCTTTTAAAGATGTGAAAATTGATAAAGAACAAGAAAATCAAAAACCTCGTTATGAAGATTTTAATCATTTAAATAATCATTGAAAACAGAATTCGTCATTTAACTTTAAATTACACAGTGCAATTAATTTAGAAAAAACTATTAATAACTTAAACAATAAAACACTTTCAGATCAAAAAGAGTGATTTAGTAAAGATAAATTGAAAAAAACTTTAGTTAAATTATTTAATAAAGTAGAAAGTATTACTAATAATAACTTTAAAGATATTTTTATAAATTTAATTATTACAAATCATAAAAATATAGATTTAGGTAAAAGATCAAGTCAAGGCGTTAATGGAGTTACATTAACTAGAATTAGTGATGAAAAAAATTCACCAATTTTTAGCTATGTAGTTATTAGAACAAAAAGTTTTATTGAAAAAGACACAAAAGAAAGTTTTTTAGATTCTTGATTTTCTTCAAATCATGTTTTTCAAACTATTAATCATGAATTTGGTCATATTTTAGATTACTTTTTAGCTCAAACTAAACAACAAGCTGATGCAAATAAAAAATCATTTAATGAAACTTTTTGAGCAACACATCAACCTAGAAATTTATATAGATCAGATAGAAGTCAAACTAGAATAATTAATTTAAAAATGGTTCTTTTTATAAGTCTTATTATAGTTTCTTCAAGTAGCATTGTTGCTTTAATATTTGTTATTCATAAACGCAAAAAAGACTAATTTTATAATAATTGTTGAATTCTAATATATGATTAACAATCATATATTTTTTTCTTTTTCACTGTAAAATTTACTCTCACATTTCGTTTATTTTTTAATATATAGAAATCGGTCTTTTTTATTTGTTTTACTCTCAAAAGTTGTTTTTATTACTTTTATTCAGAGTGCACATGAAACCGGGACAAAATTATTAGACTAAATAGTTATGTTTATTATACACACCTCATAGTTCTTGAGGTGTTTTTCATTTGAATTTTTTAATATTCTTTCATTGTTATATCACTCAATGAAATTTTTAATACATTCTTTTAGTTCACTAAAAGTCATTTCTTTACTTTCTTTTCAAAGTTATAAAACATTTCTGATTTTAAAATTGAAAAGAAATATTCAGCTTCTCTATTGTCTAGAGAGTTACCTATTCTTGACATTGACACCACTCCACCTCGTTGCTTTATATACTCAAGATATTCATTCGATGAATATGTTACACCATGGTCTGTGTGAATAATAAAGTTTTTAGGAAATTTTGTTTTTCTAATGTGAGTCATAATTAAATTAGTGTCATTATATATGGATAAATTATAACTAACAATTTTCTTTGTTTTGTGATGAATTACGATAGATAAATAAACATGTCTTCCTTCTACATCTATTGGAGCAGGAATGTAACTAACATCACTTGCATAAATATCGTTTTGTAGTCCATTATAATCTCTATTAGCAATATTTGGATAATACACGTTAGTATTTTTTGATTCACGCTTTTTCTTGCACGTTGTTCTTACGTGACAGAAAAGACCTAATTTATTCATTGCTCTTCCTAGTGTTCTAGGGTTAATAATAATGCCATATGTCTTGAAAATATATGCTGATAGCCTTTCTCTACCATATCTTCCGTTTTGTTTTGCAAAAGCTTCTCTAATTATTTCTGCGTGTTCTATAACAGCTTCTTTCTTATCTTTTGATTGTTTCTTGATTTTGTAGTAAAAGTTGATTTAGGTATTCCAAGAATTTTCATTATTTCCTTGTTAGAAATATTTTCTCCAAATTTTTCTTAATTTTTTCTATCAGTTCATCTAGATTGTCAACCTTATTTTTCTTTAAAATATCTTCTTTAAAAGGTCTGTTATTAACCATTCTAAAACTTCGCGATCAATCTCTTTAATCACTTCGTTTCTTTGTTTATCATATTCTTCTTTGTTCTTTCTAGGTCTACCTGATCCTTTACCTTTTTAGGTGCTTTTCCTGTTTGTGATTCTTTTAGTTCCATACCTAAATTATAATCTTTATATTTTCTAGATAAATATCAGAAGGCTTCTTCTGAAAGTAAATAATTTTCAGAATTTCTAATTTTGCTATAAATATAACAAAATTCTTTTTAGTAATATTTTGAGATAAATATTCTTTGTAGTGCTTAAATACTTCTAACCACTCACTTACACTTAGTTGCTTTCCTCTTTTCATAAATACTCCTTTTTTGAAAAAAATAGACCCCCTAGGGGGTCTATCCCTTAGGGAGTCTAATAACTTTGTCCTACTCTCCATTTTAAGACTTGGTTTTTTTTTTTGGAGAAAATTAAAAAGTAAGTGGCATTCTTACGCAAAACTTAATATTAAATAATATATTTTGTAAAGGAAATAATGTGCATATGAAACTAAAATTTTTAATTCCACTATTTTCTGGATTAACTGTTGGTGGATCAGTAGCTGGTGGAACCATGTATGGTATTAAAACAATGAATAGTAATTCTCAAATGTCAAATTTAGTAATGCAATTTGAAAAGAAATTACGTGAGTGTGAAAGATTAAAACAAGATCTTATTTCAAAAGTGAGTGAAACTAACAGAATAAAAGGTGAGTTAGAAAAAGAACTTAAAAAAACTGTTGAAGCAGCACAAGATAACTTAGCTTCTGCAAAATCTATTTATGAAAATGTTGTTAAATTAACAAAACAAACTACTAGTTTAGAACAAAGTAACGTTACTTATTATCTAGTTTATTTAGGTGTTACTGGTAAAAGTGTTGAATTAAAATCTAGTGAAAGTGTTAAAACAAAACTAGAAGAAAACGAAAAAGAACTACCTACGACAATTGAAAATCTATTATCATCAGGTTTTGATTTCAAAACTTTAATGAGTGTAGAAAAAGATTATGATAAATTAATACTTAGAGATCAAATTAAAGCAGTATTAACTATTTCAAACAGTGTTTTAACAAAAGTAGAACAAGCTAATGCAAAATTAATTAATTACTTCCAAACTCAAATAAATGAGTTAACTAAACTAAAAAATGATATTACTGTTTTCAATAGTCCGGATTTTATTGAACTAATTGGAAAATTAGAACCACAAATCACTAAACAAGCTTGAGAAGCAATGAGTCCTTTAGAAAAATTTATCAAAATTAAAACTTTATTCGCTCAATTAAAAATTGATTATGATGTATTGTCTAAAACAATGATAGATCGATCTGCAGAATTGCAAAGACTGAATGAAAGATTACAACAAATTTTAAACGGTTTTGGAACTGATACTTTAATAACACCAAATCCATCAACAGATGAATCAACTAGAAATTCTTAATATTAAATAGAAATTATAAAAATGGGCTTCGAGAAACCCCTTTTTATAATTTACTTGCTAAATCATAAATTCTTTCTTCAAACATTTTTGTATTATGAGGCGCAGCAGTTTGAGTTCTAACTCATAAAATTATTATATAATTTACAAAAATTTTGCATAACAATAATTTTTAGAATCATAATCTTTATAAATTTCTAGTAACTTATCTTCACATTCTTGATTCATTTGAGATGTTTCTATTAAATAAGCTAATTCAAAATGTTTATCTCCCATAGTTGCATATTCTCAATCAATAAAATAAATTTTATTGTCATTTGTTTGAATCATATTAAAAGGAAATAAGTCATTATGTAACGGTGTATTATGTTCCATAGATTTTAAAATATCATCAATCAAATCATAATAATCATCTAACACTTTAGTATTAGTATTTAACTCTTTAATTTTTTGTCTATAATGTTCAACTCTTTTAGTTAAATTAAATTCAGGAAATTTTAAATTTGAATTATGAATTTGCTTAACTTGATTAGCAACCAGTTCGATATTTGATATATCTATAATAGGTTCAACCCCATCAATAAATTCTCATTCCATTTCTTTATCAGTATTTCTAATTAGTTTAGGTACAAAATCAAATATTTTTAATAATGAATAATCAATATTATGATTAAAAGAATTATATTTTTTTATTTGTAAAAACTTATCATCAACTTTATAAGAAATATTAGTTCCACCTTTTGTAATTTGTTGTTTCATATTTACTCCTAAACTAGTTTATTTACAAATTCTTGTAATAAAGATATATAAGATCTATTAAAATCATTTTCTAAATAACATAAATATAATATTTTTAAATAATCTTTTTGATTAATTTTTTCATTTTTAAATAATCTTGAAGCGTATTTAGCTGTTCATTTAACAAATTGTTTAGAGTTAAAAAAACTATTATGAATTTCAATTTTTTCTGAGTATAAATCTTTTAAATTATTTTTATATTCATCAGGAATTAATTTAAGTACTTCAATTGTATATCTTTCAAATTTTTTATCTAAAACTTCATTACCTATTAAATATACTGTTTGTTGTTTATTTAAAATTGTTTCTTTATCTAATTTCTTATAAAAATCAATCATAGTGTTAATTGCATGACACATACCAACTAACATCATATAGTTTCTAATTGAATTACTGAACTTTTTAAATAGTTGTTTTTCAGTTATTATTTGTTTAATTTTAGGTTTAAAAAAGTTTAAATAATTATTAACATCTTTAAATACTTTATCTAATTTAACTTGACTAATATCATCAAAAGTTATGTAATCATTTGGGTTTAAATTAAAGTTTAAGATTAATTTTTTATTTTTTAAAATTAACTTATTTAATCTATTTTTAAATCAAGGATTAATGTGTGAATATGCTTGTAAATCATAAGAGTTTAGATCTTTTAATTTATAAATTTCTATCATTGTCTACCTCGTTTCATTTTCTATTATATATAAAAAAGACTATTTATATAAGTTATAATTAAATTAATATTTTTATTAAAGGAGAAGTAAAATGTCAAACAATCACCAAGAAGTTGAATTAGATTTTTTTGAACCTAGTTTAGGTTTAATTATTGCTAATTTAGATAATGTTTTAGATGAATTAAATAAAGATAATAACACCTACATTCAGTTAGAAAACTTAATTAATGAATTTGAAAATATCGAAAGTTTAGATAATTGAGATCAGTTAGTAAATAAATTAGAAAAACTAGAAGATTTAATTATAAATGAATTAGTAAATATTAAAGATAGTAGTGTATTTAATTTAATAAGTAGTTTACAAATTAGTAAACATTTAGCTTTTTTATTAAAACAAAATAATTTTGTATTTAAACAATTAGATGAATTAGAAAATAACACTAATGCTATGAAGTGAAATCACCAACAAGATTATATTGATTTTTACAAACAAGTTATAGTTGAAAAATCTAATCAACTTTTAAAAGAAAATAAACAGTTATTTGAACAATTAAATTCACAAAAAGATGAATTTAAAAAGTTTATAATGTTTTAATAAGTGAACATGATTTTGATGATCTATTAGAAGGAAATAAACTTTTAATTGATATTTTAAAATTAAATATTAATTTCAATGATATTTTAGATTTAAAAAGATTAGATATTTTAAATAAATTACAAGCTTATTTAGAATTTATTAATTTTTGACAACAAACAATTAACTTAGAAGAAGAATAATATGGATAAAATAATTGCTTTTATAGTTTTTTTAATAATTTATTTTATTTTACTTATTGTAATGGGTTTATTAGCTTATTTATATCAAATTAAAAATCAAGCTTTTATTAATTACAATAAACAATTTTTTAAAAAATGAAATGAATATAAACTTAAACATAAAAATGATAATTTAAATCAAACAACGTTTAAATTTGAACTTCCTGTTGATGAAATTGCTTTATTAGAAAAAGAATTTTTAGTTTCAGTTAATGATAAAAAGAATTTAAATAAAACTAAACTTAAAAGAGAAACTAAACAAAACTTAATTAAAGACTTTTTATATGATGATTATTTATTTTTAAAAGAAAATGTTAAGTTAAAAAAACAAGTTGATTATCAATTACAACAAGCAACAATCTATCTAACAAATAAAAGAGTAGTTATTAATTTGTTAGATTCTTATTTTAAGATTTTAATAACTGATATTAAATCAATTTCAGTTTGTGTAATTAGAAAAAATGATCAATTTTTAGATTCTTGTTATCTAACAACTAATAAACAAGAAATTCAAATTACAGGTGAAGTTTTTGATTTTGTTTTAACAATTCAAAAATTAATTAGAAAAAGAGATGAAAATAATGATAAGTAATAATATTAGTTCGGCTTTGATTTCTTCAATAGTTTTATATGTTTTGATTTTATGTTTGTCAATATTTATATTTATTAGTAATTTTTATTTATTATTTCAAATTAATGTTAGATTAAAACTTATTAGAAAAGAAAATCTTTTATATTTATACAATCAGAAAAATTATTTAATAGTTTTATTTAATAGTTTATTTGATTTTGTTTTATTAATAATAGTGAGTGTAATTTTTAGTTTATATATTAATCAAAACATTTCTAATAAATATTATCTGTTTGAAATATGTGTGATTATTAAAATTATTAATGTTATATTATTATATTTTTTAAATCCTAAACTTATTAAAACAATATTAGTAATTAATACAACAAAATATTTAATTTTTTCTAATACATTAATAGAGTTAGAAAAAATCTTTTCTATTAGATTTGAAAATAAAACATTTAAAAAAGTAGTTATTAATTATTTTGATCAAAACAACAATAAAGAACAAATTAAACTTTATATAAATAAAAATTTAGAAAAATGATTTAAAGATAATTTAAATAAATATATTAAAGATTAGGAGAGTATTTATGATTAAACAAGCCGTATTTATTAAATCAGCAGCTGATAGAAGTGGATGAATTAATGATGATATTAGTGAAATTTGTTTTGTTGGAAGAAGTAATGTAGGTAAATCTAGTTTTATCAATTCTTTAACAAATAATAATAAGTTGGCAAAAGTTGCAAATACTCCAGGTAAAACTAGGTTGTTAAATTTTTTTGATATTAATAAATCTCAGTTTAGATTAGTTGATGCTCCAGGGTATGGGTATGCAAAAATTAATGATGCTACTAAAATTCAATTTGCTAAAATGATGCAAGATTATTTTGTAAATAGAAAAAATTTAAAAGGTGTTTTTATGCTAGTTGATCTGCGTCATAAACCAACAAAAGATGATATTCAAATGTATGAATTTTTAAAATACTATAATATCAAAGTTGTGATTGTTGGAACTAAATTAGATAAACTAAAAAGAAATGAATATAGTAAAAATGAACAAATGATTAAACAAACATTAGGATTTGTTTCTAGTGATAGTTTTATAAAAATATCGAATTTAAACAAAACAAATATAAGTGAATGTTATGATAAAATAAACGAACTTTTAGAGGAGTAAATTTGTATGAACGATTATAAAACTCAAAGTTTAAGTGAAGTTGAATCCAGTTTAAAAACAGATTTTAAAAATGGATTAACTGAAGCTGAAGCTAATTTGAGATTAACTAAAAATGGTAAAAATGTGTTATCTGTAAAAAAACCAACTCCTGCAGTTGTGTTATTTTTAAAAGCATTAGCTAGACCTATTCAAATAGTTTTATTTATTGCTGCAATAATTTCAATAATTGCTCCTTTAATAGCTAAACATACATTAAAACCTCATTTTGAAGATTTTATTGATTTTATTGTGATTATGTTTGTTATTTTATTAGATGCTACTTTAGAAACTGTTCAAGAAATTAGAGCAAGAAAATCAGTTGATGCATTAAAATCTTTATCTCAACCTAAAGCGATAGTTATAAGAGATCAAATAAGTCGAGAAATTGATGCTACTGATTTAGTAGTTGGTGATATTGTAGTTTTAGAAGCAGGAAAATATGTTCCAGCTGAATTACGTTTAATTGAAACTAGTGATTGTATGATTGATGAATCAATTTTAACTGGTGAATCAGTTAGTGTTGAAAAAACTTCAGATGCTATTAAAAAAACTAAAATATTATCTGATATGAAAAACATTGCTTTTATGTCAACTTTTATAACTTCAGGACGAGCAATTGGAGTTGTTGTTGAAACTGGAGTTAATACTGAGATTGGTAAAATAAGTAAAGCAGTTTCAGAAAATGAAGATCAAACTACAAGTTTAGGAAGAAAGATTAATAAATTTAGTTATTTAATTTCTTTTATTGCTGTTGTTATTAGTGCATTTATATTCTTATTATTCTTATTTACAGGAAACAAAAATAGTTGATCAAGTTATTTAATGGTAGCAATTACTTTAGCAATTGGAGTTATTCCTGAATCACTATCAGCTATTGTTTCGATCACTTTATCATTTTCAACAAAAAGAATGGTAAAAGAAAATGTTATTGTTAAAAAATTAGAAAGTATTGAAACATTAGGTTCAGTTAATGTAATTTGTACTGATAAAACTGGAACATTAACTCAAAATAAAATGACTATTGAAAAAGTTATTTGAAATAATAAAGTAATTAATTCAGATGAGTTTATTAATTTAAAAGCAAATGATGCTAAAAAAATGTTTTTAAAAGCATTAGTTTTACCAAATGATTCAATTACTGAAAACGGTGAAAGAATTGGTGATCCTACTGAATTAGCATTAGTTGATTTTGCTGAAATGATGAACGTTGATGAACAAAAATTTAGAAAAAAATATAAAAGACTTGATGAAATACCTTTTGATAGTGAAAGAAAATTAATGACAACAGTTAATAGTTTAGAAAATAATCAAAAAGTTGTATTTACAAAAGGTGCATTAGATGAATTATTAAAAAAATGTAAAAAAATATATTTAGATAATAAAATTGTTAAATTAACTTCAGATCATAAAAAAGAAATTAAAAAAGCAACTTCAACATTAAGTGATGATGCATTAAGAGTTTTAGGTTATGCTTTTAAAATAATTAGTGATGATGATAAAAATTATGAATCAGATTTAATTTTTATAGCTGCAACTGGAATGATAGATCCAGTAAGACCTGAAGCAGTGCAAGCAATTAATGAAGCTAGAAAAGCGGGAATTAAAGTTGTGATGATAACTGGTGATCATGCAATTACTGCTTTAGCTATTGGTAAAGCTTTAGATTTAGCTTATACTCCT
This sequence comes from Mycoplasma cottewii, assembly GCF_024918975.1. NCBI lineage: Bacteria > Bacillati > Mycoplasmatota > Mollicutes > Mycoplasmatales > Mycoplasmataceae > Mycoplasma > Mycoplasma cottewii. The sequence goes on along the minus strand of NZ_CP103424.1, from coordinate 536,216 downwards.
TATGAAGTTTTAACTTCAGATAAATTAGAACAATTTTCAGATCAAGAATTAGCAAGTGCAATTGATAATATTAAAATTTTTGCAAGAGTTAATCCAGAGCATAAAGTTAGAATTGTTCAAGCATTACAAAATAAAGGTTATATTGTTTCGATGACTGGAGATGGAGTTAATGATGCTCCAAGTTTAAGTAAAGCTGATATTGGTGTTGCTATGGGAATCACTGGAACAGATGTAGCAAAACAAGCAGCTGATGCAATTTTAACTGATGATAATTTTAAAACAATTATTAAAGGTGTTGTTGAAGGAAGAAACGTATTTCAAAAAATTAGACGTGCAATCGTTTTATTATTAGGATTTAATTTAGCAAATGTTTTAAGTATAGTTTTAATTTCATTATTTTTAAAAGTTTCACCTTTTGAAGCTTCAAATATTTTATTTATAAACTTAGTTGTTGATTCATGTTTAGCTTTTGGTATTGGAATGAGTCCTTTAGATAATTCTTTAATATTATTAAAACCTCAAAAGAAAAATGATGGAATTTTAAAAGATATTGTATGACCAATTTTTCAAATAGGGTTATCTCTATCAGTTGCTCAAATTATTAGTTTTATCATTGCAATGTCAGCAACTGATATGAATTATTGAATGAATCAAACTAAAACTAAAGCAGATAATTGATTCTTATTTATTCAAAATAACAGAAATTACTTTTTAACAAATCCGACAAAATTAAATGAATTTATAATTTTTGGTAGAACTGCAATGTTTATTACAAGTGTTGTAGCTCCAACAATATTTAGTCATTTAATTAAATTAACTAATTGAAAAGAAACTAGAAAAATAGATTGAACAGTTTCAAAACCGCTAATAGTTGGATCATCAATTGTTTTAATTGTTTCAATGCTTGCATTTGTAATTCCTGGAGTTAATGACACAGTATTTGGATTATTATCAGTTAATAAACAAAATCATTTAAGTTGAAATAGTAATAATTTCTGAATATTATTTACTAGTTTAGCTTGTGCTTTAATTCCAACATTATTTATGACTATAACTGATTTAATTCAATTCTATTCATATCATTTAAGTTCTAGAAGTTGAGAAAATAATCAAAAATTAATTGCTCAATTAGTTGAACAAGATAACAAAACACAAGTTTTAGAACAAGATAAAAAGAAAAAACAAATAAAATCAAAAACAAATTAGTAAGTTAAAAAAGACTCATAAGAGTCTTTTTTTTGATATTATTCTTTTCTTTGTTTAATAAGTTTTTCTCTGTCATAAAGTATTCTTATAAAATAATTTATTCTTAATAATTCATAATTAGCTATTAAATTAAGCATTGTTGATAGATCGTTTTTTGAATGATAATCATGAAAAGCTTGATAGTATAGATTTCTATTTATATATTTGATATCTATTGGATAATAACCATTTTTCATTAATTCAAAATTAATTAAAAGTCTACCTGTTCGTCCATTACCATCAATAAAAGGATGGATTGCTTCAAAATCTAAGTGAAACTTTGCAATCTTTTTGATTATGTGTTCATTTGAATTGTAATATCAATCTAATAGTTGTTGCATTTTTACTTGTATCATATATACATCAGCAACATCATGTTTAGAACCAAAAATAACTACAGGAACATTTCTATAAACACCAGCATTTCTTCAATCATGAATTAAAACTAAATTATGTATTTTTTTGATTTCATCTTCAGTTAATAAACTATGTTTATTTTTAACCAGATCAAGAACGTATTCAAATGCTTGTTTATGTCCGATTACATCTAAATGATCTTTTAAAGGTTTTCTATCAATTACCATTCCTTTAAAAATAAAATAAACTTCTCTTAAACTTAGAGTATTTCCCTCAATAGCATTACTGTTATAAGCATATTCAATAGCAAAATCTTTGTTAATACGATTAAGTTCGTGTTCTTCAAGAGGAGTAAAAGATTCGATTACTTTCATTCTTTTATCAATTAACTCTAATAAATCAACATCAATTAAATCTAAAGGATTATCTAAGTCCATAGGTATTTTATATTCGTTATTTTCTTTGATAAATCCATATATTTTGTTTTGATTAATTAAATCTAATATTTCTTGTTCTGAAATATTTCACTTATCACTAGTTTGTTTAATTGTTAAATACATAATGTTATCCCTTTAGATTTTCTAATTTATTAGTTGATTTTATCATATGATATTAAATTATTAATTTATTACAGATAAGCTATTCTTAAATATTAAAAAATATCATTTCAGAGAATTTTAAAAAATATTATCATTTTTCTACTTTAGTGTTATAATATTTTAGTTGATAGTTTACCAAAGGTATTATTCATCCCAAATATATCTTTGATAATACATTAATAAATCACAAAAGAGGGAGCTATATCATGATATCAAAACAAGATAAATTAGCTTTAATTAAAGAATTCGGTGGATCAGAAAAAAACACTGGTTTAGCTGAAGTTCAAATCGCAATTCTAACTAAAGAAATCGCTAACATGACTGAACACTTAAAAGTTCACAAAAAAGATGTTCCAACAAGAAGAAGCTTATTAAAAAAAGTTGCTCAAAGAAGACATTTCTTAAATTACTTAGTTAGAAAAGACGTTAACAGATATAAAGCTATTATTGAAAAATTAGGAATTAGAAAATAATTCAAAAAATTTTAAAAAAGTTATTGACACTTAGAAATATATGTATTATTATATAAGAGTGTCAAGTTAACGCAGGTGTAGTTTAATGGTAGAACTTCAGCCTTCCAAGCTGACTGTGAGGGTTCGATTCCCTTCACCTGCTCCATATGAAAATAACAAACACTAGAATTTACTAGTGTTTTTTTATTTTTATTTTAAAAAGATATATAATATTAATGTGTACGTAGTGCACGCAAAATGTCATTATTTAAGTTATATATCTTTTTACAGAAGAGATTCTCTTCTATGCACAATTTATTGGAGTAAAACTCCATAACTAAGCACCTATTAAGGTGCTTTTTTATTTCTATTTGATATACTTAAAATTAATTAAAAGGAAAATAATTATGCAAGAACAACAAAAACAAAGATTATTAAATGAAATTAAATTTCAAAATTCTAGAACTCCTATTTGAATAAATTTTTTAGTTCAAATTCTAACTGTAGTTAGTTTATTTTTAGTTATTTTATTTTTAGTAGGTGGAGATTTACAAAACTTTAACTTTAATTATTATAAAAAACTAGGTAAATTTGCTTATTTATATTTAGCATTAATTTGTTTAGCTTATTTAATACTAGTAACTTTTATTAATTGAATATTAATATTATTAAACATTCAAAAATCAGATGCATTAAGTTATTGTCTAGGATTAGCTATGCTTTGTGTTTCAATAATTTATACTGGAGATTTAATGTATAACTGAACTGCATCATATACTGTAAAATCATTAACTAGATTTATTATAGCTATAGTTAGTGGTTTAATCGGAGTTATTATTGGCACATTATTAAGCATGTTACAAAGAAATAAAGAATATCAAATCGAAGAAGAAAATAAAATTATTTTACTAGCTTATCAAAATGGTGAATTAATACCTACAAAAAAACAATTAAGAGCAATTAAAAAATTAGAATATAAATATAAAAAAGAACAAGAAGAATTAGAATTAATAGAATTTAAAAATAATTTATACAAAAACAAAAATACTAATCAATAGAAAGAAATTATGGAAAAACAAATAAAACTAAGAGGATATATTTCAAAATTTATATATTTATCAGGCAATTGAGGTCTTGCTATTTTTACTAGTGAAGAAAATGAGAAAAAAACAATCAAAATTAAAGGTCAAATTGGTTTGATGAAAACTAAAGTTTTATATGAAATCACAGGATCAGTTAACACTCATGCTAAATATGGAGCTAGTTTTGATGTGGTTCATTTTGATTTTGCTCAAATTGATAGTAAACAACAAATTATTAATTTCTTAAAATCTGATGTTTTTCCTGGTATTGGTAATTTAACAGCTAAAAAAATAGCTGAACATTATTCTGAAAATTTTATTCAAGAAATATTAGATGATAAAGAAAAATTTTTATCAATTCAAGGTATAAATAAATCAAAACTAGAACATATTTATGACATTATTTATGATATTAATCAAAATAATTCTTTAACAAGTGAATTTATTAATAATAAGTTAAATTTAAATATTTTAGAAAAAGCTCAATGATATGTTAATAGTCAAGAAGAACTTATTAATATATTTACTAATAATTTTTTTGAATTCGCTTTTCAAAGAAATTTAGGAAATATCGAAGATATCGATAAAATATGACTTCATTTTTCAAAAAACCCTAATGATATTAATAGAATAGCTTATTGAGCTTTTCATTGTTGTGATGATATTTTATTTTCAACTGGAGATAGTTATACAAATAAAGAAGCATTATTTAGAAAAATTAAAGAATTTATTAATATAGATATCAATGAAAATAAAGACTTATTATTATCTAGTCTTTTACATGCTAAAGATCATAATTTATTAGTATTTAAAGAAAATAAAATTTATACTCATAATTCATATTATGATGAACAAGAAATTGCTTTAAGCTTAGATTATCATTTAAAAAATAATTTAAATAATTCAATTGATGAACAAACTTTAGATAAATATATACTAGAAATAGAAAATGAAATTGCAAGTTCTAAAAATATTAAAGATTTTAAATATGATAATTCTCAAATTAATGCTTTAAAAACTTTTGCTAAAAATAATATAACAATTATTACTGGTGGTCCTGGAACTGGTAAAACTACAATTATTCAAGCTATTGTTAAGTTAATGCAAAAAATGTATAAAAAATCTAAATTCTCTATCTCAACACCAACTGGAAGAGCTGCTGCTAAAATTAGAGAAAGCTTTATAGAATCAGAAGCTACAACTATTCATAGATTATTAGAATATGATGGTGATGAAAACAGATTTCTTATTAACAAACAAAATGCTTTATCATTTGATTTACTAATAGTTGATGAGTGTTCAATGATTGATAATCGTTTATTTAGTCAATTTTTACAATCTAGTTTAAAAGCTAAAAAAATAGTTTTAGTAGGTGATCCAGAACAATTACCAAGTGTTAATTATGGAAATGTCTTTTTTGATATTATAAAAACAAATACTATTCCTACAATTAATTTAGAACACATTCACCGTCAAAAAGAAAACAATGGAATTATTGATCTTGCTTATATGATTAAAAACAATACTTTTGATATTACAAAAGTTGATCAACTAAATAATGTTAAATTTATTTTTAATACTGATAAAGAGTATTGTTTAGAACAAATTAAAACTAATTATGCAAAAGATCTAGATTTTAATAATCCTTATAATACTCAAATAATTTGTCCAATGTATGCAGGAACTTTAGGGATAAATAATTTAAATGATCTAATTCAGTCTAATTTCAATTTCAATATTAATGATCAACAAAAAAAATATCAAAGAGCAAAAAATAAATATATCGAATCAGATAAAATCATGTATTTAAAAAATGATAGTAAATTAAATATTTCAAATGGTGATGTTGGAATTATTGATTCAATTATTTATAAAAATAATAAATTTGATTTTGCAATTGTAAATTTTAATAACACTATTTTAGAGTTTAATAATCAAAATTTTGATGATTTAACTTTAAGTTATGCATGTAGTGTTCATAAAACTCAAGGTAGTGAATATGATAAAGTTATTTTAGTTTTAGATGCTACTCATTTTAATCAGTTTATAGATAAAAAATTATTGTATACAGCTATTACTAGAGCTAAAAAAGAATTAATTATTATTACAAAAGAAGATATATTTATTCAAGGTATTAACCGAAGTTCTAAAAAAAGAAATACAACACTTCAAGAAGTTATAATTTCAACTTTAAACAAATAGATTTTTTATTATTTTAAAAGTTTGATATTATTATTTAGTAAATATAAAAATAGGAGAAAATCGTGAAAAAACTTTTAACATTTATTTCATTATTAACTATATCTTCAACTGCTTTATCAAGTAGTTTAGTTTTTCAAACTAATAAATCAGATAATATTTTAGTTTTAAAACAAGTTGAAAAAAAATCACAAAAAGCTGAATATAAAACTGAAAAAGGTAAATTAATTTGTACTAAAATTGGATATTTTACAAATGATAAAGGTGAAATCCAAATAGAAAGATTTTTACCTAAAACTGAAAAAGTTCCTGAAATATTACCTGAAATTATAACAAACTTAACAGATGCTTTTAGAAGTGTTACTTCAAAAGAAATTAAAGGTATTGAAAAATGAAACACTGAAAAAATAACTAGTATGAATCATACTTTTTATAATTCTTCAATTTCTAATATTGATTTATCAAATTGAAATACTTCAAATGTAAAAGATATGAGTTATATGTTTGCTAAAACAAAAGTGTTTAATAATGACATTTCTAATTGAAATACTTCAAATGTAATCAATATGAATTCTATGTTTGAAGAATCTGAAGCTTTTAATCAAAATATAAATACTAAACCAGTTGAAAAAGGTGAGTTAAAATACACTGCTTGAGATGTTTCAAAAGTTACTAGTATGAGTAAAATGTTTGCTAATACCAAAGTTTTTGATGGTGATATTTCTAAATGAAACACTGAAAAAGTAACTGATATGAGTGGTATGTTTAGCAACACAAAAGCATTTAATAAATCATTAAAAGATTGAAATTTAAATAGTGTAACTAATTTAAGCAGTATGTTTGATTCAGCTGAATTATTCAACCAAGAAATAGGAAATTGAGATACTTCAAATGTAACTGATATGAGTAAAATGTTTTCAAGAACAAAAGCATTTAACAAAGATATTTCTTCTTGAAATACTTCTAAAGTTCAAAATATGAGTGGTATGTTTGAAAATGCTCAATCATTTAATCAAGACATTAAACAAAAAGAAATTAAAAAAGATGAACAAACATACACTGCTTGAGATACTTCAAAAGTAACTAATATGAGTAAAATGTTTGCTGATAACAATATCTTTAATAAAGATATCTCATCATGAAACACTTCAAATGTTACAAATATGAGTTATATGTTTAGTTCAGCATCTAAATTTAATAATGATGGAAAATCATTAAATACTTGAAACACTTCAAAAGTAAAAGATATGAGTTTAATGTTTGATGCTGCTAAAGAATTTGATCAAGATATATCGAATTGAGATACTTCAAGTGTAATTAATATGAACGGTATGTTTCAAAATGCACAATCTTTTAATCAAGACATTTCTAAATGAAACACTTCAAAAGTAACTGATATGCAAGCGATGTTTAATAAAGCTTCAAGATTTAATAAAAGCATAAATACTAAACCAGTTGAAAAAGGTGAGTTAAAATATACTGCTTGAGATGTTTCAAATGTAACAAATATGCAAACTATGTTTAGAGAAGCTGTTAAATTTAATCAGGACATTTCTAAATGAAATACCGAAAATGTAACTAATATGTATGCGATGTTTGAAGGTGCTGTAGCATTTAACCAAAACTTATCTGAATGAAATGTTTCAAAAGTGACAAACTTTGATAACTTCGCTTCTGTATCTAGTTTAGGACAAACAAATTGACCAAAATTTAATGTTCCTGATGAAAAAACAAATAAAATTAAATGACAAACAATAGTATTTATAGTCGCTTCTGTGCTTGTATTGATTGCTGTAGTCTATATGTTTATTGCTTCAAGAAAAAAGAGAAAATAAAAATGCAAATCTAATTTGCATTTTTTTAGTCTTTGAATGGATTTTCGGGATCATCTAATTTTATTTGTGATTCATTATTATTTGTTGTTTTTGTAAAATCAACTTTGATTTTTGTTTCATTTTCTTTTTCTATTTTTTCATTTTCTTTTTTATATAAGAATAATTGCTCATTAATTCTAGATAATGTTTCAAAAATAGAAGCTACAATCATAAGTAAAAATGTAATTGGTAAAAGTACATAAAATAAGATTTTAATACTATTTTGATTATTTATTAATAAACTTAATACAAAATATATTGTAGTAATAAAAATTGTTGAACCATATAAACTAAAACCAGTTATTAAATAAATAATATCTTTTTTAGTATATTTATAATCACTTTTATTTTTTCATTTTCACCTAATAAGCATATAACTTATTAAAAATAGTGAACCTAAAATTAAAAGAATGATTTCTAAAGCTATATAAGGTTGTAAACTATTAAAAATCTTTTTATTATCTTGACCTTTTTCTAAATAAATTATTAATAGTGATATTGATAAAATAACACTTCCAATAGTTGCTAGATATTTTAAAAACTTGTGCGACTTATAATTCATAACCTATCCTTTCATTCTTTTAATTTTACATAATTATATTTTTAACAACAACATTTACATGCACACATACGACGAAGTGCAGTTGTTTTATTTTTCTCAACTAAAGCATAAACATCTTTTACAGGAGTGCTTCCTTCATATAATTCAGCTTGTTGAGTTTGTTTATAATCAACTGATGAAAATCCTTTTAAACGTTTTTGTTTAGAAAGATAAGCATCTAAAACATGACCAAATTCATGATGTAATGTTTGAAATCTATTATTACTTGAAAATCATGATAAATTAAACTGATGTTGATTCATTTCTTTTTCAAAACTTTCGTTTCTAATTATTACAAAACTAAATATAGTTGTTGTTTCATCTGTTAGTGATTGAGTTGAAGTTATACCGTTAACTCCTGATGAATCACCTATACCTTGAATTTGCTTATCATTAGTTAATATTAAATTTATAAATATTTTTTTAAAATCATCACCAGTTATTTTATAAATAGTATTAAATAATTTTAAAGCTTCATTGTATAAATCTTCTTTTTTAAATTTTATTCTAATTTCATTTAAGCTATATTTATATAATTCATCTAGATTTTTTTTAATTTGAATAGAGCTTTTTTCTTCACCATTATTAGTTTTAAATTTAGAAGTTTTTAATCAATATTGATCTAACTCATCAATATTTTTAAAACGATTATGATCGTTTTTTATTGTTTTTTGTCTATTTTTATATGGATTGTATAAAGTTGAAGACATAAGTTTTTTTCTAAAATTATCAAATTTTGTTGTTCCAATTCTATTTATTGAATTTATATTGAATCTAAAGTTTGGAGAAAATATTTGTCTTCCTAAATTTGTAATAGTATCAATCATGTAGTTAACATTAAAAAATCCATATATATAAGTAGTATTTTGAGTTCTAATATTATAACCTAGATCTGCAGGTGTTAAATTTTGTTTTTTTGGTTCTAAATTAATATCATATTTAATATCTTCATGTACTTCTTTTGAATCTAGATCGATTATCTTTTTAATCTTATCTCATTTATCTTTAACTAATATTCCACCTGAAAAATTATCTTTTAATTCTATAAAAGTTTTAGAAAAGAAATGATCTAGTAAATATCAAGTTAAATTTTTTTGATTTTCATTTGAACTTACATATTTACTAAAACTTTCAGCAAAAAACTCTTGAGCAGAAGTTGAACCATATTCTGAAGTAACCATAACACTTGAAATAAGTGAATATTTAAAATCTTGATGTTGAACAAGACTTGTTGAATGTAAAGTTTCTTTTTCAATACTTTTAATAAAATCTTCATATGCTATATTATCTTTATCAAAAGCTGATGAATTTCTATATAAATAATATCTTAAAGCATGACCGGCTCACATTAATCCATATTTACGGTTATATTTAGTATGATAATCATTAACATTAGTTAATCTAGGTTCGTTATCAGGTTTATTTAAATAAATTTCTGATGCAAAAACTGCGACAATCAATGCAATTAAAATTCAAAGATAACGTGATATTTTTCTCATAACTTTCACCTTCAATCTAGATTATTTATAGTTTTATTTTCTATTTATATTATTCTTAATTTAATTTTACTCTTATCTATTAACTATATAAGTTATTAAACTTAATATAATAAAAAATCAAAAAATTTTTAAATTTATAATCAATTGTAAAAAATGTTTCTAACAAACATTTTAAATATTAAATATTATTAATCATTTATTATAATTAATTAGTAACTTATAAATAAATAAGATATTTAATTAAACTAGTACTATTTTAGTATTAGAGAAATTATTTTAATATTTTTTGATTAAATATATTTATAGTAAATAGTTGGGAAAGATTATATGTCAAGTAAAAACTTAAAGATTTTATGACTAATACGATTTTAGAAAAGATAAATTATTATACTTCTAAGAAATTCGATCTAAACACTATAAAAGAAATGTTAGCAATTGATTTAATTGATATTGATGATGATTTAATTACTTTGGTTGATAAATATATAATGTATGTTATTTGATTAGAAAATAATCATAAAAATAAAGCGAATGCTTTTATTAAGTTTTTAAATAAATTAGATAATAGTGAAAAACAAGTTTTTGATCAATCTAGTAGAATTCAAAAACAACAAGATAATTTAGTTGAATATGAACACCGTAAACAAGATCAAGAAAAAATAGATCACTATTTATCTAAAATTTTTGATAAATATAAAACTAATATTGATCAATATAATACTTATCAGCAAGAAAATATTAAAAATCAAATTAAAGATGATCAACAGATTGAAACAAATCAACAATTTACTCCTAATTTAGAAAATCAATTAGATAATAGTTTAATTGATAGTGAGATTAAAACTGAAGAGTTAATAATTGATGATAAAGATTTAATTGCTAATAATTTACAAGTTGAAACCGATTTATCAATAATAGAAAATACAGTAAGTTTAGATAGTGAATCTGAAATTGAAATAGAAAACAAAACTCAAGTTGAAGAAATTGATTTAGATGACGATTTAATTGATGATCAAGAATTAGAATTAGCCAAAACCATTGATGATATTAATGGTGATCTGATTACTCATGATCCAGAAGAATTTGCAACTGCAACAGTAAATTGAAATACTTATATTGATGATCAAACAAGTGAAAAAGAAAATGAAAAAGAATTTCTAGACAATGAAGATGAAGATTTTGAAATAGAAGAAGAAATTACAGCTATCGATGATTTAGAACAAGATTTTGATGATATTGATCAAACTGATAATCAAGAATTACTATTAGCTAAAACAATTGATGATATTAACGGTGATTTAATCACTCATGATCCAGAAGAATTTGCAACTTCAACAATTAATTGATTAGATTTTACTGATAACAGTGAAATTGAAAAAGACGAGGAAAAAGAAGATTTCAAATCAAAAGAAGAAATAATTTCAGAAGAAAATGAAAAAGAAATTGCATCTATTGATAATTTAGATAATGATTTTGAAATTCAAGAATTAACTGCTGAAGAAATTGAACAAGATTTTGATGATATTGATCAAACTGACAATCAAGAATTATTACTAGCTAAAACCATTGATGATATTAATGGTGATCTGATCACTCATGATCCAGAAGAATTTGCAACTGCAACAGTAAATTGAAATACTTATACTGATGGTGAAGAACAAGTTTTGGGAGAAGAAAATTTAAAAGACAATTTAATTGATTCTAAAATTGATGAAAATCAAGTTGAAGCTTTAATAGATCAAGTTGAAGATGAGTATGTTTTAGAATTAACTCACTCTCCAAAATTAGGTGAAGAAATTAATTATAAAGATAAAAATTATTCTGTAGTTGGCATGAGTATTCAAAAAGATGAAAATGGAAAAGACAAACCTATTATTAAACTAGTTTCTAATGAAAGTTCAGAGCAAGCTGTTGATATAACATTTGTTAAAAAATATTAAATCTAGATAACAACTTCTATAATTGAAGTTGTTTTTTTATATTTCTATAACAATTGTAAATTTATTATGAAGAAGCTTTTTTACAATTATTTCTTTAACAACTTTAATTTCATCATTACTTTCAATATCATTAATTCTTATCTATTATTTCAAAGATAAGCAAATCAATGTTTTAATAACTACATTTAGTTGTTTATTTATTATCTTGTTTATTTCATTATTTACAATATCAATTATCTTTTATTTCAAACAAGAAAACATATTAAATAAATACATCACTTTTTATGATAAAAAAGAAATCAAAAAAGAAGTTAAAGAAACTATTTTAAACAATAAAAGAATTAAAAAATCTAAAAAACTTCAAAGAAACAAAGAAATAAGTGAACAACTTCAACAATCTAAACGAGATAAATTAGAAAGAATAAAACAAGAAAAACAATTAGAATTAGAAGAACACAAATTTAATTTACAAAACCAAAGAGATTGAGAACAACTAAATTTAGAACACGATCAATTCTTACAAGAAATTAAGAAAAAACGTCAATTGTTAGAACAAGATGTTGAATTTATAAATGATTTAAATCAAACACAAACTTCACCTGAAACAAACACTTTTGCTATTTCAATTCCAAATTTAGCTCAACAATTAAAACAATCATCTGATGAAGAATTCTATAACATACTTGGTGTTTCAAAAGACGCAAGCTTTGAAGAAATTAAAACTGCTTATAAGAAAAAAGCAAAAGAATTTCATCCTGATTTAAATAAAAATCCTAACTCATCAAAACAAATGAGTTTAATTAATGAAGCATATGAAAACATAAAAAAAGATAAAGAAAATAACTATTCAAAAGATAACAAATAATCAGAAAGGACAAAAACTATGAAAATAATTTTTAAAGATTTTATTAATGGAAATATTTTAGATTTTTTAACACCAAAACTACCTCCAATACTAAACCTTATTGAAGTAAAACTTGATTCTGAACAAAGAATTATCCTTGTTCAATCTCCACAACAACCTTTAAGAATTGGAGAGAATGTGAAACTTAGAAAGACCGGAGATAATGTTGATGATGATCCCATTTATGAAATAATCGAAAGAACTGAAGGAGAAGAACAAGAATCAGAAATATGTTTCCATAGGGAGCTTGATAAGTCAACTCTTTCTTTTGAGAATTGAGATGACAATGATAAGTTTGGGTTTATTGCAGAGGTTGTATGTAAGGAATGTGATGAAGGTGTTTGAGTAAGGTGTAAACCTACAGATATTGAAATAATTGAACAAGTAGATGAGGACAATTTATAATGAATAAAATAAAATATTGTTTACATGAAAAAAACATATTTCTAAATCTAAAAAATAGAAAGGAAAGATAACTATGATAGAACCTATTATAAAAGAACCAATTTATAATGATGATTTAACTGAATGCCTAGAAATTGGATATTTCACTACCGACAAAGGGGAAGTTCAAATATATCCATTTCCTGAAACAATTAAAAAAGTACCTAATGATCTACCTAAAGAAATTACAAGTCTTTTTGGTGCTTTTGAAAATAACAAAAACACTGAAATTGATGGTATACAAAATTGAGATACTTCTAAAGTTACAAATATGAGTTGTATGTTTTTATTTGCTACAATATTTGATCAAGATATCTCAAATTGAGATACTTCAAACGTAACTGATATGAGCTGTATGTTTTATTATAATTTTTGATTCAACCAAAATATAGGTAATTGAAACACCTCAAATGTAACAGATATGAATGCTATGTTTAAACACACACATAGATTTAACCAACCTATAGGTAATTGAAACACCTCAAATGTAACTAATATGGGTTCAATGTTTGCTAAAGCTTCTGAATTCAATCAAGATATCTCAAGATGAGATACTTCAAAAGTAACTAATATGAGTTTTATGTTCAATAAAGCAATAAGCTTTAATCAAAACATTTCAACCAAAACGATTATAAAACCTGATAATTCATCTTACATTGCTTGAGATGTATCAAATGTAAAATACATGTATGCTATATTTGATAATGCTTTTGAATTTGCTCAAAACATATCTAACTGAGATGTTAAAAATGTAAAATACGCTGCAAGATTTAGATGAATGGCTCCACATTTAACAGATGAAAAAGTTCCATTTAAGTTTAAATTCAAATTGCAAGCACCATAATTTAGAATAACTAAAAATGTTATATAACATATATACCTTATATAACTTATATACCTACCAAATAGAAAGGATTTATAGATAAATGAAGAAATTATTAACTTTTTTCTCAACTTTAACAATAATTTCAACACCTTTAGTTTCTTCTTTTAAACCTGTATATAATATAATTAATTTATCTAGTTCAAAAATCGAAAATATTTTAAACACTTTAAGACCAGCTGAACTAGAAATAGCAAAAGAATTAGAAAATACTTATGAGCAACGAGCTGAAGTTTTAAAGAAAAAATTAGAATTAATGCAACAAGAACTAGAAAAACAAAAACAAGAAATTCAAACTCTTAATAACAAATTAAAAGAAAAACAAACTGAACTTGCAAATCTAATATCAGGATCAACCTCAACCTCAGAAGAACAAAATGCTCAAACACAAGAATTAGTTAAACAACTAAAAGACTTGATTAGTCAACAAAACCAATTAAATAAACAAAAAGAAGAATTAAACAATCAAGTTAATCAATTAAATCTAGATAATGCAACAATTCAACATGAAATTGGAAAACAAAAACTAAAGATAAATACTTTAAGAAGTTCAATTCACAATTTAGAAAAACAAATTGAAGATGTTATTAAAACTAAGGAAGAAAAAATAAAAAGTCTTACAGAAGATCTTAACAATATTAAAAATAGAATTGAACATTTTAACAATTCAAAATCACAACTTGAATCTGAAATACAAGAAAATAAAATTCAAACTAAAAATCTAGAAGAATCAACTCAACAAAAAGAACATGAACTTAGTCAATTGAATTTAACTTTTGATTCTAATAAAACTAAACTAGAGCAATTGCAAAGAGAAAATCAACAACTAACTCAACAAATTGCAACAACTGGAATCAATGAAGTTATTGAAGAACAAGAAACTCTTAGAAATGCTGTTAATCAATTAAAACACCTTAAAAACACTAGAAAAGTAGGTTCATTACATGCTGATTTTAAAGAATATAACCACTTAATTTTAGGTGGTTCTCATTCAAGAGATGATAAAGCATATTTCTTTAATTGGTCTGATTCAAGAGTAAAACCCAACTCTTATATTCAACTACAAAGCTATAAAACAACAAAAATTATAAAAAACTATGGTAACTTTAAAATTACTGATTATGCTGATAACTGAGATGATTTTGTAAACAAATACAAAACAATCAACATTAAAATCAATTACTTTCACAATTGAGGTTGAGATAAAGGATATCACGGAGTTGATTGACATTGAGAAATGAATCAAAGTCAAGATAAAGTTGAACATCATTGAAAACGTGAAGATTGATTCCTTGACTATAGAACCAATTTTCATCACAATCTAGCAAGATCAACAAAATCTATACAAAAAACATTTAACCTAAAAACTGACACTAATAACTTTTGAAATGATATTTATAATTATGATATATATTCTGGTTATGCAAGTTGTGGTATAGAACTAGGTTTAGTTAGACAAGAAAACATTTTATCTTTTAAAGTTGCTCCAAAAGTTAATATGTATGTTGGTGGTAGTTATAATTACTTATTTATTATGTACATACCAAGAGTTGAAATAACTCTTCAAGCAGATCCTTCATATATAACTAAAAAAGTCGATTCAAATAAAAATAAAGTCAATGCTATAATTAATAAGTATAAAAACTAAAACTTTAATTAAATAGTATATAAGTTATATACCCACAAACCAGAAAGGATAATTAAAAATGAAGAAAAAAACTTGAACAATTTTATTATCAACATTAGGTGGTCTTTCAATTGCTGGAGCAGTTGGAGGAGTAGTTGCTTATAAAAAAATGATGAATAAAGTACCTTTTTTTGAACGTGAATTAACTCGTGAACATTTAGAATACGTTAATAAAATCATCAGAGAAAACAACCTTTCACCTGACTTGTTCAAATTAGATTCTGATGGAGGAATTGAGCTAAAATCAGTTTTTACAATTCAAAAATCTGAATACATAAATGATGAACAAGGTAGACCAATTGAATGCACAAAAATTGGATACACATTAACAACTACTAAAGAAATCCGAATAGAACGAATGCCTAAAACCGTTAAAAAAGTCCCTAGTGTTCTTCCTAAAGAAATTAGTAGTTTAAGTCGTGCTTTTGAAA
This sequence comes from Mycoplasma cottewii, assembly GCF_024918975.1. NCBI lineage: Bacteria > Bacillati > Mycoplasmatota > Mollicutes > Mycoplasmatales > Mycoplasmataceae > Mycoplasma > Mycoplasma cottewii. The sequence continues at coordinate 520,019 of NZ_CP103424.1, read as the reverse complement.
ATAACATAAACACCGAAATTGACGGTATCCAACACTGAGATACCTCAAACATAACTAATATGACTGATATGTTTAATGGAGCTAAAAACTTTAATCAAGATATAAGTAACTGAGACACTTCAAAAGTGATTAGAATGTATGCAATGTTCCAAGAAGCAAAACTTTTCAATCAAGACCTATCCAACTGAGATGTATCTAAAGTTAAAGGGTTTGCCGGTTTTAATGAAGACGCCCACCCAGAATTCACAGGAGATAAACTTCCGAAATTCATTATTAAAATTAAATAGTAGATCACTAACTCTCAACCTATGAGAGTTTTTCTTTTACTCAAAATCCCCACTTCTTCCAACCATTTCGATATAATTAATATTAGAAAAAACAAACACAAAAAGTCAATATGACAACTATCGGGTAAATTTACTTGATAGATTTTTAACGTTCATAGAAAATATCAAGATTTACCTAACTATCTAGTGTGAAAATAAACAAACATTTACACAAATAGAAAGGTATCTTATTATGAAACTTAATTTTTTAAAAACAATTTGTCTATTTTCAACCCTATCAACTCCATTGATAGCAAATACACTCACAACTAAAAACAACATTGAAATAAACAATCTCAAATTTCAAAAACAAAATTTAACTTCAACCCCATCAACTTTAGAAGACTTTGTTAATCCAAAAACTGTAAGACCTTTAAGCATTAATTTTATTAATCAAAAAGTTTTTAATAATATAGGTTATTTTTTCTCAAAAGAAAAATTTTTAAAAAGATTTCATTATTTACCTGAAGAAAAATATACAAGATATGTTGTTCCTAATTATCCTTTAAATAATCCTATTGAAAATACAAGCTTTAATCCAATTTCACCAACAATCAAAAAAATACTTTCTTTTCAAATCAAAGATCATGCAAAATCCTGAAATGTCTTTAAACAAAAATATCCAACATTAACTTTTAAATTTGACTTTGAATCAACCTTTTTATTTCAAAGTTTTGATTTTACAATCACAGATACAAGATTAGATCTAACAGGAAGAACAGAGAGAAGTTATGATGAAATTAAACCTTCTGCATGAAAAAGTCCTAACAAAAATTCACTTAGTCAAAGGCATTTTTCATTCAATTTAAATGATTTAAATTCAACTCAAACATTACCGGAATTGATGATAACAAACCCTGATTGAAAAGATAATGAGGCACCTGATTTTCCAAAATTTAAACTTCATTCAACTTTATCATGAAAATTAGAAAATGAAATAATCAACTTTTATTTAGAACAATCTATTGATTGAAAATCAGATATACCTTTTATTAGTTCTTTTAAAAGTGAAACACCAACTCACAATGGTCACTATTATTTTGAAAATTTCAAGATTTTCAACTACCTAACCTCAACACTAATTGAACCCATCAGTATAACTTCAGAATTTGCTGATAAAGATGAAGTTAATCAAATCAACAAGAATTTAAACTCATTAAGAAACTTTAAAATTGATATGACTAACCAAGATACTCATACTGACATATCAAACAATAACATTAAAAACACAAACCCCAGAACACCATCTAAATATAAAGATAAAACAAATAAAGAATATCTTGAATCAGAAGCTGAAAATATAATTAAAAAAGCATTCACAGTTAATAATGTTGATTTGTGAGAATCTAAATACAAACACAAAATGAAGTATGATATTGAATTCCAACCAACTGCTCAAAGAATTAAAATCTTTTTCAAAGATTTAAATCCTGAAGTTGAACCAATCATATCTCGTTTTTATAACAATCTTTTGATTTCAATTAACTTGTCATTTCATCCTGAATTCTTTCAAAAAGATATTCAAAATAGAATTACAATCACTCCATCTAGAATTCTTGACCCAAAGACAAACCAATTAGTTTTAGATCAACCTGAAGTAGAAGTGATTAAACAAAATGGTCAAGTCAAAGGTCAAATCTTTTGATACCACAACACTGTTAAAGTTGAATTCCGTGCTGTTGATGGAACTGAACAACTACTTGTTGAAAACAAACCAACTGAAGTTTACAACAATGTTTATTATAAAACTTTGGTTGATAAACGTTTTTTAAAATCAGAATCAAACACAACTCAAGCAAAATCACTTGATGAAATTAAAAAAGGTTTAATCTGAAACATCTCAGTAAATCAAGAAGATAAACTTAATCCAATTGATATCAAAATTGGTGTTAGATCAATTTCTCCAAACCTTTCATTTAAATGAAAAGGTTGAAATCCTGAAAATGATCCATCTAAACCTGAAAACTATCAACAATACAAACTTATTACTCCTAATATTGACAACAAACAAAACCCTGAATATGACCCAACAATCAATCCTACAACTGGAACTAGAAAAGAAATCATATGAGTAAATACCGAGTCAAAAGTCAATAACTTTTATCAAGACCCATATGATAAAAATGATAATTTAAATCAATTAGGTGATTTAGCTAATTTTGGTTATATTGCTGAAGCTAGTGTTGTTAACTCAGGAGCAAATTATATATTTAATAACAGTGAACCATCAAGTTTTAACTCTATTAAATCTGCTGTTAATGATTTAAATAAATCAATTGGTCAAATCCAAATAAAAAAATATAATGATAATTTCACTAACTCTGAAAATTTATTAAACAATGATAAAAATAATGCTTTACATAGTTTTGCTGTATCATTACCTGGAATTTATCACTATAATGTACCAATTAAAGATTATGTTTCAATCAAAGATACATTTGATCCTAAAAAAATCCAACCAGAAGACATCAATTCTGAAGTTGGCTCAAGTTTACATAAATATTTAATTGTAAATAACAATAAAGATAAATATCAAAGCTTTTTAAAAATCTATAGTGATATAAATGCTAAAAAACCTGTTGGTCAAAAAATTCCTACAATTCAAAGTTTTTGATCTTCACCTGCAGGTCAACATTTAAAATTCTTTTTAATACATAATCAACTTATTAAATCAACAAATGAAGTTAATAAATACTCTTATGAAGAAATTGTTTCATTATGAAACTATTATGTATCAACTGTTAAACAAGGAACTGTTGTTTTACCACATGGTGTTGCTAGAATTAAACCACTTTATAATGTTAATTTTCATTCAATTAAAATAACAGCAACAACAAAAGTTCAAGCAGTTAATTTAATCAAACAATCAGCTTTAAAACAAATTCAACAACAATTGAAAAGCGATCAAATTAGTTTAGATGATTTTGAAATAGTTGATGAAAATACAAAAAACTGAAATGATTTTTTAGATATCAACAACGATAATAAAGAAATGATTGTTAAATTCAAAGCAAATCCTACTAGCTTACACTTAAGTGACACATCATTAAATGTTTCAATTTTAAATTCTAAGAATTTTTTATTTAAAACAAATGATTTATCTCAAATGAATTTTCAAAATATAACTGCAAATTTTAGTGATTATTTAAAAAGAGACAATACTAGTGAAGAAACTGGTCAAGAAATGTTTGTAAATAACTATGTTACTCAACACATATACAACACAATTAGAACACACAGACAAAATGAAAGTGACCTAACTTTACAAAATATTGACTATGAAATATATATAAATAATCAAAAACTAACTCAATTCCAATTTAAATTTAATTTAAAAAATCAGCAAACAATTGACAAAGTAATTAAAGAATTCTTTGAAAATGTTAAAACTAAACACTTTGCTCAATTATTAATAGAAATTAAATCAACTGAAACAACTTTTAAATTAAAAGGTTCTAAAGCTTATTTAATAACTCATAGTTCAAATGCTAACACAGCTCCTGAATTACCTACTCCTTTCAATTGACCTGAAGAACAAAACACACCAAGTGATAACTCAAATCCAGAAATACTAAAATACTTTGATTTATTGTTACTAAAAACAGGAGATTGAATTGGTGATTTTTCTAAATGAACTATAAAAGATTTTGAAGAAAAAGTTATAAACAACATTATTAAACAATTAACTGAACAATCTAAAAAACCTGTTGAATTAAATAAAGACTTTATAATTCGTATAAATGACAACATTTACAATCAAAAAGTTATTGAAGACTTCTTTAAATCTAAAGGTAAATTAAAAATAACAATTCAAGCAATTATTGAACCAATTAATAGAGAAAAAGTTCTTATCAACTCTAGAGATATTTTCTTACATAACACTTTAGATGGAAAAACACCTGAACAATTAACTCCAACAACTCCTGATTCACCTGATAACAATAATAACAATGAAAATAACTCAGACAACCCATCAAATCAAGACAAACCAAACCAAGGTAGAAAAAATAAATGAACAATCCTTGCTTATGTTGGTGGAGCAATTCTTGCTATTACTGGTGGTTATTTTGGAATTGTTAGATGAAGATCAAGAAAACTATTATAGCTTGTTAAAAAGTTATATAACTTATATACCTTATATACCCCAGAAAGGACTAAATAACTATAAACAACCTAAAACCTTACAAAAAAGCAATCTACAACTCAGATAAAACAGAATGTTTAGAAATTGGTTACTTCACAAATTCTATAATTGAAGTTGTTTTTTTGTATTTCTATAACAATTTGCAAATTTACACTTGACCGTTTTTTTTTTTTTTATAATTTGTATTTGAAAGGACAGTGAAAAAAATATGAATACATTATTAGTTACTGCTGAAATACTTGGAAAAGATATAAAACCTGTAGCTATTATTGCTTTACTTTTATCTTTACTAGTTTTTGGTATTTTTTCATTTTTAGTTTATAAAAACAAAGCAAAAATTGGAGAACAAAAAAGCATAGTTACTGTAGCAATAAATTACATCATCGTTTTAATAGCATTAATTTTAGCTTCTGTTGCTATATCAAAATACAATAGTCCTGGATTTGGAGATTTATTATCAAACAATCTTCCAGCAACACTTAGAGGTTTAGCTTATTCGGGTCTAGTTTTCTCACTAATTGGATCAGGAATGACAATTTATTTAAACTCAAAATGAAAATAGTAAAAATGTTCTAATAGGAAACCGGGACAAAATTATTAGACTAAATAGTTATGTTTATTATACACACCTCATAGTTCTTGAGGTGTTTTTCATTTGAATTTTTTAATATTCTTTCATTGTTATATCACTCAATGAAATTTTTAATACATTCTTTTAGTTCACTAAAAGTCATTTCTTTTACTTTCTTTTCAAAGTTATAAAACATTTCTGATTTTAAAATTGAAAAGAAATATTCAGCTTCTCTATTGTCTAGAGAGTTACCTATTCTTGACATTGACACCACTCCACCTCGTTGCTTTATATACTCAAGATATTCATTCGATGAATATGTTACACCATGGTCTGTGTGAATAATAAAGTTTTTAGGAAATTTTGTTTTTCTAATGTGAGTCATAATTAAATTAGTGTCATTATATATGGATAAATTATAACTAACAATTTTCTTTGTTTTGTGATGAATTACGATAGATAAATAAACATGTCTTCCATCTACATCTATTGGAGCAGGAATGTAACTAACATCACTTGCATAAATATCGTTTTGTAGTCCATTATAATCTCTATTAGCAATATTTGGATAATACACGTTAGTATTTTTTGATTCACGCTTTTTCTTGCGCGTTGTTCTTACGTGACAGAAAAGACCTAATTTATTCATTGCTCTTCCTAGTGTTCTAGGGTTAATAATAATGCCATATGTCTTGAAAATATATGCTGATAGCCTTTCTCTACCATATCTTCCGTTTTGTTTTGCAAAAGCTTCTCTAATTATTTCTGCGTGTTCTATAACAGCTTCTTTCTTATCTTTTGATTGTTTCTTGATTTTGTAGTAAAAAGTTGATTTAGGTATTCCAAGAATTTTCATTATTTCCTTGTTAGAAATATTTTCTCCAAATTTTTTCTTAATTTTTTCTATCAGTTCATCTAGATTGTCAACCTTATTTTTCTTTAAAATATCTTCTTTAAAAAGGTCTGTTATTAACCATTCTAAAACTTCGCGATCAATCTCTTTAATCACTTCGTTTCTTTGTTTATCATATTCTTCTTTGTTCTTTCTAGGTCTACCTGATCCTTTACCTTTTTAGGTGCTTTTCCTGTTTGTGATTCTTTTAGTTCCATACCTAAATTATAATCTTTATATTTTCTAGATAAATATCAGAAGGCTTCTTCTGAAAGTAAATAATTTTCAGAATTTCTAATTTTGCTATAAATATAACAAAATTCTTTTTAGTAATATTTTGAGATAAATATTCTTTGTAGTGCTTAAATACTTCTAACCACTCACTTACACTTAGTTGCTTTCCTCTTTTCATAAATACTCCTTTTTTGAAAAAAATAGACCCCCTAGGGGGTCTATCCCTTAGGGAGTCTAATAACTTTGTCCTACTCTCTAGAACATTTTTTCTTTTTATAATCTATAGTTTTATAAAAGGACAGATATTTAATTTGATTAAGCAAAGTTGAGTTAATGTTATATAATTAATATTGAATAAGGGTGCTGTAAAAGGCTGAGATTATACCTATTAGCAGATCATGGTAATTCATGCGTGGCTAGATACTTTCAAAAAGGTTGATCTTTTGTTTTTTGCATTGGATCAACTTTTTATTTAACCCTTATAACAAGGAGGAAATATGAAAACAAACAAATTAAAAATGATGTTAGCTATGACAGGAGCAATAACTGCTGGATCAATTGTTCCTTTCGCTGTTTCATGTACTAAAAAATCAACATGACAAGAAATAATTACAATTAAAAATGCGTGAGTTAACGAAGGATTTTTAAATACAAATTTAGAAAAAACTTTTCTTCAAACTTTAGAAGATAAATTCGAAAGTTTTAAAAATAAAGATGATTCACTTAAAAATTTTAAAAAAGTAAAATTTAAAATAGGTGTAGATGGTGATAAAAAAGGTTATCTAAGTAAATTAGAAAAAGATACTGAAGGCGATGATGTATTTATTACTAACTATTCATATTATTTAAATGGATTATTTATTCAAGATACAAATGAAGTTAAATCTGATTTACCTTTCCAATTAGTTTCTCAAGCAAGTACATTAAGATTTACTTGACAAGATAATGTAAATGAAATGTATAACAAAGCTAATGGAAATAAAAATGACAAAATACTAGCAGATGCTGTTAAAAATAATCAAAAATGAATTGATGAAACAGGAAAAGAATATCCTGAATGAAATACAATTGAAAAAACAAAAACTAATCCAAATGGTACTTTAGATTTTGATGGTTCTAAATATACTAATTTCTATGAAAAAGATAAACTTTCATATGTATATCGTGGAGCAATTCTAATTTCAGGAAAAAAAGCAGAACGTGATCAAATCACTAAACAATGAAATGATAAAGATTTTGATAATTTTATAGCAAACGGTATTGTTTATGAAAAAGATTCAAGCGCAGGAAGCTTTAAATATCAAGCTGCTTTAATAGCACGTCATTTTGATAAAGATTTAAAAGAAGTTACCAAAATTTTAAAAGGTGAAGTTGAAAAATACAAAAAACACATTTTTAAAGGAGTAGGTGCTGCAAAACAATTAGGTAAAGAAGTAACAGTTGGTTCTGACAAAATAATTCCAAGAATTGGTTTTGATGATGAAGGAGCTTACAACTGAACTCAATCAAATCCTAAAAAATCAAAATATCAACCAAAAGGATTTGAGTTTGGAAAAGACAAAGACTATGATAATGATGTTATAAGAACATTAACATTTACAAATCCGGCTGGATATGATGTTGTTTTAGCTAGAAAAGGATTAATGACTAAACAAGTTGAACTTCTATCTAAAGCATTAACTTCATTATCATTAGATGAAAACACATACGGAATTTACACAGGTTACAACAAATTCCAAAACTTAACAAAAGAAATGTTTAATAATTTTATTAAATTACAGGCTCAAGCAGAAACAACAAAAGATTTAGTAACTAAAATTGATGAAGCTAAACTTTAAAAGTGAATAAGATAATTGATTTAAAAAATATAACTGTATGTTATAACAATAACAAAGAACCGGTTTTAGATAACATAAATTTAGAAATTAATAAAAAAGAGTTTATTGCAATAATTGGTCCTAGTGGAGTCGGAAAAAGTACTTTATTTAAAGTTATTATTAACTCGTTAAAACCATTTAAAGGAAATGCTAAAGTTTTAAACCAAGACTTATTAAAATTAAATAAAAACAAAAAACCAAATGTTATCAAAAATTGGTTTTTAACGCAAAAGCCTAATTTGATAAATACTGAAAATGTTTACAACAACATAACAAGATCAATATCTCAATATAAAAACATTTTTATAGAATTTTTAATATCCTTACTAAAGAACAAAAATAAATATTTTTACTAAACTAGATGAGTTGAAAATACTTGATAAAGCTTTTATAAAGTAAGTGAATTAAGTGGTGGACAACAACAACGTGTTGAAATAGCTAAATTATTAGTTAAAAATGTAGAACTTATTTTAGCTGATGAACCTACTTCTAATTTAGATCATCAGACAAGTTTAGAAGTAATAACATTATTAAAACAAATAGCTAAAGAAAAAACGGTTTTAGTAAATATTCATGATTTAAGTTTAATTAAAAATAACTTTGATAGAGTTATTGCAATCATTAATAAAACTATAGTTTTAGATAAAAAAACAGAAGAGATACAAGAATGAGAACTAAAAGAGATAATAAAAAACAAACAGTAGTAAAGCAATCAAATTTCTTTAAATATAGGTATATAAATTTTGATACTAATACAACTACTTCATGAAAATTTCATAGTATTTATTATCATATTTTCGCTTTCATTTTAATAGCTATTGTAGCATGAGCTTTTTATACTCATTCAAGTGGTATTAGATTTTATAATTTTAATAAAACTTTTAAACAAATATTAAATATACTTTCTTTTGGTAACAAAAACTTTGAAAGTGCTGGCCGAGCTAGTGGTGAGTATACAAATTTATTTGTTGACTCATTAAAATATTTATGAATAACAATTAAGTTTGCTTTAGTTGGAACTTTTATAGGATTTCTATTCGCTTTAGTTACTGCATATTTTTCATTTGCAAAAACAACTAATAAAATAACATCAACGTTATTAAGTTTTATAATTTTATTTTTAAGATCTATTCCTGAACTAGTATTTATTAAACTAATTACAGGTTCAGTTAGAAATGAATTTAGTTTATTGTTTGTTTATATTTGATTTACTTGGTTGTGGCTTCACAAGTATTATTTTGAAATGCTAAATTCAATAGATCTAGAATGATACATAAATTCTATAAATCATGGAAATAGTAAAACTAGAGCATTTTTTAAAGAAATTTATCCTAGAATAAAAAATAGAATTGTTGCTTTATTTATATTTTCATTTGAATCAAATATTAGATGAGCTTCAATATTAGGTGCACTTTCACTACCAGGAATAGGAAAATTAATTTATTATGCTTCTCAAACAGCAGCTAATTTTGATCAACTAGCAGTACCTCTAACAGTTTTAATGGTATTTATTTTAATATTAGAACTTTTAAATTACCTATTTAAAAAACATTTAGTTGAAGCAAAAACAAAAGTTATTAAACAAAGAAATGAAACAAAAATACAATATTACAATCGTCTAACAAAAAAAGTTAATTTCAATAAGTGAATAATCGTATCAATATTTTTATTTGTATTTATTGTTTCAATTTATACATTATCAACAACTCAACTTTCTTTATTTGATTTAAGTTCATTAAAAGAGTTTTTAAGAGATTTTTTCAATCCAGATTTCTCTAAATTTAGTTTCTTAACAAAAGATGCTAATTTCAATCCAATATTATTATTTTGAAATTCATTTTCATTTAGTTTAGCTTGTATAAGTTTATGTTTTATACTAACTCTATTTTTAATAAGAGTTCAGTGTTTATCATTAAATAATAGAGCAAAAGTAATACTATTTAGATCAATAAACGTTTTTATCAGATTAATTCCTACAATTGTTTATTATTATGTATTTTTATTTATTTTTGAAAATGATTTAACTTTACTTATAATAGCTATAGTGTTACATCAATCTTCAAGTCAAACAAAACAATTAGTTGAAGTTATAGATAATTTAGATCAAGAAATAATAAAGAATTTGAAAATGCAAGGTTATAGCAATAATCAAATATTTATTAGATATGTTCTACCTTCTATTAAAGTTGAATATATTTCATTATTAACATTTTATTTTGAATTAATTTTTAGAAGCTCTATAACTTATTCAATACTAACTCAAGGACGATTATTAATTGGATCAAATATAGATCATTATTTAGATCCAAGATTTAACAATGGTATTAGAATAGCTTTAGCTTATGTATGATTAAGTACATTTTATATAATCTTTATAAATTTAATTTCTAAATTAATTATTAAAACAATTAAAAATAAGATTAAACAAATCATTTATGATTTGTTTTTTGTTTATATAAGACAATATCTTTTAATCTATATTTGAGATAAAATAATAAGAGATTAAAGAGGTGCTTTAATGAAAACTAAACCTATTTCTAGAAATGAAATATTTGCTAAAGAAATTGCTTTAATAAATCAAGAAACTAAACAAGCAGGTCACGAAGGTAAATATACTGATTATATAGAAGAAGTTATTAGTAAATTAAAAGAAATTGATAAACAGTTTTTTACTAATGTTTTATCAATGACTAATAAAGAGTTTGAAGAAAGTAAATTTTATCTAGGTAAAAGTGCAATTGATGAAGCGATTAATCAAGAAATTATTGAAAATATTAAATCTCAATTATATCTTTTAAAACAATTAAATATTCAAGAAGCTATTGATAAAAAACAAAAAGTTCAAACTAATTTTTTAGATGATGATAAATATTATTTTTCTAATTTACAAGATCTTCATCATAATACTTATTTAAAATTAGAAAAAAACACTAATAAATATAAAAATCTAGAACTAGTAGAAAATAACTTTTCAAAAATAGCTAAAGCATCAATGAAAAAAGTTGTTAATAAAACAAGTGATGATATTTCTAAAAAATCAATTAATGAACTAGTTAAAGAATGTAAAGAAATGAACTTAAAAAAATTAAGTGATTTAGATAGAAAAAAACAAATCTATCAAATAAAATTTAGATGATTTTCAATATTATCACCACTTTTTGTATTGATTATGGTGATTTCAATTATTCTACCTATTTATGTTTAGAAAGGAATTAATATGAAGAAATTAATTGTTGCTGTTGATGGAACTAGTGGAAGCGGTAAATCAGTTACATTTAAAAAGATAGCTGATATTGTTGATTATCAATTTATTGACACTGGTTTAATGTATCGTGCTTTAACTTGATTTTGTTTAGATCAAAAAATAGATCATACCGATCCAAATCAAGTTATAAAATTATTAGATAAATTTGATTATAAAGTAGATAAAGATGATGTTTTTGTAAATAATATTAATGTAACAAATTCACTTCAAAATAATGAAATAATTAATATTATAAATTACATAACTCCAATTAAAGAAGTTAGAGAATTTATGGTTGAAAAACAACGTGATATGGTTAAAAATGGTGGATATATTGAAATAGGACGAGATATCACAAGTGTAGTTTTACCTAATGCTGATTTAAAAATATATTTAGATTCATCAATTGAATCAAGAGCTCAACGTCGATATCATCAAAACATAAAAAATAATATTATTGGTAAAACATATGATGAAATTAAAAGTGATTTAGAAAAAAGAGATCACACTGATAAAACTAGATTAACTGGACCATTGGTTTTAGTTGATGATGCTTGATATATAGATAATTCAAATCTAACTATTGATCAAGTTGTAGATTTAGTAGTAAATAAAATTAAACAATTAGAAAGAGAAAAATAATGAAAAAAGGAATTGTAGCAATTGTAGGAAGACCAAATGTTGGTAAATCTAGTTTATTTAATAGAATAATTAGAGAAAAAAAATCTATTGTTGAAGACACACCAGGTGTAACAAGAGATAGAATTTATGGTAATGCTGAATGATTAACTAGAGAATTTATAGTTATTGATACTGGAGGTATTACTTTAAAAGACGAACAATTTACAAGAGAAATTAAAGTTCAAGCTGAAATTGCAATGCAAGAAGCTGATGTAATTGTTTTTGTTTTAGACTCTCAACAAGGTATTACTAATGAAGATAAAATCGTAGCTAAAATGTTATACAAAACTAAAAAACCTGTTGTTTTAGTTGCTAATAAATATGATAAAAAACAAACTGGAGTTGAAAGCTATGAATATTTAAGTTTAGGTTTTGATCAAGCTGTAATGGTGTCATCAACTCATGGAATTGGAATTGGAGATTTATTAGATAGAGTAATTAATCTAATGCCTAAAAATGAATCAAATATTAAAGATGATTCAACTAGAATTGCAATTATAGGACGTCCTAATGTAGGAAAATCTAGTTTAGTTAACTCACTAGTTGGTGAAGAAAGAATGATTGTAAGTGATATTGCAGGAACAACACTTGATGCAGTTGATACTAAATTTAAATATCACCATAAAGAATATACTTTAATTGATACTGCTGGAATTAGAAGAAAATCTAAAATATATGAAGGTATTGAAAAATATAGTTATTTAAGATCTTTATCAACTATTAATAATAGTGATGTTGTTTTATTAATGATCGATGCATCAAAAAGCATAACTGATCAAGATACAAATATTGGTGGATTAGCTTTTGAAGAAAAAAAACCAATTATTATTGTTGCTAACAAATGAGATCTAGTTAAAAATAAAGAAGAACAATTATTAAAAAAAGAAGAAGAAATCAGAGCTTATTTTAAATACTTACAATATGCTAAAATCATTTTCATTTCAGCATTAGATAAAACTAGAATCAATAAAATTATTGATTCAATTGAAGAAATTAAAGAATCATTGTCAACTAAAATTAAAACTCATGTTTTAAATGAAGTTTTAAATAGAGCTCAATTAATTAATCCAGCTCCTGAACATAACGGTGGAAGATTAAAAATTTATTATGCTAATCAAGTTGATGCTTATCTACCTACTTTTGTTTTATTTGTTAATAATCCAAGCTTTGTTCATTTTTCATATAAACGTTTTATAGAAAATCAAATAAGATTACAATTTGGTTTTGAAGGTGTACCAATTAATATAATTTTTAGAGAAAGAAAATAATTATGAGTAAAAATATAACTATCATTGGATGTGATGATTATGCAACTAGTTTAGCTAATGTTTTAGCTGATAATCATCATAAAGTGATAATTTATACAAATGATGAAGATATTGCTGATCAAATTAACTATGAACATAAAAATTCAAAGTTTTTAAATGATTTAAAAATCAATCAAAACATAAAAGCTACAGATTGCATAGTAGCTAGTTTAGAAAATTGTGAAGTTTTAGTTTTAGCTAGTAAAAAAGATCAGAATTTAATTCAAGAAATTATCAATTATGCTAAAAGAAAAATGATAATAGTTGATGCTTATCCTAGTTTAAAAGATGATTTAACTTCATTTTCAACTGATATTATAAATATTTTTAAAACTAATGATATTTTAAAAGATTATGCAGTTATTTTTGGAGCTAATAAAGCAAGTGAAATAGTAAAAAAACAACCTACTTGTTTTAATGTGTGTTCAACTGATATTAAATCAGCTAAAAGTGTAGCTAATATTTTTGATAACGAGTATTTTAATTGTTTAATTTCACAGAATATCTTAAGTTGTGAAATTGCAAATAGTTTTAGTAAAGTTTTTGCATTATGTGGTGGAATTTTAACTGGATTAGAATGTAGTATAAATACTTGTTCAAGTTTGTTTACTATAATAGTTGAATCAATTGATCAAGTTATGAAAAACTTTAATAATTATTCAAAAGATAGTTTTTTAAATTTTGCAACACTTTCAAGTTTTTTAAAAAGTTATTATGATAATGAATCTTTAGAATTTAAATTAGGTTTAATGATATCAAAACTTAATGATACACAAAAAGCTATAGAAGAATTGAACTACAACATAGAAAATTTAAATATATTAATAAATGTTGAAAAAATGTGTAAAACCATCAAAAAACCCCTTATTTTCTTTATATTGATAAATAAAATTTTATATAATAATAACAGGCCGATATCACTTTTAAATAAAGTTTTTACAGCCTTTAAACTATAAAAAATGTTTAATTTAAATAGAAAGAATGGATTGATAATATGACAAAAAAAGATTTAATTGATGAAATTATTATTAATGAAAACATTTCAAAAGTAGATGCTGAAAAAGTTGTTAATAGACTATTTGAAGCAATTTCAAATCACTTAGCAAGTGGAGAAGAAGTTTCGGTTGCTGGATTTGGTAAATTCTCAATTTCTGAAAGAACAGAACGTGAAGGAATTAACCCATCAACAGGAGAAAAAATTAAAATCTCTGCTTCAAAATCAGCTAAATTTAAACCAGCTAAACAATTAAAAGAATCATTAAACGCATAAAATAAAAAAATAATTTAAAAACGGTTGGAAATCTCAGCCGTTTTTATTAAACTCTATTTTATAAGAGGTGAGATAATGATTGAACAACTACTAGAAAAAGGTATAGTTTCTAAGAAAAAACTTTTATTAGAGTACTATAAAAAAATCAACTTAACAGATAATCAGTTGTTAATCGTTTTAATGATCATGCATATAAATGATCAAACTAGAAAAATGGTAACACCTACTCTTTTAAGTCAATATATGAATATGAATGTTGATGATATAGAAAACGAATTACAAGGTCTTGTTGATAATGATCTAATTGATATAAAACCTAGATATATTGATTTTAGTAAGTTGTTTGAAAAATTATCAAATGCTTCAGCTAACTTTTATAAAATTCAAGATAATAAAGAATTTTTAGATTCAGTAGATCAAAAACTTAACTTTAAACTTAATGAAGAAGAAAAACTAAATATTTTATCTTTAACTAGTCAAGATATTACAAAAAACAGTTATTAGAAATTGTTAGCAAAAATGAATTTAATGATTTTGAATCACTAATAAAAGAAATTAATGCATTTATAAATTCATATTCATTAATTACTAATGAACTTAGCAAATTTGATTGATTAGATGATTAAAATGTTTTACATAATCTAGTTTTAATGAACTAGTTAAAAACAATTCTATACAATTTTCAACAATTCATTGTCTTGGAATTGTTTTTTATATTTTGTTGTATAGTCTTTTAACTGTTTGTAAGTAATTAAATAAAAATCATCATAATATGAAAAATATAAAATAATAAAAGCTAAACCTTTTTGTTGTTCAACTAGTTCTAGCTTATTTTGTTGATTTTTTCTTAAAGCATTAAAATTAAATGAATCTTTAGAAGTTTCTTTGGCATCAAATTCAAAATAAACTGAATTATAAACTCCAATATAATCACAGTTAAAATTATCTTTAAAAGTAGCGTTTGTAATCATTTTATTTTTAATATTGATTAAATTAATATTTGTTGGAATTTTTGTAACAACACAAATTTGTTCATTTAAATACTTTTGATTAGTTATATTTAATATAGTTTCTAGATATTGTCCCTTATTTTTTAATGGATACATATTTTTCACCTCTATTAAAGTATTAGGAAATGATACAATAAATTTATTAGGGAGAATAAAAATGTCGAAAAAATTTACTATTAGTCAAATTCAAAACAAAAAATTTAATATAGTTTATAAAGGTTATAAAGCTGAAGAAGTTAATGATTTTTTAGATGAAATAATTTCAGATTATATGTATTTTGAACAAAAGATTCACGATTTAAAAAATGAATTAGATGCAGCTAATGAAAAATTAGAAAATATTTCAAATAAAAATGATGCTATTTTAGTTGAAATTCAAGAATATCGTAAACAAAACTGAGATTTAATGAAAAACACTTTTGGGGACGCAGATATTATTAAAAGAATTTCAAGAATTGAAAATAACTTAGTTGAAAATGAACAAAGACTTAAAAAGATAGATGAAATCTATACTTTATTGGCTAATAAAAAGTAAAGTTGAATATATTTTTACATCTCAAAACCTTTTATAAGGTTTAATTTTTTTATGTTAAAAGGAGGATAAAAATGAAATTATTGAGTTGTTTGTTATTAGTGTTTTTATCAACACCTAGTTTAAAACTAACAACAAAAGTAAATAATTCAAATATAACAACACAAAATCCATCAATTGTAATAGAAGAAAAAGAACATAAATATGATGAAAATGATCCAACAAAATGTATTGAAATTGGATATTTTAAAAATCACGATGGTGAATGACAAATAAAACAATTTAACAAATCAGTAAAAGAAGTTCCTGAAATACTTCCAAATCACATAAAAAGTTTAAAAGACGCGTTTTATCAAAATAAAAACGAAATTATAAAAGGTATTGAAAAATGAAATACCTCAAATGTAACTGATATGAGTAGAATGTTTTCGAGTGCTGAAAAATTCAATCAAAATATAAGTAATTGAGATACTTCAAATGTAACAAGAATGGAATATATGTTTTCTAGTGCTAAAAACTTCAATCAACCAATTGGAAATTGAAATATTTCAAATGTAACAGAAATAAGAGAAATGTTTTACGGTTGCGAAAAATTTAATCAAGACATATCACAATGAGACATTTCTAAAATAACTAGTATGATACGTATGTTCGCTGGAGCAGAAGCATTTAATCAAGACATATCAAATTGAAACACTTCAAATGTAACTGATATGAGTTTTGTGTTTGTTAGAGCAAAAAAATTTAATCAAGATATATCTACTTGAGACACCTCAAATGTAACTACTATTAGAAATATTTTTACTGCAGCAGAAAGTTTCAACCAAGACATATCAAATTGAAACACCTCAAATGTAATAGATATGCGAGGAGCGTTTTGAAAAGCATCAAAATTCAACAAACCATTAACTAATTGAGATACTTCAAAAGTAACAAGAATGGATTATATGTTTTCAGATACTTCTGAGTTTAATCAATCAATTTCTCATTTTAACACTTCAAATGTAACTAATATGCAACATATGTTTGAAGATGCTAAGTCTTTTAACAAAGATATTTCAAATTGAAATACTTCTAAAGTTACAGATATGAATTCTATGTTTGCTGGTACAGAATCTTTCAACCAGAACATTTCAAAATGAGATGTTTCAAAAGTAACAGATATGAACTCAATGTTTGCTGAATCAAGATCATTTAACCAAAACATAAGTAAATGAAATACTTCAAATGTAACTAATATGAGTTATATGTTTGCTGAAGCAACAAAATTTAACCAAGATTTATCTAATCTTAATATTGAACAGGTAGAAGAATTTGAATTTTTTGGTAACCCTGACAAGTTTACATTACCAAATTTTCCGAATTTTCGTCCTAATAAACTTAGAGATATTATAGAACAATCTCTAAATATTAGGATTCCTGGTGGTGCTCATATAGGTAAAAAATTTAGGTTTAAAGATGATGTTTTTTACTTTTTTTATAACCTTTATAATGATCGCGATCTTATTGTAAAACCTAACATTGAAAAAGACGGAGTTGTTCTAGAACTTGATGGTAAGAAAATCACAAATAAAGATGAACAAAACTATCAATGAAAAATAGATAATAAAAATAATGCATTAAGACTTAATTTCACTTATAATGAATCAGAAGATAAATCTCATAAAGTTGTGTTTTACATAACAAGACATAATCATGTAAGACAATTTGATGAATTTTTCCAAGAAATAAGACAACCTGAACAAAATTCTAATCTTGGGTTAATATTAGCAAGTTCAATAGGAACAACTACAACAGTTGTTTCAATTGCTTCAGCAACTATTTTAGTTAAGAAAAGACGTAAAAATAACAAGTAATTATAAAAAGTTTTAAGAAATTGAATATATATTTTAAATCTCAAATTGTTGTTGTACAATAAATTTGAGATTTTATTTGTCAATCGCTGTATTTGAAAGATAATATAGAGGAAACTCCACGCTTGCACAGCCTGTGATGGTTGTAGTGATTATGCTAGACGAATAAATAAGTCTAGGCAGTAGATTTTACTGACGGCATAACTAAGCTAAGGCAAAAGCTATGCAACGGTTATGAAGTGCCACAGAGACGAGTATAGGGAAACCTTGAAATGGAACGCGGTAAACCCCATAAGCAAGAAACTCAAATTTTGGTAGAGGAATCTAGTTAAGAGAAACAGAATCAAAACTAGAAGCAACAATGCTAGATAGATGGTTGACACTAGTAATAGTACAGAACGTGGGTTATAAATGAAGTCTCATCATATTTTTAATGTTTTATAATATTTGAAGTTTTAACAAATAGGTTATTAAAAATATGATTCGATCAAAAACAAGCTAGTCACGTTTTATAGTTAGTTTTAATTATAAAAAGTGCAGAAGCTAATTTTGATCAATTTTTTATATAGTTAGGAGATTAATATGTATATAGACCAATTAAGACGTTATCTTATAGAAAATAATTTAACAATTTCTGTATGTGAGACTTTTACAGCGGGAAATTTTATATCTATGTTAACTAAAAATATGAAAAACCCTTCAGAAATTTTAAGATATTCTTGTCTAGGGTTTTCTAATAAATTTAAAATAAAACATATGAATGTTAATAAAAATCTAATTAGAAGACACGGGCCACATTCAGTAGAATGTGCAAAAGAAATTGGTTATAACTTAAAAGAAGAGTCAAAAGCTGATATTGCTATATGTTTTATAGGAAATCCTTTTCCTGCAAATCAAGAAAATGAAAATGTTAGTACATATGGTTTAATAATGACTCAACAAGTATCACCAAAAACTTGTTATGCCGTTGTTGTCTTTCCTGATGATGAATGAGATTGATTTGAAATTAATTTTAATAATTATTGACAATATAACATCGACAATATGAGGCGAGATGCTGTTGAATATGTTACAAGAGAAATTTTAAACGACTTATAATACAAATAATTTATTTTTTCCTAATACTATATTGGAGGGAAAAATATGAATGAAATAACTAATATAGAAAAGAAAAATGAAATGAATAAAGTAAACGATATTAAAATATGAGATTCTAAAGAATTAAAAGAAACAATAAAAGAAATTGAAAAAACTTTTGGTCGTGGATCTATTGTAGTTTTAGGTGACAATAATAATTTAAACATCGAAACTTTTTCATCAGGTTCTTTTATACTTGATAATGCATTAGGAATCGGTGGATATCCAAAAGGTAGAATTATTGAAATTTTTGGTCCTGAATCTTCAGGTAAAACAACTTTATCATTACATGCAATAAGTGAAGTTCAAAAAAGTGGAGGAATTGTTGCTTTTATTGATGCTGAACATTCTTTAGATCCTAAATATTGTAAGAATTTAGGTATTGACACTAATAAAATGTTAGTTAGTCAACCTGATAGTGGTGAGCAAGCTTTAGATATTTTAGAAATGTTAGTTAAATCAAATAGCGTTGATTTAATTGTTGTTGATTCAGTAGCTGCTTTAGTTCCAAAAACCGAACTAGATGGTGAGATGTCAGATCAATCTATAGGATTACAAGCAAGAATGATGTCAAAAGCATTAAGAAAATTAAATGGATTAATATCAAAAACTAATACAACTGTTATTTTTATTAATCAATTAAGAGAAAAAATAGGTGTAATTTTTGGTAACCCAGAAACTACAACAGGTGGTAAAGCATTAAAATTCTTTTCTTCAGTAAGACTTGAAGTAAGAAAAGGTGAAACAATCACAGCAAATTCTGAAATTATTGGAAATAAAATTAAAGCAAAAGTTGTTAAAAATAAAACAGCTATGCCATTTAAAAGTGTTGTTTTATCATTAATATACAATAAAGGTATTGATAAAATTGGTGAGATAGTTGATTTATTAGTTAGTTATGAAATTATTACAAAATCTGGTGTTTGGTATTCTTATAAAGATCAAAAAATTGGTCAAGGAAAACAAAGTGTTATTCAATGACTAAATGAAGATGAAGCTAGAAAAGAAGATTTCATAAATCAAATTAGAGAAAAAATGAATCAGGACAAATAATGCATTAAAAAAGCTCTTTAGGAGCTTTTGTTATTTTTTAGGGTTTAATTTAACTGTATTAAAATTATCTAATTGTAACTTTTTGATTAATTCAGATATTAAATTTATACCATTCTCACTAGAACTTTGCATTAAATTAATTCCATTTGTAGTTTTACCACTTGCTTCGTCTTTAGATAATGAATAGTTAATTCCTATTAAATTAAATGATGAATCAATTGCCATAGATCCAGATGATCCTCCAGGTAAACCTTGTTGATCATTTTGTATATTTGAATATAATGTTGAATGTTGATTTCAAATGTTTAATTTCATACCGTGTTCATTTTCAATAAATGAATTTTCATATTTTTTATAGTTCTCATTTAATGAGTTACTGTCTTCATTTAAATCTTTGTTGTATTTAACTCATAAACTTCTTAGATTGATTGGGTTATAAGCTCTTTGTTGAGTGCTTATTACTCCTCCTTGTGATTTTATTCCTCTAAAGTTTATATCTTCTGTTTCATCTTTTTGTTTTTCTAAAGGATAACCTGCATAAAATCATGATTTAATTGGAGAAAATTTTTCTGTTTTATAGTTAATATAAAAATCTCTTTCTTGTTCTGTTCCAATAACTGAGTCTAGTTTAGGTAATATATTTTTTAGGTTGCTTTTTGGTATTTTAACTTTTAATACTAAAAAATCTGCACCAGCATTATTAGTTGAGTATAGCTGATTAGTGCCTTTTGAACCAAAAAAGTTTTCAGGATCATCATTTCTTTTAGCACTTATTCCAGATACACTATGTCTTGAATAAAAATACGGAGCTTCTAAATATTGATTGTAAATATCAAAAACCGGATCTAATTGTTTAGTATTAATAGATTTAAAATCAATGTTTATATTTTTATCTATTCCTCTTGAACCTTTTATAAATACATTTTTTCTTTCTGATTTACTTTCTCTTGAATTTTCTCAAAATCCAGGAAGTTTATCATTTCAATTATCTAATACATGTTTTTCTTTTTTACCAAAATCAAAAATAGATTTATCAAATGTTTTACTTAAATCAAAAACGTGAATATTTGTTGCTACTAGTAATTCTCAATTCTTTTCATCTTGATCATTTACAACTCTATCTAAAACTCAAAATGTTCCTGAGTTTTGAAGATTTTTAAGTCTATAACCAGTTGTTCTTGCTAGAGAATCTTTATCTGCATCTCATGTTTTTGTTCTGATTGATAAAGTAAAGCTTCTATCATAAATATATTGGTAAAAATCAATATCACGTTTTAATTGATTTGATTTTTGATAATCTGTTTTAAAGTAATATCTATTAGAGTTTTTAGCATAAATTAGTAATTCAAATTTTCCGTTTTTATCATCAAAATTTGATTTAATTTCGGTTATTTGTTCATTTAGATTAAATTGTTTTTGTAACGAATCGAAATTTGAATAATAAAATAATTGACTTAGGTTTGAAGGTAAAAATCCAAAAGGATTTTTTTCAATAATTTTATTAATATCATTTATTTGTATTTCTTTATTATCTACAAGCTCGTCATCTTTAAAATTAGATAAATATTTAGGTTTTGTCATCGCTTCTAATGGAACTTTAGGATAATAAAATTCTGTTTTTTGTTTTTCACTATCTCCATAATTTCCATATTCACCAATTTCTTTTATAAATTCAAAAAAATCATTATTAACTTTTTCATCAGAAGAACTAAAAGTAAAATCAATAGCATTACCATGATTTCCGTTTTTAAATCATTGTTTTAAGTTGTGTTCTGTTGTTTTTAATTTAGGTGTTTTAAATATGATATCTCTTGCTGATAGAGAAAATAGTTCATCTAAATTAAATAAGTGTTTTTCAGCAAAATAAAGAGGATGTTCTTTTTGATTATAAGTAACATTATCTCTATATTCTAACTTATTAATATTTATTGAAGGATATAATGGTTTAGCTGGTTCATTAGTTTCATCAGGTTTATTATCATTTGAATTGTCAGGTTTAGTTTCATCTGGTGAATTATTTGATTCATCGCGTTCATCATCATTCGAATCACTAGGTTTATTATTAGTTTCATCAGGTTTATTATTACTTGAATCATCAGGTGTGTTATTTGGTTCATTATTATTAGGAGCATCATTTTTATCATCTTTTTTATCTTCATGTTTAACAGCACAACTAGACACAAATAAAGGTGTTGTTGTTGTTAATAATAATCCTAATAAGAAATTTACTTTTAAAATTTTTCTTGCCATAAAATCACTTCTAATCCTTTTAATTATTTTATTATAAATCAGTTTAGATAAATTAATATCAATAATAAAAACGCCATTTGGCGTTTAATTACAATTATTTAAAACTTTGATAACGGGTTTATAACTTTTTCTATGAACATTGTCAATAGCTCCATATTGTTGTAGAGCTTGTAAATGTAATTTAGTTCCATAACCTTTATGTTTTTCAAAACCATACATAGGATATTTTAAAGACAACTCATCTAAAATTCTATCACGTGTAACTTTAGCTAAAATACTAGCACAACTAATAGAAAAACTTTTATCATCACCTTTAACTATACAAATTGAATTATAATCTTTTAAATCAATATTTTTATTTCCATCAATTAAAGCTAATTCTGGTTTTATTTTTAATCTTTTAACAGAATTTTTAAACCCTAATAAACTAGCTTGTAATGGATTTAGTTGATCAACTTGATTTGCTGAGATAATTTCAATTTCATAGCATAAGCAATTTTGAATAATTTCATCAAATAATTGTTCTCTTAGTTTTTGAGATAGCAATTTTGAATCTTTAATTTTAGCATTAAAATAATCATCTTTTAAAATAACACTAGCTACAACTAAAGGACCAGCAATACAACCTCGTCCAACTTCATCACTTCCAGAAATTATTTTAACTTTATGTTCTTGTTTTAAATTATCATCAAATTGTTTTCTATCTATCATAATGCACTAATATCATCAACTTCTTCTTCTTTTTTATAACTAACAGCTTTTTCAATTTCTTCAGGAACAACGTCTAATACTCTTTCAAGAGAAATTTTACCTATTCTTCCTAGTGAAACATCTTTTAAAAATAATGAAAGAATTCTTTGCATATCTAACATATTATCAGTTATATATCAGCGTCTTTCTTTTCCTATTTTTTCAAATATTTTGTATGTATAAACCGTTTCAACAGGTCTTTGAAGATTAGTACTAATTTTATAGTATTTTTCAATATAACCTTCATAGTGATTAAAAATATATCTCATTAAACGTGCAGCAACACGTTCTTTTGGAAAAACACTATCTTTAACAGAATTAATCGCACAAATATTTGTTGCAACAGTTTCAGATTCTAATTTAGAAGGTAAAACTCCAGGAGTATCTAAAAGGTTGATAAATTGATTTAAATGAATAACTTGAATACCTCTAGTAATTCCTGGTTTATTACCAACTTTAACGTTTTTACCTTTAATAACTCTATTAATAAAAGTAGATTTTCCAACATTAGGAATACCTATAACTAAAGCATTAATTAAAGAATTTTTTATTCCATTTTTCTTATCTTTTTCACGTTTAGCTTCAGTAGCTTGATTAATTGCATTAATTAATTCATTAACAACATCTAATTTTCTATTGTTATTTAAAACTATCACTTTAACTTTATCTTTTTTAGAATAATATTTAACTCATTCATCAGTAACAGTTGGATCAGCTAGATCTGCTTTTGAAAAAACATAAATTATAGGTTTATTCTTTAAAAGTTTTTTAAAAGTTAAATTTTGTGATGAGTAAGGAGCTCTGGCATCAATTACTTCTACAACAACATCAACTATTTTTATTTTATCTTCGATTTCTTTTAATGTTTTGTTCATATGACCAGGAAATCAGTTAAACTCAGCACTCATAAACTCACATCTTTCTAATATCTAATATAAATTATACTAATATAAAATATAAAAAACATCACAATGTAGTTGATACTAATTGTGATGCAATTAATTTAGTATTATTTTTTTTCTTTAGTTGGCATAATTTCTTTAATTCTTGCAGATTTACCTGAAAGTTTTCTAATGTAGTAAATTCTTGCTCTACGTACACGTCCACGTTTAATTAAAGTTACTGAATCAATAATTGGTGAGTGTAATGGGAAAGTTCTTTCAACAAATACACCGTTTGACATTTTTCTAACAACAACTGAATAAGTAATTCCTGATCCTTGAGTTTTAATTACTAAACCTTCAAATGATTGAATACGGAATTTATCCCCCTCTTTAATTTTTACATCAACTCTAATAGTATCTCCTGATGTAAAATCTGGTAAGTCATTACGTAATTGGTTGTTTACAATATCATATTTTGATTTCATAGTTTTTGTAGCTTTTGAACTCATATTATTGTTCTCCTTTCATTTTTTTGTATAGTTCTAATTGAATTTTATTTAATTTTGATTCATCAATTAAATCTGGTCTTTTTTTAAAAGTATTAATTATTTGTTGTTCATCTCTTCATTTTGAAATATTTGCATGATGACCACTTAATAGAACATCTGGAACTTTTTTTCCTCTAAAATCATAAGGTTTAGTATAAACAGGATGATCTAATAAATTGTTTTCAAAACTTTCATTTTGATGAGATTCAGTTGCAATTACATTAGGTAAAATTCTTGAAATTGAATCAAGCATAATTAATGCAGGTAATTCTCCTCCTGTTAAAACATAATCTCCAATTGAAATTTCAACATCAACATAATCTAAAATTCTTTCATCAAAACCTTCATAATGACCACAAACTATAATTATATGTTCATAGTTATTTGCATATTGTTTTGATAAATTTTGATTTCAAGTTTTTCCTTGTGGAGTTGTTAATATTACTATTGAATCATCAGTTTTAACTGATTCAATTGCACTAACAACTGGCTGAGGCATTAAAACCATTCCTTTTCCACCACCATATTGATAATCATCAACTTGGTTATGACTTAGATTAGTAAAATCTCTAATATCTAAAATCTCAACTTCAATTGCATTTTTTTGAATGGCTTTTTTAATAATTGATTCAGATATATAAGATTTAATCATTTGTGGAAATAATGTAATAATTGTAAACTTCATCTATTTTAAACCTTCAATGTCTTTAGCTATGATAACTTCGTTTTCTCAGTCTATTGAATCTATATAAACATCAACAATAGGAACTCAAAACTGTTTATCATCAGATTTTATTTTAACTAGTTCTTGAGCTGAATTACTCATATAATCAACTACAATTCCATTTGTTTTTAAACTTTTAAATTCAAAACCAATTAAGCTTTTTACTTTCAAAATGTTGTTATCTTCATTTGAACAATAAGCTCTGATATTTTTAAATTTTACAACTTGATTTATATTGTCTAAATTTAAGAACTTAACAAGTAAAAAGTTTTTATTTTGAACTTGTTCTATATTTTCAACTCTTAAAACTTGAAAAGTATTTTGAATTTTAACGAATATGACATTAATTTTTTTAATATCATCAATAGTAATATCTGAATCTATAACAATTTTTACAAACCCTTTGATACCGAACGTATTTACTATAGTACCAAACTCAATTAATTTGTCATTCATCAAATACTCCTTATATGTTTAATTTAAATTATTTAGCTTTATTTGCTTGTTTAGCTTCGTGTAAAGCTTTTAAGATACCTTGTTGTGATAATAAAGTTCTAACTGTATCAGTTGGTTGAGCTCCATTTTGTAATCATTTTAAAGTTAATTCTTTATCAATTTTAACTTCATTGTTTAATGGGTTGAATGTACCAACTAATTCAATATATTTACCATTACGATTAACACGTGAATCTGCAGCAACTATTCTGTAGAATGGTGCTTGTTTTTTACCGATTCTTTTTAGTCTTAATTTAACCATTTTCTTCCTCCTATAATTTATTTATTTTAGACCTTAATTATCATATCAATATAAATAAAAGGTGTCAAGTATTTTTACTTAACACCTACAAATTTTTATTTATGATATTTTTCATTATTAATAATTTTAAATGAGCGATATATTTGTTCTATTAAAACTACTCTAAACAATTGATGAGGTAAAGTGATTTTTGCTAAAGAAATCTTATTATTAAACATAGATTTAAATTGATCAGTATATCCATCACTAGGTCCAATAACAAAAAGTAATTTACCTGATTTAAAGTCTTTATTATTTTGTATTTTTAAAGCTAATTCTTCAGATGAAACTAATTTAGAATTAACATCTAAAATAATTTTTTCATAATCTTTATAATTATTAATTTTATTTATTAATAGTTGAGAATTAATTTCTTTTACTTTATTTAATTCTCCATTAAATTCTTCTTTAAGCTCAATAACTTCTAAATCACAAAATTTATTAACTCTAGATAAATAGTCATCAAATGCTTGAATAAAAACTTTTTATCTAATTTTCCAAAACAAATTATTTTAATTTTCATAAATTAGAATTTAAATCCACCTTTATTAAAGTTTGGCATTCTTCCGCTTTTTAACATTTTAGTCATTTCCATAACTTGTTTTTTACCTTTTTCAAATGAATTAATTAACTCATTAAATTCTTTTTCAGTTCTACCTGACCCTTTAATAATTCTATTTTTACGGCTAATTGCTTTTAAAACTCTAGGATCACGTCTTTCTTTTAAAGTCATAGAATCCATTAAAACTGAAAAAACAGCTAATTTTCTTTGTGCGTCTTCAATTTGAGAATCACTTATTTTATTTGTTGGAAGCATTTTCATTAATTTATTTAAACTACCCATTTTACCAACTTGAGCTAATTGATTTCTTAGATCTTCTAAATCAAATTGACCCATAAACATACGTGTCATTGTTTTTTGCATTGAACGTTCATCGATATTTTCAACAGCTTTTTCAAACAGTGTTTCAATATCTCCCATACCCATTAATCTATCAGCCATTCTTTTTGGATAGAATGCATTTAGTGAACTAACTCCTTCACCTTCTCCGATAAATTTAATTGGAAGTTTAGTTAGATATGTAATTGATAGAGTAGCTCCCCCTCTAGCATCACCATCTAATTTAGTTACAATAACTCCAGATAATTTTAATTGTTTATTAAATTCATTTGTAACGTTAATGATTTCTTGACCAACCATTCCATCAACTACTAATAAAATTTCACTTGGTGAAGTTATTTTACGTAAATTATCTAATTCATCCATTAAAACTTGATCGATTTGTAATCTACCTGCTGTATCTAAAATAACAACATCATAATTATTTTCTTGTGCATATTCTAATGCTTGTTTTGCTGTAATTGTTGGATCTTGTTTTTGTTTTTCAAATACATCAATATTATTTTTCTCACCTAGTTGTACTAATTGTTCAATAGCTCCTGGTCTATAAATATCTAATCCAACCATTAAAACTTTTTTCTTTTGTTTTTTTGTTAAATAATAAGCTAATTTACAAGTTGAAGTAGTTTTACCACTACCTTGTAATCCTGCCATCATAATTACAGTAGGTTTTTTAGAAAGTTCTAAAGGAGAATTTATTTTTCCAAGAATTTCAACTAATTCACTATGAACAATTTTTACCATTTGTTGATGAGCGTTTGCTCCATCTTGAATATAATCACCTAAAGCTTTTTCTTTTACTTTACTAATAATTTCTTTTACTGCTTCAACATTAACGTCAGCTTCTAATAAAGCTAATCTTATTTCTTTTAAAGTATCTTTAATATTTTCTTCAGTTAAAGTTGATTTTTTCATATTTTTTTCAATGCTTTTTTGCATTCTTTTTGATAAAAAATCACCAAATCCCATGTTTATTTCTCCTTTTTCAATCTTAATTATTATATCAAAAGTTAGTAAAATTCATTCCTACTAAATTTATTAAGAAATTAATTTTAAGATAAGAAAAAGAAGTTATTTTAATACTTGAACTTCTTTTCTTTCTCTTATGACTGTAATTGTAATTTCACCAGGTACAATTACATGTTTTTTAATTGCTTCACTCATTTGATGCAATACTTGGTTTAATTCTAAATCTGAAACAACAACAGGATCAACTATCAATCTTATTTGTCGACCTGATTGTAAAGCATAAGTTTTAGCAACACCTGGAATTTGATTACCTATTTTTTCAATCTCATGCATTCTTAGTATAAATTCACCAATACCATTATTTCTAGCACCAGGACGCGATGCTGAAACTGAATCTGCTATTGCAACTATTGCTGAAATTTCATTTGTTTTTTCAACATCTTCGTGATGAGATTCAATAGCATTAACTATAATTTCATCTTCACCATATTTTCTAGCTATTTCAGCTCCTAAAACAACGTGACTTCCTTCATTTTCAAAATCAACTGCTTTACCAATATCGTGTAATAAACCAGCTCTAACCGCTTTTTTAACATCTAATCCTAGCTCAGCAGCAATTGATCCACTTAACTTAGCAACTTCAATTGAGTGAGTTAAAACATTTTGACCATAACTTGTTCTAAAGTGTAATTTACCAAGTAATTTGACTAATTCAAAATCAAGATCATTAATATCTAATTCTTCAATGACTTTAATTCCATATTCTTCAATAATCTGGTTAACTTCTTGTTCTTGTTTTTTTAGTTCTTGTTCAATTTTAACCGGTTGAATTCTTCCATCATTAATTAAAGTTTCTAATGCTCTTGAAGCAATTTCTCTTCTTATAGGGTTGAAACATGAAACAGTAATTGTATTGGGTGTTTCATCAATAACAATATCAACTCCACCAACTTGTTCAAATGTTTTCATATTTCTTCCATCTTTTCCAATAATACGACCTTTCATATCATCATTTGGAAGTTTTATAATATTAGAAGTTTTTTGATTAGCTACATCAACTTTAATTCTTTCCATAGCTGAAACAATAATATTAGCAGCTAATAATTTTGATTTACTATAAGCTTCAGTTTCTGCATTTTTTAAAATAGCTAATAAATCTTTTTGATTTCTTTCTTCTATTTTTTTAATTAATAATTCTTTTGCTTGAGATTTAGTGAAATTTGAAATTTCTTCTAAACTTGAAATAATTTCATCTTCTCGGTTGTCTAATTGTTGTTTTCTTTTATCAAGATCAGATAGTCTTAATTCTAATCTTTGAGCTTTAGCTTCGTTTAATTTTTTATCTGCTTCTATGTTAGATTGTTGTAAATTTAAATTATTTTTAAGTTCTTGCAGTTCTGCTTTTTGAATTTCAACTTCTTTTTCAAAAATTCTTTTTGCATCATTTATATCTTTATAACCTTCTGCAACAATTTTCTTTCTTTCTAGTTTAGCTTCTTTTATACGTTCTGCAATGATTTTTTTTCTAGTTTTAGATCATATTAGATATCAAATAATAACAGCTTGTGTTAGTAAAATAATTAATGCTGTACCTGCGGTAATAATCAGATATATTTCTCAAATATCCATTTTAATATCTAGTCCTTTCTTCTTACGAAAATAGGAATGTTCTTTATACTTAATTAATTATAACACTATTAAAAAGATAATATAAAAGAGAAAATTACTTAACAAAATTTTAATGTTTATTCATAAATAAGGAATCTTTCAATCATTATATAAATTAAACAAAAAACAACTCCTTTAAAGAAGTTGTTTTTAGCTCTATGTCTTTTCGTTTTCACTGTATGTCTGCTAGGACTTGTTAGATAAACGTCTATATAATTAAGATGAAACTTAATTGCTTATATAAAAAGTAATCTTAGAAGCGCTCACATTTTTAATTAATAGGTTCTAACAATTACCAGATGGTCTTATATAAACAAGAACATTTGTTCTAGAGTCAAATTGTCCACTATTTTGAGTGAATCTATTATGAATTACTGTTGGTAAATTAGAATCTCAATAAAATTGTGTTCAATTTCCAGAATTTGGGGTTACAAAGTTAAGTGTATTAACTCTGCATAAATCTCAATGCCCAATATTTTGTCTAAAACTTTGAGCACCAGCAAACATACGATTAACATCTTCGACATTCGAAACATCTCAATTTGATATGTCTTGGTTAAAAAATCTTGTACGTTCAAAGGCACTTGACATATCTTTTATATTTGAAGTATCTCATTTTTCCATATTTTTTATTTCTACAGTTTTCTGATTCAAGCGAAGCATATCTCTTAAGCTAGTAATAAACCAAGGTAGTTTTTCTGGAACGGTGTGTATAGAATCATCGAATACAATTCTTATATATGATTTACCATTTAGGCTTTCTTTTACATAACCGAATTTTTTTAGTTCACCATTTTCTATAACTGGATTACGTCTCTCTTCTGGATGTAATTCTCCTGCTTCTAAAGTTAGTCTTAAGACAGTTTTATCATTTTGTTCAACGTCAAAAATTAAAGATTGAGTTTGCGAAACTTTTCTATCTAAAGCTGGGATATTAGTTAGTTTAAATTTTAAATCTTTATTATTTACTACTTTATTAAAACGGTTTACTACACTTTCAAATGTTTCTCCAGCTCAAATAGTATCTTTCATGTTATTATTTCAAATTTCAGTAATAGTTGGTATAATTCATCTATTTACTAAAGCGTTGTTTCGGTTTTGTTCTGCATCATTGGCAGAAATTCAAGGTTTAATTTCTGCTTCTAACTTTATTCTTTCACTATCTAATATACCTATTCGTGAATTAACTTCTCTCATAATTTTATCCGTAGACTTCATATTAGATACTATTTGATCAATTTTCATTTTTTTCTGATCTATTTGTTGTTTAATAGTTTCTGCTTGTCGAATATGAGAATTTATTTTACCTTGGATATCTTGTTGAATATTAACTAACTCTTGATGACGAGTTCTTAATGAATCTAAATCTCTTTGTAATTCATCTTTTTCAGATTTCAATGCTGTTAATTGAGAAGATAGGCGTGAATATTCTTCTTCAATTCGTTCTTTTTCTTCTTTTAATTTATCAATTAGTTGTTGTATTGATGATATATCTTTATCTAATTGATTTTTTCAGCGTTCTAATATAAATTTTCTTCATTTCAAACTCGCATCATGTGTATTCAACGATTCAATTGATGCATTCAACATATCTCTTTCTAATTTAATGTCAGTAATTTGTTGTTCTAAACTAGATATATTTTGTTTTTGATCTGATAATTTTGTTAAAAGTTTTTTGCTTTCTTTTTCAATTTCTTTTACTTTTGAACCGATACTAGTTATTAATCTATTAAAAGTATTAATCTTTTCAGTGATTGTTTGATTAGAATCTTGTTTTAAATAAGTAAAAGAACTTATAGTTGGTATGAAAATCGATGAGGGTATAAAAATTGTACTTAAAGCAATTAATTTATATCATTTCATAAAACTATCCTCCTTATTAATTTAGCAAGTTAAATGATCACTAGAGATCTACATCTAGTATTCATTCTAGATTACCTCCACCATCTGAACCATCCTCATGTCTTAATCGGTCAAGACCACCAGGTGTTGTGTCTCGAATATATCTATTTCGAATAGTTTCTGGCAGATTATTGCTTCAATAAGGTTCATTTCAATTACCTGATTTAATAGTTACAAAAGCAAAAGTTTTTACATGTTTTCGAATATTTCATTTTGAGATATTTCGTTTAAAACCTTGTGCACCTGCAAAAGTTCTACGCATAAATCTCACATTTGAAACGTTTCAATTACCAATCGGATGATTAAATTTTGTAGCAAGTCTAAATGTATAGTTCATAACTATTATGTTTGAAACATCTCATTTTTCCAGATTTTTATAGAAGAGAATTTATTTCTAAAAATGCAGAATCTAAAGATTGAATAAACCAAGGTAAATACTCAGGCACTTCATTTACATCAATTAATGGTTCATATATAGAAATTAAATCTTGGCCGCTGGAAGTCCCTCTGTACTACTGCCAATTCCATTTTGTAAAAATTTTTTCTATAACCTATTTCAACTAATTTATTACCTTCTATCTTATGAGGTCTACTTTCAGGGTAAATAAAATCTATATCTAAATCTATAGTGATTGATTGAAGGAAAAAATTTCATTCGATACTACTTGAAATTTTCCGCGACTAACTTTTTTGTCAGATTGATTTCTATCTCTCAATTCGAAATCTCTAATTTACAAGTATTTATTTTTTCATCGTTAAAACGGGATAGGATAGAAGCATAAGTATCAAGTGCTCAAATAGTTTTTTTAGTAGTTTTTCTCAAACATCACTTATCATTTTTGAAATAAGACTAACATAATTTTTATTATCTTCTTGTTTTTGAGCATGATCTCTTTTAAGTTGTCAAGTATTCTTTGTAAATTAGATACTTGCATTTCTAATCCTTCTTTTATTTTTGTTCTTCCTCCTAAGATATTTTGTAAATTAGATTGTTCGTCTTGCTGATTTTGAAGATCACTTTCAACACCTTGTAATTCACGTTGAATTGCTTCAAGTTTTATAAATGCTTCAGGTTCTTCTGTTCTCTCTTTGTCTAGGTTACTATTATGTAAATTAATATTTGCTTGTTCTTGAACAGATATAACACCCCTTAGGTTTGCCGATTCTTTCATTGTTGCATCTATTTGTCGTTTTATTTCATTAATAAGTTTTCTGCTTTCTTCGTTTTCTTTACTAAGTGTTCATGTTCTTTCATTAAGATCTTTAATTCGAGATTCTAAATCATTTATTTGCGTTCTAAATGTTAGTAAAGCTCTATCTTTACTAGGTTTTCTTGCTCTAATTTTTCTAAAGTTTGTTTCAATGAATCTCTTTGAGTTTTAAGTTGTGTAAGTGATTGATCAAATTCATTAATTTTAGCTTTATTATCTTGATACTGTCGAGTTAATGATTCTGTTTTTTCTTTAAGAGTATTTATTTTTTCTTTTACTTGTGAAATGCTTGTTTCTAATTGTTGTGTAATACCTTGTGGATTTTGATTATTTGATAATTCATGATTTTTTATTAATTTAGAAGTAGCAATAATTGGTACTGTAACAAAACTTCCTATTAAAATAACAGATAAAGAAAATCATTTAAATAGTTTCATATTTATTTATCCTTTCTTTACTTAAAAATACAATTACTTTCATAGAAATTGTACTTGCAAAAAAAAAAAAGACTTGAAAAGAGTATCAAGTATGCTGATTAAACATTAAAATTAAATTAATATAGGTGATTAATATGAGTTTAAAAACTATTTTTCATATAGATATGGACGCTTTTTTGCAAGTTGTATGCAAGCTAAATATCCTATTTATAAAAATAAAGCTATTGTAATATCAAATAATAATGATAAATCAATCATTACAACTGCTAGTTATCAAGCAAGAAAATATCATATAAAAGCAGGAATGGCGTTATTTGAAGCTAAAAACTATATCCTAAAATCATTAGTGTTAAACCTGATATGAACTATATTAATAATATTTCTGATCAAATATGAACTTATATTAAAACTAATATTACTAATAAAATAGAAATTGCTTCAATTGATGAAGCTTATTTAGATGTAACTGATCTTGTTGTAAAAACTGATGTAATTAAATTAGCTAAAAAAATTCAAAAAAATATTTTAGATGAGTTTGATATAAGTTGTTCAATTGGAATAGGATTTAATAAATTTGTTGCTAAAATGTCAACAAGTTTAAATAAACCGTTTGGTATTAGTTTAACTAGTAAAGATAATTTAAAAACTAATATTTGAAATATAGATATTAAAGATATGCATGGTGTTGGTCCATCAACAGTTAAATTATTAGAAAATACTAATATTAAAACAATCGCTGATCTAGCAAATACTAGTGATCAAGATATTTATTATTTACTACATAATAAAGGTTTAATTTTAAAAAAACAAGCTAATGGATTGTCTAGTGATTATGTTGATTATCTATCTAGTGAATATAAATCTATTTCAAAAGAAACAACATTATTGAGTGCAATTTATCAATATGATGAAATAGAAAATATTATTTTAAATTTATCTAAACAAGTATCAAATAAATTAATTGAAAATAACTTATTTTGTAAAACAGTTGAAATTAAACTAAAATATAAAACTTCATCTAAACAATATATTACAAGACATAAACAAATTACTTTAAATAAATATATAAATGATTATCAGTTAATTTATAATAATGCATTAACTTGTTTTTATGAATTAATTGAAGATAATAAAGCTGTGATTTTAATTGGAGTTGGAGTTAGTAAACTAATTAGCAATAATCAAAACTGAGTTCAGTTAACTATTGATAAAGATCAAAATATAGATAATAAACAAGTTGAACAATCTTTATTAATAGAAGATTTAATTTTTGATATAAATAAAAAATTTAATAAAAATATTATTAAAAAAGCAAAAGACGTTAAAAAAACTAGTATCTAGTTTTTAATTTATAACATGCATATTTTAATTTCTAATACAAACTAGCTAGTTAACCTACTAATTTGTTTATCAATTTCTTGAACTTCAAAATTTAATAATAAAATTTCTTTTTCTTTATTTGTAATTCTTGTTTCTAATTCTTTGATTTTAGTTTTTGAATCTATAATAGCAGTATTAATTAAGTTTAAAATAGTGTTATTTAAATTTGGTTTTGATTCAAATTTTTGTTTTTCAATATTTAAGTCGTTTAATGAGTTTTTGATAGATTGTTTTTCTATTTTTAATTCTTTAGCTTTAGTTTTTAGTGTTTTAGAAGTTAGTTTTTTTGTTTCTATTAATGTTTGTAATTCTTTTAGTTTTAAGTTAAGTCTTTCAAGTGATTCTGAAAATTGAACTTGATCAGAAAATGTTCTTTTGTTTATGTCATTATTAATGTTTTTCATCTTTCTTTTAAATAATTTAGAAGTTGAATAAGGTGCTAATATTAATCCAAAAATTGATAATAAATTCTTTTTCATATCTTTCTCCTTTCATACATTACATTACTTAAGATTATATAGATATAAAATTTTTATTTATTTAATTTACAGAAAAGGTTTTTATTTGTAATAAAAAAACAGAGATTAATCTCTGTTAAAACTTTAAAGATCCACCTTTGGGATATAGGTAGTGGGACACCTTCTTCAATCGGCCACCTTCGGGATATAGGTAGTGGGGACACCTTCTTCAATCGGCCACCTTTGGGATATAGGTAGTGGGGACACCTTCTTTACATTAGAATAATAATACATTTTTATAATAATTTCAAATATTTTGTTGGAAGTTCTGGAAGTTGAAATGTTTACTATTTTATTTCTTTAATCCTTTAATTCTTGAAGTATAATAAAAAGCTTCACTTAATGTAGGATGAGTATAAATTGATTTTTGTAGTGTATCAAAAGTTAGTTTTTGTTGCATAAATAAAGCAATATGATTAATTAAAATATTAGCTTGATCAATCATCATAAAACATCCTAAAATTTGTTTAGTTGTTGTTGAAATTAAAAATTTAATAAAAGAATAATCTTTAACAGTACCTTCAGCGTGAGCTTTAGGCAGATATTGTGAATTGATAATAACTATTTCAAATGGAGTATCTCTTTCTATTAATTCTTGTTGAGTTAAACCGATTCCAGCAATTTCGGGATTTAAATAAATTGTTCAAGGAACTAAGTTTAGATCTAATTTTTCTGACTTTTTAAAATTTAAAATATCTTTTGCTACAGTATCAGCTGTTTTATAAGCTACTGAAGAAAGTAATCTTAACCCTGTAATATCTCCAATTGCATAAATATTATCAAAATTAGTTTTCATATTTTCATCTACTATAACAAATCCGTTTTGATCTTTTTTAATATCGATATTTTTAAATGATTCATTATTAGCGGTTCTTCCTACTGCTAAAAGTATTTTTTCTGCTTGAATAAAAGTGTTATCATAATAAACTTTGTTATCTTTAATTTCACTAATATTTACATTATCTATAACTTTTATATTCTTTTCTTTAAAGTATTGTTTAACGCTTTGTTGAATATCAATATCGAATTTTGATAGAAAATCATTATTAGTTAAAATAGTTATTTTTGTATTTAAAGTATTGTATAAATAACTAAATTCTAAACTAACAGGACCATCTCCAATAATAACTAATGATTTAGGTACATCTTTTAAAGTTAAAGCTTGATTTGAATCAATTAAATAACCATCTTTTTTAGCTTGTTCTAAACCTTTTAAATTGATCATTTTAGATCTAGAACCAGTTGCTAGAACTAGTTTATCAAAACTAATGATTTGATCATTTATTTTAATAGTATTTTGATCTAAAACTTCACCATAACCTTTGAATAAAGTTACATTATTTCAATTTAAATTATTTTCCATATTTTTGTTAAAATAGTTTTTATTATCAATTCTTCTTTGTTGCATTTTTGAAAAATCATATCTTACATTATCAGAAAAAACTCCATAATTTTGACTATTTTTAACTAATTCATATACTCTAGCAGATTTAATTAATGTTTTAGTTGGAACACAACCTTTATTTATACAACCTCCACCAAGATCTTCAGCTTCTATTAAAGCTACTTTTAATTTATTAGAACCTAAAATGTTTGCTAATCCATTACCGCCAGGACCAGCACCTAAAATAACTACATCAAATTTTTGCATAATACTCCTTTTTTGTTTTTTAATATCTTAATATAAATAAAATTAGAACTTAGAATTTTTCACTAAAATTTACAGAAAATAAAAAAACACAACCTTTGAGGTTGGAGAGTAGGACAAAGTTATTAGACTCCCTAAGGGATAGACCCCCTAGGGGGTCTATTTTTTTTAAAAAAGGAGTATTTATGAAAAGAGGAAAGCAACTAAGTGTAAGTGAGTGGTTAGAAGTATTTAAGCACTACAAAGAATATTTATCTCAAAATATTACTAAAAAGAATTTTGTTATATTTATAGCAAAATTAGAAATTCTGAAAATTATTTACTTTCAGAAGAAGCCTTCTGATATTTATCTAGAAAATATAAAGATTATAATTTAGGTATGGAACTAAAAGAATCACAAACAGGAAAAGCACCTAAAAAGGTAAAGGATCAGGTAGACCTAGAAAGAACAAAGAAGAATATGATAAACAAAGAAACGAAGTGATTAAAGAGATTGATCGCGAAGTTTTAGAATGGTTAATAACAGACCTTTTTAAAGAAGATATTTTAAAGAAAAATAAGGTTGACAATCTAGATGAACTGATAGAAAAAATTAAGAAAAAATTTGGAGAAAATATTTCTAACAAGGAAATAATGAAAATTCTTGGAATACCTAAATCAACTTTTACTACAAAATCAAGAAACAATCAAAAGATAAGAAAGAAGCTGTTATAGAACACGCAGAAATAATTAGAGAAGCTTTGCAAAACAAAACGGAAGATATGGTAGAGAAAGGCTATCAGCATATATTTTCAAGACATATGGCATTATTATTAACCCTAGAACACTAGGAAGAGCAATGAATAAATTAGGTCTTTTCTGTCACGTAAGAACAACGTGCAAGAAAAAGCGTGAATCAAAAAATACTAACGTGTATTATCCAAATATTGCTAATAGAGATTATAATGGACTACAAAACGATATTTATGCAAGTGATGTTAGTTACATTCCTGCTCCAATAGATGTAGAAGGAAGACATGTTTATTTATCTATCGTAATTCATCACAAAACAAAGAAAATTGTTAGTTATAATTTATCCATATATAATGACACTAATTTAATTATGACTCACATTAGAAAAACAAAATTTCCTAAAAACTTTATTATTCACACAGACCATGGTGTAACATATTCATCGAATGAATATCTTGAGTATATAAAGCAACGAGGTGGAGTGGTGTCAATGTCAAGAATAGGTAACTCTCTAGACAATAGAGAAGCTGAATATTTCTTTTCAATTTTAAAATCAGAAATGTTTTATAACTTTGAAAAGAAAGTAAAAGAAATGACTTTTAGTGAACTAAAAGAATGTATTAAAAATTTCATTGAGTGATATAACAATGAAAGAATATTAAAAAAATTCAAATGAAAAACACCTCAAGAACTATGAGGTGTGTATAATAAACATAACTATTTAGTCTAATAATTTTGTCCCGGTTTCTTGTGTGGTCTATTTATTTCGGGTTTCACGCAATGTCGGCCCGGGTCCAGTTGACCTTCTTCCCAATCAACAATTAAGTAATAACTTAACTAATTTAATAATATCAAACTAAACTAACGAATTCAAACTAAACTAACGAATTCAATATATTTTTTTATTATTCGTCATCTTCTTCAAATAGATCATCAAAATCTAATTGTTTTTTACTTTTATCTGAATTTAAGTTAGATAAAACTGAACTAATATCATCTAAATAAGAACTTAGATCAGTTCCTTTTATTTGATTAGCTTTATCTGTTGCTTTTTGTTTAATTTCTTTTGATACAAATATTTTAGAACTTACTTTATTTTGTTTTAATTGTTTTTCGGCTTTAGAAGTATAATTTTGTTCATCACTATTTAATATAGCTGGATTATCATAAGCTGTTGTTCTGATTAATTGCTTAATACTTACAAATTCAATATCATTTATTTCACTAGTTGTTGATGATGAATCGATTGAAACTTTTTTAATAGAATTTGAATTTATATCAGTAATTTGATCTTGATTATCTAAGATTTGAATGATTGAATCATCATTAATTGCATAACTAAATAAAATACTTTCTTTATTACGTTTTTTTTCTAATAAAATTTTAACTCCACGTTTAGGTCTTATATAAATTGGAATTTGATTTTGATCAATTTTTTTATAAGTATTTTTATCTGTAAAACAAATAATATCATTTTTAGCATCTAAACTAATTGCACTAATAATACTGTCATCTTTTAAATTAGCTGCTTTAACACCTTTTGAACTAGTTAATTGAACTGGAATATCTTCAATGTTATATCTAACAGCATAAGCATTTTTAGTAATAATTGCACAATATCTTGTTTTTGAAGTTACTAATTCAGCACTTACTAATTGATCATCATCACTTAATTTCATAATCTTAAATGATCTATTAAAAGTTTTAGTTTTTAAATCAACAATTGGAGTTCTTTTAATTAAACCATTTTTTGAAACCATCATAATTTGTTGAGTTGTATTATCAAAATCTTTAACTACAAATGCATTAATAATAGTTTCACTACCACTCATTGTTGCAACTGTATTGATATGAACACCCATATCTTTTCATTTACTCATACTTATTTTATATAAAGGAATTGAATAATAATTTGCTTTATCTGAAACTAAAATTAAATGTTCTAAATTAGAAACAACTCCTGTTGAAATTCACATATCATTTGGTTTTTTTTCAAAAGTATCTAGCTCATTTTTAGATAAAACATTATTATCAATAGCTTTAATATATCCATCTTTAGATACTCATAGATTAAATTCTTTTCAACTAAAACTTCTTTTGATTAACTTCTAGATTTTCAACTATTTCACTAACTTGAGATTTTCTATCAACAGCAAAAGTTTTTTAACTTCTTTTAATCTATTAATAATTTCTTGATCTAAAATTTCTTTATTATTTAAAATATCTTGTAAATGTTTGATAGTTATATTTAAAGTATCTTTTTCTTGATTTAGTTTTTCAACATCAGTTGAAGTTAATCTATATAATCTCATATCAACAATAGCTGTTGCTTGATTTTTAGTGAATTTAAATTTATTAATTAAGTTTTCAATAGCTTGATTTCTATTTTCTGATTTTCTAATTAATTCTATAATTTGATCTAAAATTGATAAAGCTTTAATTAAACCTAAAACTATTTCTAATCTATTATTAGCTTTATTTAAATTAAATTGTGTTCTTTTAGTAAATACTTGTTTGTAGTGAGTAATATAAGCTTTAATAATATCAATTAAACCTAATTGTTTAGGTTGTTTATCAACAATTACAATATTGTTGTAGTTATAACTAACTGATAGTGGAGTGTTTTTAAATAAGTATTTTCTAACAGTTTCAAGATTAGCTTTTTCGTTTAATTGAATTACTATTCTTAAACCTTTTCTATCAGTTTCATCTCTAACTTCTTTAATACCTAATCCAGAATTAGAATCAATTACATCTCCTATTTTTCTAACTAGATCTTGTTTAACAACTTCATAAGGAATTTCATCAATTACAATATCATTATTTTCTTGATGTCATTTACTACTAATAATAACTTTTCCTTTACCAGTTAAAAAAGCATCTTTAATACCTTCTTTATTTTGAATAACTCCACCAGTTGGAAAATCAGGACCTTTAACTATATCTAAAATAGTATCTAATCTAGTATTTTCATTTTTAATAATTTTAATTGTTGCATCAATAATTTCACCTAAATTATGAGGTGGCATATTTGTAGCATATCCAGCTGCAATTCCAGTTGCTCCATTTACTAAAATATTTGGAAAATAACCAGGCAATACTGTAGGTTCAGTTTCACTATCATCAAAGTTAGGAGCCATTAAAACAGTTTCTTTATCTAAATCTTCAAGTAATAGATTTGAAATTTTTGCTAATCTTGCTTCAGTATAACGCATCGCTGCAGCACTATCTCCATCAATTGATCCGTTATTTCCTTGCATATCAACTAAACAATTATTTAACTTTCAATCTTGACTCATTCTCACCATAGCTTCATAAATAGATGAATCTCCGTGAGGGTGATACTTACCAATAACTTCTCCAACAACTCTAGCTGATTTTTTATAAGGTTTATCAAATGTTAAGTTTAATTCGTTCATTGCAAATAAAATACGACGTTGAACTGGTTTTAATCCATCTCTTACATCAGGTAGTGCACGTTCTTGAATAATATATTTAGCATAACGTCCAAATCTATCACCTAAAACTTGTTCTAATGGATATGAAATTATACCTTTATTGTTTTGGCTCATATTTTCTCCTACAATTCTATATCTTTATCATTTAAATTAATTTGATCATCTTCTAAAGTGAACTTAACATTTTCATTGATTCAATCTTTACGTTTTTCAACATCATCACCCATTAATGTTTTAAACATTTTTTCAGCTAATAAACCATCTTCAATTGTTACTTGAATAATTTTTCTTTTATCTGGATTCATTGTTGTTTGTCACAATTGATCAGCATTCATTTCTCCAAGTCCTTTATAACGTTGGATTTCATATTTTTTATTAGAGTTTTTACTAAATTCTTTTAACTCATCTTCATCTCATAAATAGATAAAACTTTTATCAGTAAAAGTTAATTTATATAAAGGAGGTAAAGCAATATATACTTTCTTTTCAATAATTAAATCTTTCATATGTCTGAAAAAGAAAGTTAATAATAATGTTTGAATATGAGCTCCATCAGTATCAGCATCAGTCATGATAATTATTTTTCCATAATTTGAATCTTTAATATCAAAATCTTTTCCAACTCCAGCTCCAATTGCATTAATAATTGTTTGAATTTCTTCATTTTTTAATAAATCTACAAGTTTAGCTTTTTCAGAGTTGATAATTTTACCTCTTAAAGGAAGAATAGCTTGAAACATTCTATCACGACCTGATTTAGCACTACCACCAGCTGAATCTCCTTCGACTAAAAATAACTCATTATTTTCTTTTTTTCTTCCTTGAGCTGGAGTTAGTTTACCTAACATCATTCTAGTAACATTTTTCTTACCTTTAACATTTTTAATTGCTTGACGTGCTTTTCTAGCTTCTTCTCTAGCTTTTTGATTAATTAATGCATTTTCAATAATTTTTTGAGCAGCTATTTTATTTTCAATTAATCAATAACTCATAAATTCATAAACAGCATTTTCAACTGCAGGTTTAGCATCAGGTGTTCCTAATTTAGATTTAGTTTGTCCTTCATATTCAATTAATTCTTCAGGAATTTTAACTGTTACAACAGCAACCAATCCTTCTCTTAGATCGTTTGAATCTAATTTAGATTTATCTTTTAATAATTTTTGACTTCTAGCATAATCATTAATTGCTCTAACTAGTCCTGTTTTAAAACCTGTAATATGACTTCCTCCATCAGGAGTTTTAACATTATTTGCAAATCCTAAAATAATTTCATTATCTTCATCAGTGTATTGTAAACAAATTTCACTAATAATTTTTCTAGAATCACCAGTTATATTAATAATGTCTGTTACAACTTTTCGATCATCAACTAGTTCTTTAACAAATTCTTCTAATCCATTTTCAAATTTATATTCAACTGATTTATGATTAATTTCATCAGTTAAAGTAATTTTTAATCCTGAGTTTAATAATGCTGATTCTTTAACTCTTTGACTAATTGTAGAAAAACTAAAATTAATAGTACTAAAAATAGTATTATCAGGTAAAAAATTAATTGTAGTTCCAGTTTTATAAGTTGATCCAATTTCAGTTAAAGGCTTTGATACTTTACCACCATTTTTAAATTCGATTTCATGAATTTTTTTATCTCTGTAAATTGTGGCTTTAAATCTTTTAGATAAAGCATTAGTTACACTTGATCCAACTCCGTGTAATCCACCACTTGTTTTATATGCTCCTGTATCAAATTTACCTCCAGCGTGAAGTACTGAAAAAATAACTTCAGGAGTTGATTTACCCGTTTTATGCATTCCTGTTGGAATACCTCTTCCATTATCTTTAACAGTGATTGATCCATCTTTTTCAATTGTAATATTAATTTCATCACAAAATCCAGCTAAAGCTTCATCAATTGAGTTATCAACTATTTCTCAAACTAAATGATGTAATCCTCGACTGTCAGTTGATCCGATATACATTCCTGGACGTTTTCTAACTGCTTCTAATCCTTCTAAAACCTGAATAGCAGATTCATCATAATTTGTAGTTTTTGCCATAAAAAACTCCGTTCTATAAGTGTTTACATAATTTAATTATAGTTTAATATATCAATGCTAATTTATATAAAACACACTTAACTTTAAAAATATTGATAATTTTTATAAAAAATTAATATATTTCAACTAATAACTTAAATAATACAAGTGATAATAAAAACTATCATATTCAAAAAACTCAATAAATAACTAGAAACAAATTGATAAATTAGACTTTTATTATCAATAAAAAACATAGTAAATGATCTTATATATTCTAACAATATTGCTCTTTCTATCTTGATTCTAAAAAAAAAAAAAAATAGAATAAGTGTTGTGCAGGGGGGAAATATGAAGAAATTATTATGAATTTTAGGTTCAGTTGGTTCAATATCTGCAATTGGTGTTGGAGTAGCTGTACCAGTTTTAAAAAATCAACAAACTAATCTATCAACAATAATAGAAAAAACAGATTTAGGGGTAATAAAACAACAA
Organism: Mycoplasma cottewii; assembly: GCF_024918975.1. Lineage (NCBI taxonomy): Bacteria > Bacillati > Mycoplasmatota > Mollicutes > Mycoplasmatales > Mycoplasmataceae > Mycoplasma > Mycoplasma cottewii. Next base: position 476,578 of record NZ_CP103424.1, on the reverse strand, counting down.
GATATAACTAAAGAAAAGATAACAAATAAAATAATTGAGTTAAATTCTAAATTAAAAAAATATATTTCAAAAGTTTCAATAGAAATTAGTGATTATAGCGTAAGAATTAAACCGCTAGATAAAAGCTCAAAAATTAAAGGAGAAATAACACTTAGTTTTATACCAGTAGATAATAATTCATCAAATGATAATCTATATCATAAAGCTGTTTATAAGAATGATAAAAATGATATTTGTGAAAAAATAGGATATTTTAAAAATGGAGATGGTGTTTGACAAATTGAAAAGTTTGATACAAAAACAAGTATTGTTCCAGAAAAATTACCTTCATTTATCAAAAGTTTAGATAGTGCATTTGAAAATAATGAAAATGAAACCATAACAAATTTTGATAAATGAGATACATCTAATGTTATTGATATGAAAAGAATGTTTTATGGAGCTAAAAAGTTTAATCAAAATTTAGGTAAAAAATTCATCACTTCAAATGTAACTAATATGAGTGGTATGTTTTTTAATGCTGAAAACTTCAACAAATCTTTAGGAGATAAATTCGATACTTCAAAAGTTACTGATATGTGAAGTATGTTTGCAAGAGCAAAATCATTTAACCAAAGTTTAGGAAATAAATTTGATACTTCTAATGTTATTGATATGTCAAAAATGTTTTATGATGCCGAGTCTTTCGATCAATCTTTAGGAGATAAGTTTGATACCAGAAATGTTACTAATATAAGTTGAATGTTTAGCGGTGCTAAGAAATTTAATAAATCTTTAGGAGATAAATTCGATACTTCAAAAGTTACAAATATGAGTTTTATGTTTTTTGGTGCTGAAAGTTTTGATCAATCCTTAGGAGATAAATTCAACACTTCTAATGTAACAGATATGAATAATATGTTTAGTGGTGCTGAAAACTTTAATCAATCACTAGGAAATAATTTTAATACTTCTAGTGTAACTAATATGAGTGGTATGTTTAATCGTGCAAAAAGTTTTAATGCATCTTTAGGAAGTAACTTTAACACTTTCAATGTAACTAATATGAGCAATATGTTTGCTGGTGCTGAAAGTTTTAATCAATCTTTAGGAGATAAATTCAACACTTCAAATGCAACTGATATGAGTCGTATGTTTTTTAGTGCTAAAAACTTCAATCAATCATTAGGTGATAAATTTGATACTTCTAAAGTAACTAGCATGAATTCAATGTTCAAAAACGCACATAATTTCAACCAATCTTTAGGAGATAATTTCGATACTTCTAATGTTAATAATATGTATAGTATGTTTAGCGGTGTTAAAAAATTTAACAGCAGTTTAGGAAACAAATTTGATACTTCAAAAGTAACAGACATGAGCAATATGTTTGCAGGAGCTGAGTCCTTCAATCAATCATTAGGTGATAAATTTGATACTTCTAAAGTAACTAGCATGAATTCAATGTTCAAAAACGCACATAATTTCAACCAATCTTTAGGAGATAATTTCGATACTTCTAATGTAACTAACATGAGATCTATGTTTGAAAATGCAAAAAACTTCAATGGCAATTTAGGAAATAAATTCAACACTTCTAAAGTAACTGACATGAGTCGTATGTTTTATGGTGCTAAAAGCTTTAATCAAGATATTTCAAATTGAGATGTTACAAAAGTTATTCAATATGAAGACTTTGTATCAAAAGATCCGAATGAAATTGATAATCAATGAACAAAACGTCCTGAATTTAAATCTAAGAAATAAATTAATTAAAATAGGATTATTGTCCTATTTTTTTATTTTATTGAGTAACTTTTAATATGAAAAAGAGATTAATAAACAACTTATATTTTTAAGAATCAATTTTAAAAAAATGATAGTCAGAAATGGTAAGCACTTGAATTTAAAAAAAAAAAAAAAAAGAATCAAGTTGCACGGAGGTAAAAATGAATAAATTATTAAAACATTTGACAGCTATTTTGTCATTAGGTTCATCATCAATTCTAGCAACAAGCGTTGTTAGTTGTACTGTTTCGAATAATCAAAAAGTAAATGATGAAAATAAAATTGACGATCAAAACAACGAAGCTGATTCAAAAGAAGAAAATGAACAAGACGAAGAGATAGTAATTCAAAAATTTGATTTATCAGAAATAATAAAAAATAATAATCTAGGAACAATTGAAGAAGAAAATTTAACTGAAGAAAAAATATTAAAAAAAATAAAATGAAATATAGAAATTAAAGATGAAGATTTAAAAAGTTTATCTGTGAAAAAATCAAAGTTTTCAGCAAAAATTGTAGCAACACCAGAGAGTAGAAAATTTATTGGTGAAATTGAAGTTAAATTTATACCTGTGTTTTTTATCGGTAGAGAGGAAAGAAAACCAGCAGTTTATAATGAAGATAAAACGGTTTGTTTACAAATTGGTTACCGTAAAAATAGATTAGGTGGTTGAACTATTGAACGTTTTGAACAAACTACAAATACTGTTCCAGAAGAATTACCCTGATTTATCAATAGTTTGAGTGATGCGTTCTATAGAAATAAAAATACAAGTATAAAAGGTCTTGATAAATGAGACACTTCTAATGTAGTTTATATGAGTTCTATGTTTAATGGAGCTAAAAACTTTAATCAAGATATAAGTAACTGAGACACTTCAAATGCAGAAAGTATGAGTAACATGTTCTACCAAGCTAGAAATTTTAACCAAGACATAGGAAATTGAGATACTTCAAAAGTAACTAATATGTATAGTATGTTTACTACTGCAACAAATTTTAACCAAGACATATCTACAAAAGAAGTTACAAGAAGTGATGGAACAAGATATATGGCTTGAGATACTTCAAATGTAAAAGATATGAGTTTCATGTTTGCAAATGCAGATAGTTTTGATCAAGATATATCAAATTGAAATGTTGAAAATGTTAAACAATTTGGTGGTTTTGATGGAAGTGTTAATGGAAACAGAAGAAAATCATTTTATAAACGTCCTAGATTTAATTATGGTAGAAATTGACATTTCTATGATTAAAATAAAGTATTAATAAAAAACTAAAAAAGCACATTTATGTGCTTTTTTAAGTTATTTTAAACTCTCTAATTTAGTTTTTATTGAATCAAATTGTTCTTTATATGATTTGTATTTTTCTTGTTCAGTTTGAATTTTTTCAGGTTTAGCTTTTGAGGTGAAATTAGGATTGTTTAACATATTTTCACTTCTATTAATTTCTTTTTGTAATTGATCTAATTTATTTTCTAACTGAGTAATTAATTCTTGTTTATCAATAAAAAGATCATTAGATATTTCTAAGAAGTATTCATCAATTGATAAACTAGTTTTATTATCTGAATCTAGATCTTTAATTATTTTAGTATTTACAAATGTTTGTAATAAGTTATTAATTTGATCATTATATTTATTAAATAATTGATCGTGAGTGTTGTTAGTATTAGATATTTTTGCTTCTAAAACTAGTGATTTATTAATTTTATTTGTATTTCTAAATTCACGTAATGCTGTAATCATTTTAATTACATCATTAATATAACTAGTATCAAAACTTAAGTTTAAATTAGTTCATTGTTCTAACATAATAGAATCTTTTAATTCCATAGTTTGATAAATTTCTTCAGTTACAAAAGGAATGTAAGGATGAAGCATAATTAATATTTCTTTTAATACATAAAATAAAGTTTGTTGAGTATTAGCTTTAGTTTGATTATTATTTAAATTAATTTTTGCAAATTCAATATATCAAGAACAATATTTATCCCATACAAATTCAAATAAACTAGATCCAGCTAATCCAAATTCATATTTATTCATTTTTTCAAATACGTAATTTTGAACTTTAGCTAATTCAGTTAGAATTCATTTATCAGTAACATCTAAATTTTCTTGTTTATAGAAATTAGGATCAAATTTAAAATCATCATCTAAATTCATAAACACATATCTAGAAGCATTTCATAATTTATTAATAAAGTTTCAACAAGCTGATACTTTAGAATTTGAATATCTAATATCTTGACCAGGAGTTGAGTTAGTTAATAAGAATAATCTTAATGCATCAGCACCATTTTCTTGAATTACATCCATAGGATCAATTCCATTCCCTAAAGATTTACTCATTTTTCTTCCTTGTTCATCTCTTACTAAACCGTGAATTAAAACATCATTAAATGGTATTTGTTTAGTATATTCTAAAGTTTGAAAAATCATACGAGCAACTCAGAAAAAGATAATATCATAACCTGTGACTAACACACTTGTTGGGAAATATGCTTTGAAATGTTTACTTTCAAAACCTTGACCGTTCATTAAAGTTGAAAATGCTCATAAACCAGATGAAAATCAAGTATCTAACACATCTTCATCTCTAGTTCAGTTTTCAATATCAACTGGAGGAGTTTTTGATACATGTAACTCGTTTGTATGTTTATTGTATCAACAAGGAATTTGATGACCTCATCATAATTGTCTAGAAATACATCAATCATGAGCATTTTCCATTCATCTTATTAAAACATCATTAAAACGTTCTGGAAAGAAATTGATTTTATTATTTGATGCTTGTAAATCTAAAATCATTTTGTTGAATTTTTCCATTCTAACAAATCATTGATCTGAAAGATAAGGTTCAACTACAGCATTAGATCTTTCACTAAATCCAACTTGATGAGTGATATCTTCTATTTTTACTAATAAATCATTTTCTTTTAAAACTTCAATAATTTTTGCTCTAGCTTCAAATCTATCTAATCCAGAATATAATTCTCCAGCTACACCATTAACAGATCCATCAACATTTAAACAAACAACCATATCTAAGTTGTATTTTTTACCTAAAATAAAATCGTTAGCATCATGAGCTGGTGTACATTTCATAACTCCAGTTCCAAATTCAACATCAACATACTCATCAGCGATAACTGGAATAATTTGATTATTAACAGGATTAATCACATTTTTACCAATATATTTTTGATATCTTTGATCATTTGGATTAACAACAACACATTGATCAGCAAACATTGTTTCAGGACGAGTTGTAGCAACAGTTAAATACTCATTAGAATTTTCTAACATATATTTAAAGTGATACATTTTACCTTCAACTTGTTTATAAATAACTTCGATATTCGAAATTGCAGTTTTTTGCATTGGATCTCAGTTAACTATTTGTTTATCTTTATAAATAATATTATCGTTATAAAATTTTACAAAAATCTCATTAACAACATCATTAACATCACTATCTAAAGTAAATTTTTCAATTGAATAATCTAAACTCAATCCTAATTTAGCTCATTGACTTCTAATAATTGATGCATATTCTTCTTTTCATTTTCAAGCTTCTTTTAAAAAATTTTCTCTTCCTAATTTATATTTATCTATATTTTGTTGTCTTAATTTTTCTTCTACTTTAACTTGTGTACTAATTCCAGAATGATCCATACCAGGTAAAAATAAAGTATCATAACCAGTTGTTTTTTTAAATCTAATAATCGCATCTTGTAAACTAGTATCTCAAGCATGACCAATATGAAGTTTACCTGTAACATTTGGTGGAGGTAGAATAATTGAAAACTTAGGTTTTTGCGAATCAACATCAGCTTTAAAAAGATCTTTTTTAACTCAATTTTCGTATTTGTTTTGTTCAACTAAATGATGATTGTATTTCGAATCTAACTGTTTTTTCATACAAATTTCCTTTCAATCAATATAAATATTTTACATTATAAAACACTGTAACTATAGTTATATTTAATAAATAATTCACATGATATGTTAAAGATATATTCTAAGTCTTTTATTTATAATTGACAAGTCTTTTATTTATAATTGACAAGTTTAAGTTATTACAATAATATTAATTTGTAAATATCAAATCTAATATTTACTATCTGGGGTTTGGTTCTTTTCCAGCACTGCTGACCTTGAGGATGCTAAATAACAAAAAGAACAATTGATAAGCTTAGAAATAAGCTTATTTTTTTATAAAAAAACAGACAAATAGTCTGTTAAGAAGAAAAACATAAATTTATTTCTTTCTATTATTAAAATATAAATAAAAATAATTACCTATTAATGCTTCTATTATTTTATTAGGATCTCTACACTCTTCACCATTTATTAATACTCGATTATCATCATCTTCATCATTTATTAATACTCGATTATCATCATCTTCATCTAATAAATAAATAGAGTTATGTAAATTAAATTTGTTAATAAAATATCAATTTTTTTCTAAATAATTTAAAAAATAAATAGCACATTTTAATTCACTTACATCTTTATTATAAAAAAATACTTTAATATCTAATTGTGACGTTTTTAGTTTGTCAGTTTCCTTACCTTTGAAGTTTGAGGCAAATTTCACTTTTATTTCTCTATATTCACTATTAGAATATAAAGTTTTTCATTTTTCTCAGTGCTCTAATAATATTTTATTTTCAGATTTAGTTGGTAAAAGTTTTATAAAAGCATACACAGCTAAAACAATACAACTTAAAATAAATAAAAATAATAGTATGAAAAATGGATTTTTAAAAGCTTGAATATCTAAAGAAACCTTAAAAAGAAAAAATAATAGATAAAATATAACACTAGCTCGACCGCTTCTTGAAAATTTAAAATCAAAGATAAATACACCTGTTGAAAGACATACATTTATAAACATTAATACAACGATACATATAAATAAATACAGTCAAAGTTTAAATGTTAATCTAAAAACTCTTTTTCTAACTTTACTTAGATCTAAATAATCTTCAAAAAAATCTACACATAAATCATGAAAACCTTTTCTATCAATATTTTTTTTAATAACATGATACAACACAAATAATGTTATACAATAGACTGGAATTAATATAATGTAATTTAAAATTGTAAAAAACAAAGATGAATCTGCCTCACTTTCTAGTATTAATCAATTATAATGAATCAATTAATTTTTCAAATATTTTTTGATCTCTATAGTTTTGCATTGAACTTATTACATCTAAAATTGATGTAGCTATGGTTAAGGCCAAATCAATTGCCGGATTCACATACTTTGTTATCCAACCTCTACTATGAAAAAGAGTAAGTGTCTTGAAAAGCTTTTTATTTGTTTTCTCTAGCATATAGATAGAACTTGATAAAGCAAAACTAAATTTTTCCATTCTAGAAAGACCAGATATACCAAAAAGATCTTTCACAAGTTTGATAAAGTTATCTGTATGAATTATTTTTTTTAAATATAAATATTTTATTGCTCCTTTGTATTTCAATTTAATAGTTTCTCAAATCGTTTTCGAAATATCTTTTCCAAGATTTTGTAGATTATTAGAAAGAATTTCGCTCGTAACATTTATTAAAAAATTCAATTCTTCTTGGTGGACAAGTTTTTCTAATTTGTCCCTTTCTTTTTTTAGCTCGTCTATCTCTCTTTTAGTTTTAACAGATGCCACTGTCATGAAACTAGCTTGAACAGTAGTCATTGCCGCACTTACAAATCTCCAACAAGCAGCATATGATGCTGCTAATGCTCATGTCGCTGCAGTTAAACCTACATTTGTTCAAAAAAAAGCATCATTTCTTTTTATATATTTATCTAAAAATTTCTTGAAATTACTTAAATTTTGTAAGGATTCTAAGTCTTTTTTACTAATTTTAATTTCTTCATTAGAATTTGATGTTTTTTGAATTTTATAAAAATTTAAATTATTTGAATTAAATTGTTCGTTTAATAATGAAGTTTCAACATCATTATTATCATTTGTGATCTCTGTAAATCATTTTTCATCAAGTCATTCAATGTTATATAAAGATTTTGCTTTTAGATATTCATTGTGATTCTTATCGATCATTTTTTATAATTATCTAAAATATCTGATATTAGTATTTCACCTTTTATAATTTTGATATAGTTTTTTCTTATTTCATTTTTATTATTATTTATAAATTCAAAACCGTCATCCTTTAAATGAGTATTTTTAAAAAGATTTGCAGATTTAAAACTATAGCTTTTAATAAGGTTATCAAACTGATCGATCCTAGGGGCATCTTTAAATAATTCAACTTGTTTTTCTTTGTATAAGTTATTTTTGTAAAAAATTGATTCTTCTTCAATTTTTTTGATATCTTTTTTAATCATTTGCTGATTTGATACTACTTTTTGTACTTGTTGTTTTGTTAGTCCTGTGAAATTTATTAATGGACTAAGGACAAATATGGATAATGAAATAATTATTGAACTTTTAAATAATTTCATATTTATCACAACCTTTCTTATTAGTTATTTTATCAAATAACAAAGGGTAAAAAATCGTCTTTTATAGTGGTTTGGTTATTCAAAAGATAGTAAATTCAAAGAAGATCAAATTCTAATAGGAATGGCAACTGATGAAAACGGAATTCCATTACATTACAAAGTTTTTTCATGTAAATAGTGCTGATTCAAATACATTTATCCCTTTTATGCTAGAAATTGCCAACCCTTATGAAATAAACACAGTAACTATCATCGCTGATAAAGGTATAAGCATTAACAAAAACATTAGACTCTTAGAATCTAAAAACTGAAACTACATAATTTACTTATAGAATGAAAGCTGGTAGCAAACAATTTAATGAATCAATTATTTTTATGCTTAAAATGGGAAATCTCATCATCAAACAGGTTCAAAAGGAGATTTGTAATTTAAATAACGTTCAGCTTTTTCAAATATAGTTCTATCAACTGTTTTTTTATTATATAACAGAGCTAATGAATTCTCTAATAAAACTCCTTTAAATTCATCAAGACTTATAATTTTTGTACCTTTTTTATCTGTTATTTCAATTTTAAAATTATTAGCTTTTCTATTAAATCTTCTAGTATATCTAAAAAATGATGATCAAATACTTAAATATTGATAAAACTCTTCTAAAAAGTGGTCATCCATACATTCTTGAGGATAGGTATTATTAAATATAGTATTAAAGTCAGTAAAGCTCTTTTTACCTTTTTCTTCAGTTATTAACGTTAAATTTTTATCTTTTCTTGTTAGGTTTTGTCCTTCATAAAATATTTTGTATTCATGTATTTTAGATCTAAGATCATACATTTTAATAGCTCAATTTGTTTTATTTTTAAATGTGATTTTAAAACTCTTATAACTAAAAGGTTTATATACAAACTTTAACCTATTAAGTTCATAATATTGAGTTCTTTCAAACTTATCAATGCGTAATTTAGAATTAATTGTCATTTGAATAAAAAGGTGGGTTAATGAAATTAATATATAAACAAAACTAGAAACAAATACAAAAACCCCATACCCTTCTAATGAAAAAATAAGTTGAGAAAAATAAGAAGGAATTTGAAGTAAAAAACAAATAAAAGATATTCCTATCATATGTTCTGAAGTTCTATAATCATTAGAACTTATTTTTGTAAAATCAATCTGTTTATTAAACTCTTTTTTAATTTTATTATTAGGAAATATATTCATTAATGAGAATATTATTAATTGAATAACTATAAAAGATGTTTGATATATTATTAAAGATAAAACAAAATTATTAGTAATTCATGAATTATTATTTGTTAATACAAAAGGTAAAGCGTTCATAAAACACCTCCAAAAGTTATTGATCTTTTTAATTATTGAAATTAAAAATTATGATAGTTTTATTTTTAAATGTTTTAATTAATTATTATTTTACAATTATAGTAACTAGATTTAAATATAAAAATTGACAAGTTCAAATTATTACAATAATATTATTTTGTAAATATCAAATCTGATATTTACTATCTGGGGTTAAGTTCTTTTCCAGCACTGCTTTTCGTTGAAAAGCTAAATAACAAAAAGAACAATTGATAAGCTTAGAAATAAGTTTATTTTTATTTTATTAGCTAATAAATATGTTAATTTTATTTACAGAATAAAAAAGAATTGATAATATATTAGTGTAAGACGCAGAACAACCTCAGTAAACTTAAGCGTATATGTCGATTTAGATGTGAAGTACGCGGGATCCTGTGCAGGAGAGACGAATCTCTCTTTTTTTATGGAGTGATTTATTAATGAAACGTTATATTCATTTTTTTATAGATGAAAGTGGAAATGCGACAAGTGATTTTTTTGTAGTTGGTGGTTTTTATCTAGAAAGTAATAATGCTCAAGAAATTGAAAAAATAAAACATAAAATTAGTTCAAACATTAATAAAACAGAAAAATCAATCAAACAATATAGGTTCTTATATGAAAAAGATCTTACAAGCTATTATGTTAATAAAACTTCTTCATCTCGTTATGATAAAGAAGTTAAATGAAGCAATATGAGTTATAAAAATAAAAAATACTTAATTGATAAACTAAAAAATCATAATCAACATAATTTTGTAATAGTTTCTAATCTTAAAAAATGACAAGCAGATTCTATAAATATTAATGCAATTTATAATATGATGGTGTTTTTATCAATAGAAAGAATTTTACAAAAACTTGAAAAAACTAAAAAACTTTCATTAAAAGATGAAATAACAATCAAGCTTTATATAGATCAGAGAAAAGATATACCTAAAGATAAAAATTCAAATAAAATGTTCAAGCTTAGTGGTTTAGAAGATTATCTAAATACTATATTTTACACTCAAACTAAGTTTAAGAATTTAGATATTACAGTTAATCAATTAAACTCTGTTTCAAGTGCAACAATAAGATATTGTGATTATTTTGTAGGTTGTGTTTCATCAACTTTTAATTTATTAAATGGTTCAACAAAAGAATGGTTTTTAAATTCTGATTATTTATTAAACAATTTTGTTAGAAAAATTGATTCTATATGTTTTAGTACAATTAAAAAACAACAAAAAGTATGAAAAAGGTTTTGAAATATTTAAAAGAAATAATATGACAGTGTAATTTTTAATAAAACTCAAATTATCAAATTACAAGATCTAACAAAACAACTTCTTAATGAAGTTGTTTTTTTATTATTTTTAAACAATTATTGTAATTCTATAATTTACTAGGTATATATGTATATGATTTTTAATAATTTATTAACTAATATATAATTGTTTTAAGGTGATAATATGAAAGTAATAATTTTAAATAACGATCAACAAATTGCAAATAAAGCTAGTGAAATCATAGCAAATCAAATAAAACAAAAACCTAATAGCATATTAGGTTTAGCAACTGGATCTAGTCCTGTTAAAACTTATCAAAAATTAATTGATATGTATAAAAATAAAGAAATTTCATTTAAAGATATAACAGTATTTAATTTAGATGAATATAAAAATATAGATCCAAATAATGATCAATCTTATAGTTATTTTATGAAACAACAACTATTCAATCATATAGATATTAATTTAGATAATTGTTTTATACCTAATATTGAATTTAACAATGATCCAAAAAAATATGATGAATTAATTAAAAGTAAAGGTCAAATTGATCTACAACTATTAGGATTAGGAGTTAATGGTCATATTGGATTTAATGAACCTTATACTAGTTTTGATTCATTAACTCATATTGTTGATTTAACTCAATCAACTATACAAGCAAATTCTAGATTTTTTGATGATATTAATTTAGTGCCTAAACAAGCTATTACAATGGGATTAGAAAGTATTATGAATGCTAAAAAAATCGTTTTAATAGCAACTGGAGTTAATAAAGCTGAAGCTATTAAAAATTTAATAGAAGGTAATATATCAGAAAAATGACCTTGTTCAATACTACAAAATCATAAAGATGTAACAATTATAATTGACAAAGATGCATCTATTAAATTAGAAAGATTTTATGAGTTAATTTAAATTAACTCTTTTTATTAATACTTAAAAATTAAGAAAAATGAAAATAAAAAGGCCAGGGTGACGTACACTTACCCGACATGATCCTTAATTAAATAATATCACGATTTTTAGTTTTTTAAAATATAAATTTGTAGCTTTCTAAAATATTAACTCTTTCTAAAAAAGACACAGCAGAGTTAATATATTCAAAATAAAAAAGGCCAGTGTGACGTACACTTTCCTGGCGTTGGGTTGCCGGAGTGACGAACACTCTCCCGACACGATCCTTACTTATATATTATCATACTATTTATCTTTTGCAAGTATAGACTCGTAAATTCTCTGGAATATCAAAAAAACTGTATTAAAAATAAAAAAAGGCCAGGGTGACGTACACTTTCCTGGCGTTGGGTTGCCGGAGTGACGTACACTCTCCCGACATGATCCTTAATTAAATAGTACCATAATAATTATTTAATTACAATTTAATAAAATCTTTAATATTTATTCCCATTTCATTTAATATTTCATCAAATGTTATTATTTTAAATTTTTCTTTAAATCTATCGAAAAGATCTAATAACTCTTTTTTTAAGGATGAAAAATTCTTTGAAGTTAAAGTGATTTTTAAGAACATAAATATTATTATTAATCTTAATTCACCGCAAATTTTATATTTTATAGCGTTTGATATGTCATTTACTGCCATCCTTTTAAAAGTGATATTATAAATTCTTTCTTCGTGAGCACAGACGTTTCTTGCTATGTGTAATATTTTTATCCCTGATTTAAAACTTGGGGTTTTTAATTTAATAGAATTAGTTTTTATACCATACTCTTTTAAATATCTTTTTAAATAAAAGAGAGCTATATAGTTTTTGTCACTATCTTTAAGGATTTTAAACATAAAAGACATATTACCAAAAGACAATATATTAACAACTACTCATAACGGAACATGACCATATTGTTGAATATAATGTTTTATATATGGTGTTTTTGGACTTTTAGAAATAATAATATTATTAACAGTAGAAATAAAATTTAATACATCAACATAATCATCTCTATAATTTTGAGGATATAAATATGAATCGGCTCTATTTTCTGTATTATATTTTTGACTAAAATTATATGACATTATTGTTTTAAAATCTCTTTCAAAAAGTAGTATGTATTTTAAAATAATACTTCTTAATTCTCTATCAAAAAGAAATAAAGAATAGATCTCATCAAAAGTTGTGCCATTTTTAAAACACTCTTTGTCATTTTTATTGTCATCTAAAAATAAATCTTTATATCCATTTATTATGTTGTAATAATTTTCTTGTTTTAATATTTCTATTACTTGTTGATCATCTTCTATTACTAATCCTCTAGATTTGAGTATTTCTATTTGTTGTTCAAAAGTTTTAAATTCTTTAGTTAAACTCATCATTTTTCCTTTCTAGTTAAATTGCAATAATACAATTTTTTAATAAAAATTAAAACAATCTGAACTCTATATAGTATTAGAAAAAAACTCACAAAATTGTGAGTTTTTATTATTAAATTAAATATTATTTTTTAATTTTATCTAATCAATACTTTGTTATTAATTGAGGTCTTGTAATAGCACTTCCAACAACAACAGCATGAATTCCTAAATCTAAAATTTCTTTAGCTTGTTGAGGTTCTCAAATACCACCTTCAGCAATAATTGGTTTTGTAATTACTTTTTGTAATTGTTTTAAAAATTTATAATTATTTTCAATATTACTATGATTTTTAGTTTCTTTAGTATAACCTCTTAAAGTTGTTCCAATTAAATCAAATCCTAGATTTTGAGCATTAATTGCATCATTAAGTGTAGAACAATCGGCCATTAATAATTGATCTGGATAATGTTTTTTAATAGTTTTAACTAATTGTTCTAAATCTTGATCTGGACGAGCTCTAAGTGTTGCATCAATTGCAATAACATCAACTTTTAAATTAACTAATTGTTCAACTTCTTTAAATGTTGGAGTAATAACAACTTCACTATTATCATAATGTTTTTTAATTAATCCTATAATTGGAACATTAACAACTTTTTTAATTGCACTTATATGTTCAACTTGACTTAATCTTAATATTTCAGCTCCACCTAAAACTGTTGCATAAGCCATTTTTTGCATAACTAAAGCATCATTTAAAGGTTCATCATCAACTGCTTGACATGAAACTATTAATTTATTTTTAATTTTATTTATAAAAGAATCTTTCAAGGTATTTAAACCTCCCTTCACAACTATTATAACTTAGTAAGCTTTTAACATATATCTCAATAATATAAAAATAACTTAAATAATTATTAAGATATTAATTTATCAAGCATATCTTAGACGATAAAAAAAGACTTGCTCTAAAAAAAAAAAAAAAGTAAAATAATCTTGAGTTCATATCCATGAATAATTTTTAGATATCAATTGATATATCAACTATATAACTAATAGAAAAAGTTTTTAAAAGAGAAGTAAAATTTCAAGGAGGTTTTATGATTTCAAGAAAAAAACTAAGTAGTTTATTTATTGCTCTATCATTGAGTTTATCAGCTATTGTTCCAACAAGTACTATTTTAATTAATAATCATATAACTAGACTTAGTTTGTCAAAAGATCAAACTGATGCTGAAGCTTTAGTTAATAATTTAAATGGTCAAATTACAAATTTAAAAAGGGCAATACAAAGAATTGGTAAAGAAATAGATCATAAAAGTTCAGAATTACAAAAGTTAAAAAGTGAGAATGATGCATTAGAAAACCAATTTAATGAAATTGAAACTAAAATAACTGTTTTTACTGATTTTTTACCTAAAATAAAATCAATATTAGCTGAGCATAAACTTATCATTAATTTTGATGATGAAACATTTGAAGATGTTGAAGTAGAAGACGTACTACCATTTTTAAACAAACTTCTTGTGTATTATGATGCTAATAAAAAATGATTTGAATCTGAAATATTAGAAAGTGAAAATACAATTAAAGAACTTATAAAAGGTGAAAATGATAAAATTATAGATTTAAATCTTCTTATTAATCAATTAAAAAATGTAAATAGTTCATTACAAATCCAAACAGCTCAATTAGCACCAGTTTTAAATTCTAAAAAAATAAAATTAGCAAGAGAAAGAAAAAGAGAAAAAAGTTTAAAAGATTATGTTGAATGTTTAATAAAAGAAAGAGATGAACAGGAAACTCAACTTGAAACTCTAACAAATCAGTTTAATGGTATAAATTCAGTTTTTAATGCTATATTTAATAAAATTTGAGAAGAAGAATTTAAAGACCATTTATTAAATAGTGAAACTTATAGTGAAATTAAACAACAATTTGAGAATAGAATTAATCAAACTACTCAACAAAAAATTAATTTCCAACTAGAAAGTAAACAACATCAATTTAAACAAGTTAATTCTAGAGTAGGAAACGGTAATGAACCATTAAAACTTAAACTTAATAATATTTTATATGAGTTTGAAATTGGAAAAGTGTGACCAGCTAAAGAAAATTTTGCAAGTGTATATCATGCACATCATTCAAGTGTTTGTACTGATATTGGATATACATGAGACGAACTCGAAGGATATAAAATAGAAACATTCAAAAAAACAACAACACTTGTTCCTAAAAAGTTGCCTAGATTTATCACGAATATTAGAAAAGCGTTTGAAGAAAATATCAATTCTAAAATTGAAGGAATTCAATATTGAAACACTAGAAATGTAACTAGTATGTGACGAACATTTGCTCAAACACCTAATTTTAATCAAGATATATCTAACTGAGATATGTCAAATGTAAGAAGTACTCAAACTATGTTTTGAAATGCAAAAAAATTTAATCAAGATATAAATAATTGAAACATGAGTAATGTTATTAATGCTGATTGAATGTTTGAAGGTGCATCTAGTTTTAATAAAAATATTAATGATTGAAAGCTTAATAA
This sequence comes from Mycoplasma cottewii, assembly GCF_024918975.1. NCBI lineage: Bacteria > Bacillati > Mycoplasmatota > Mollicutes > Mycoplasmatales > Mycoplasmataceae > Mycoplasma > Mycoplasma cottewii. The sequence continues at coordinate 460,819 of NZ_CP103424.1, read as the reverse complement.
TACTACTACAGTTAAAGATATGTTTAAAAACGCATCAAGTTTCGATCAACCTTTAAATAAGTGAAATTTAGATAGTGTAAAAGACGAAGGACATTTAAAGACTATGTTTACAGGTTCTAAAATAGATCTTTCTAAATTACCTGCAAGAGTGCAAGACATACTTAAATCAGAACATTCAAGAATGCTTATTGATAAAGTTGCATTATCTTTAGTAAGAACTGTATGAGATCAACATTTCAAAAGTGACGGGATAAAAGCTATGGCAAAACACTCAAATGTAATACCTTTATTACAAGGAAAGGTAAACCAAATATTAAATGTCATATCCGAAGAAAAAGGTTATCTAGGTATTATTCAACATTCACCAACAAACTCAAGATTTGCACTGAATAATAAAAATTCACACAAACCTTTTGATATAAAACTATCTGCTAATGGTGGTACAAGTAGCACGATATCTTTACCTGTTGATAAAATTTTAGAGAATGAATGTGATCCAGAATATAACCATGATATGACAGTTTGTGAAGTTATAGGGTTTTCGCATAAAAATATAGGTACAAGTAATTCAACTAAGTTTGAAACAATTAGAGCAACAAAAATGGCTAAAACTGTCAGAAAAGTCCCTGATTTTTTACCTGAACAAATTGATAGTATTCAATCTATCTTTAGAGATGCCGAAGTTGCACAAATTGAAAATCTTGATAAATGAAATACACGTAATGTAAAAAATTTCTCTTTTGCGTTTAAAGATAATGCCAGTTTTAATACTGATATTTCAAAATGAAATACTTCAAATGTTGAGTATTTTTGAGGTACGTTTGAAAATGCAACATCTTTTAATAAACCTTTGAATGATTGAAACGTTTCAAAATCTGAAAGATTTCAATTAATGTTTAAAAACGCTAAATCTTTTAACCAAAATTTAAATAATTGACAAATAAGCCCCGGAGGACATTCTGTTAATATGGAATCTATGTTTGAAGGAGCTGAGAAATTTAATGGAACTGTTAATAATTGAAATGTAAGAACTGTTAATAATTTTATAAAAATGTTTTTTAATGCGAAATCATTTATAAAAGATATATCAAGATGAGATATGAGTGGTATACCAGTTGATCAACTTAGATCTCAAACACGAGATATGTTAACAGGGACAGAATGAATTAAAAAACCATTCCAAAGTTGAGTGCCTAGAGCTCTGCTTGATAACCACATAATTAGACCTAGTAGTACTGGTCCTAAATTACCAAATTAGAAATAGGAGAATATTTATATGAAAAAATTAATATGTCTAATAACTAGTTTTCTATCTATTTCTGCTGCTACATCTTCATGATTATTAAGTAAATCTAGTAATTCAAATCCAATTATAAATAATAATCAAACTCAAACTGCTCAAACACTTATTGATAGTCTTAATAATCAAATAAATTATATTAAAACAAAAATAAAAGAAATTAAAGAAAAAATACCGTCATTAGAAGATTCTATACGTAAAGAAAAACAAAGAAAACAAGATCTAGAAACAAGACAAGGTAACCATTCTCGTGCAATAAGAGAAATCGAAACATTTGAAAAAATTATAACAGAAACTATTAACTCAATAGAAATACCTCAAAATATAAGAGAATCTAAAGATGATTTATATACAAGAATTGTTAGTATTTTAGATTTTTATAAAGATTGAAACAAAAATGTTCATGATCAAAATAACCCTAATAATATAGATAAACTTCTTGAAAGACTATCTAAATTAAAAAAACAATTAGAACAAAAACAAGAAGAAATTAAACTAAAAACAGAAATAAAAAATGTTTTAGAAAGAATTAATTCTGAACTACCTGAACTTATTGAATCTACTAAAAAAGAAATTAATGAATTAGATGTTTCTATAAATGAGTCTCAAGAAATAATAGCAAAATTAGAAAAAGGCAAAAAAGAACTAGAAAGTGAAGCTCAAGCTAACGAAGATAAAATAGAAGATCTAGAAGATAAATTAACTAAAACACAACGTTTTATTTATGATATAGCTAATAAGATATGAGAAGAAAAATTTAAAGATAATCTTTTAGAAAGTGAAAGCTTTGCTCAAATTAGTAAAGAGTTTGAAGATGAAATTAATAAAATGCTTGAAAAGAAAGTTACATTAAATGTAGTAAACGAACAAACTAATCCTGTTGCTAATACAAAAGATACAAATAATACAACACCTCAAAAACTAAAATTTAAAATTTCTGATGTTTTATTTGAATTTGATCTAGGTATTGTATGACCAAATAGAAATAAACCAGCTGTTTATGAAGGTCATTCAAAAAACAATTGTATTGAAATAGGATATTTTAAAAATAAAGGTGGTAACTGACAAATTGAAAGGTTTGATCGAAACACTCAAAAAGTTCCAAGTAAATTACCTAGATTTATAATAAATCTTGATGATGCGTTTAATGGAAACAAAAGTTCTGAAATTAGTGGAATTGAAAAGTGAAATACTTCTAATGTAATTGATATGTGACGAACATTTGCTCACACACCTAATTTTAATCAAGATATATCTGACTGAGATACGTCAAATGTAACTCTAACTCAATCTATGTTTTGAAATGCAAAGAAATTTAATCAAAATTTAAATAATTGAAATATGAGTAAAGTTACTACCAGTCAATTCATGTTTTATGGAGCTGTTGAATTTAATGGTAATGTTTCTAATTGAGATATGTCACAAGTTACAAATATGAAAGAAATGTTTTTTGGAGCCAACAACTTTAATCAAGACTTAAGTTCATGAATCATAGATAAAGCTGTAAATAACTCTCAGTACAAGGATTTATTAACCGGTACTAAAATTGAAAATGATCAAACAAAATGACCTAGAGCAATGAGAAAAGAAAACGCAGAATTTAATGGTAATGTTTCTGTTAGTGAAGCAATAGTTAAAAATATACTTCAAAGAGTGTGAAATGATAATTTTGCAAATAGACAAATTCCAGCTTTAAGAAAGTATACAGATGTTTTTCCTGATTATGCAAGTAAAGTACAAAGTTTTTTAAAAAATACTCATATAAAGGGATTAAATCTTAGACTTTCAGAACAACAAGAAAATGAAAGATTTCCATTATTAAATAATCAACCAGAAAATAGAAATAAAACATTTAATGTAGATCTTCTATTTCACAATAATTGAGTTAAACATACTTTTAAACTAAAAATTGGTGATATTGATGAAACACGCTCTATAGCTGAATATAATAGAGATCAAACCGAATGTATCGTTATAGGATTCGATGGAAGTCCTAGAGGATTTATTCAAGTTAAACAAATGCCAACAACTGTTAGAAAAGTACCAAAACTACTACCTCCTCAAATCACAAGATTGCAACGTATGTTCTATCAAAATGTAAATAGATCTATAGAAAATATAGATCAATGAGACACAAGAAATATTGATGATATTACAGAAGTGTTTAAAGAAGCTAAAAACTTTAATCAAAACATTAATAGTTGAAATACATCAAAAGTTGAACACTTTAAAGGTGCTTTTGAGCAAGCTGAAAATTTTAATCAACCTCTTTCTAATTGAAATGTTGCAAATGGACATGAATTTTCTAAAATGTTTAGTAAAGCAATTCGTTTTAGCCAACCTTTAAATAATTGAAGATTTAGTACTACAAAAACGTTTAAAATGGATTCTATGTTCAGTCACACCAAAGCTCGAACCGCGTTCAATCAAGATTTAGATCAATGAAACGTTGAAAATCTAACTAGTGCAGATCGTATGTTTGAAGAATCGTTCTTTAATGGATCTGTTCATACATGAAAAACAAATAATTTAAAAAATTTAGATTTTATGTTTTTTAGAGCAGGAGGTTTCAATAGAAGAGTAAATGAATGAAATGTCACAAATATACAAACATTTAAATATGTATTTCATAAGTGTTCAAGTTTTAATCAACCGCTATATAAATGAGATCTTACTCTAGCTGCAGGTAGTGGAGAATCAACTGCCAGTTTTAAAAATAGAGTTGAGGGTATGTTAGATGGTACATTTCTTGTGTCAAGAGGAAGAGCTTGTTGATATCCGAAAGGAATGGTACAACATGGTGTTTATCATTACTTCAATACCGATGAATGCCCTCCTGAACCACAAGACTAAAATAAAAATATTTGATGAATATAATTTAATCAAAATAAATTTATAGTAAATGAAAAACAAGATACGAATATCTTGTTTTTTTGTATTATTCTTCTTTCTTTTCGACAAACTTAGGTAATTTTTCTTCAGTTAATTTACTTCCTCTTGCGAAATCAGAAAAAGTTGGAATACTTATACGAGAACCATCTTCATCAACTCTATCTACATTTCTTTCTTTAACTTTATCAACGTTTCAATTAGATATATTATGATCGAATGAACTTGCATTTAAAAACACTTCATTCATTGAACTAATATTCGAAGTATCTCAAGCTTTGTATTTTTTACCATCAACTTCAATCTCTCTTGTTGAAATATCTTTATTAAAGCTTTTAGCGTTTTCAAACATTCCATCAATTTCATTTACACTACTTAAATCTCAAGTTGTAATGTCTCCATTAAAACTTTCAGCATTCTGAAATGTACCTACCATTTGAATGACTTTTGAAGTATTTCATTTATTTAAATCTTGATTAAAACTTTTAGCACCACTAAAAGTTCCAGTTAAAGCTACTAAATTTGAAGTATTTCAATCATTTAAATTCTGGTCGAAAGACTCTGCATTTCAGAAAGTGAAAAGTAAACTTTTTAGTTTTAAAGTGTTTCATTTACTTATATCTTGATTAAAACTTTTAGCCCCAGAAAACATAAAGTTCATAAATTCTACACTAGAAACATTTCATTTATCCAATGATTTATTAAAAGCACTAGCATTTTCAAACATTTTAATCATATTTGTTACATTTGAAACATCTCAAGAATTTATGTCTTGATTGAAGTTTTTAGCATTAGAAAATGTAGAACTCATAATAGTGATATTTGAAGTATCTCAGTTTTCAATACCTTTGATTGTTTCGTTTTGGTTATTACTAAAAGTTTGAACTAAAGCATTGATAAATCAAGGGTTTTTATCAGGAACTTGTTCTACAGTTGGTGGCATAGAGTTTAATGCAATTGCATAATTTGGTGCTTCAGATGATCCTGCATTAAAAACCCCTCATCCCATATCAGTACAAATTGTTTGATTTTCATTAAAAGTAGGTTGTTTGTTATCTTCAAGAAATTCTCCAAATGAAAATTCAAATTCATTGTCATTTTGCAATACCTTAATACTAGTTTTTCCAAGTAAAACTTGATCAGATAAGCTTGGATCAACAAGACTAACTTCATTAATATTGTGTCGTTTTAACTCTTTGTTAAATTGTTTGATTAAGTTTTTATGATAAATTGGTCGTATTAATTGATTTAAAAATTTTTCATTTCAAATGTCATTAATAATTTGTTTATTAAGTATCTCTAGTTGTTGTTTAGCTATTTTATTAACTACTATAGTTGTACCAGCAGCACTTCCTCCACCTAATAAAAGTAGTAATAAAGCAAGTAATGCTCATTTCTTTTTACCTTTTTTCTTTTCAACATTGTTTTGAATTTTTTCCATTACCTTCACTCCTAATCTTTTAGTAAATTTATTTTAAAACTTTTTATACCTATTTTCTAGACTAGAATTAATAATCTAGAATTAATAAATTAACACGTTAATATTTTTGATATCTTAAAAACATTTTTTCACTAAAAATCATTTAAATATAAGCATTAAACATACTTAAAAGAGGAAATAAAGGTCTTGCTCCAAAAAAAAAGTAAAATAATCTTGAATGCACTGCATATAATAGACAAAATGTTTTAAAAATGAAAATAAAATTTCAAGGAGGTTTTATGGTTTCAAGAAAAAAACTAAGTAGTTTATTTATTGCTCTATCATTGAGTTTATCAGCTATTGTTCCAACAAGTGCTGTTTTAATTAATAATCATATAACTAGACTTAGTTTGTCAAAAGATCAAAATGATGCCGAATCTTTAGTTAATAATTTAAATGGTCAAATTACAAATTTAAGAAATGCAATACAAAGAATTGGTCAAGAAATAGACGATAAAAGTTCACAATTACAAACATTAAAAGAATCTAATACAAAGCTACAAAGTGAAGTTGATGATTTAACTATTAAAATAGGTGCTTTTAAAAATTTTTGACCTACAATAGAAGAAGCATTAAAAGAACATAATATTGATTTTGATTATGAAAAAATAAAAGATCTAAATATTGAAAAACTAGAAGATGTAACTAATGAAAATAGAGAAAAATTCTTATTAGCTGTGCTTGCATTTTATAATTCTAGTAAAAAAGAATTTGAATCTAGTTCTAATGATATTAAAAATACGATTAGAACAAGTATAGAATATATAGAATCTTTAATAAGTCAAAAAAACTTTGAAATTGAACAATTCAAACAAGCTGTTCAACAATTAGTAAATATAAAAAGTTCACTACAAATTGAATTAACTCAATTAGCACCACACTTACATTTTAAAAAACTAGAATTAGAAAAGAAATTAAAAGAAGAGCGAGATTTAAACAATAAAATTGAGGATTTAAAATCTAAAAAAGAAAAACTAGATGAACAACTTAGAACTCTACCAAATCAGTTTAATGGTATAAATTCAGTTGTTAATAGTTTGTTTAATAAGATTTGAGAAGAAGAGTTTAAAGATCATTTATTAAATAGTGAAACTTATAGTGAAATTAAACAACAATTTGAAGATAGAATTAATCAGACTGCTAAAGAGAGAGTTAGTTTTCAATTAGTAAGTGAACAACAACAATTTAAACAAGATAATTCTAGAGAAACAAATTTTAATGAGCCATTAAAACTAAAGCTTAATGATAATTTATATGAGTTTAAAATAGGAAAAGTTTGACCAGCTAGAGAAAACTTTGAAGCTTTTTATCCCGATCAGCATCCAGATACTTGTACAGATATTGGATACACATGAAGTCAAGAAGAAGGGTATAAAATAGAAAGATTTAAAACAACAACAAAAGTTGCTCCTAAAAAATTACCTAGATTTATAACAACTCTTGATAGAGCGTTTGAGGGGAATGACAATTCTAAAATTGAAGGAATTCAACACTGAAACACTGAAAATGTAACTGGTATGTGACGAACATTTGCTCACACACCTAATTTTAATCAAGATATATCTAACTGAGATATGTCAAATGTAAAAATTACTCAAGAAATGTTTTGAAATGCTAAGAAATTTAATCAAGATATAAATAATTGAAATATGAATAATGTTCTTTATGTTAATTCAATGTTTGATGGTGCATCTAGTTTTAATAAAAATATTAATAATTGAAAGCTTAATAATGTTGTTCAAGTTGATGATATGTTTAAAAACGCATCTAGTTTTGATCAATATTTAAATAAGTGAGATTTATATAAAGTAAGTGATGAAGAAAAATTAAAGACTATGTTTAAAGGTTCTAGAATAGAAAAACAATTTTCAAAATTACCCCCAAGAGTACAAGAACTTCTTACAGAAGTACAAAGTAATTTATTGATTGATGACTTAATGGTACCTTTAATAAAAAATGTATGAAATCATAATTTTAAAAACAATAAAATAAAAGCTATGGCAAAATACTCAAACGTATTATCAATTTTTCAAGGTAAAGTTAATGAATTATTAGATGCTTTTTCTGATGAAAAAGGATATCTAAGACTAGCTCAACAAGAATCTCAAAAAAATGCTAGATTCCCACTAAATAATAAAGATAAAAATCGAACTTTTAATATACAATTAGTTGCTGGAAATGTTAAAAGTTCTGTAATAGTTCTACCAATCGAACAAATTGTTGATACTGAATGTGAAGCTGAATATAACCATGATAATACAGTTTGTGAAGTTATAGGATTTTCAAAAAATAATTCACCTCAATTCGGAAAAGTTAGAACAGAGCATATGCCAAAAAATATAAGAAAGGTCCCTGATTTTTTACCAGAACAAATTGATAGTATCGAAGGAATTTTTAGAGGTGGTAAAGTAGCAGAAATTGAAAATCTTAATAAATGGGATACAAGAAATTTAATGAATATTTCAAGTGCATTTAGAGATAATGATAGTTTTAATACAGATATTTCAAATTGAAATACTTCTAATGTTAAATTTTTTGATGATGTATTTAATGGGGCAACAAGTTTTAACAAGCCTTTAGATTCAAGATTTATTAGTATAGGAAACAGGTTTTTTACTGCTTGAAATGTTTCAGAAGCTCGTGCATTTAGAAGAATGTTTTTAAACGCAAAAAAATTTAATCAAGATTTAAATAATTGAGAAATAGGTGGTTCTAGAGGTCGTCATGTTGATATGGAATCTATGTTTGAAGGAGCAGAAAAATTTAATGGAAAAGTTAAAGACTGAAATGTAAGCAGTGTTATAAATTTTAAAAGGATGTTTTATAAAGCGAAAGATTTCTTGAGAAGTGTATCGAAATGAGATATGAGTGCTGTAAATAATTCTGAACTTAGAGCTCGTACAGAACTTATGTTCAATGAAACCGCTTGACTTCGACATGCATGTCAAGGTTGGGTGCCTAAAGTTCTGTTTAATGCACGTATCTATTTCCCTAGTACAGCATGTGCTGAATGAGTAAATTAGAAAGGATATTTATATGAAAAAATTAATATGTTTAATAACTAGTTTTTTATCTATTTCTGCTTCAACATCTGCGTGATTATTAAGTAAATCAAACCATTCAAATACAACTATAAATAATAATCAAACTCAAACTGCTCAAACACTTATTAACGGTCTTACTCAACAAATAAATTATATTAAACAAAAAGTGGCTCAACTTGAACAAAAAACAAGGTTATTAAAAGGTGAAATAACTCAAGAAAAACAAAAAACTATGCAATTAGAGGAAATGAAATCTGAACTTTCTAGTAAATTAAAATCATTTGAGCGATTTGAAAAAAAAGTAAATGTTCTAATCGCTACACTAGATTTACCTGAAGATTTAGCTAAAAAAGAAGATTTCACTCAAAAAGTTTTAGCTATTTTAGAATTTTATAAAAATACTATCAAAAACATTGATGATGAAAACAATCCAAACAGTTTTAAAAAACTTTTTGACAAACTTATAGAATTAGAAGAAAAAATAATAAATCGTCACATTAGTTTTGAACAAATAAAAGAAGAAAGATCTAACTTAGAAGAAGCAAATATAAAATTAAATGACCAAATTAGTGAAACTAGAAAAAATATTGATGATATCAATAAATCTATAACAGATTCTATTAATAGAAAACGAGAATTAGAAAGCAAAAAAAGAAAATTAGAAAGTGAAATCGATATTAATAGAGACAAAGTTATAAAACTAGAAACTAAAGTAAGTAAAATTAGTGAATTTATTTATAAAATTGCTAATAATATTTGAGAAGAAAAATTTAAAGATAATCTTTTAGAAAGTGAAAGTTTTATTCAAATAGGTAAAGAATTTGAAAATGAACTTAATAAAATGCTTGAAAAGAAAGTTACATTAAATGTAGTAAACAAACAAACTAGTCCTGTTGTTAATACAAAAGATACAAATAATACAGCACCTCCTCAAAAACTAAAATTTACAATTTCAGATGTTTTATTTGAATTTGATCTAGGTATTGTATGACCGAATAGAAATAAATCAGCTGTTTATGAAGATAATTCAAAAAGCAATTGTGTTGAAATAGGATATACTAAACATAAAGACGGCAAATGACAAATTGAACAATTTGATCGAAACACTCAAAAAGTTCCAAGCAAATTACCTAGGTTTATCACAAGTCTTAGAGACGCGTTTAAGCAAAATGTTAGTTCTGAAATTGAAGGAATTCAACACTGAAACACTAGAAATGTAACTAGTATGTGAGCAACATTTGCTCAAACACCCAATTTTAATCAAGATATATCTAACTGAGATATGTCAAATGTAAAAAAAACTCAATCTATGTTTTGAGAAGCAAAAAAATTTAATCAAGATATAAATAATTGAAATATGAGTAATGTTACTGATGTTATTTTTATGTTCAACGGAGCTACTGAATTTAATGGTAATATTTCTAATTGAAATATGTCAAAAGTTATAGAAATTGAAGATATGTTTAAACAAGCTACCAATTTTAATAAAGACCTAAGTGCTTGAATTTTAAATAATGTTAAAAAGCCTCATCTTAATGGTTTATTAGATGACACTAAAATTAAAAATGATCAAAGTAAATGACCTAGAATAATGCGAGATAGTCATCAACAAAGTGATAGTAACGTTTTTGTTGGTAGAAGAATAATTGAAAATATTCTTAAAGTAGTATGAAAAAATAATTTTACAAATAGACAAATTCCAGCATTAAGAAAATATGCTGATGTTTTGCCGGATTATTCAAAAAAAATAAATGATTTTTTACAAGATACACCTTTTAAAGGTATTGATGTAGAACTTTCAAAACAACAAGAAAATGAAAGATTTCCATTATTAAATAATCAGCCAGAAAATAGAGATAAAACTTTTAGTGTAACTGTTATATTTAATAATAATTGAATCGGAGATTCTTTTAATTTACCGATTGGTGATATTGATGAAACACGTTCTATAGCTGAATATAATGATGAAAAAACTGAATGCATTGTTATAGGTTTCTCTGAAGATTTGGGTCATATCAGAGCAAATCATATGCCACCCACTGTTAGAAAAGTACCAAAATTACTACCACCTCAAATCACTTCACTTGAGAATACGTTTCATAAAAGTGAGCAACAGTCTATAGAAAATATAGATCAATGAAATACAAGAAATATTATTCATATGTCAGATTTATTTAATGAAGCAACAAAATTTAATCAGAATATTAATAATTGAAATACAGAAAATGTTATATCTTTTAACCGTGCCTTTTATCGTGCTTCAAGCTTTAACCAACCACTTTCGAATTGAAAGGTTCAAAAATCTTTAAGTTTTTCTGCAATGTTTCGTGAAACAAGAGACTTTAATCAACCTTTAAATAGTTGAAGATTTAATACTAAAGAACTTTTTAGAATGGACCAAATGTTTTGAGCAGCAAAATCATTCAATCAAGATTTAGATCAGTGAAATGTTGAAAATCTAGAGAATACAGAGTTTATGTTTGCTGATACATTTTCATTTAATGCAAAAGTAAGTACATGAAAAACAAATAATTTATCAAAATTGGATTATATGTTTCATGGAGCAGGTAATTTTAATAGACGAGTATATGATTGAGATGTATCAAATGTAACAACATTTACCCATGTGTTTTTTCAGTGTGGTCAGTTTCTTCAACCACTAGATAGCTGAGATACTAGTATAAGGTTAGTAAATGAATCAACAGAAAGTTTTAAATCAAGAGTTAAAGGTATGTTAGATGGAACAAAACTTGTACAGGGTGGTGTATATCCTTGATATCCAAAAGGGATGGTACAACATCGTGTTTACCCTAGATCAGAACTCTACGATAATGGTTTTTATCCTGGTCATCCAGAAGATTAAAATATAAGATAAATTATTTTGTTAGAGTTAATTTAATTAACTCTTTTTTATTCTAAAGTTATTTAAATTGTAACCATAAAATATTTAAAAACAAAAAGATTTCATAGAAATCTTTTATCTAATTATTCTAAACAGCAACAGGTGCTTTAATTGCATCATGACAATCATAATCAATTATTTCAATATCTTCAAATTTACAGTCTAAACTATTTTTAACATGATCAGCAATTTTTAATTTAGGTAGTTTTTTACATTCTCGTGATAATTGTATTTTAACTTGATCGATATGATTCGAATAAATATGAGCATCTCCAATTGTATGAACAAAATATCTAGCTGTTAAATTACATTCTTTTGCAACTAAAGCTAATAATAATGAATAACTAGCAATATTAAATGGAACTCCTAAAAATAAATCTCCACTTCTTTGATATAACTGTAAATCTAAATACCCATCTTTTGAAACATAAAATTGATATAGTGAATGACAAGGTGGTAATAACATATCATCAACTTGACAAGGATTTCAAGCACTAACAATATGACGTCTTGAATAAGGATTTGTTTTAATCTCATGAATAACTTTTTTTAATTGATCAACACCATTAAAATCACGTCATTGTTTTCCATAAACTGGTCCTAAATTTCCTCATTGTTTTGCAAAATCATCATCTTGTTTAATTTTTTCAACAAATTCTTGTAGTGTTTCACCTTTATAAACATCACTTTTTTTAAAAGCTTCATAAGGTCATTCATTTCAAATATTAACTTTATTATCTACTAAATATTTAATGTTAGTATCTCCTGACATAAATCATAACATTTCATGAAAAATACCTTTATAAAACACTTTTTTAGTTGTAACTAGTGGAAAACCTTCTCTTAAATCATATCTAGCTTGTACACCAAATTTTGAAATAGTTCCTGTTTTAGTTCTATCATCTCTGATTTCACCATTTTTTAAAACATCTTCTAATAAATCTAAATATTGTCGCATGATATCTCCTATTTTCTATGTTTTTTTAATAAATTATATGCACTATTAATTTTTTTCATCATTTCTTGAGCTTGGTTATTATTAAGATTATTATCTGGATGATATTTAATAGCTAATTGTTTATACTTAGTTTTAATTTCATTTCAAGTTACATTATTTTCTAAGCCTAGAAATTCTAATGCTTTTAATTCATCACTAAAACTAGTTTCAAATAAATAATCATCATTTAAAAAATCATCAAAATTCTTTTTATAATCTGTTTTAGTTTGATTTGATATATCTTTTAAACCAAAAACTTTATAAATATATTGCAATTTAAGTTTAGTAATACTTAAAAACTTTTCACTAATTAAATCTAAAATACTAGTTAAATTATTATTTAAAATATTCAATTTAATATCATTATTATTTAAATAACTAACTTTTAAATAAGAATCAATTAAATGAGAAATGATATTTAATAACTGATTAGCTACAATTTCTTTAAATTGAAAATATAAATCAGATAGATAATTTGAAATTTCTAAATTATATTTTCTAACATTAATTAAATTATTTTTAGCATCATATAATTTGTTAATGTTATTTCAAAAAATATGATTAATTGTATTTGATATAAAATTTAAAGTTAACTTTAAATTTTCAATTAATTTTTCATCTAATTTATCATTATTTATTTTTATAAAATCTATGGTGTTATAAAAATTAATTTTAAAAATATCAGTTAAATATTCATTATAGTTAAATTGATCTAATTTAATAATTAAATTATCTTTATTAATATCATTAATTATGTAATTTAATTCAATTTGATTATTAAATTTTAATAAATTAAATGATAATGCTTCTTGATATTTTTGATAATTACTAGTTTTTAAGTTTAAGTCAATATCTTTCATATATACACCTACGAAAATATTTTATTATAGATATTTATAATAATTGTAATTTATCATTAATAATTAAAAACTTGAAATTCTATTCAATAAATAAAATATAAATCATAAATTTTATGTAATAATACTAGTTAATTAAATAAATAAGGTTAACAAACTAAAGCAATTTAATAATAAAGTATAATAAAAGTAGTAATCAATTTTTAGTGGGTGTATTTAAGATGATTTCATTAATTAAAAGTTTAAAAAGTCATGCAGATCTAAAAAATGGATCTGGTTTATGTTTATTTTCTAGTTATTTACTAGATCAAGCAATTAGTAAAAAACATTACCCTTCAATGAAACAAACTAGTGTTGAGTGTCACGTGAGTGAATCATCCGTAACTTTATTTTCTAAAAAACTAGGTTTTACAGGTTATAGAGAATTAATAAGTAAATTAAAATTTGAAATTACATATTTTTCAGTTGATGAAATTGATAAAGAAATAAAACAAGGACCAAAAGAAAAATTAGAAGAAACTGTTTTTTCTAGTTATAATAATAAACTTCAAGATCATATTGTAAAATTAAAAACTCAATTAAGTAAAATATCAAAATTAGTAGATAAATTTTATCAAGCTAAAAATATTCATTTATTTTCAGGTTATGTTTTACAAAAAGAATTAAATTGATTAAGTAATTTTTTGTTATAAATGAAGCAAGAGTTATTGAACAAACTAATATCTTTTCAGATTCATTTAAACTATATGAATTAAAAGAAAATGATCTAATTATTTTATTAATAGGTGATGAAAAAGAAATACCGTTTTTCCAAGCTATATTAGAAAACGTTCCCGATGAGTTTAAATCTAATTTATTTATATTTTCAATGTCAGAAATTTTAAGTAGTAATTTAGCAAATTTATATAATTTAAATTCAGATTCATTTATTAATTATGGGTGAAAATATCATCAGTTATTTGAACATAGTCAATCAATATTTTTAAAATATTTACTAGATCAATTAGCTTATTTAGTTAAATGAAAAAATAAACAAGACGAATTTGAAGAAATTCAACAATTAAAAAACGCTAAATAAGTAATTGTTGATGGAGAAAGTTATGAAAAATCAAAATAAATCAAACAATCTTTATAAGTTTATTAAATTTTTAAATGTTGTTTTTTATGTGTTTTTAATAACTACTTTTCCAATTGTTTTTATAATTTATTTCCGTCCATTTTATTATTGACAAATTAAAAGTTTAGATATTGAACAAACTTCACATTATAGTTATTCAACAATTAAAACAGCTTATGATTCAATTATGAATTATTTAAGTTGGTTTAGTTCTTATAGTGTAGGATCATTGAAAAGTTCAGTTGATGGTCAAGCTCATTTTCATGATGTTAAAATTTTATTTACTATATGTACTAGCTTATTTTTAATTTCTTTACTAGTTGTTATTAGTATAAGTATTTTCAAATTTAAACACAAAAATAATTTTAAAACTAAATTTAATCAAAGTTTTTATGCTTCGGTTTTTATAGTGATATTTGCTATTATAATTTCAATATTTGCTTTGATTAATTTTGATAAAGATTTTGAAATATTTCATAAAATATTTTTCTTTGAAAAATATAATTGAATTTTAAATCCTGATACTGATCAAATAATAAATATTTTACCTGAAGAGTTTTTTAGAAATTGTACGATATTTATTCTATCAACAACAATTATTATCTGTTGTTCAACTATAGTTTATAATCTAATAAAACTAAAAAAGATTACTAAAAACTAGTAATCTTTTTTATTATCAAACTTTTTAATTCTATCAACTATTTGTTTTGCATAATCTGAGTGTTCTTGATTTGTAGAATCAATTACCATAATTGGAAGAACGTCTTTATAAAATTGATATCAAGTTTCATAGTTTCGACATAAGCTTCTTCAGAATTTATCATTAGTTTTAATTTCTTCATTTCTATGTCTTTTATTTATTCTTTGTATAGCTGTATCTTCATCTACTTTTAAATAAATAACTAGATCATATTTAAATTCTTTTAATTCTTTGTCATAAAAATTAGGTACTACACAACTTAAAAAATAATCTTTAAAAACATTATAATCAACATCATTTAATCTACCATAATTATGATCAGTTTCAGCAAATACCATTGAATCTAGTAATGATCTATCATAAATTATATTTTTTTGATTTATATATTTTTTAAATGTTTTCATTCTATCTGTTAACATTCATAAATCTAATTTATAGTTAATAGTTTGAATATCATTACTATTTTCATCATATGCTTGTTCAAAATAAGGTGATTCAAAATTTTCATCAATAAATACGTATGAATCATCTAAAAGTGTTTTTAAATCTTTTAATAAAGTGCTTTTTCCTGCACCTGTTGTTCCAAATATAGCTACTCTCATAAAACCTCTATAATAATAAAATTTTAACAAAAACTTTTATTAATGTTAACCTAATAAATTCTAACAATTACCTATTTTATTAATATTTAAATTATTTTTAAAAATATGGTTAAAAAATATATAAATTTACTAATACATTATTGAAAGATAGGAGAGTAAAATGAAAAAGTTTTTAAAAATAATGTGTTTGGCTAGTTTATCAGTTTTAAGTGCTGGATCTATTTTTGGAGTAATTTATCACCAACATAATTCTAATCTAGTAAAAGAGAAGATAAATCAGTTAGTGATAAAAACACTGAAGATCAATCTGAAAATAACGATCAAGATAGTAACAATGCTAATGATGAAATTGACAAAGAAGATGAAAAAGATGATGAAAAATTAATAATAGATGACAAACCTGAAAATGAAAATATAAACTATGATACTAAAATTGATGAAAAAGAAAAGCAAGAAGTAATAGCTAGAAAAGAATTTGAAGATATTTTAGATCATTCTAATAAATCAAATAATGAGATATTAGAAAATTTAATTAATGATACAAAAGAAGAGTTAACTTCATTTGAAAAGAAAGCTGTATATAATGAAGATAAAACAATTTGTAAAGAAATCGGATATTTTAAAAATTATGATGGCGAAATTCAAATAGAAAGAATGCCTGAAACTGTAAAAGAAGTTCCAGAAAAATTACCTTGACAAATAAACTCTCTTGAAGAAGCTTTTAAGTGAAATAAAAATAAAGAAATTAAGAATTTAGAAAAATGAGATCTTAGATTTGTTAAAAATATAAATTTAATGTTTAATGAAGCTCATTTATTTAATCAAAATATAAATAATTGAGATACATCTAATATCGTTTCAATGAACGGTGTATTTTATAATGCTTGATATTTTAATCAACCAATAAAAAATTGAAATGTTTCAAATGTAATTAGTATGAAAAAGATGTTTAGATTGGCTAAAAGTTTTAACCAACCAATAAATAATTGAAATGTAAGTAATGTAAAAGATATGGAGCAATTATTTTCTTTTGCTGAATCATTTAATCAAGAGTTGAGTAATTGAGATGTAAGTAATGTAACTAATATGATGTTAATTTTTTGTGAAGCTCACTCGTTCAATAAAGATGTATCATCTTGATGTTTTTCTAAAGAACTTAGATCATTAGCTCATATGTTTGCTGGAGCTGAATCATTTAATAATGATGGAGTACCATTTATTTCTAGATTAATAAAAAAATCAAACGGAGAGACCGTTAAAAGTTGAGATATATCTAACATAACAAATATGGATGGTATGTTTGAACGAACAAAAAGTTTTTGTCAAGATATATCTAATTGAGATTTGAGAAGAGTTTCAACAAAGTTTTTTGTAACTGAAGGATCTGGAAACTGATTTAATCCAAATTGATCAAAAAATATACCCAAATCTGTACGTAATAGATATTATGACGGAGCTATATGAGATTAAAAAATAATTTTTACTAATAAAAGGAGACAAAATGAAAAAGTTTTTAAAAATAATGTGTTTAGCTAGTTTATCAGTTTTAAGTGCTGGATCTATTTTTGGAGTAATTTATCACCAACATAATTCTAATCTAGTAAAAAGAGAAGATAAGTCAGTTAATGACAAAGAAAAAGAAGATGAATCTGAAAATAGTAATCATAACAATAATGATTCTAATAATGAAACTGATAAAGAAAACGAAAACGATGATGAAAAATTAATAATAGATGATAAACCTGAAAATCAAAATATAAATTATGATACTAAAGTTGAAGAAAAAGAAAAACAAGAAGCAATAGCTAGAAAAGAATTTGAAGATATTTTAAATAATTCTAATAAAGCAGATACTGAAGTAATAGAAAGTTTAGTTAACGATACAAAACAAGAACTAACTGTGTCTTATAAAAAGGCCGTTTATAATGAAGATGCAACGATTTGTAAAGAGATCGGTTTTTTCAAAAATGATAAAGGTGAAATTCAAATAGAAAAAATGCCTGAAACTGTAAAAGAAGTTCCATCTAAATTACCTTGGCAAATAAATTCTTTAGAAAATGCATTTTATGAAAATAAAAATATAAAAATTAAAAATTTAGAAAAATGAAACCTTCAATTTGTTAAAAATATAGATATGATGTTTTATAAAGCTTGTTTGTTTAATCAAAATATAAATAACTGGGATACTTCGAATATAGTGTCTATGAAAGGGACGTTTCATTGAGCTGAGGAATTTAACCAACCTCTGAATAATTGAAATACTTCAAAAGTAACTAATATGAAAGAAATGTTCCATTATGCTAAAAAATTCAATCAACCATTAAATAGTTGAGATGTATCTAATGTTGAAAGTATGCAATCACTTTTCGATGATGCAATTAGTTTTAACCAAGACCTAAATAATTGAAATGTAAGTAATGTGGATAACATGCTTTGCATGTTTAATAATGCATATAGTTTTAATAAAGATATATCCTCATGAATTTTTAAAAATCTTAAAACAACTGCTTTTATGTTTTATAATGCATATTCCTACAATAATGGAGGAGTTCATTTAAAATCTAGAAAAATAAAAAAATCTAGTGGTGATACAATTACAAGTTGAGACCTTTCATCAGTAGAGAGTATGGCTTATATGTTTCATAATACACCATCTTTTTGCCAAGATATATCTAACTGAAATGTAAAAAAAGCGTCAACCGTATGCTTTTTGAATCGTAATTCTGGTAATTGAAGAGAACCTAACTGATCTAATAATATACCTAAAGTAATAAGAGACAGATATTCTAATCGCAAAGATGAAATAGTGAGTTAAAAAGGTGGACTTCTCTTTCTTCCACCTTTTTTTGTTTATTATAAATTTATTTCACTTATAAATTCTCAAATTAATTCTGAAGCTTTTTTAATAAAATCTTTGAATTGTAAAGAATTGGGTTTTTCTTCAAATAAAACATCACTAATAACTTTTACTGAAACAATATCTTTTTCAAATAGTCTTGCTGTATGAAAAAATCCTGTACATTCCATATCAATAACATCAATATTTTGATCTATTTTATTTATAAATAAATCAACGTGTTGTTTATTACATATAAAAATATCAGATGAGGCAATATTAACTTGACTAACAATTCTATTATTTTGTTTTACATGTTTAAATAAATGATTTTCATGTTCAAAAAATTCTTCCATTCTTGGAACTTGACCATATTTATACCCAAATGCAGTTGCATCAGCACAAGAATAAAATGCTTTTTTTACAATAACAAAATCTTGTTGCTTTAATGTTTTATTTAATGAACCACAAGTTCCTATATTTAAAATTTGATCTATATTATATTTTGATAGAACATAAGATAATCCAACACTTGCGTTAACTAATCCTATTCCTGTAATTGCAAATAATATATCATCTGATTCATATAATTTAATAATTTCATTATTTTCTATTAATTTAGCTGAAGAATGTAAAATAGATTGTTCTAATTCTTCATACATTGCACTTATTACTAATTTTTTACTCATTAATTTCACCTAAATAATGTTTAACTGTTTCTATTAATTTTAATCCTATACTACTAATTCCATGTTTTTTAATAGCTACTTTATATTGATTTTCTAATAAAGTTTTAAAACCTTTTTCTAAATCTTCAAAACATAATTTACGAAGTTGTTCAACGCCTTCATAATCTCTTTCAATACTTATTTTATCTGCACAAAATACGATCATATCTAACATAGACATATTTTTACTTCCAACAGTGTGGTTAAAAACTGCATTTAAAATTTCTTCATCTTTAATTAATCAATCATATTTTAAATGTAAATACCCTGTATAAGAATGTCAAACTGGAAAAGGTTCATTTAACAACTCAGGAAGATATTTATTTAAATATTGTTCTTGTTTTTCTTTATCTCATCTTTTTGTTATATCATGTAAAGTTCCAGCAACTAATGCTTTTTGTGCATCTACATTTCATTTTTTAGCTAATTCATATGACATTTGACCAACGTTTTTACAATGAATATATCTTTTTTGATCCATGTGTTTTTCTAATCTTTCATGCATATATAACAAGTTAAGATTAGTATAATCATTTATTTCTGGTATTTGCTTATCTAGATTTTTAAACTTCTAATATCAGTTGAAGATAAATTATTATTTTCAAAATCAAACATTTCTAAATTGTATTTTAAAGCAATTTCTTTGTTATAAGTTTGGCTTCTTTTAAAAACTTTAAATTCAATTAATTTAATTAAATCATCAAAATTATTTCATTCTTCAAATCTATCTAATTGATCTGAACCCATAATAAAACAAAATTCATATTCAGGATATTTTTTAATCATATATGAAACTGTTTCATATGTTTGAACAGATCTATTAGTTTTTATTTCATAATCATTTATAAAAATAAAATCATATTTATTTTTAATAATTTCTAGCATAGCCAAGCGATGTTCAACTGAGCTGTTTTGTTTTGATTTAAATGGATTTAAAAAAGTTGGTATTAATCAAACTTGATCAAAACATAATTTTTGATAACATGCTTTAGCTATATTTACATGATCTGTATGTATTGGATCAAAACTACCCCCAAATAATGCAATTTTCTTTTTCATCTATGATCACCTTTAAAAATTAGTTATTTATTGTGTAAGAAAAGGAATTAAAGATAGTCCTTTTTTCTTTCTTAGTAACATATAAGGAATAAATACTATAAATAATACAATAGCTAGTATTACAAAAAATACAATTAGACATTGTTTATTAGCTTGTTTTCTTGATTCTTTAATTTCTTCAGAAGATAAAATTTCATAACCATAATATGAAGAAATATTTCCTTTTCTTCATTTAATTGAGATTAGTGAAAACGCGTGAAATAAAATTGTTGCTATTAAAATTACTCCAACAATAATGATTTCAGTAATAATTTGTTCTTTGTTTTGACGCTTAAATATTTCATTAACTCCTATCATTATTCCAAGAGTTAATGATCCATATAAATAAATAGTAGAACATAATCAATTTATATAAATTGGACCTTTAATTAAATATTTATAATGTTTAATTAAAAAGAAAGGTATAGTGTCTTTTCCGATTAATAAATTTGTTTTATAAGTTCTAACACCTAATAAAATTTGTCTATAATCAACTAAACCGATAATTAAAATAATTAAACCTATAAAACCAACAATTCCCATAAGAATAGGATTAGGAATATATGATTTATCAATGCCTAAAATATCAGTTTTTTCATTAGCTGTAAAATAAACTATTAAGAAAAAAGCTGATATAAGGAGTAATAAAATACCTATTAATTGAATACCTAATATTCTATATTTTTCCATTCTAATTTCTTTTGCAATTTGATCAGGCATTTCAACATTGTCTAATTCTTTTTTAGAAAATTTAGGAAGTAATAAAGAGTTTTTGTTTTCTGATACAGATTGATCAGTTAAATTAGTTTGCTGAGTATTAGTTGATTCTTTTAAATTTGTTTCATTAAAATAATTATCATTTGAAACATCAACAGAATCTGTTTTTTTACTTGTAATATCATCCATAAACTAAACCCTTCTCTCTTCTTGTTGCTGAGATTTTTCTTGTTTTATATTTTCTATAATAGAAACTATTTCATCATCTATATAATTTAACTGTTTCTGTAATTCTGTTTTTTTAAGTTTTGTATCGTTTTTTCTTCTTCTAAATCAAATCAATAAAATCATTAAATAACCGATTAAAGTTAAACAACCGATTAAAATAAAAATAGTTAAAATTGTGATAAAGTTTACATTAATACCAAAAATTTCAACACCTGAAGCATAAAGTATCATGTAAATCACTCCTATTTCTAAATATAATTTTAACATGTGAAAAAAGCTAATATCTTAATACTGTTATTAGATTTCTAAAAAAGACTAGTTGATCTAGTCTTTTCTATCATATGGTTTAGGAGCTTTTGCGATATTTCTTTTGTGCTCACTAATTTTGTGTAAATAATCTATTCTTTCTTTTAGCTTTGGATCTGAATTATTTCCTAATAAATAGCTGTCAATTTCATCATAACTAAATCCAATTTCAGCTTCATCAGTTTGATTTTCTCACAATCCTGCTGTAGGTTGTCTTTTGATAATTGATTCTGGAACGTTTAATAATTTTGCAGCTTGTTTAACTTCTGATTTTAATAAATGAATGATTGGAACAAGATCAACTCCACCATCACCAAATTTTGTAAAGTATCCTATGTGTCATTCATCTAAATTATCAGTTCCTAAAACTAAATATTTTTTAGTTTGACCTATTGTATATAAAGTTGTCATTCTTAATCTTGCTTTGGCATTTGACATAGCTAATAAACTAGGTTCTTGATCTAAGTTTGAAAAACTATTTTTAAATACATCGAATGTAGGTTTTAAATCAACTTCTACATTTTTTAAATCACATTGTTGAACTAATTCACTTGCACATTTAAAATCTTCTTCACTTGAATAAATTGGCATTCACACAGTTAAATAATTGTCAGGAAATGCTTTTTTAGCTAAATTAGCTACAACAGCTGAATCGATTCCACCACTAATTCCAACTATAACACCATCAGCATTAGCTTCTTTTACAGATTCGCGGATAAAATCAACTAAATAATTTAAATAATTTTCTAATTTATTTGACATATTAATCCATTCACTCCAATTCATAATCGAACACTTTAACAAAATCACCTTTTTTGATTCCGCGTTCTTCTAACATTTTATAAACACCTGTGTTTTTTAATTTTTCATTAAACATTAATAAGTTATCATCAGTTCAAATAGGGAATTTTTGATATATTTTCAGAATTGTATCACCTGAAATCTCTCATTTTCCATTTCCTCTGTTGATTACCTGAATATCTGGTTTTTCTTCTTCTAATGTATAAATTGCAACATCTTCATTAGATTCTTGATTTTCCATTTCTCATAAAGGAACATCTTTAGCATCTTTTAAAACATCATAAATTTTAAATAAGAATTGATCTATGTTTTCTTTTTTTAACCCTGAAATCTGTACAGTATTTTTATCTTTAAAGTAATTAATAATTCTTTCATCTAACATATTTATTTGAGCTTCATCTAAATCCATTTTATTTAAAACAATAATTTCAGGACGTTTTTCTAAATTTAAATTATATGCAGTAAGTTCTTCTTTAATTAATTCATAATTTTGAATTACATCTTCAGTTCCATAATTTCCTGACATATCTAAAACGTGACAAATAACTCTACATCTTTCAATATGTTTTAAGAATTGATGACCTAATCCTTTTCCTAAACTAGCACCTTGAATTAATCCAGGAAGATCAGCTACAACAAATGTATCTCCGTTTTTAGTTCTAGCAACACCTAGTTGAGGATTTAATGTTGTAAATGGATAATCTGCAACTTCAGGTTTTGAATTTGATATAGCCCTTAATAAAGTTGATTTCCCTGCATTTGGTTTTCCAACAAATCCAACATCAGCTAGAACTTTTAATTCTGCTTTAATTTCAAATTCTTGACCAGGTTCACCTGCTTCAAAAATAGTTGGAGCTTTATTTCTAGAGTTTGCAAATCTTGCGTTTCCTCTTCCACCTTTTCCACCTTTAGCAATCATAACTACTTTTTGATCTTTATTAATATCTGCTAAAATTTCACCAGTTTTAGAATCAAAAAGCACTGTACCAACTGGAACTTTAATGATTTTATCTTCACCTTTAGCTCCGTGCATATTTTTGATATCGCCTTTTTCTCCATCTTCAGCTTGATATCTTTTTTGTAGTTTTAAATCAAGTAGTGAATGTTTTCCTGAATCTCCTTGGAAATAGACTGATCCACCATTTCCTCCATCTCCACCATTAGGACCACCATTAGGAACAAAAAGAGCATGATGAAAACTAACCGCACCATCTCCACCTTTTCCAGCTTTAACAACAAAATTGGCAGTATCAATAAATTTCATTTTAAACACCTCTTTTTGATTTTATTATCAGTTATTTTTATTTTTGTTCTGTTAAATTATTTCAACATTCTCAACATAAAAATGTTGCGATATTATTATTAAAATTCCACTCTTCTAACGAATCTCATTTAGCGATTTCTTCAGTTGCTATTTTTTCAACTTCTTTATCAGTTAAATTGCGATTTTTATCTTTTAACACTCTTCCTAGTGGAGTTGGACTATTTTTAACAACAAACTCAATTTCTTGTTCATCACACAACGAACAAGTTAAATTAAAAGCTTCACTCATTACATAATTATAATCATTAAATTTTTTGTAATTATTAGGGTTAAAGTTTATTTTACTCATCTATAAAAGCACCACTTTCTTTTATAATTTTTAAGATTAAGTCTACTTTTTCTTTATTAAATGATATCTTAGTTTTTATTTGTTGAAGATCTAAATTGATACTATTAATTTCATATGTAGTGTATAAAACTGCAGTTGTTATTTCATTAATATCATCTAAATCAATGTTAGGAAAACTATTTAAAAAATAAGAAAATAAAATTTGTTTTGACATTTCAATTAGACTAGGATTTTTATCAGTTATAAATTCAATTAACTTATTTTCTATTTTTTCTATTTTCAAATCAATTGATTGAACATCTATTTGAGTCGGATTAATAATATATTCTTTATCTTTTAAAACTTTAAAATCAATATTAATATCTTGATCTGATAAAGCTAGTAGTAAAAACGTTTTATTATCATTGCTATTATTTTTAGAAATTAAATATTTTTTTACATCATCTAATAATAATCTTATATTAACTGAAGCTAAATTTTTTATAGCTATCATTTGTTGGATAGTATCTTTTGAATTTAACATTTCTCTAATTTTATCAATATTAAAATTATTATTATTTTCAAACAGGTTTTTATTTTGTTCGGTTCTAATTATTTTTAAATATTTTAATAAATCAGATTCTACGTTTTCAGGAATATAAGGCATAGAAAGTTCTGTGTTTATTAATTTTAATGCATTTTCAAAATCATTATTATCAATAGCTTTTTTAATATCATTTAATAACTCATCGTAAAAGTTGCTCATATAATCTCCTTATATAAAATAAAAATTCATGCCTAAGCATGAATGTTTGTTTTCGAAGTGGTGCCCACGAGAAGGCTCGAACTTCCGACCTCACGCTTAGAAGGCGCGTGCTCTATCCAACTGAGCTACATGGGCAATTACATATATGAATATACCACATTCATATATGAAATCAAATATATTTTTTAATTAATTTTTAAAATTTTCTAATTTATTTAAGATAAATAATGTGTCAGTGAAATTTTCATCATTTTTGTTTCTATTATAAGCATTTAACAGCTTGCTAACTTGTATTCTTATACTATCAATATCTTTTTTATTATAAACTGCAACTTGTTTTTTATATGGACCAAATGTAATAATATAATACTTCAATAACATTTCTCATGAATAGTTAAATCTTTTTGCAGTTTTTGGAGCAATTACTAACATTAGTGAAATTATTTTTAACATAGTTACTAATTGAGATTTTTTATTATTTAAATCATCAAGTGAATAATCTTTTTAGTCATTTCTTTAAAAACTTTACTATTTAAATCAATATTATCAATACTGTTTAATAGATCTGTTTTTTCATATATTTGATCTTGATTTTTTTATATAGATTTAAAGTTGTAACTAATGCGATTTTTTTCTTTCAATTAAGAATTCTCCAATTTCATAACTATCTTTTTTAACATTTCTATTGTTTTTAAATAATTAATAGCATATAAAGACTGACTTAAAAAATCAACAATTCTGTCAGTATCACACACAAATTTAGAATAATCTTTTAATTTAGAAATATGTTCACCAATTTTAAAAGGATTAAAGTCTTTAAAGTTTACAGGAGATAAAAACTGATCTGGTTCATCTTCTTCTAAACTATCAATAAATGTTTGATTTGATGTTTGTTCATCACTTGTGCTAACTGATCCTTTATTTAAAAACAAGTGCATATAATTATATAAACTGTAAAATAAGTCTTTTCCATCATCTAAACTACATAATGATTTAATTTTCTCTTTTAAAAATAAAGCTGTAAATTTTGATAATTGAAATAACAATTTATATTTTTTATCTAATGAAAACGTTGATCAATTAGATTGTTTAAAATTGATTAAAAAGCATTAAACTCTTCGTCAAATTTTAAATTTTCAATATCAGATTTGTAGTAATTGTATTCTTCTGGGGATAAATGTCTTCCTTTTTCAAATGTTTTTAAGATTCGTTCTTTAGTATAAAACGATTTTATATTATTAAACATTTCACTTTCATTTGTAATATCAATAAGTATCATTGTTACAAATAAAGGATAAGCTGCACCAAAATAAACAATTTTTTCATTACTATCTATTAAGTTGTAAATAAACTTATATTTTTTAGCAAGTTCTATTAAAACTAGTGATAAAGAATAATTATCATTATTTAAAACATTATCATTTATAAAAGAATTATTTTTAATGTAAGGTAATGCTATATTTGAAATAACATAAAGTATTTCTTCTTTATCTTGAGTTGATAATTCTTCTTTATATAAACTTTTTTTCTTAGTTTCAGAATTAATATATTTAAAAAATAATAAGTAATTTTCAGTTATATATTTAGATATTTCACTTATTTCTGATAATTCAATATCATTTAAAGTTTTAGATTTTAAGTTTTGATAGTTAAATAAACCAAAATATGTGATTTCAAAAATTTCATCAATTTTTTCTTTCATAGACATATTAGGATTTTTAAAATTATTATTTTGTAATAATTTATTTTCTTCATTAAAGTACGTTCAATATATCGAATCACTTTTAACAGCCATAGAAATACACCTACTCTTCGATTTGTTTGATATATGTTTTCATATTCTCTAAAGCTCTATCTGAGTATAATTTCTTTTTGTTTTCTTTAATTTGTTTTTTAGTCATATTAGAAACTTCTAAATCTCTTAAAATACCTCAGTTTGCTTTCATTGGTTGGAAGTTAATTGGTGAAGTATTATGAATATAGTGTAATAATGCTCCAGCTACAGTTGTATCATCTGGAATAATCAATTGTTTATTTTCTAAGAATCTAGAAATATTAATTCCAGTAATTAAACCACTTACACAAGATTCAACATAACCTTCAACTCCAGTAATTTGTCCTGCAAAAAAGATATTAGGATTAGATTTTAATTGTAAAAATTCATTTAAAACTTTTGGAGAGTTTATGAAGTTATTTTTATGCATAACACCATATCTAATAAATGTAGCGTTTTCTAGTCCTGGTATCATTGAAAATACTCTTTTTTGTTCAGGTCATTTTAAGTTAGTTTGAAATCCAACTATATTATATAAACTATCTTTAGCATCATCTTGACGAAGCTGAACAACAGCATAAGGTTTAACTCCATCAGGTCTGGTTAATCCTTGCGGTTTTAAAGGACCAAATAATAGAGTTTGTTCTCCTCTTTTAGCCATACCTTCAACTGGCATACAACCTTCAAAATATTTTAATTTACTTTCTTCTTCTAAGTGTCCTATAGCAATTTCTGCATTGATTAACTCATTGTAGAATTTTTCATATTCTTCTTTAGTCATCGGACAGTTTATATAATCTTGACTATCACCTTTGTCATATCTATTTTGTCTGAATGCAATATCCATATTAATAGAATCTTTAGTAACAATAGGAGCGACTGCATCAAAAAAGTAAAAATCATCTTTTCCTACAATTTCATTAATTTGATTTTGTAAATTTTCTGTTGTTAAAGGTCCAGAACAAATTAAAACTATTTGATCTTTAAATTCTTTCAAATCAGTCACTTCTTTATCATAAATTGTAATGTTTTTATTTTCTTTTAACGTATTAGTAATAAATGATGAGAATTTTTCTCTATCTACTGCTAAACTACCACCAGCAGGAACTCTTGCAAGTTCAGCTGATTTTATAATTAAAGAATCTAACATTCTCATTTCTTGTTTTAATGTTCCAACAGCATTGTTTAAATCATCACTTCTTAAAGAATTAGAACATACTAATTCAGCAAAATCATCTGATACTTGTACTGAATTTTTCTTGATCTTTTTAACTTCGTAAAGATTTACTTTATATCCTCTTTTTGCTAACTGGTATGCAGCTTCACAACCTGCTAATCCAGCTCCAATAATATTTATAACTTTATTCATTATTCCATTAATCCCGCTTCATATAAATTTCTAAAATGACCAGCTTGTTTTTTAAGTTGATCAAATGTTCCTTGTTGAATTATTCCGCTACCATTAGGACCTAGCACATAAATTTGATCAACGTTTTTAATTGTTGTTAGTCTATGAGCAATTGTAATACACATTCTTCCTTTTATCAACTCATCTAGTTTAGATTGAATTTCTTTTTCAACAACATTATCTAATGCACTTGTTGCTTCATCTAAAATAATAAGATCAGGGTTTTTTAAAAATACTCTAGCAATAACTAGTCTTTGTTTTTGTCCACCACTTAGTATAAATCCTCTTTGTCCTAAAACAGTGTTGTATTGATCAGGTAAACTCATAATAAAATCGTGAAGTTCTGCTTTTTTACATGCTTCAATAACTTCTTCATCTGTTGCATCAAATTTAGAATATTTAATATTATCAAAAAATGTTCCAAATAGAATTTGTGGATCTTGTTCAACATAACCAACTTTATCTAGATAAGCTGGTAAATTAATTTTAGCTAAATCATGTTTATTATTTACTAAAATTTTTCCTTGACTTGGTGAGTAAAATCTTAAAAGTAATTTTGCAATTGTAGATTTTCCAGCTCCAGTTTGTCCAACAAACGCATAACTTTTACCTTTTTCAAATTTTAAATTAACTTTTGGTAAAACTATTCTGTCAGGTTTTTTAGGATATGAAAATTCTATATCTTCAAAAGTAATACTATCAATTTTTGATATTTTATATCCTTTTTTATTTGGAGAAATACTTGGTTTTGGATCGGTTAACTCACTTATTCTATCAGCAGCATTAGCAGCAGCTGTTGCAGTTTTTAAACTTGGAATTAACATTGAAACTGCTCCAATTAATGATGAAAGTAAAGGAAAGGCTAAAGAAATAGAAACTTCTAAATCATGATTTTGAATTGAATTATTTAAAAATTTAATACCTAAAATTATAAATACAAGAGGCATTAATAATCTAATACTAAATCCTAATCATGTACTTAATGTAGCATTTGAATAGTTAACTTTTGTTAGTTTTTCTTCATAATTTTTATCTTTTTCATCTAATCTATTAATTTCATATTCTTCAGTTCCAGAAGATTTTATTAAAGAAATATTGTTTACTCTATCAGTTAAATCTGAATCATTTTCTCTTTTTGCATCAAATGAAAGAATCATCTTTCTTCTCATATCAACAAAAAATCCTACACCTAAAATATTAACTACTAATAAATAAATTAATGAAATTGTTGCAACTAAATGTTGTTGTTCAATAAATAGAATTGTAATTGCAGTTGTTGAAGCAACCATAGAATATATTAAGTTAGTCATAAATTGTTGTACACCTAATGATACTTTTTGAGTGTCTCCAACTAATCTTGTTAAAATATCTCCAGAAACATGATCAAAATAGAAATCTACATCTTGATCAGTTAATGCTTTTAAAATTCTGACACGTTGCATAACTTCTATTTTTGCTGAATACAATACAATTGTAAAGTTAGTAAAATATTCAAATACTAAAATAATTGCTAAGTTAACAGCTAGTACATACAATCATTGTGTTGAATTTAAAGAAATAGAATTAAATAAACTTACATTTTCTGATTTAAGTAATGCTTCAAGCATTTTGGCTGAAAATAAAGGAAGAATTCCAGATGTAAAAGCATTTAATGCAGTTATTAAAACACAACTTCAAAAAATTAATGGACTTTGTCTAGCAAAATCTATGTTCATCTTAAAAAACATTCCAAGTTTTTTAATTGTAAATTTTCTTTCATTATCGAAATAAATTTTCTTTTTAATATTTTTTAATTGTTTTTTCATTTTGAATTCTCCTTTCTACACATCATATTTTGCAAATCCTGCATCATAAAGTTTTTTAAATTGACCTTCTTGTTTTATTAACTCTTTAAATGTTCCTGTTTGAACAATACCTTTTTTAGGTTCTAAAATAATAATTTGATCAACATTTTTAATTGTTGAAAGTCTATGTGCAATAGTGATACTTGTTCTATTTTTCATTAATTCTTCTAATTTAGATTGAATTTCTTTTTCAACAACATTATCTAATGCACTTGTTGCTTCATCTAAGATTAATATTTTTGGATCTTTTAAAAACATTCTAGCTATAACTAGTCTTTGTTTTTGTCCACCACTTAAAATAAATCCTCTTTCACCAATAACAGTATCATATTTATCAGGTCAACTCATAATTAGATCATGTAGTTCAGCTTTTTTACATGCTTCGATAACTTCTTGATCAGTTGCGTCTGGTTTAACATATTTAATATTATCTAAAATAGTTCCTAATAATAATGCTGGTTCTTGTTCAACATATCCAACATTAGCTAAGTAACTTGGTAAGTATAAATCTTTAATATTTATATTATCGTTAATTAAAATTTCACCCGAACTTGGATCATAAAATCTTAATAATAATTTTGAAATAGTAGATTTTCCAGCTCCAGTTTTACCTACAAATGCATAACTTTTACCTTGTTCTAGTACCAAATTAAAATTAGGTAATATCACATTATTTGGTTTATTAGAATAAGAGAAATTAACATCTTTAAAAACAATGTTTCCCTCTATTTTGTCAATTACAATACCTTTTTTATCTAATGAGTGATTATTAATTTCATTTTTAATACTTGTTATTGCATCAATACGTCTTGATGATGAGCTAGCTTGTAATAATCCACCAATTGCTCTTAAAAACATCATAACTGGACCTATCATCATACCAGCACACATAATCATAGGACCAATTAATAGTTTTAATTGATTTAAATCATTTTTATAAATAAATGAAGCAATTACAATCATTGCAACTTGAATAGTGTTTATTCCAAAAAATAACACTGACATCATTGAAGCTTGAGAATAACTTATTTGTTTATATTTTTGGTAATACTTTTTATGAACATCTACAAATCTTTGTTTTTCATATTCTTCAGTACCACTAGCTTTAATTAATTTAATAGTATTAATTCTGTCAGTTACATCACCATTAATATTAGAAATAATTTTTCTTAAATTAAAAATTAGTTTTCTCATAGGAATAAATGAAAGTACAAACATTAATCCTAAACCTAAATAAAGTCCAATTAAAACAAGACCTACATATAATGTTGTTGTTGCAAATAAAGCAACTATTGTAAAAATTAAAGAAAAGAAAGCGACTAAAATGATATTTGGAAAAATTGCAGCTTGCATTCCAATTAGTTGTGTATCAGTTACAACTTTAGTTAATATTTCACCTGTTTTTTTATCAAAATAATAAGACATGTCAGCAGAAATTAATTTTTTAGATACTTCGTGTCTTAAATCAATCTCTATTTTTTTACCTAGTTCTGCTCCAAAAAAGTTAGAAACATAAGTAAAAACTCCGCTTAAAATTAAAACTATTATTCAAATAGCTAAAATAACTTGTCAACTTAAACCTCATCAATCAGAAGAAGTAAAAGCATTATTTCTTTCGTGCATAATTGAGTATTGAAATTGTTGTAATAAAAATGGATTAAAAGAAGAAAATCCAGCAGATAAAATTGAAGTGATCACTAAAATAGCTGTTCATTTTTTATAAATTTTCATATATTTTATTAGAATAGCTATAAAGTTTTTATTACCTTTTTTTAGTGAACGTCTTTGATCTGAAATTTCTTTATCTGATAAAACATTTTCTTTATCTTTGTTTTTATACACTTTCATAAAAGCCTCCTTGTCCATATGTTAATTTTAACATTTTAACTATAAAAAAATCTCTTAAGCACTATGCATTAAGAGATTTAAAACTTTAAATTACTTTTTACTATCATAAAGTCTTAATTTTAAAGTTCATTTAAAATATCATCTAAGTTTTCAACTAATGTTCCATTTTGTTTAATAGCTAAATTGTTTGCTTTAAACTTACTATTAACTTTTTCTGGAAATACATAGAATTTATTATCATCTTCTAAACATAAATCTAAAACTGACTGAATAGAAATAATCTCTTTATTTTGACAAATTACAACAGCATTTGCTAATCCAACTAATGTTCTTGAAATAGAATCTTTTTTATAAATATCACTTATTTTGTCATTTATTTGATTATCTGAAATTATTACTCAATTATCATAATTATCAATTAATTCAAACATTTCATTATTGATTGTTTTTAAATTTTTAATAGATAAATCAGTAAGTAAAATAAATGAACCTTTTTTACTAATAATATGTTTAATAACTTCTATAGAAAAATCATTATTATATTTAAATGATATTATTTTGTTGTTCGCAATTAAATCATCTATTAATTTAAATGCATTTTTCTTTCCATAAACATCAACTGTTGAATCTAAAACTAATGAAAAGATTTTACTTTTAGACTTTGTTAAGTTTATATTTCCTTTATAAAACAAAACAAAAGGTGGTCTTATAATATCTTTTAAATGTTTAGGATAGTTACGATCTACAAGTGATATAAAATCAGTTTCTAATTGATTTGAAATATTTTCTAATGTTTCAGGTGAAATTTTTTCTTTATCTTTTAAAGCGTTGAAAACTTTTTCTCAATTGTATTGATATTTTAAGGCAAAAAATAATAATATATTACGCATTGACTAGTTTAAGTATAAAATTCTATTAGCAAAAATTTCATTTCTTACATTAGTTAAATCGTTATTAGAAGTAAATGATTGAATTCTTCCTTCAATTCCAATTACAGCTTGATCGTGTAATAAAAATTCATCATCAACAGTGTTAGATCATGCTTTAACATTAATATAATCAACACTTTCTCCTTCTTTTACTTTATAAGGTTTAGGTACTTTTACAACAAACTTATATAGTTTTTTATCTCCATCTTTTGAAGTGTATGCAATAGTAGCGTCTCCTTCTAATTGACCAATAATATTTACTAAATTCATAATTTCTTTCCTTTCTTTATCTGGTTCATTATAGTATTAGGAGAAAATTTCAAAAATTGTTCAAAAAATAAAAAAATTCTCTATTTTTTAATAGAGAAGTTTAAATATTATTTAATTTGAGCGACAAATTCATCAAACTGAGCTTCTTTTGAATCTAAATTAATATTTCGTTCAAATCTTTTGTTAATAATTTTTCAATAAATAATTGAAGATAAAATTGTAATCATACAAATAATAAAAGTTGTAGCAAAGAATATAAATATTCCATGCACTCCTAAAACATTAGAATTAAATACTTGAACAAAAAAGTATGGAAATGATGTTGCATCATCAACACTTGCTCCACCAAAAACAGCAACAGCTCCTCTGATAATTGCAATTACACCATATAAAACTAAAATAGTAACAGATATTGATCAAACTCTGTATAAATTCTTTTTATCTGTAAAGTATTTTTGATCATGATCGATAAAAAATAAGTATGATGAAATCATTATTAAAGGACTAATTACATGAACAATTGTATTTTGCATTAACTCTCAATGATTTAGTTTAAATTTGTTTGCCGCAATACTTACTGGAAATAAAATGAAATTATAAATTACAAATGTAACTGTTATAAGTAATGTTATTGTAAATGTACTATCAGGTGATAAGAATTTTCATTTTTTGTTTTGATTGTCTATTGTAATTGCGGTTAATATAAATCAAAAAGCAACTAAAAGATTACTTATTGTTGTAAAGAATGAGAAAAAGTAAACTGCAAATTCAGAGATATTAAATGAAATTCTATTAATTAAACCTTTGTCATCTAAATATATTGAACTTCAATTTAAAAGCTTTTTTACATTACTAAATTGTTGAGAAATTAAATCTTTTAACTGTTCAGAAGTCATGTGACCATTTTTTGAAATAAAATCATTAATTTGTTGATTTACTAAAGAATAATTAATTACTGAAATTATAAAAGCTAAAAGTATTGTTGTAAGTAAAAATGCTCCGAATAACAAAAAGTATCAGAATTTTAATGTCTTGTATTTACTTTTATTTTCTGATATTGTATTTTTAATTTTTATTTTCATAATAACCCCCTTTAGTATTTAGAAATTTTAATTTGATTTTTTATAGTTTTATTAATTATATACTTAAAATTGATGAATTAATGTTTTTGTATCTTTTTATTAGAAATTGATCTTTCTACTTCTCTAATTCCCGGAATTGATTTTAAAGCTAAAATCATCTGATTTAGATGGTTGTGATCTTTAACTTTAACAGTTATTTCTCCTTGAGCTGATAAAGTTTTTTCATCAGTAATAATTTTTGCATTTATAATAGAAGTTTTTAATCCAGATAAAATTTTACTTATATCATAAATTAATCCTGATCTTTCAACTGCAAAATATCTTAGTTTTGTTGTATAAGTACTTTGTTCAACAATAGCCTCATTTCACTGAACTGACACTAATCTTGATTTGATAGTTGATCAATCTAAACTATAACATTCTTTTAAATGAACTTTAATTCCATTAGTTTTAGTCACAAATCCAACAACTTCTTCATAAGGTATTGGCATACAACAACTTGCAATAGTTGTTTTCATATTTGTAATACCATCAACTAAAATATCATTTTTAATGTTTTTATCGTAAATAACTTTAGATTTAATAGTATTAAATACTTCATCATCTTTAGAATAATCTTGTTTTAAATATACTTTTTCAGCTGCTTGAATGGTAGTGTATTCACCTTTAACAACATCTAATAAAAACTCATTTAAATTAGCATAACCCATTTCTTTTACAATTTGAGTTGATTCTTCAATACTATTTTTCTTTCATCTTCAATCTTTTTGATTAATATAGGCATTAATGTTTAATTCAGCTTTTTTAATAAGTTGAAGTTGTTGTTCTTTTTTATCTTTACTTTCTTCGTTTAATTTATTATTTAAGAATTTTTTAATTCTATTTTTTGCAGTAGAAGTAGCAGCAATTTTTAATCATTCATAGGTTGGTTCTTGTTTTGGAGAAGTTTTAATTTCAACAACTTGTCCTGATTTTAAAATAGTGTTGATAGGACTAAACACTCCATCAATTCTAGCTCCAATTGTTTTTTCACCAATTTCAGTATGAATTCTATAAGCAAAATCTAAAACAGTTGATCCAAAAGGTAAAGTAATAACTGCTCCGTTTGGAGTTAATACATAAATTGAAGAAGTAAACACATCTTCTTGAACTTGTTGTTCAATACCGTCATTATCAAAATCTAAAATCCTACTAAAGATATCTAGTTTTTGATCGATATCTTTTTGACGTTTTACAACATCAACGATTTCTCCTTCTTTATATCTTCAGTGAGCGGCTGCTCCAGTTTCAGCTATTTCATCCATTTCTTGAGTTCTAATTTGAACTTCAAAAATATGACCTTTAGAATCAGATAAAGTTGTATGTAGTGATTGATAAACGTTGTTTTTTGGAGTTGCTATATAATCTTTAAACTTACCTGCTAGTGGAACGTATTTTTGGTGAATAAAACCTAAAATTTTATAACAATCATCAATAGATTTAGTAATAATTCTAATCGCTAGTAGATCTGTGATTTGTTCAAAGTTTTTTCCAAAAATATTCATTTTTCTATAAATTGAATAGAAAGTTTTAGGTCTACCAAAAATACTAATTATTTTAATATTTTTTTCTTTTCTTAAATATTCATCTAAATCATTAATAATTTTATTTATAGTTTTTTGACGTTCTAAAATATCATTATCAAATAATTTTTTAATATTTTTAAATTCATTCGGATTTAAAATTTCAAATGATCTATCTTCTAGTAAAGATTTAGCATTTTTCATACCAAGTCTATGAGCAATGGCAGAATAAATTTCTAATGTTTCTTTAGCTATTTCTATTTGTTTTTCTGCTCGTAAATTAGATATTGTTAAAATATTGTGAAGTCTATCAGCAATTTTAATAATAATAACTCTAATATCTTTTGCCATTGATAAATAAAGTTTTCGTAAATAAACTGATTTTAATTGTTGACGTTGTTCTTTTGCAAAGAAACTAACTTTAGTAACTGATTCAACTAAATTAGCAACTTCTTGACCAAATTTTTCAATTATTATTTCTTTTTCAACAGGAGTGTCTTCTAAAACATCGTGCAATAATCCAGCAATAATAGTAGATGGACCCATTTTTCATTGAGCTAGATAATAAGCAGCAGAAAGAGGATGATAAATATATGGATCACCATTTTTACGTTTTTGACTTATATGAGCTTGATAACTAAATTCATAAGCTTCTTTTATTAAGTTTAATTCTTTTTGATCTTTAATGTATTTTTTAACTTCATCTAATAGTTCATCACAAGTTTTAATCTCTCTATAATCAAGTGCTGTAACTGATTGTTTTGTTGTTTGAGACATATTATCACATCCTTATATATATTTATTATAAAAAATTAGGGGCAAATTCCCCTAACTTTTTAGTATTTTATTAGTTTTTGTAATTTGTACTCAGAGAATAATTTTTCATCATGTAAGAAAGATAAGTCAATTAAGAATGAAATCCCTTCAACCTGAGCATTGTTTAATTTAACTAATTCAATAATCGCATGCATTGTTCCACCAGTAGCTAAAACATCATCTATAATAACTACTTTATCACCAGGTTTTAAATCACCTTTATGCATTTGTTGATGATCAACACCATATTCTAAAGCATACTCAACATCATAAACTTCTCTTGGTAATTTGTTTGGTTTTCTTACTAATACAAATCTAGTATTTGATGCATAAGCAACAGCTGAAGCGAATAAGAATCCTCTTGCTTCTGGAGCAACAACTACATTAGCACCAGATTCTTTTACAAATTGAACCATTTGATCAATTACATTTTTAAATGCATTAGCATCATTTAATAAAGGTGTGACATCTTTGAATACTATCCCTGGTTTTGGGAAATCTTTAACATCTAAAATATATTTTTTTAAATCCATAAATTATACCTGCTTCTAGTCATTAATTCCTACAATAATTTGTTCTTCTTGAGAAACTCTATAATTTTGAACAAAGTGTTTGTATCCTAAAATGTATATTATACGTTTTCTTTCTAATAAAATTCATAAAGGTAGTGCAATTACTAATGATACTAGTGTTGAAATTAACACACCAATAATAATTGTTACACCCATACCTATAATTGAAGGCATACATAAAGAAATAATTAATGCATAAGTTATATAAATAACTGTTACTAATAAAGTTCTGTTTAATCCAAATGTAAAGACATTTACAAACACTTCTTTTAAGAATGAGTTTTTGCTTATTAATGAATCTAACTGTTTATCAGTACGTTGTTTATTTTGTTTTATAGTCGATCTTATTTCTTTTTGTTTTAATTTGTATTCTTTATATGACTGATTTTCTTTTTTACTAAATATAAATTTAAATTTTCAAATCATAGTCAATCATAGTTTGTGAACTTTGTTTTTAAATCCTATTTCTTGAATTTTATCATTTACTTTTTGTTTTAATAAAGCTTTGAACTCTTTGTGGACAATTAATGATTTTTCTCTTATTTTATGTTTTATAGCTCTGATTTCTGAAGAAACATTAACTTCTTTGTCAAATACTTTGCTAAATGCTTTTAAGCTCTTAGCTTTCATAATTGACTTACCTTTTCCAAGTATTAATACTGAAGTAATAACAGCAAAACTTAGAACAGCTAATATAGCACCTAATATTTCAATTCCAACAGGAACTCTTAAAACAACTACTAATGAAACTACTAATAATACAGTTAAAGCAACTGATAATGCTAAAGCAACAAAATAAGTTCATTTAAATCTAATTATCATATAAACTGATAAAGCTATTAATGCAATTCCAAACACGATTGCCATTTGTTTAATTTGACCAAATGAAGTGTATGGTGTGTTGATTAAGTTGATAATTCCTTCATCAGATGAGTTTCTACTGTGATCATATTTTGATGTAGTAGCATCAGGATTACCACTAAATGTTTTAAAGTTATATAAGAATCTTTCAAAAACATTAACTAAAGTTTTGTCTTTTAAGTTAGTAATTCTAAATGAAACTCATGGTAATTCATTAGCTTCATTACTTCTTGATAGAATATCAACAAAGTTTGAACCGTATTCAATTTGAAGTTTTAGTTTATATATACTTGATGGATGATCACTTCTTCAATTTCATAAATCAAGATATCTATCATCAAAGATTTTTTTGAACACTCCAGAAGTTACAAATGCAGATCATTTGTATTTTTCTGAATTTGATAATTCATCATAACTTCTGTTATTAAATTCAGTTCTACTGATGAAATTATCTTCTTGTACTTTGTAATCTAATAGTACATGACCCATCTCTTTGATTCTGTTTGCACGGTTAACATCACCATTGCTAGATTCAGTACTTTGATATTGTAAGAAAATAGAATCAAGTCTATTGTAAATATCATCAATTTGGTTTCCATACATTGTAATTGAAACACTGTTTCCAAAACTTACGTTATAGTTTGGACCAACTGATAATCCTAAACTTATTCCTAAAATCATAAAGATCATAAAGAATATAGAAAAGATTTTATTTACATTAAATATTTTTCTTTGGTTTGATCGATTTTTTAAAGTTGATAATTCTTCTTTTGTTGATTGAGTGTTTAATTCAGCTAAAATTAGATCTCTTTTAATTTCTAAATCTTTAATTCTTGATTTTGCAAAGAAGCTAAAGAATTTATTATTTTTAGTCTTTTAACAATTTTTGCAATTTTTTGATTAATAGTTGAAATTTGAATTGCATCTTTTTAAGTTTTTTATCTTTTCTTTGTGCAATAATTTTTTGTTCAAGATCTTTATAGAAATTATATTTATCTTTAGCTTGTTTTAATTTAGCTAAATCATTAGCAGTTAATTTTTCTTTAGAATTTAAGTTTTCAATCTTAGAATTGTAATAACTTACTCTAATATCATTTAATAAGCTTGATTCATAGTTTCTTTGAGTGTT
Source organism: Mycoplasma cottewii (assembly GCF_024918975.1). Lineage (NCBI taxonomy): Bacteria > Bacillati > Mycoplasmatota > Mollicutes > Mycoplasmatales > Mycoplasmataceae > Mycoplasma > Mycoplasma cottewii. The sequence goes on along the minus strand of NZ_CP103424.1, from coordinate 421,764 downwards.
GAAAGGTAATAATCAAGGATAATTAGTAAATAATTTAGCTTTTATTGATAATCAAGTTAATAGACGTAAAGTAATGATTGCAAATGCAATTACAAATAATATACTAATAACTCCAATTGTAGCTATACTTTTTAAAGCACCACTTCCTAAAATGAATAATAAAATATTAGGAATTAATATAATAAATGATGCATCTAATAAAATTGTTAAAGTATCTTTATTGCTAATGTTAAATGATGATTCAGGAGAACGTTTTTCAGCGTGAATATTCTTCTTGAATGCTTCAAAGTAAATGATGCAAGTATCTAATACAAGACCAACACTAATAAATAATAAAGTTAATATTTCTGGTCCAACTGATATAGAAAACACAATAGGTAACAATAGTGTTAAAGAGCCAGAAATTGCTGCGATTATAATTGCAAATAATCCTAATAATCTATATGCAAATACCATAAATATCATTACAGCTAATGATAGAATTGCTAAGAATACTATTGTTACATACAACATTAATGGAGTTATTTCTTCATCATTTTCTTCTATTGATAAAACTTTAAATTCATATCCTAAAGAAGTTTGAACAATATCAGAAACAATTTGTGTTGACATTGTATAGTTAGCAACAGGAATATAAAGTTTAGTTAAGTTACTTTTTGTATCAGTAACAAGTGTTGGAACACTAGAATTAATTCTTTTTGCTTCACCATTAATTGTTCCTTTACTTAATAAAACTTGATCTCTGAAAAGGTCTTGTTTTAAGTTTTTATTAACTACAGTACTTTTATCAGCAATTGTTGTTTGTCTGAATAAAACTTCTTTCATCATTACAGAAATGATGTCACTAGCAACTTTATAGTATGGACCAATTGTAGAAGCTCCACTTAACGAACGTATGTCAGATGTAGCTTGAATTTGACCGAAATATTTCCCTTTTCCTTGTCCGTCTTTTTCAACATCATTAAAATCATCTGCTTTAGAGTTTGAATCATATAAATATTTATTTGTTGAATTTATAAATTCAAATTCATAATCTTGAGCAACATTAGTTACATTTCTTGAATCATTTTGTCCATATAAAACGTGTTTTAAATCTACAAGATCATCAATTCCACCTTCAGAATCACTTTTTCATCATTTTTTGATGTCTTTTCCTACTAAACTAGCTTTAGCATTTACTCATTCACCAGTATTGTTTTTGGTTTTATAATTAATAGCAAATAAATCTGTTAATGCATTAGCAGCTTCTGAATTTTGTGCACCATTTGATGAAATTCATTGTCTTACTTGTTTAATTATTTCATTTAAATAAACATTTAAAAATTTATTTTTGTTTGCATTTGATTCTGATTGATCAATATGAACATAATAACTTCTTAATCTAGATAACACACTACCCATTGAAGTTATCATTGTCATTGGTGTTGGTTCGTTATTATTTTTATTATCTTTATTATCACCTGATACACCTAGTAATTTTTTTAAATACTCTTCTTTGATTTCAAAAGTAACAAATGGAGCGTTTCTTGTTTGAGTATCACCAGGTTGTAATGATTCAGCTGCAGCTTTACCTAAAAACTCATCAATTGACAATTTGTTTTTAATAGGTGTTTTTGAGCTATTTTTATCAAAAACTCCGTCTACACCAGCTTTTCCCATGATTGTTTCATTAAAAAGAAGATCTTTATAATCAGCATCTAAAATAAACAATCCACCAGCGCGTTCTATAGATTCTTTGAAAAGTGCTTGACTGTTATTGTAGTTAGCTTTCGGCGCTTTAACTAAAACACGTGATTTACCACTTTGTTCTATTTCAACTGAAGTATTAGAAAAAGGTGATAACTTTTGTTCTATAGCTTTAGCTGCTTCAGCTGAATTTCCGTTAGGTAATCCTTTATCATTATCTGGTTTTTTAGATTTATCAAAAACTCCAACCATGGCTTCAAACCCTTTTGAGAATTTTGAACCAGGACTAATATTTTCAACAACTTTGTATGTTGAAACTCCAATACCACTTACTAAAGATGCTAAAAGTAAAAATATAGATGACAGACGTAATATTTGTTTTATATTAAATACTCTTTTTTTCACATCTTTCACCTCTCTATTTCTCTCTACTTATTTATTATTTTTATTAATTAAAATTGTTTTTTTATAATTTAAAGAAAAACACATACATATTATAGCATTTTAGAATTTATTTTAAGCATGGAATTTTTTTATATTTCTTGTTTTTGAGTCTTTTATTATTCTATTTTTAGTCATAACGATTGAATCGTGTTCAATTTTTTTAACTATTTTCTTATTTTCAATAACTTTTTTACATAAAATCATCTCAAATTTTTCATTATCTAATGAATAATTAAACTGTCCTTTTACTTTCATAGTTTTAATAAATGAAATATTCATATTAGTATCAGTTTTAATAACTTCTTCTTCTAAAGTTTTTCAATCAACTAAACTAATCGAAATCATAACAACACTTTGTTTTACTAGTGCGGAATTTTTTCTTACAGTTTTATTTTCAATGATATTAATATCATTTCTATATCCTAATTCAAATAAACAATCTTTTACTTGTTCAGGTTTTGAAGTATTTATTAAAATTGTAATTATTTTATTTTTTGGATATATTTTATCAATAACTATTCCTTGAATAATCATTACTACAGCTGAAGCAAATAATGATGGACCGAAAATGAATTTAAATTTAATTGTTCAAATCAATGAAGAACCATAATTTGTAAACTTAGCATTTGAAGCAATTATTCTAGCAATTTCTTCTTTTGTTCAATCGGTGTTTGATGTTGTTCAATTAAGCGGCAGGTATAAAACACTTCCTACTACTTTACTAAATTTTTTACTTTCAACTGCTGCATCGTACAATTTATTAAATTTTTCATCATTTAACATTCTTATTGTTGATAGTTTCATATCTGGATCAATTAGATCAACTGATAAATTAATTGTGTTTAGAACAATCACAAGAGCTAAAATGATGAAATTAATTTTCATATTAATAGCACCAATTTGTCTATTATATTTTTTAGAAACATAATAACTAATAAAATCAGTTCCAGCAGTTGAAGAACCTACTGTATAAGTTAATGAATAACTAGCTCCTAAAAAAGCTCCACCAAAAATTGAAAATACAAACATTCAAATAGTTGAAGTTCATTCTCCTGGAATTGAAGAAATTAATTTATAGTTAGAAATTACATTAAATTCTCTAGGATTAACAACAGGAATAATATTTAAAATTTGATTTCAAGCTAAACTTAAAAAAATATATAAAATAGAAGTTAAAGTAAATTTCAGCCCTACTTTCATAAACCCGAAAATAAATAAAGGGAAATTTATTAAAAATAAATAAACGAAAAATAAACTTGATGAATTTAATATATTACTTGATTGATCACCTTTAATTAAATTAGCTGTAGTAATAGCAAAAAAACGAGCAAAACTAGATAAACCACCAGGAAATAATCCTGCATCTCCGGTTGAAGAAATAAAATAATCTATTGAAATAGTGGTTAAAAGACTAGCTAGAGTTATAACTAAAATATCTTTTAAAAAATGTTTTTTAAAATATGTTCTATTTTTTATTGATCTTTTTTCTTTTTCAAAATTCTTTTTATAGATTTTTTCATATATTTCTGTTTGTTTTAATTGATTAATTTCATCAACTGACATTTTAATTTTTTCGTCAGTTTTAGAATAAATTATTCTTTGCATACGCTCCCCTTTTCAATTAATATATGCATTGTAATTTTAGCTTTCGATGTAATATATTATAAATTAATAAAATAAGAATTATTTTGATTAATCAAATAATTCTTGTCTTCTTTTCTTATATTTTTCTTTTTTAATTTTTTCAATGCTTTCTTTAATGTGTTTACGTCTAATCTTACTTTTAATTTTTTCTAATTCTTGTTTTCTTTTTTTTCTATATCCTGGTTTAACTTTTTTATTTTGATATTTACTTATGATTTTTTTAGACTCAGGATCTAATTCTTTATAACTAGTTTTTTTAGCTTGTTTTTTAACTGTAATATCAACTAGTTGATTATCTACTAATTTTTGAATTTCAAATTCAATTCCTTTTTTAGTTAATTCATCAATTTTATCTTTATTTTTAGCATTAAAAATAACATAACTTATACCAGTTAATTTATTTCTTCCAGTTCTTCCTGATCTATGGATGTAATAGCTTAAATCTTTTGGTAGATCTATAGAAATAACGTGACTAACACCTTCTATATCAACTCCACGACTAGCTACATCAGTTGCAACAACATAGTTGTATTCGTGATTTTTAATTTTTTTAAGCATAGCCATTCTAGTTCTTGGTTGAAGATCTCCGTGAATTTCACCAACTCTAGTAATATTGTTTTTTCTTAATATATTTACAATATTTTTAACTTCTTCTTTTTGATTAACAAAGATTAAACATAAAAATGGATTTATAGAATTAATGATTTTAGTTAAGCTTTCTTCAGTTTCGCGGTTTTTAGTATCAATTAAAATATGTTTTACATTATTTGATGATAATTTATTGTTTGAATCATCAATAAAACTAGCGTTTTGTACATATTTTTTAGCAAATATTTTTAATTCTTCACTTATTGTTGCACTAAAAATTCCGATTGTAGGATTGTTATTAATTTTTGACATTAAATAATCTACATCTTCAATAAATCCTAGATCAAAAATCATATCACATTCATCAATAACTACATATTTAGCAGTAGTTAATCTTAATTTATTTTGATCATATAATTCTTTTAATCTAGTTGGTGTTCCTACTACAATTTGAGGTTGAACTTTTTCTAGTTGTTCAATGCTTTTATTAATATCATCTCCACCAATAAACATACTACAACTTAAATCAGGATTGTTTTTAGAAAAAACTCTTACATTTTCATAAATTTGTTTTGCTAATTCTCTAGTTGGTGTAACTATTACAGCTTGAACATAACTTTTTTCTCTAGAAACAGTTAGATCTAAATTATTTAATATAGGTAATAAAAAACTATGAGTTTTACCTGTTCCAGTATGAGCTAAAGCAATTACGTTTTGATATTTTTTAAATAATGGAATTACTTTTTGTTGAATAGAAGTTGGATAAATAAACTCTATTTGTTCTAAAGTATCATTAATATATTTTTTGAATCCAAAATCTGTAAATTTCATAATTACACCTTCTTTCTAGTAATAAATTGATTGTTTATATCATAAGTTAAAATTTCAAAATCGATAAATTTATTAGTTAATTTATCTTTAATATCATCAACAAAATAATTTTCCATATAATGACCTAGTTCAATTAAACAAACATTATTATCATTTGCATATATTCACTCATTTCATTTTACTTCACCTGTTATAAAAACACAATTTTTTAATGAGTTATATATCATTGTCGAAGCTCCAGATCCAGTTGTGATATAGATTTGATTTGTTTTTGAATTTAAATCAATATTTGAATTAAATCTAATTGATTCAGAATTAAATATTCTTCCTAACAATTCAATTAGATCTTCAATTTTAATTTCTTTTTTAAGATAAAAAATGTTAGATTCATTTTCATAACCATATTTTTTGTATTTTTTTATTTCAATTTCTTTATTAATAATTTCAGTTAAGTTTTGATTTGAACTAGCATCATAATTTGTGTGAATAGAAAATACAACAATGTTATTTTTAGTTAGTTTTTTAATCATTTCTTTTTTAATAGGATTTTGCTTTTCTTGTTTTAGTTCTGCAAAAATAAAAGGATGTCTTGAAATTATTAGATTAACATTATTTTTTAAAGCATATTCTAAACAATCATTAGTTAAATCTAAACAAATTAAAACTTTATTTACATTAAAATTTACATCTAACGCTTTTTTATTAAAGATTTGAAAACCAACATTATCTCAATCACTTGCTTTTTTAGGATTGAACTTTTTATCTAAGTACTTTGTTATATTAACTAATAACATTTATATATTCTCCTATTTGATCTATTTGAGCTTGTATTTCTTGACTTCTTGGATTTGAAGTATCAATTTGTTTTAAAATACGTTTTAAATTGTTTGATTCACTTGTTAAGAAATTTATATATTCTTGATCTTTTATAAAAAATGATTTATCACCAAACCTAATGTATTGATCATCTTTTAAATCTGATTTTAAATTTTTATCAACTACAGCAATTCAATAACAATGTTTATCATCAATAACAAATTGTTCATGTGTTATTTTAAAATCTTTATCAACTGTTCATTTTCTAATTTGAGAAATTTGAGTATTAGAACAAATTATATATTTTGAAATTTTTTTATGATCTTTTGATAATATATCTAAAATAGTTTGAGAACCCAATCCACAAATAGTAACTATATCAATATTTTCAATTGATTCATTAGATACAAATTCTAACCCGTTACTTAAAATTGTAAAAATTTGGCTATCAAAACCAAATTTTGAAATATTTTCTTTTGCTGATTGAAGTGGTTTTTTATTTAAATCACAAGCATAAACTTTTTTAGTTTATTATTTTTAACTAAATAAATTGGTAAATATGCATGATCAGTTCCAATATCAGCAACTACATTAGCATTATCAATTAATAAAGAAACAGATTTTAATCTCTTACTAATCATAATTAACCTTTATAGAATTCTTTTAAAGTTCTACCTGATTTATTACCTGATGAAGGTTGTTTAAATCTTCTGATAGTTTTAGCTTCTATTTGTCTAATTCTTTCTCTTGTAACAGATAATTCTTTTCCAACTTCTTCTAAAGTTTTTGGTGAATCATATTTACTTAAAGCATTGTTAATAACTTTATTTTTAAATGCTCTAACTTTTTGAATAGGAGTATCTAAATGAATGTCTAAATCTTCAATAACTTCTTTTAATTTTTGAAATTCAGGATCGTTGCATTCTTCAGCTAATCTTAATAAAGTTCTTAATTTAGTTGGGGCAATTCCATAACGCATTCTAATAACTTTTTCTTCTCTTGGCGGCATGTCTTCAAATGTTTTTTCTAAAACTTCTTTTAATACTTCTTTTTCAGTATATTCACTTGGTGAAACCATGTCTTTGTCTTCAACAAAATCACCAAAATGAGTATCATCTTCGTCACCAAAAGGTTTTTCTAAACTTACTGGTTCAATTGATATTTTTTTAATTTCAACAACTTTTTCAGCTGTCATTCCTTCACCAATTTTGTTAGCAATTTCTTCTGAATTTGGTTCACGACCTAATTCTTGAGTTAATTGTCTTTCAACTCTTGCTAATTTGTTAATTGTTTCAACCATGTGAACTGGAATACGGATTGTTCTTGCTTGATCAGCAATAGCACGAGTTATTGCTTGACGAATTCATCAAGTTGCATAAGTTGAGAATTTAAATCCTTTTTCATATTCAAATTTATCAACAGCTTTCATTAAACCGATGTTTCCTTCTTCAATTAAATCAGCAAAATCTAATCCACGGTTTAAGTGTTTTCTAGCAACTGAAATAACTAATTTTAAGTTAGATTCAATTAGTTTATCTCTTCCTTCTTTAACTTCTTCAGGATCAGATGAGTTAATCATTTTCGCATAAGTTATTTCTTGTTCTTTAGTTAAAATAGGAGCTTGTCCAATTTTGTAAAAGTAAGTTTTAATAATATCTTGGATCTTAGTTTCGTTACTAATTCCACCTACTCTATACTTCATGTGAGTTGAAGTTCTTGCTGTTTTTTTACCTCTTAGAGCATCTTTTTTAGCGCTTTGAAAACGAGTCATTAATTCTTCATCATCGTTATCTAGATCTTCTTCATAATCTTCATCAATATCATTTAATTCTAAATCTAACTCTTCTTCATCTTCTAATAAATCACTAAAAATAATTCCTTTACTTTGGAATAATTCTAATAATTTTTCATACTCATTATCACTTGCGTTAGGAAAAATATTTGTAAATGTTTGTTGCACTTCTTCTGAAGAAATAGTGTTATCATTTTTTTTAGCAAAATCTAGAGTATAGTTTATAAAATCTTGAATTGAAGTTATCTTTTTTAATTCTGATTTGTTATTAAATTTCAACATCGTTTAGCCCCTCTTATTACTTTTAACAAGCCTTTGAATGCTTGCGTAAATTTTCTTTTTGTCATCTGTACTTGCTTTATGCATTTTTTCTTTTAATTCTTCAACTTGAAGCAAAGTTCTAAAAGATTCTATTTTTGCAAAAGCATCTTCTAAACCTTTTTTCTTAATTGGTTTCATCAACATATCATCGTTGATTATTTTTTCTTGTTTTTCATTAAAGTCTAAAATATTGTATTCTTTTAATAAATCTAGTGCTTGTCTTGCATTGTGACCTTTATATCTATCTGAATTATAAAGATTAATTAAAGCACTTGTTGCATATTTAATGTCAGGATTTATCATTTTATCAATATTAAAATTTATTTCATTTATAAATTCATCACTATGTAATAAAGAAACAAAGATTTTTTCTTCTGCCATTAATGCTTGTTTTGCATATAAGTCTTTTTTGCTAATAATATTATTTTCTTTCTTGTTGATTATAATATTATTTTTGTTTGTTTGTGAGTTTTTAACAATATGACTATCATTTTGTTTTATATTAATTTGTCAAATACTTTTAATAGTATCTAAAGATAAATTAGTTTTTTTACAAATTTTGTTAATAGCCATTTCTTTTAAAACGTCACTTTTTATTAATCTTGAAAATTGATAAATTTGTTTTATAAAATTTTCAACTTCAATCGGATCGTTTTTATTGGTAAATTCTCATAACTTATCAATAGCATAATCTATTGGATGAACAGCATTATCTATAATATTTTTTACATAATCAATTTTATTTAAATTAATCAATTCATCTGGATCTTGATTAGTTTGGTTGTTAACTATATAGATATTTAATCCTGATTTTAATAATTCTTGACTAGCTTTTAAATTAGCTTTAACTCCAGGTTTATCTCCATCTAAAAACATTAAAACATCTAAGTTGTGTTTTTTAAATATTTGAATATGATGTTGACTTAAACTAGTTCCCATTATTGCAATAGCATTATTGATTTGAATTCTACAAAGAGCAATAACATCCATAAATCCTTCTAAAACAATAATTTTTTTATTCATTCTGCTTGATTTTAAAGCTGTAGAAATGTTGTATGCAAGTTTAGCTTTTTTAAAAACTTTATTTTCTTTACTGTTTAAATATTTTGGTTCAACTCCACTTGTATAACTTCTTGCACTAAAACCTATAATGTTATTTTCTTCATCTTTAATAGGAAAAATAATTCTATCAACAAAATAATCTTTTGTAAATTCTTTTTCAACTATTCCTAGACCTGCTTTTTCAATATCTAAAGCTGAATAACCTTTATCTAATAATTTTTGAACTAAATTAGTTTTTTTAGAAGCAAATCCAATTTCAAATTTTTTAATTTCATCAAGTGAAATATTTCTTTGGTTTAAATATTTTATTGCATCTTGACCTAAACTAGAAAATAACGTTACTTTAAAAATTTCATTAGCTTCGTTATTGATTTTAAAAATCATTTCTATTTCAGGATCTATTTTAGGAGTTTTATAATCTTTTAATTCTTTCTAATTCTATATTTGAAATATCGCAAATTTTTTAACTGCAGAAATGAAATCTATTTTTCATATTCTTTTACAAAATTAATTACATTTCCACTAGCTCCACAACTAAAACATTTATAAATCCTTTTTTCAGGTGAGATTGTTAAAGAGGGGTGTGAATCATCATGAAAAGGACAAATGCACATATAATTTCTTCCTTTTTTAACTAAATTAACATATGAAGAAATTATAGAAATGATATCAACTTTATTTACAATATCATCTATTTTTTGATTTGATAACATTTTCATTTGCCAAACCACCCCTATATTTAACTGATTGTTAAGTTTTTATTTAAATTGTTCATTAAAAAATTGTTTTAAATCTTTTATAGCAACTCTTATTTGTTGCATTGTATCCCTGTTTCTAACTGTTACTTTTTGATCTTCTAAACTTTCAAAATCATAAGTAATAACAAATGGTGTTCCAATTGCATCTTGACGTCTATAACGTTTTCCAATGTTCCCTGTATCATCATAAGTTGCATCGAAGTCTTGTAATAATTCATTAAATAATTCTTTAGCATTATCATTTAACTGTTTTGATAAAGGTGTAACAGCAACTTGATAAGGAACTAAAGTGTAAGGTAATTTCATAACAACTCTTGAGTTATTTTCATCTAATTGTTCAATGTTAAATGATTCTCAAAATACAGCTAACATCATTCTTTCAACACCAACACTTGGTTCTATAACGTGAGCAAGAACTTTTTTATTAGTTGTTGAATCTAAAACTGTTAAATCTTCACCTGTTGCTTGTTGATGTGCATTTAAATCAAAATCACCACGATGAGAAATACCTCATAATTCTCCTCAACCAAATGGGAATTTATATTCAACATCACTTGTTTGTTTTGAATAGTGAGCTAATTCATCTTTTTCGTGTTCTCTTATTCTGTAATTTTGTTTATCAAATTTTATTTTTTCAACTAAGAATGTTTCAACTTGTTCACTTCAGTATTTGAATCAATCAGTACTATCAATTGGATCAAAGAAAAATTCTAATTCCATTTGTTCAAATTCTCTTGTTCTGAAAATGAAATTTCCAGGAGTAATTTCATTTCTAAATGATTTACCAATTTGACCGATTCCAAATGGTAGTTTTCTTCTAGTACTTCTTTGTGCATTTTTAAAATTAATAAAAATACCTTGCGCAGTTTCTGGTCTTAAATAAACAGTTGAAGATTCATCTTCTATAACACCTTGACTAGTTTTAAACATTAAAGCAAACTGTCTGATTGATGTAAAATCAGTTTTATTACATTTAGCACAAGCAATTTTATGTTTACTAATAAATTCTTCTAATTGTATATTATCCATACTTCCAGCATTTACCGATGGATCGAATTCTTCAATTAATTTATCAGCTCTTCATCGACTTCTACAATTTTTACAATCAATTAACGGATCGTTAAATCCATCAATATGTCCAGAAGTTTTTCACACATTAGGATTTAAGATTATTGAACTATCTAATCCTACGTTTAAAGGATTTCTTTTAACAAAAAAGTCTCATCATGCTTTTTTTAACTTATTTTTAACTTCAACACCTAAAGGACCATAATCTCAACTATTTGCTAATCCTCCATATATTTCAGAACCTTGGAAAACAAAACCTTGAGATTTTAAATGGTTAATCATTTCCTCTATTGTTTTTGTCATAGCTATCTCCTTTTAATAAACTCAAAATCAAATTAAAATATATCTTATTTATTATAACATTTTATAGCATAGTAAAACACCAATTATTTTGATAATTGGCTTATAACTAATAAGATGTAGTTTTAAAGATATTTATAAACTAAGCAAATATTATTTTATTAATTTGTTAAGATCTTTTAATTTTGTTTCTAATATTTCTTGTTCTTGATTGATATTTATATGATCAGTACAAGCGATAAAATAACTTGTTTTATATTCAGTGTATGATTTTAAGTGTGATTCTAAAAATTTAACTAAATCTGCAGCTGCACTATCATCAGTTGAAGAATAAATCTTACTATTATCAGCAAACATGTATTTTTTATAATCTTCATAATCATTTAAATAACCAAAATTACTATCAATATAATTATTTAATTTAGATAATTTAAGTTTCATATCTTTAATGTTTTTTTGATAAATATCTTGGCATTGTTCACATTTCTTATATTCATTTTTTATTTCAATTATTCTTGATAAAACGTTTTGTTTATTTTCAATAACTTTTAATTTAAATTCTTTTTCTGAATCTAATTTAGCTCTTTTTTTAATATATTCAGAGTTTAGTGAAATGTTTATATTTTCATTGTTTGATACATTTTCAATAGTAGGTTTTGTTTGTTTAGGTTGTTCTTTAACTTGAACATTTTCTTTGAAAAATAGTTTTTTAAGTAATTCAAATATTTTCATAATTTCTCCTTTAAAAGCATTTATTACTATTTGATTATATTACATTAAACACTTATTCAAATTATCTAACTAATTAAAATTGAGAATCTAAGATTTGATTAATAAATACTGCATCATCAAATTCTTTATACTTACTTAATTCATACATACTATTTGTAAATATACCAACTTGATCTTTATAGTAATTTAATAAAAACTTAGCTAATATCATTAAATAATTTTCTTCAACTTTTCTTTCTATTATTTGATTAAAATTATTATTTGAAATAAATCTTAAATAACTAGATAGATTGTTATTAATAAAAATAGAGTCATTATAATAACAATATCGACAAACCATACAATAATTATTAAAATTAATCGCAACTATATCATCTTTTAAATTACAAAAACCACAATTAGATAAATCTAATTTATGACCAATAAAATTTAAAAAATAAAACATAAATAATACTGTTGTTTTAAAAGCTTGACTTGGATTTTTATTAATAATATCAATAGAAGTTTTTAATATATTAAATAGTTTAAAATTCTTAACATTATTATCTAGAGTATTTACTAGTGAAGTTATGATATTTGCATATAAATACAAATTATAATCTTTAGTTATATTTAAGTGAGAATCTATTAAAACACCTTTTTTTAATTTAGATAAATTGAACTTATTTCTTGATTTAAATATTTCAAATTCAGATAAAGATAAATAATTAATAGAATATTTATTTTTACTTACACTTTTATTAACTCCAAGACTAACAAAACTTAATTTTCCATACAAATTAGAATAAACTGTAACTATCTTATCAAAATCTTGATAATCAAAACTATCTAAAACAATAGCTTGAATGATTTTTTCACTCATTAGTATTTATCCTTGTCATAACCCATTTTTTTAATTAAACTCGCTGAGTTTCTTCAGTTTTCTTGAACTTTAACAAATAGTTCTAAATTAACTGGTTTTTCAAAAATTTCTTGTAATTGTTTTTTTGATTTATATCTAATATCAGAAATTTTTGAACCTTGTTTTCCAATAATAATTCCTTTTTGAGATTGTCTTTCAACTACAATTGTTGCAACTATATTAATTTCATAATCATTTTTTTCTAATTGATCGATTAAAATTGCAACACTATGTGGAACTTCTTGACCAGTTTTTAATAAGATACTTTCTCTTATAATTTCTCTTATTGTAAAACGTTCTGGTTGATCAGTAACTGTATCATCATCATAAAATTGGAAATTAGTTTCTGGTAAATATTTAACAATTAAATCTAATAATTTATCAATATTAATATTTTCCAAACTACTTGTAATAATAATTTCATCAAATTGATTTTGATATGTGTTTCACTCACTAGCTTTTTGAATAAGTTGTTCTTTTGAAACACTATCAGCTTTAGTAATAACTAAAATTTTATTAGTTTCAACATTTTGAATTTGTTTTAATAAAAACATATCGTTTTTACCAATCACTTCATCAGCTGGTGCTAAAAATAATAATACATCAACATCTTTTGTACTTTTTAAAGCACTAGAATTCATAAATCTATCTAATTGTTTTTTACTAGTATGAACTCCTGGAGTATCAATAAAAACAATTTGATATTGATTTGGTTTTGTATAAATTCCTTTAATGTTATTTCTTGTTGTTTGAGCTTTATTAGTAACAATTGAGATTTTTTGTTTCATTATTCTATTTAATAATGTAGATTTTCCAACATTTGGTCTTCCAACAATTGAAACAAATCCTGATTTAAAATTATTCATGTTCATTCTCCACTTCTAAATAATCATCTTCTGTAAATTTAATTTCATATTCTATGTTTGATAATTTTAAAATTTTATCCTGTAAATCAAACATAACAGCTTCTTCATCTTCTAATTCATGATCATAACCTAATAAGTGTAAAAAACCATGAACAAATAAAAATCCCATTTCTTGATCGATAGTGTGATTATATTTAACACTTTTTCTTTTTGCTTCAGTTAAATTAATAAAAATATCTCCTAATTCTCTAAAACCTAGTGTTTTAATTTCTTGATCTGTCATTTCAACAGGAAAACTAGTAACATCAGCAATATAAGAATGATTTCTATACTGTTTATTTATTTGTTGAGCTTGATCATCATCAACAAAAGTAATAGATAATTCAACATCATAATCAAATTTGAAAAATTCATAAGCTTTTGTTAAGATTTTTAATCCAAAATCCTCTCAGTTTTTCATATCAACTTCTGTATTATTAAAATAATTAATCTCTAACATAAAACAACTTCCTTTAATGTCTTAATTATACTTGAGTATAGTTAAAAGTTGTAATCAATCTTGTATTAGAATTATAATTTTCAAATAATTTTAAAACATTTTCTATATCTTGTTTTTCTATAATTTCAAAATCATCTTTTAATAAAATATATTGACTGTTTAGATAAAAATTCTTAGTAATTTAATAATTTCATATTCTTTTTATTCAGATCAGCACTATTTATTATTTTGATTAAATTTATATTGTATTTAGTTAGAAGATTTTTAATAATTTCATTTTCAAAGATATTTTCTTTATTAGTATCAACAATAATATTTTGAAAAATTGTTGAATAATTAATATTAATATCATCTAAATTTTTAATATGTTTTTAAGAGAAAGTTTAGAAATATTTTTAATATTTAAATCATTTATTAAAACTAAAATATGATCAATTTGATTAATATCTTTAGTTAATAAATTTAGTTTATATTCATTTGAAATAACATTAATTTTATTATTGAAAATAAAGTGTTTATCAGTTGATAAATCTTTTAATTCAAAACTGTTAATATTTTCAAATTCTTGATATTCGATTTTAGTATCATAGTTTTTAAATTTAGTTGCTATTTGTTTATATTTAGAATAATTTTCTACAAAATAAATTACTTTTTTAGATCATTACTATGAATTGATTTAAATAAAATCACAATAATAAGTAAACTAAATTCTAAATAATTAAACTTTAATAATTCTCAACTAACAAAATAAATAACTAATAAACTTATCTTTTCAACTATTGAAAAACACACATTTAAAATATCTAGTTTAGTTTGATCTAAAGATTCTATTGTTTTAAAAATATTATCTTTATCAAATAAAGCGTTTTTATTAAATAAACTAGATACGAAATTAGTTTCTTTATTTTCTATTGATTTGTTTTCTGTAACTAATTTATAAATAAAACTGATTGTTAATCATATTAAATCAAAAACTAATAATACTAAAAATATAGTTTTATTAACATAATAAACAGCAGATAAAATTACAATTGAACTTATAAAACTTGAAATTAAACTTAAAAAATTAAGTGTTTCAAAACTAGATAAAAATTTAATTTCACTATAACTGTTAACTAGATCTAATTTAGTATTGTTTTCAATTAGATAGTTATAAAATAGTTTAGTTTTTTTAGCTTTATTTTTCTTATATAAACTATTTAAAAGTATTTTTGAAATTTCACCAATAGTTATGTTAATTAAAAATATAAATAAAAAGTAAAGATAAATAGAAATAGAATTATTTTTGTTGAGAAATGATGATGAATAAATATATAAAAATCTCATTTCTAAAACAACTAATAACACTGAAAATAGATTAATTAAAATATAAGCAATACAAGTCAAATTGAAATTATAAAAAATAGATTTAATATGATTATAATTTGCTAGAAATTGTCTTTTATTAGATTTAAAAATTAGAATATAGCCTGTAAAAATTTTATAAAAATCATTATAAGTAAATTTTTCTTTTTTAGTTTTACTTGGATCATAAACTATTAAAAAATCTTTTTGTTTTTCAACAACAACAAAATGCATCATTCCTGCTTGATTAACAACTTGAGCTAAATAAATTTCTTGATCAACTTGTTCTAAGTCTTGTTCTATTTCTAGGGCTGTTGTTTTTAAAAAGTATTTTTCACTTAAATTATTAATATCAAAAAAACTTAATGATTCATCATTATAATTGTTTTCTACTTTAAGATGATCTACATCATAATTTTGATTGTAATAATAATTAATAACCATAGCTAAACATGCTATTGAACAATCGTTAATTTGAGTTTGTTTTACAAGTTTAATAAAAATCACCTCTAATAATGTATTAGAAGTGTTTTAAAATTATTTACCTAAAATTACTAAATTTTTTTCTAATTCTTTACTTATTTGTTCACCTTTTAGATATCTAACAAGTTCTAATCCAAATAAAATAGCAGAACCCATACTTGCTCCTGTAATAATATTATTTTCAGTTGCAAATGCTTTTTTGACATAATTACTATTTTCTAAAAATTGATTACATCCTGGAAAGTAACTAACGTTTTTATTATCTAATAATTTAGTTTGACCAATAATTTGAGGAGCTGCACAAATTGAAGCTATTAATTTATTTTGACTATTGAAATGTAAAATTTCATCAATCATACGTTGATTTCCAACTAAACTCATAACTCCACTTCCACCAGGTAAAAACATTCCATCATAATCATTGATATTAATATCTTTTCACAATTTATCAGCTTTAATAGTAATGTTGTGAGCTCCAATTACTTCTAAATCATCAATTGTTGAAACTATATCCACTTGAATATCAGCACGTTTTAAAATATCACAAACACTGACTGCTTCTGTTTCTTCGAAACCAGGATTTAAATACATAATAATTTTTTCCATACTCTAATCTCTTTTCTATTTATTCTAATTATAATAAAAAAGCTAAACAAAATTGTTTAACTTTTACTATTAGTCTGTTGTTTCTTTTAATAATGATGCAAGTTTTTTCTTTCTAATTTTATTTGATGAAACTAGAAGAGATCCTACAAACGAAATTCCGACAATTGCTATACTTGTAAATAAAGTTCATAATGCAAATCCATATGGAATCGCAAATCCAAGTCTTGTAATAATCGTAATTACTATTGATATTATTGACCAAGTCAGAATTGTTGAACCTATTCAAACTAATAAACTTAATACTGATACTGTTCCAAATGCATATTTATTAATTGAAAATGTTGAATAACCTAAAGCTTTCATCAGAGTCATAAACTGTTGATATTGAGAAACATAAATATCTCCAATCAACATAACAAGTAATGCTGAAGTAACAATAACTGTAATAATTAATAACATACCTATTGAAATAGCGATAAATGTAACTTGATCAATAAGTTGTTTTGAAGTTTCTAATAATGTTTGATTTTTAACCATTGATCCAACATCAAACGATTCACTAGGTCCGGCTGAACCAGTACCAATTAAATAAGTTCCATTATATCGATTTGGTGGAACAAAACTTATACCACTAGTTAATTCTAAAGGTTCAGAAGCAACATTTGAGTATTTTGAATTATGTCACATCATTTGAGATTCTTTAAAAATATCTCCGTCAACAAATTTCATAGCTTCAAAGAACTTGTCACCAGATTTTGAGAATTTTGAAATTTGATTAAATTCATATCTATCAAAAGCTGAAATTATATCATTTTCATCTTTTTCTCCAGCTTTTATGAAATTTTCTGTTTTATTGAATAAATTGTCTTTAATTCCTATTTTTTTACCTAATGAATAATCCATTACTAAGTTAGCTAAACCTTGATCAACAAGAGTTAAGTTACCGTTATATGAATCAAGTATATCAACTGGTGTTGCTTTAATTTTTAATTCACTATTTTGGTATTTAACTTTGCTACTTTTTTGCATAATAGCAACATCTATTCCATTTCTGTTTGCTGAACTAGTTGATTTTATAATTCAGTTTAATGGTTTTGATAAGAAATTATCTGCTCCTGTTTTAGTTACTTTATCACTAGTTAAAGTGTATCTTAAATCATAAGGTCTAATCATTAAGAATTTTTCATTGTCATTTTTAATAGATCATGCATTTTTTACACTTTTAGGAACTTCATTTGCTGGTATATCTTTTCTATATCATTTTTCTTCATCAGATATATTTGGATCTTTTTTAGAACTATTATTTGCATTGATAATATCATCAACATTAATAAATGATTGAGGAATGTATAGTTGAATATTTTTATATTCATAATAAGGTCTAATATAAGATGATTCAATACCATTAAAATCTTTATTATAGATAAAATCATCAAACATGTAAGAGTCTGTTTTCAGTTTTTGATCTAAAACTTTTCCAACATTATCTTTTAAATCATTATCATATTGAATTTTAAAAGTAATCTTATTGTTATCTAAATTATAAGGATCTAATCATCTAGGGTCATCATCAGAAGTAATTCCTTCTCTTCCAATTCTATGGTTTAGAATTCATCATCCATGATCTTTTTCTAAATTATTTTTATAATAATCAGAATTTATAAAGTTACTATCATCATAAATTCATGCATATTTTGGAATTGGAATATATCCTTGTTCTTTATTAGTTTTTATAAAGAAATGTTGATTTGATGTAGAGATATTTTCGATAGTTTTTTTCTTAGATAATCCATAAAAAGCAGCAGCTTGTTTGTTTGGAATAATTGGAATATTTAAAGTATTAGTTTGTTTATCATAATATTTAAATTTAGTTTTTTGATCAATTACACGAACTATATCTTTATCTTGAGTTCCTAAAAATACTTTTTGAATTTCTAGTAAAGTTGGATAATCAACAAATAGTTTTTCATTAGCACGCTTTTTAAATTCAAATGCAGTTTGATTATCAGCAATTCCAGTGAAAGAAATGTCTATATTTTTATTATTAAATGTAGCATTAGCATCAACTACAGTTGAAGGTGTTTCTTTTTTAGGAATAATTTTGTCAATGTTATATCCAATTGCAAATTGTTCTTTTCTTGAAGGACTTTTTTGTAAGAATGAATTTACATAAGGAGGTAATCCTAATTTAATAGCATCTAAAAGTCTATCTTTTCAATCTCCATTACTTGAAGCACCTTGTCGTCCTAATAAAGCTGTAATAACTTGAGAAGCCATAATAGTTATATTGCTTGTAGTATTTTTAAATGTAATAGATTTATTTAAATCATCTCAATTTTTAGAAGTTTTTTGATTTGCAAATAAGTTATATTTAGAGTTTAAAATTATTCCTAATATTTGATCGATAACTCCAACTGAAAATTGTGAGCCTACAGCGTTGTATAAATTGTTACCAAAAAATTCAGTAAAGATTAAATCAAGTCCTGATGAGATTTGTTTTTCTTGATCATCGTCTTTATTTTCAGTATTTGTTGTTGAATAATTTGTTGTTAATTTATTTGTTGTTAATTTATTTGTTGTTAATTTATTTGTTGTAATTGTTGACTTATCATTTTTAAATTTTTCAATATCAGTTCTAAGCAGTTTTAATAAAGTTCAGTTAAGTTTATTATCACCTGAATAAATATATTTAGAAAATGGTGTAACATCATATGAACTAGATGCATAAAATGATGGATCTGAATAATAATCTAAAACATCTTGACCAATTTTAATACTTTTTATATCTTTATCTAAATGATCTTGACCATGTCAGTAAGCGATAGATTTTTTAGTTAAAGGTGAGTTAGTAACGTCATCTAAAAACTTATACTCATTAGCATATTTAATACTCTTGTAATATGCTTTTTTAGTAGTAAATGCAATCGAAGGAATAGCAAGTCCTGTTGAAATAACAAAAGTTGAAACTCCAACAACTGTAGATAATAAAATAATATTTTTCTTACCTGAACTTGCTAAAGTTAAACTAAATTTAGTTGGGAAGTTAGCTTGTTTAAATCATGAGTTTTTTAATTTGTTAATCAATTTAGATGAAGATCATTTTTGAGTTACTTTTAAAATATCTATAACACTTTGTTTTGTAATTAAATAAGAAGTTAAAAGAGAAACTGCTCCACCAATTAATCCAAAAATAAGTAATGAAATTGTTAATGAAATTGGTTCAATAGTAAATTGGTACAACGGAAGACTGAAGTAATTAATAAATAGGTGAATAAATCCAGATTGAGTAACTAATCCTAAAATTCATCCTAAAGGAACAACTGTTGAAACAATAATTAATGAATAAGATAAATAAGTTACAGATATCATTAATGGTTCTGTTCCTAATGCTTTTAAAATACCAATTTGTTTTGCATTAAAATGAATAGTTTTTCTAATACAGATTATTAAAGCAATCACAGCAATTACTGAAACTATAATCGCTGAAACTAAAGTAATTATTTGATAAGTATGAATAACTTTAGGTTCAATTGTTCAGTTTAATCTTAAATTTGAACCATTAAAATCAGTTAAACTTAATCAAGTATTAAATTCAGTTTCTCCTTTATTTTTTTGAGCAATTACTGAATCATAAATTCTAGTTGAATCATTCATTTGAAGTGCATTAAATAAGTTTTTTGAAGTTTTAATATTAAAATCTTTATTTCTTCTTAAAAAACTCATCTCATAAGCTTTCGAAGTTTCGTTAGATTTTGTTTCAGAAGTACCACTTAATATGTTATGAATTGTGCTTGATCCTGCATAAATCACTGCTCCTAATTTAGATTGAGGAATAGGAAAATCTGGATCAGTTGATGGGAAAAATGAATAAGTATCAGTTGCATATCCAGTAATTGTTACATTAGCTGAATCAACTTTAATTTGATCACCAATTTTATAATTATGTTCTAATGCATATTGTTCTGAGATTAATATTTCTCCATAACGTGGCATTCTAGCACCAGCATTTTTATTTAAAATAGTTAGATTTGTTGTATTTGACTCAGTTCTATTGTTATCTAAAAATACCATTCTAAATCTAGTATTTGAAATATAATCATAAGTAAAAATTTCTCTTCTAAAACTAATATCATAACCACTAGCTAAAGCAGTAAATCTTAAATGAGCTAATCAACAATCATGAATAAAATCAGCATTGTCATAAATTACATTATTGGTTTTAACTGAATCAATTAAATCACCATTAAAAATAGGATTGGTTTTGTGAAAAATTTCAACTTTTGAGTTAATGATTTAGTTTGACCTTTTCTTTAGATAATTTAAATAATGAATAATCATTAATTTTAGATTCTATATTTGTTACAACTGTTTGTTTTTTTGAATCATCTTTTAAAGTATCAGCAATAACTAGATCAGTCATTCCTCTCATACCTAATGTTTTGATTTGTTCATCAATATTAGAATCTTTTGTGATAATTTTGTATTCATTTTCTTTTATAACTGTTTTATCTATTTCAAAATTATTTAAATAATAATCTTTATTTTTATCATTAATAATTCAATTTAAACCTTCAGATGTACCATTAAAATCTTTATCAGTTTCAAATTTATCATCAATATCACTACTAATATTTTTTCCAACTAAGAAATTATAAAAATCATTACCTTTATGTTTTAAATTTTTATTAGATTCAACAACTATAGGGTTAAAAATTTCTAAATATATTTTTTTAGTTATATATTCAATAAGAGTGCGGGTTGCAGCATAAACATAAGAAAATAATTCTTTTTGATCAGGTGAAAAAGTATCGAAAAGATCTTTAACTTTTTTTTGACCTTCAGGTGAAACTAATCAGTTTTTATCAAAAGCATTAACTCCTATTTGTTTAATTTTGCTAACATCTTCATTAAGTGTTTTTTTATCTACTGCATTTAAAATATATTTACCAATAACTGTATCTTTTAAATAATTAACATCTTGATTATTATTTTTTAACTCATTATATTTATCGAAAGCAAATTGAGTAGCATAAAAAGTTAATTGTAAACTTCAAGCTGAGGCATTTGCTTTATTATTATCAAAAACAGTTATATCTTTAAAAAAACTAGCAAATGTCTTATCAGAAAACATTTCAGTCAATAAAGTTTTATTATTCATATTCATACTGTCTTGTAAAGCTTTTTCATTTAAAACAAAATTTAAAAATGAAGTATTTTTATCATTAGTTTTTTTATTGTAATATGAATTATCTGATACTAAATCTAGTAAAGGAAAAACAGATCTATCAGTTGCATCAGTTGCATCATGAGAATTAATATTTATTTGATTAGAGCTTATGTGATCAAATTTTTTAACATTATTAACTATATTATTATATGTATGATTTATACGTGAACTTAAAGTGATTGAAGTTGACAAAATAAAAGACGCTAAAAAAGAAAGCAGTAAAATGATAGTAAATTGTATTCTAAATTTGAATACACCTTTAATTCCCTGCTTTAAAAGTAAGAAAAAATTGGTAATGTTTTTATTCATCTTTTCTCAACCCTTTTTTTAGAAGTTATACCTTACAATAATAACATTTTAAAAGCAAAATATATACAATATAGTTTCAATTAAATTTTGTTAATGTTTAAATTTTTATTATTCTTGTTGTTAGTTAATTATTTATTACTAAACTAGTTTTAGATACATAATATTACAAGTATTGAACTGGTATTTGTGTGTTATAATATGATTTAGATTGAAAATAATTTTACTAATATTTGAGGTGAGAAGCAATGAAAAAACTGATATCAGTTTTAACTACAACAAGTCTTTTAATATCATCAATAAGTACAATATCATGTACATATACAAAAAACTTTGCATACAATGTAACAAATCAAATGAAAATGTATATGAACATTTCATCAATCGCTGCTCAATCTGCAATTTTATCTAGTTCTGATGATCAAGATCAAAGTTTTGGAAATATTAGTACTGATTATTCACTTCAAACATTTGCTCAAACTCAAATTAAAGATCTATTCAAAGGTGAATCATTAAATTTAATGAATAAGTTTGTAATAGATAAAAATCAAAGAAAAGACGATAAATTAACATATGAAAATCAATTTAAATCTATGTTTGGTGATTTATCTAATAAAAAATGAACTGAAACATTACAAAATGTAATGCCACAAAGATCTACTCCAAAAACTCCTAAATTTAACTGAAATAATAATAAAACAAAAACTACAAGTAATAGTTTAATTTCTACATTAACATTAATTTCTGGAGGTTTAGCTATTGCTTCTGATGATATACTTCCTAATCAACAAGGTGTAATAATAGGTAATATTTTAGCAGATAAAAATGGTTTATTAGAATCAACAGCTTTTACTAAAAAAGATGGAAAAACAGTTTTTTCAGATTTAATTAATACATTAAATAAATTTACAGATGAAAGTAAAGAAAATAATAAATTTAATACTTTATATATTGTTTATGAATTGTTAAAACATGCAACAGATAATCCTAGTTGATTAGATAATATAAAAAACGAAACTAAAATATCTGATATTTTAAAAATATCATCTGAAGCTTTTTGAAGTTCAATTTTTATTAAAAAAGAAGAAGGTAAAGATCAATCTGTAGATTGAATAAATGTTGCCAAAAAAGGTATTGATTTATTAAAAGCAGTAGGTGTATATCAAAGAGCAATTGAATTAAAAGAAGAAAAAATAACTGATAAAAATTATGATAAATTTTCTAAAACACAAATTTTTAGCACAACAAAAAATAATATAGAATTTTTAAATGAAATATTAAGTTTAAAAATAGAAGATGTATATAGTGAATTTAATAAAGATATCACTAAAATAAAACAAAACATTAATTCTATTAACATAAAATCAATCTTAAACTTTATAAGAAGTAGATTAACAACAGATGAAAATGGTTATAATCTTCAAAGAATTATTGTTATGTTGTTTGGTTCACCTAATGATGATATAAAACAAGCGCCAATTCTATCAGAATTCTATAAGAAAATTGAAGACATTAAATTGTTCGGTAAATCTAAGTTACCAGAAATTTTAAAACCATTTGTAGATTTTGTCCTACAACAAGAAATCGAAGGAATTATTCCTGCAATTCAAAAAGACTTAGTAGAACAAGGAGAAAACAAAGAATTTAAAAAGGAATACAATAGAATAAATGATTTTGTAAGATTGATTCTTATCTTCTTAGGAATATCAAATACCATACCAAATACTGAAAAAATATTAGCTTTTTTATCTAGCGAAGGATGAAGTGAATTTTTAGAAAATCCTTATATAGCATTATATAAAGGGAAATATTTCTTTAGAGATGTATTTTTCTTAATAAACGAAATAAAAGGTGCGGATTTCATACCTGATGACATATCAGAAAATTTATTAAATATAAAAGCTGCACTAAATCTTAAACTAGATAAAATTATCGATTTTGTATCTAAAAAAATAAATAAAGATAAAGGTATTGATGGACTTCAATACTTATATGGATTAAAAGACAAAACAATTCGCGAAATAATAGATGACATATGTAAACAATTTAAAGTAGATGATAATGATACAAAATATATTCTTAATTTATTAAATATCAATGCTTTAGTTGATAGAATATTTAATTCAAATATAACCTTAACTTTTAAAAATAAAGAACAAAATGGTCAATCATTTAAAACTAATAATTCAGTTTCTACAATTGTTGCATTGCTGGGTTTAACTGAAAATAATTTTGATGAGGTTGAACTAAAAATTGACAATAATGCACTAGCAAATCAAGACGTAAAACAAATTCAAGAAGCAATGAAAAATAAAAAATATGCTTTAGCTGGAACTATAATATTAGGTTTTAATCCTAACCAACCAAATAAATTTGTTGAAAAAACAGTTTTAGAAGCTTTATCTTGATTATTTGGACATCGTGACCAAAAACAAGACTTAGTTACTATAAATACAACTAGAGCTTTAATTAAAGCATACCTTGATTTAGTTAACTGATTTACAAATAAATCAATTGCTGATTATGAAAAAGACAATTTATCAGGTTGGCTTGATCAAAATAAATGAAAAACTAAATTTTTAGATGTTGAAGGAGATATAAATAATTCTTCAGAGATAGTTAAAATAAAATATGAATTATCTTATGGTGATAAAACATATAATATAGAAGTTTCAAATAGTACTAATATCAATGAATCTTGAAAATTTAACAAGATTGAGTTAAAAGGATAAAAGAAAAACTTTCTCATTTGAGAAAGTTTTTTATTTCTTATGTTTCATCTTGTTATATAGTTCATAAACTTTAGCTTCATAAACAGAATTTTTAGGTTCATAAAATCTAATGTCTTTTATTTCATCAGGTAAATATTGTTGTTCAACTCATGAATTGTTGTAATCGTGAGGATATTTATAACCTATTCCATTTCCTAGTTTTTTAGCAGATTTATAATGAGTATCTTTTAAGTGTTTTGGAATATCATGAATTTCACCATTTAAAACCATTTGATGAGCTTTTTTTGTAGCTAAATAAGCTGAATTAGATTTTGGACTTAATGCCATTTCAACAATAGATAATCCTAATATAATAATCCCTTCAGGCATTCCTATTTGTCTAAAAGCAATTGTAGATTGAACAACTCTGCTTGGAATTGTTGGATTTGCCATACCAATATCTTCATAAGCCATAATTACCATTCTTCTCATTAATGTTTCATAATCACCTAATTCAATCAATCTAGAAAAATAATATAAAGAAGCATCAACATCACTTCCTCTAATTGATTTTTGTAAAGCAGATTTTAGATCATGAAATTCATCACCATATGCTGAATCGGAATTTTTAGACATCGTTAATATCATTTTAATTTGTTTGATATCGATAAATTCATCTTGATAAAGAGTTTGAATTAATTCTAAAGAGTTTAAAAAACTTCGAACATCACCAACACAAATTTCACTTAAATAATTTAGTGCTTCATCATTTATATTAACTGATATTTTATTTTCACTAATTAATTGTTTTGCATATTCAAACATTTCTTGAGGTGAAATTGATTTTAATTGTATTAATAAACTTCTACTTCTTAAAGCTGGATTAATTACAAAAAATGGATTTTCTGTTGTTGTAGAAAACACATAAATATTTCCCTTTTCCATGTATTCTAATAAAATATCTTGCTTATCTTTATTCAAACGGTGTATCTCATCAATAATTACAATGAATCTATCTTTTAATAAAGCTTTATCAATAATTTTTACTAATTTTTCTTTTTTATCATAACTAGCATTAAAAAGTTCATATTCAATATTTAAATCATTTGCTAAACTAATTGCAAAACTAGTTTTACCAACTCCACTTGGACCAAAAAAGATTAATGAAGTACAATAATTATTTTTAATCATTTTATTAATTAGTCCGTTTTCTTTTAAAATATGAGATTGGCCTATAATTTCTTTAACACTTTTTGGTCGTAATAAAAATGATAACGGTTTATTCATATTAAATCTCCTAAGTATAATTTAATTTTAAAGTAATAAAAAGGTTGGATAAACCAACCTAATTAATTATTTTTAAAAACAACATCAAATACTTCTTCGTATTTTGAAACTGGAGTTATCTTTAATACGTCTTGTACTTCTTTAGGAACATCATCAAGATCTTTTTGATTTTTAAAAGGAATTATAATGTGTTTTAATCCACTTCTTGATGCTGAAATAGATTTTTCACGTAATCCACCAATTGGCAGAACATTTCCTCTTAATGTAATTTCTCCTGTCATTCCTATTTCTTTTGAAACTGGTTTTTTAGTTAATGCTGAGATTAGAGCAGTAGTTAGTGTAATACCAGCACTTGGTCCATCTTTTGGAACAGCTCCTTCAGGAACGTGGATATGAATATCAACGTCTTTAAATGCATCTTTGTCAATTTCAAATTTTTCATAATTTGATTTAACATAGGTTAATGCAATTGTTGCTGATTCTTTCATAACTTCACCAAGTTTACCAGTTAATGTTAAGTTTCCTTTTCCTGGATAGATACTTACTTCTATTGGTAAAATATCTCCACCAAATTGAGTATATGCTAATCCAGTAACTACTCCAACTTGAGAATCATCTTGTTTTGAAGTGTGTTCAAAAATATGTTTACCTAAATATTCATTAACAACTTTTCTATCAACAACAAGATTTTTAATTTCACCATTTAATAACTTAACGATAAATTTTCTAGCTATTGTTGAAATTCATCTTTCTAATTGTCTTACACCAGCTTCTCTAGTGTAATACTTGATCATTTCATCATAAGCTTCATCAGTGAATTTTAATTCTTCTTCTGTTAATTGATCTTCTTCTAAGATTTTTGGTGTTAGATAGTCTTTTGCAATGTGCATTTTTTCTAATTCAGTATAACTAGATAAATTGATGATTTCCATTCTGTCATATAATGCTTCAGGAATATTTTCTGGATAGTTCGCTGTAGCAATAAACATAACAGTGCTTAAGTCATAAGGTTCTTCAATGTAGTGATCTGAGAATTCTTTATTTTGTTCTGGATCTAAAACCTCTAACATAGCTGAAGCAGGATCTCCTCTTTGATCACTTGCCATTTTATCAATTTCGTCTAATAAGAATAATGGATTTTTCACTTTTGCACGTTTCATTGCTTGAATAACACGACCAGGCATTGAACCTACATAAGTTTTTCTATGTCCTCTAATTTCTGATTCGTCTTTAACTCCACCAAGTGAAACTTTAACAAATTTTTTACCTAAAGCTTCAGCGATTGATTTAGCTAAACTAGTTTTACCAACTCCGGGAGGACCTACTAATGTAATAATAGGACCTTTTAGACTTTTAGTTTTTTGTTTAACAGCTAGATATTCAATAATTCTTTCTTTTACTTTTTTTAATCCGAAATGATGTTTATTTAAAACTTCTTGTGCGTATTTTAAATCATCAATGTCTTCAGATTGTTCTCATCATGGAATTGACATCATTCAGTCAACATAATTTCTTTCAACGTTTACTTCAGCACTACCAGGTTGCATTGTTTCAATTCTTCTAATTGAAGATAAAACTTTTTCTTTAACATTTTCTGGGAATGGTTCAGTTTCTAAACGTTTTTTATATTTATCTAATTGACTTTTATCTGAGTCTTCATCATCTAATTCTTCTTTAATGATTCTCATTTTTTCTCTTAGATAATATTCTTTTTGTTGTTTGTCCATTTTGTCTTTTAATTTTTTATTAATTTCAGTTTCAACTGATAAAGCATCTCCAGTTTGAGATTGAGCTTTACTTCTATCTTTTAATAAGTCTTTTAATAAATTAATTTTTTCTTCTAATGAAATTGATTCTAATAGTTTCATTTTCATTGGTAATGGTATAAATGATGTTTTATCAGCTAAACCATATATTAGATCATTAACACTATTTCAATCATCTTTTTTAATAGCTTCTTCAATTTCACTTACGTTTTTCGAAGTAACTCTAGCTAGTTGTAAAATTAATTCTTTGATTTTATTTTTCTCTTGATCAGTTGTTGGTATTTGATCTTCTAAAACTGTTGCTTCTGCATATAAAATTCCATCTTCTTCAATAAAACTATCAATTTTAACTTTTGAAATAAATTCTAATTCTGTTGATAAAGTACCATCTTTTCATACTTTTTTAACATTAGATTTAGCTAGAGAACCTATTTCAAATAATTTATCTGTAGAAGGATTTTCTTCTAAAGGAACTTTTTGAGAAATAACAATAATTTTATTATCAAAATCTTGTTCAGCTTTTTTGATACTTTCTTTGCTTTTTTCTCTACCAAACTCTACAACTTTTAAGTTTGTAGGAAACAATACGATACCTCTAGTTACAACAACAGGTATTTTGTTCATTTTCATACCCTCACTCCTTTATTAATTTCTCTTTATATATCATATCATAATTCTAGCACTTTATATGCTCAAGTGCTAATTAAAGAAAAAACATCCATTTGGATGCTTCAATATAGTTTTAGGAAATTTTTTGATTATTTTCCATTTTTTTCATATAAAAAGTCATAAACCATTTCATCTTCTACTTGATTTTTGATTGAATCTAATGAAATTGAACCTTTAATTAAGTCTAATTCAACACCATAGTATTTAGCAATTTCTTCAAGTTTGTTGTTAACAATTTCATCAGTTGCTTTGATGTTTTCTTTGTTTTTAACTTCAGAAATGATTAAGTAAGTTTGTAAACGGTTTTTTGCGTCTTTTAATAATTCTTCTTCGATATCTTTATCTGTTAATTTAGTTAATTCTTTGTATTGTTTTAAATTAATTCCTTGTTGAGCGATTTGTTGTTCAAATTCTTTTTTCAATTCTTTTGCTTGTCTTTCGATTGCAGTTTTTGGTAAATCAATTTCTGAGTTTTTGATAATTTCTTCTATAATTTTATCTACAAAAATAGATTTAGCGTTCGCTGTTTTTTGTTTTAAAACATCTGATTTAACTTTTTCTTGTAGTTCTGCAAATGTTTTAATTTCTGGCATGTTTAAGTCTTTAGCTAATTCGTCATCTTTAGCAGGAATTACTTTTTCATTAATTGATTTAATATTTAAAACAAATTTTGCATCTTTATCAGCTAATGCTGGAATGTATTCTTTAGGGAATTTTACATTAATTTCTTGGTTTTCACCAACTGATAATCCGATCATTGAATCTTCAAATCCTGGTACGAATTGATTTGATCCTATTTCTAATTTAAAGTCTTTTGCTTCTCCACCTTCAAATGGTTTGTCATCAACATATCCTTTAAAGTCGAATACTACAACATCACCTTTATCAATTTGTGCATCAGCTGCTTTTGGTTTTTCCATAGCAAATTGTTGACAGTAGCTATCAATTACTTGATCAACTTCTTGATCAGTTACTTCAATACTGTCTTTTTCAACTGTTTCAATTCCAGTGTATGATCCTAATTTGATATCAGGACGTAAGTCGAATACAAAATTAATTACTAATTCTTTTTCACTAACTTTTGCAGGAACTGGTGCAGGAGAATTCATTGGTTCTAATTCTTTTTTTTGTTCTCTAGCAAAATCAAATGCTGATGATAATGATAATTTAAAAGCTTCATTGTAAACTTTTGTAGGAGTTAAGTATGCATTAACTTTTGATTCTGGAGCTTTTCCTTTTCTAAATCCTGGAATTTCTAAATTACTTTTGATTCTGTTGCGAGCTTTTTTTAATAACTCTTCTCATTCTTGACCATCAATTGTAACAACTCATTTACCTTGACCTTGATCAACTAATTTTTCTTCATTAAATTTCATTATTTACTTCCTCTCTTTTTACTTTGCATATGAAATATTAATATTTTTAGGTTTTATTGATATAGCTTGAGAAATTGTTTTATCAATAATTTTAAAAAGTTTGTCTTTATTAATTTTTAAAGTATCTAATGTTTTTTGTACTTTTATAGTTATTAAAATGTATAGTTCATTATCTTGAAAAACGTTTGTCAAAACATTTATATTTTCTGCTTCAACATCAAAATTTAACAAAATAGTGTTTTTTATTAATTTATCCACTACTTTTTGTTCAATTTCTAAGTTTCCTCTTCTATTTTTATCAATAGTTATATACATTTAAATCACCTCTTGATTTGTTAGATTAAGCTCTACCAACATATTTTCCATCATTTGTTGAAATAATAACTTTAGTTTGTTCATTAACAAATAAAGGAACCATAATTTCTAAACCTGTTTCTAGTACAGCTTTTTTTTGAGCTCCACTTGTAGTGTCTCCTTTAACAGCAGCTTCAGCTTCAACAACTGTTAATTCAACTTTATCAGGTAAGTTAATACCTAAAACTTCACCTTCAAATTCAGTCATTTTGATCATTAAACCTTCAACTAAGAAGTTTTTTTCTCATTCTAATCTTGTCATTGGAATTTGAACTTGATCATAAGTTTCAGTGTTCATTAAATATGCATCAACTCCATCGTTGTATAAGTATTGCATATCTTTTCTTTCAATCATTGCTTTGTCAACTTTTTCTCCACCAGTAAAAGTTATGTCAACACGTGATCCTGTTCTTAAGTTTTTAGCTTTAACAGAAACCTTTCCTTGTTGACGTCCTGTTTTAGAAAATGATTGTTCTAAAACTAAATAAATATTACCATCATATAAGAAGGTAGTTCCTGGACGTAAATCATTAACTGACATTTGTACTCTCCTTTTTAATAATAAATTTCTTGCTTAAAAGCAAAATTCTATAATATTATACCACTTAAATCGTAGATATTGACTAGCGTATAATCAATGGTTTTATTCAAAAATATCATTAATTTTTAAATCAGATAAATTATTTAAAAAATATATTGATGCAGGTTGTAATTTCTTACCTTGACGTTGAATTTCTAAAATAGTAATTGCTTTATCTTTAGTTTTAACAACTATTCCTTGTTTATTAATATCAATAATAGTTCCAGGTTTAACACCAATAAATTTATCATCTATTTCAGTTATTTTTGAACTTTTAATTTTATATCTTTGTTCATTAATAGTTGTATAACTAATTGGAGTTGGAGATAGTGATCTAATTAAATTAAAAATGTTAAATGATGTATCATCTCAATTAATTTTTTCTTCTTCTGGAGCAATGTTTCGACAAAATGTAACTTTAGATTCATCTTGTTTGATTGGTTCGTATTTATTATTGTAAATATCAACTAAATATTTTTTAGCCATCTCAGCACCTAAATCAGCCATTTTATCAAATAAACTACCTGAATCATCACTATCTAAAATATCAATAGATTCTTGAACATAATAATCTCCAGCATCCATTTCTCTAACCATTTTCATAATACTCATTCCAGTAGTTTTTTTACCTAATTTAATTGCATATTGAATAGGAGCTCCACCTCTTAGTTCAGGTAATAAACTTCCGTGAAAATTAATAGAATCAAATTTAGCTAATTTTAAAACTTTAGTAGGAATAAATTGACCATAAGCACAAGTAATAAAATAATCGAAATCTAATTCAGCTAATTGTTCATAAGCTTCACCTATTTTTACAGGTTGAATCACTTTGATATTATTATCTAATGCTATTTGTTTAACAGGAGTTGGAACTAATTCTTTTTTTCTTCCTTGAGGTTTATCTGGTTGACTTATAGCTAGAATCACTTCAATTTCTTTGATTTCAGTTAATGCTTTTAAAATAGTGGCTCCAATTTT
Source organism: Mycoplasma cottewii (assembly GCF_024918975.1). NCBI lineage: Bacteria > Bacillati > Mycoplasmatota > Mollicutes > Mycoplasmatales > Mycoplasmataceae > Mycoplasma > Mycoplasma cottewii. The sequence goes on along the minus strand of NZ_CP103424.1, from coordinate 389,769 downwards.
AGGTGTTCCACAAAATACAGCTTTAATTTTTTTATTTTCCATGCTTTTTCTCTCACTTTCTAGTTATTTCAAAAACTCTTTTTAAAATTACAACCATTGCTAAAGTATCGCGGTTACAATAATTAATCATATCTTGTTTAAATGTTTGATCTCAAAGTTGATCATCAAGTCTATCTTCTAAAAATCTTCTAAACATCTCACTTGCTTTTCCACCATTATTAATAGTTAACATTTTATAAGTAAAATGAGGATCTAAAGCAGGTTGGGTTTTTTTAATTGAAGTTAGTCCATGAAAATTTTTATTAGCTATTAAAAATGAAGGTCTTTGTCCTTTTTTACCTTTAAAAAAGTCAATTAAATCAATTGTATTATTTACAATATACATTAAAGGTAATTCTAATTCAGGAAATAAACAAGCTAAACATTTTAAAACTCTTTGTTCAAAAGATTTATTATAAGCAACATAAACTCCAGGATCATTTTCAAAAATATCTTTTAAAAACTGAATTACAAACATTTTTCTAGGATCTTGTTTTGTATCTGATAAAAATTGATAATGTTTCATTGTTTGTTCATCATTATAATCATAATTATCATCATTAATTATATGAATTGAATATTGAAATGGTGTTTGATGATATGGATTTGTTCTATAAAATCTAGGAACAGCGAACTTAACTGTTTCAAAATCATACATAAAAATAGGATATTTTTCATATTTTTTAATTCTTGTTTTAAAAATCATAATTTTCATCTTTAATCATTAATGATTCATCATTTAAAATTTCTTGTTCATATTTAGCTACTTCAAATATTCTTTCTTGATCTTTATTAAAGAAAGTTTTTGAATCAACTAAGTTATCTATTACAACATCATTTAATGTATTGTAATCTTTAAAATAAGGTGAAGGTAACTCTTTGATTAAAAATGCTCTTTTATCTTTATTTTTACCAGTTAATTGTCATCACCCTTCAATAGTTTGGTCAAAATATTTTAAAACATGTTTACATGATGATTTGTCAGGTATTTGTCAATTAGTTCACACAGCATTTCTTGATCTAGTTTTAGCAACTTGTAAATAACATGATTCGTTGTTAAAAATATTTAAAATATCATTTTCATTTAAACTTAAATACTCTGATATCTTATAAAATAATTCATCTAAATCTATAAAGTTTTTTAAGTTTTGATAGTCTTGAAATAAAGTAGGTCTGTTTTGAGATTCACCAAATGTTAATTCATCTAAACTAACAAGTTTTTCAATATCAAGATCTTCAGTATCATCTAAGTCTTTAAAGTTTAAATTTAAATTATCTATATTTTTAACAATTTGTTTAGCTTGATCAAATGAAATTTCATCACCTGAATATTTATCATCAAGATCAGCTAATTCTTTTTTAAAATCAAAATAATAATTTAAATCTTCAGAGTGTAAATAATCTCTATTTAACTTACAAATTTTTATATTTTCAACAATATAACCGTTTTTTTCTAAAACATAAGCTTGATAAACTAAATCTCAAAAATGTTCTTTTTTAACACTACTTGTTGCTTTAGCTTCTATAATTTCAACACGATTATCACCTAAAAGTTTTAAGATATCACATCTAACTTTTAAATTAAAATTATCATATTCAAATGCAGGTTCATATAAATAAATATATTTATCTTGATACTTTTCTATTAACTCTTTTGTTTCTTTAACTGCTTGTTGGATTTTTGTTATTTCATTAAAACTTTTAGTAAGTTTGTTTGGATGATTTTTTCTTTTTTCTATTTCAAAAAATTCAATAGCTTTTTGACCAAATTCTTTACCATCTTCAATAGCATCACCTTGAAATTCTTCTAAACTAAAACCATCATCACTTAAAATACTTTCTTCTAATTTTTGTTTAATTAATTCTTTTTCTTTATCAGTTTTTAAATCAGAATAAACATAATCTTCAAATAAATTTATATTAGTTGCATTAGAGTTGTAATCATCTTCAGATTCTAAATCGTTATCTAAATTAAAAAAATATTTTTTATTTTTACAAAGTTCTACTGTTGTTTTAAAATTTTGTAAACTATGAAAAACTCAAGCTTGTTTAATACATTGAGTATTAGCTGTTTTAAATGTTTCTTTAGATATATTTGTTTTAAAAATATTTGACATTTTACTACCTATTTTCTACATTCTTTAAATAAAATTATACTTCATTACTAAGCAAATAAAAATTACAATCTTAGATTGTAATTTTAAATTTATTAATTATCTTTAACTCTAGTTGGAACAAATTTATGTTTTGAACGATGCATTCTTCTTTCGTGATTAATATCTAAGTTTTTCTTTTGTTCTTTAGATTTTAGTTTAGCTTCTTTTAATCTTATTTTTTCTTCTTGTTGAAGTTGTTTTGCAGTAGCTTTTTCAGCTAAACGTAATTGTTTTTTTTCTTCTTTTGTAAGTTTAATTTCTTTTTCACCAATTGCAATTCTTCTTTTAGTTTCTTCTAAATCTAATTGAGTATTAACAATTCAGTCTGTTTTATAATCATTTTTATTAATTTTAGTAGTTAAACCTTCAACTTCATAAGCTCTAACTTCAATGATTTCTTGAGTTTTAGGTGAAACTAAATGAACAATAACATCAAAAACATCACGATATTTGTATTCAGCACCTCTTCTAGAATAAACTTTTTCAAATTCTATTCTTAAGTTTTTTCTAGATTCATTAATTGCTATATATTCTTTAATTCTGTCTCTAACTTGTTGATAACGTTTTTCTTTTTCTTTTTTATTAGCTTTTCTTGAAGTTAAAGTACTTCAAACAACAAATCCAATAATAAATACAAATAACGCAACCATCATTATTGTATTTCCTGATCCCATAAGTATTATTCCCTCTTTCAACTAATATATATTATAAATTATTTTTTAATTATTGACTAACTTTATCAATAACTCCTCCACCTAAACAAATGTCATTTAAATAAAACACTGCTTCTTGACCTGGAGTTACTGCTTTTAAAGGAGTTTTAAATGTTATGTGATAATCATTATCTTTAATATGTTTTAATTCAACTTCACTATCAGGCTGACGATATCTAAACTTAGCTGTACATTTAAAATTATTAATATCATCAACATATTTACTTATATCTAGTGTTCAATTTATTTCAGTTACTGTACAACTATTAGATAATAAATAGCTTTCATCACTAAAAGGACAAACATAAATAATTTTTTTATCAATATCTTTTTTAGCTACATAATAAGGTTCTTTCATTCCACCTAAATTTAAACCTTTTCTTTGACCTATTGTATAATACATCACACCAATATGTTTTCCAACAACTTTATTAGTTTTAATATCAACAATATCACCAGGTTGATTAGCTATATAGTTTTGTAAAAAGTTAGTAAATTCTCTTTCACCAATAAAACAAATTCCAGTTGAATCTTTTTTATTAGCTGTAATTAAGTTTTGCTCTGAAGCTATTTTTCTAATTTCAGGTTTTGTTAAGTTATATAAAGGAAATAGCGTTTTTGATAGTTGGTTTTGAGTTAATTGACATAAAAAGTATGTTTGATCTTTATTATCATCAATTGCTTTTATCATTTCATATTGATTAGTTTTTTGATTAAATCTGATTCCTGCATAATGACCCATAGCTATATAATCTGCTTTTAATTCGTTAATTGCGTAATTTAAAAACTTATCAAATTTAATATATTTATTACATAAAATATCTGGATTAGGAGTTCTTCCTTTTTGATACTCACTAATAAAATATTCAAAAACATGTTCTCAATATTCTTGAACAAAATCGATTCTATGTAATTTAATATTTAATTTATTTGCAACTTCTAATGCATCTAAATAATCTTGTTCTTGAGGACAAACACTATCATTAATATTAGTATTTCCTAAAACATCATTATTAGCAGCTGAATCTCAGTTTCTCATAAATAAACCTTCAACTTCATATCCTTGTTGAATTAATAAATATGCAGCAACAGATGAATCAACTCCACCACTTAAACCAACTATAACTTTTTTCATATATCTCCTTTTTTCCTAACTAATATTTTAACTTTTTAAAATAAAAAATAAAACTATTAATTAATAATAGCTTTATTCTTTTAAATTTATTATAGTTCTATTTTCCTGAAACTTTTTTATTTCACATAGGAACTAAACATAAACAAGCAATAATACCTAACACGATCATTAATATGAACATTGTTTGGAATTGAGCCATAGATCCTTTTACATTTTCTCCTGCTTTACCACCTAAAATACCTATACCGATAACAAGTTTTGAAATTATACCATCAGCAACTACATAACTTGTAATTCCCAGTATTCCTGAAGATGTAGAAACTACTCTGTGGTGTGAGAATTCCCCAGATAACATTCCAAAGAATGTTTGAGGGATAAATATAAATCCACCTAAGAACATAGAAAATGCTAATAATGAAATTTTGTCACCTGATTGTCATACTCCAATAATAGCAAAGATTGTAATTGCAATAGATAAAATTACAATAGGTACAAATCTCTTAAATCATTTATTAACTGATAAACCTACAGCAAGAGTTAAAACAACTGCTCCTCAATCCATCATTGAATAAATTAACCCAGCTTCCTTTTTAATATCAAAATTATAAACGTCTTTTAGATATCTTAAAGTAAAATCACTTAGTCCTGCTCTCATTGTATATGTACAAATATTTGCTATAACAAGTAATCAAATTCATTTATTTTTTAATACATATTTAACAAAGAAATAAATAAATGGTTTGTTATCTTCTTCAGTAGGTGTTTTTTCAGTTTTACCTATTAATTTTAAATTATAGTATTTTTCAAGAGATGGTAATCCAACTTGTTCTGGTCTATCTTTTGCGAATATAACAACAAGAACACCAGTAAGAACACTTAATAAACTTGGTAATACGAAATAACCAACCATTCCTAATTTTTCACCAAAAATTGTAAATGATAAAGGAATTATATAAACAGCTAGTGCTCCTCCGACATTATGAGAAATATTTCAAAATATCATTCTATTTCTTCTGCTGTTGTGATTGAATCATTTATATAACAAACGAACTGATGGAGTTGCTCCTAGACTGTGAAGATAACCTCCTAAAACCATTAATATACATGATCCTACAACTGAAGCAGTAATATTAGCTTTAGAACTAAAACAGAATCCTATTAAAAGATTAACAATTCCAGCACCAATTAATCCTAATCCTAATAATCAACGATTTGATTTTGTATCAGAAAGTGGTGAAGTTATAAATTTACATAACCCGTATGCAATAGCAAACACTAATCCTACTAAAGCAAATTGGTCACTAGTTATCATTTTCTCAGTTACAGCAATACTTCCTCAAAAAGTTCATTGTTTTCTTGTAAAATAGAAAACCATATAACCTAAAAAGGTCATAAAAAATGTCATATTTTGATTATATGAAAAATCTCTTCTAATTATGAAATCATAAAGATTTTCTTGAGTGATAGGTTCAGAATGCTTTTCATTTAATCAATTGAACGAATTTTTAAATTTGTTGTTGAACATATTTTTAAACTTGTTCACTATTTATCCTCCTTTTCTAAAATAGCATCTAAATCTTGAACAACTTGATCAGCAATATCAAAACTACTAATTTTAATTCCAGCAGCAGTTTTGTGTCCACCACCACCGTGTTTTTCAGCAACTTGATTAATTTGAATGTTTTGTGAACGTAGTTCAACTCTTATTAATCCGTTTTCATATTCACAGAAGAACGCTCAAATAGGTCTATCTTTAATATTACTTAATAAGTTAACATACTCATAAGCAACATAATCAGTGTCTAAACCAAGTTCTTTTAATTGTGAATAATTTAGATATAAATAACTAACTCCGTTTTTAGTTGATTTATAGTTTGAATAGATATAACTAGTTAATTTTAAATCAGTTTCAGTTTTTTGATACATAGTTTGATATAGTTCACTTAAATCAAAGCCTTGTTCTAATAAGAAACCTGCTAATCTAAATGTTCTTGGTTTTGGATAACGTAACATAAATCTATTAGAATCAGTTACTATTCCGTGATAAATTATTCTCGCAGTCTCAGCATCAATTTTTAATTCTGGATTTTGATAAATAATATCAGCTAACATTTCTGAAGTTGCACAATAATTAGGATCAACTCACATTACATCACCATAAACGTCTCTATTTGGATGATGATCAATTTTAACAATTGTTTTTCCTAAGTGTCAACGTGGTTCATCAATTCTTGGTCTATTGGCAGTATCACCAATAATAACTAAACTATTTTTGAACTCTTCATCGCTAATTTCGTCAAAATCACTACCAATATAGTCTAAGTATTTAGTAGGATTTCCAGCAATTTTTACTGTTTTTTCTGGTCAGTTTAACTTAATAAGATTTCTTAAACCAAATTGAAATCCATAAGCATCTCCATCAGGAGTAACGTGTCTTAAAAGTATAATTGAATCATTTTCTTTAATTAGATCCAATATTTTTTTTACAGCTATTTTATCCATAGATTTTCTCCTTATATTCAATCTTTTTAATGTCAATTAATATTTTTTAGATTCTACATATTAGCTATCCTTTGTTATTATATTTTAAAAAGAAAAACATGTAAACAAAAATTTTGCCTACATGCTTAAAAAAAATAATTACTCAACTATGTTTTTAGGTTCAAAAGTTGAATTTTCAGATAATTCTTGAATTAATTCTTTTTCTTTATTAGATATATTTCTAGGAACAGCGATATTTATTTCAATAAATAAATCTCCTCTTTTATCTCTATTAACTTGTTTATATAAACCTTTATTTGAAATCTTAATTGTTTCTTTTGAACTAATTCCTTTTGGTAATTTAACTTTAACATCACCATCTAAAGTTTGAATAGTAATTTCATTTCCTAAAATAGCATCAATATAAGATACATTTCAAATCATTTTCAGATCATAATCATTTATAATTTCATAAACTTTAGATTCTTTTAATAATAGATCGATATAAACATCTCCATTAGGTCCACCATTTAATGAAGCGTGAGCTTTGTTAGCCATTTTAATTTGTTGACCAGGCATCACACCTTTAGGAATATTAACTTCAATTTTTTGTTTAGCAAAATAATGACCTTTACCGCGACAATCTTTACATTTATTTTTAATGATTTGACCAACACCATCACAATCAGGACAAACTGCACTTTGTTGGAATTGAATCATTCCTAAATTTCTTTGGATATTAACATGACCTGTTCCAAAACATTTACTACATTTAGTGATATCATCTTTTGATTTAGCTCCGGTTGCATCACATGTTTTACAACTAGTTAATAATTGAGCTTCAATAATTTTTTCTGCACCAAATAATAATTCTTTGAAAGTTAAAAAGATATTAATTTTTATACTTTCACCTTTTGTTACTCTTTGAGAATCGGAACGAGAATTTGATCCGAAAAAGTCACCAAATATATCTCCAAAAAATGATGAACCTCCACCTGATGAACGCATTTGACTAAAGATATCTTCAAATCCACCAAAACCACCAAATCCACCAAATCCAGAATTTTGATCAAAAGCAGCATGACCAAATTGATCATATCTAGCACGTTTATCTTTATCAGTTAAAACTTCAGCTGCTTCGTTGATTTCTTTGAATTTTTCTTCAGCATCTGGTGATTTATTTAGATCAGGGTGATATTTTTTGGCAAGCTTACGGTAAGCTTTTTTAATTTCATCTTCACTTGCAGTTTTTGAAACACCTAAAACTTCATAGTAATCTCTTTTTGCCATATTTTCTCTCTTTCTGATTTATGTAATAAAACAAACTAACACTCGTTAGTTTGTCATATTTAAAATTTATAATTATTGATTTTGGTTTGGATCTTGGTTTGGATCTTGACCTTGTTGTTTTGCAAATTCAGCAGCAGCAGCCATTGCTTGTTCTAGTTCAGTCATTTTTTGTTCTAAAGCAGCGTAATCTTCATTTTTCACTAATTCTTTAATTTCAGCAACCATTTTTTCTGATTGTTCTTTTTGTTCAGGTGAAACTTTATCTCCAGCTTCTTTAATTGAACTTTCAATTACATTAATGTAACTTTCTGCTTTGTGTTTTAATTCAATATTTTTCTTTTTAATTTTATCAGTTGTTGCATTTTCTTCAGCTTCTTTTACCATTCTGTTGATTTCTTCATCACTTAAGTTTCCTGAGTTTGAAATTGTAATAGATTTTTCTTCATTTGTTTGTTTATCTTTTGCTGATACACTTACAATACCATTAGCATCTATTTTGAATGTAACTTCAATTTGAGGCACACCTTTTGGAGCTGGTTGAATTCCTGTTAATTGGAATTGTCCTAATGATTTGTTGTCTGCAGCCATTGGTCTTTCACCTTGTAAAATGTTGATATCAACAGCTGGTTGATTATCTACTGCAGTTGAGAAAATTTGTGATTTTTCAGTTGGAATTGTAGTGTTTCGGTCAATTAATTTAGTCATAATTCCACCCATTGTTTCAATACCTAATGATAATGGAGTAACGTCTAATAATAACACATCAGTAACATCACCAGCTAACACAGCTCCTTGAATAGCAGCACCCATTGCAACAACTTCATCTGGATTGATTGTTCTATTTGGTTCTTTGTTTAATAAACTTTTTACTAAATCTTGAACAGCTGGAATTCTTGTTGATCCACCAACTAATAATACTTCATCAATATCTTTAGCAGTTAATTTAGCTTCACGTAAAGCATCTTGAACTGGTTGAGAAGTCATATCAACTAAATGTTTAGTAATTTTGTTAAATTCATTTCTTGTTAAACTTGTTGCAAAAGAAATTGGTCCATTTTCATTCATTGCGATAAATGGTAAGTTAATTTCAACTTCTAATTGACTTGATAAGTTGATTTTTGCTTTTTCAGATTCATCTTTTAATCTTTGACGAGCCATTTTATCATTTGATAAATCAACTGAGTGTTCAGCTTTAATTTTTTCTAATAATCAATTAATAATAGCTTCATCAAAATTATCTCCACCTAGTTTGTTATTTCCACTAGTTGATAAAACTTCAAAAGTACCATCAGCAATTTCTAGAATAGAAACGTCAAATGTTCCTCCTCCTAAGTCATAAACTAAAACTTTTTCTTCTTTATCAGATTTATCTAAACCATAAGCTAAAGCAGCAGCAGTTGGTTCGTTAATAATTCTTTCAACTTCTAATCCTGCAATTTTACCAGCATCTTTAGTAGCTTTACGTTGAGCATCATTAAAGTATGCTGGAACAGTAATAACTGCTTTTGTTACTTTTTGTCCTAGTTTAGATTCAGCATAATTTTTCATATATCTTAAAATTTCAGCTGAAATTTGTTCTGGAGTATAATCTTTATTTTCTAAGTTAATTTTTGAGTTTGTTCCCATTTTTGATTTAACAGATTGAACAACGTTTGGGTTAGTAATAGCTTGACGTTTAGCTGCTCCACCAACAATAATATCTGAGTTTTTAAATGCAACTACACTAGCAGTAGTTCTTTGTCCTTCAGGGTTTTCTAAAATAATAGGTTGTCCACCTTCTAAAACTGAAACAACAGAGTTAGTTGTTCCTAAATCAATACCAATAATTTTTTCTTTTGCCATAATTTTCTTATCTCCTTAATTTATCGAATTTTTAAATTTATTAAATTGTTAAGTTTATTGATTTTTTTAGATTTTTTAATTTATTATTTAGCTACTTTAACAAGTGCGTAACTTAATACTCTATCGTGAATCATATATCCTTCACTTAAAACAGCAACAATTCTATTTGATTCAAATTCAGTATTTTCTACTACTTCAGTTGCTTCTTGTTTTGTTGAATCAAACATTTCACCAACTTGAGTGTTCATTGGTTTAATATAATTTGATTCAAGTGACTGAACTAATTGATTTGAAATCATTTCAAATCCCATAACATATGGTTTAACAGCATCATTATTAATTGGTGAATTAATAACTTTTTTTAATAATTCAATTGGTTGAATCATATCTTTAGCTAATTTTGATGCACCATATTTTTTAATTTCTAATTCTTTTTGGTTATATTTTTTAGTTAGATTTGCAATATCAGCAACATTTAGTTGTTTTGTATAATCTATTTCTTCTTTTAGTTTTTTATTTTCTTCAACTAACTCATCATTTTTAGATTTAATACTTTTGATGTACTCATTAACTTTATCAGCTTGTTCTTTATCTAAAGAATCTAATATTTTTAATATTTCATCTTTTTTAGATTTATGTTTTGCCATAATCCAAATCCTTTCCTTCTAAAATCTCAATGATTAAATTCATCAACCTATTAACTTGAGAATAATCAATTCTTTTTGGTCCTATCAAAGTTAGTACAGTAGAATTTTCTCCTACTTTTAACTCAGTTCCTACCATAGCAATATCATCAATATTTTCATTAATTTCATTACCTATTTTTGTTGAAATTTTATTTAAACTTTTATTTGATTCATATGCTATATCGAATCATTGAAATGGAGTAATCTCTTCCATTAATTTTACAGCTTTTTTTAGTTTTTCAGTATCACTAAATTCAGGATTTTCTAACATATATCTCATTCCGTGAATTTCTTTTTGATCTGTTTTAGAATCTAAAATTGTACTTATAAATGTATTTAAAACATAATCATATTGTTTAATACTTAATGCAAGTTGTTCTTTTAATTTATCAATATGTTCATTTAATTGATCTAAACTAACTTCTAATAAAGAATCTGAAAATAATTTAATAGCAATTTGAAGATCTTCTAAACTAATATCATTTAAATTAAATACTTTATTTTGAACTGATCCATCAGAGAATATAAACACAACATTAGCAATTTGATCTGAAATAATAACTAAATCTATTTTTTTAAGATTGATATCATTAAAGTTAGTTTTTTTAACAACAACAGCAGTCATTTTAGTAATTTCACTAATTATTTCACTAGCATAATTTATAGTTTTATCTACATTATAATTACGAAGTTCAAATATTTGTTGAAGATATTTTTTTAAATCTTTATCTTCATTGTTATTAAATTTCATAATATTATCTACATAAAATCTATAACCTTTAGTAGATGGTGTTCTTCCACTTGAAGTGTGTTGTTTTTCTAAATATCCTAATTCTTCTAAAACAACTGATTCACTTCTAATTGTTGCTGATGAAACTTTAATATCTAATAATTCTAAGATTCTTTTTGATCCAACAGGTTGATTAGTTTTAATGAATTCTTTGACAATCGCTTCTAATATTTTTATTTGTCTTTCTTTTAACATAACTGATCCTAACTAATTTATTTGTTGTTTTTCTAAAACAAATTCATTTTCTTTAACATCAATTGTATATCTTAGATTTTCTTGGATTGTCTGACTGATGATTGCATGAGCTAATAAAGTTTCAACATTTTTTTCTATATATCTTTTAATAGGACGTGCACCAAATTGTCTGTCATAACCTTCTCTTATAATCTTATCTTTAGCAGCTTCAGAGAAATTAATGTAATAGCTTTGATCTTTTATTAATCTTTCTGATAATTCATTTAAAACTTTGTCTACAATTTCACCGATTGTATTTTCTGATAATGCATTGAAAAATATTATATTATCAATTCTATTTAAAAATTCAGGTTTAAAGTTTTTGTTTAATTCATCTTGAATTGTTGTAAATGTTGCAGGTTCTAAATTTGTTGCAGCTAGTATTTGTTCACTACCGATATTTGAAGTCATTACAATAATTGTATTTTTAAAATCAATAGTTTTTCCTAGTGAATCAGTTAATCTTCCATCATCTAAAATTTGAAGTAATATGTTAAATACATCACTATGTGCTTTTTCGATTTCATCAAATAGAATTATTGAATAAGGGTTTCTTCTAACTTGTTCAGTTAATCTTCCACCTTCTTCATAACCAACATAGCCAGGAGGAGCACCGATTAATTTAGCAACTGAATGTTTTTCCATATATTCACTCATATCAAGTCTAATCATTTTCTTAGGTGAGTTGAATAGAATTTCAGCAAGACTTCTCGCAACTTCAGTTTTACCTACTCCAGTTGGTCCTAAAAATAGAAAACTTCCAATTGGTTTTTCAGGATCTTTGATTCCACTTCTACTTCTTATAATCGCATTAGTTACAGCTTTAATAGCTTCATCTTGACCTTTAACTCTGATTTTTAATAATTTATCTAAGTTTAATAGTTTTTCTTTTTCTGATGAAATTAATCTATCAACTGGAATACCTGTTGATTTTGCAACAACTTGAGCAATATCTTTTTCACTTACTTCTTCAGATATTATTCTGTCAGTTGAATCATTTTCATAACTTGATAATTGTTTTTCAAGTGATGGTAGTAGTGAGTATTGAATTTCTCCTGCACGTTGATAATTTCCATCACTTTGAACTCTTTCTAGTTCTTGTTTTAAACTTTCAATAGTTGATTTTAAAGAATTAATTTTATTTAAATATTCTTTTTCTTTTAATCATTTTTCATTTAAAGAGGTTTGTTGTTTTTTAAGAGATTCAAGTTCTTTAATCGCTTCAGCTAATCTTTCTTTTGATTTATCATCTTTTTCTTTTTCTAAAGCAGATTTTTCAATTTCAAGTTGCATAACTTTTCTATTAACTTGATCTAGTTCGGTTGGAACGCTTGCTAGTTCAGTTTTGATTGATGCAGAAGCTTCATCTACTAAATCAATTGCTTTATCTGGTAAGAATCTATCAGTTACATATCTACTTGATAATTTAGCAGCAACAACTAATGCATTATCGTGAATTCTAACTCCATGATATGTTTCAAATCTTTCTTTTAATCCACGTAATATAGAAATTGTTTCATCCACTGTAGGTTCATTTACTAATACTCTTTGAAATCTTCTTTCTAAAGCGGCATCTTTTTCAATATATTCTCTATATTCATTTAAAGTGGTTGCTCCAATTGCTCTTAATTCACCTCTAGCTAGTGCTGGTTTTAATAAGTTAGAAACATCCATTCCACCACCAGATCCAGTTCTTCCAGCTCCAACGATTAAATGCAATTCATCTATAAATAAAATAATTTCACCATTAGATTTTTCAATTTCTTTAACAATAGCTTTAACACGTGATTCATAATCACCCATATACATTGCTCCAGCCATTAAACTTCCCATATCTAATTCTAAGATTCTTTTATTTTTTAATAGATCAGGTACATCTTGTTTTACAATACGTTGAGCTAATCCTTCAACAACAGCAGTTTTACCAACTCCTGGTTCACCGATTAAAACTGGATTGTTTTTTGTTTTACGAGAAAGAATTTGAATAAGTCTTGATATTTCTTCTTCTCGTCCAATAACAGGATCTAATTTTCCGTCCTTAGCATTTTTAGTTAAATCTCTAGTATATTTTTTTAAAGCATCAGTTACAGTTCCTTTTTCTTGAAATTCCATAAAACTACACCCCTTTTTTTAAATACAAATTATTCAACTACAATTATTGTATCACTATTTTTAGCAATTCAACAATGAGAGTGCTAATTTTTAAAAAACTTACGTTTTTGTTTAGAGAAATAAAAAAGTTGAACTTTTAAGTTCAACCTAATTAAGCAAAGAAATCTTGTCTTGCTTGTTGTTTAATTTCACTTGTTGTAGCGAAAGGAATTTTTGTTGTATATCCCAATTTAGCAGCAACCATTTGTTTTGCAGGTCATTCATTAATCGCTCTATTTCATTGATTAATTGAATCGTTATATATATCACGAGTTGCAGTAATTTCTTTTTGTAGATATATATTTTGTTGCATAGCTTCTCTAACTGATTTGTGAGATTGTAATTCAGGATAATTTTCAAATTGAAGCTGTAATCCTCTAATATTATGCTCAACTTCTTGTAAAACTTCAGTTCTTGATTGTTTAGATAAATCAATTCCACTTCTATAAGCAGCAACTGATTTCATAATATCTTTATCTACATCAATTGATTTAGATAATAAACTTGCTAAGTTTTTCATAACCTGAACTCTTTGTTCTAAATAGTTGTCAACTTGTGAAGCATTTGCTTGGATTTTTTGTTCTAATTGTGCTAAATAATTTCTAGCTTTAACTTTTCTATATTGGAAAATTAAACCAGGAATAATTAATATTCATAGTACAATTTCAAATATTTTTGATCCAACCCCAACTGTAATAGGAAGTTGTTTATTGATAACATTAATTTCACGTCCATCTTCAAAAACAGGACCATTAATTTCATCTAATTGATTTGCCATTTGTTTGTCTCCTTTTTAAATATTATACTTTAATCTACAAACTCAACAATTGCTAGATCTGTTGTAATTTGATTTTTGTTTAATTTTGAACCAACATTTTCATATCAATCATCATCGATACTAAATTCTTTGAATGGAGTTATTTTTACTTTACCAAAAGCAGTACATTCAATATATTCTTGTCAAGGAACTGGAACATTATGTAAACTTCCATCTCTTCCTCATACTGGAACAAAATCAACTCTTTCAACTATATCATATCCTTTAGACTCGACACGAGCTATTTGAGTGTCTGGATCAAATGATTTAACGTATAATAATGAATCTGTTTTAGCTTCTTTATGTTTAAATAAAGAGTTGTCTAACATTGATAATTGAGCTTCAATTTCAGGTTTACTTAACACTACTTTTGATGATTCTTTTTTATCTTGACTATCAACATCAATATTATTTAAAGTTGGTATAGCAAAATATGGAGCAAAAATTGAATACATATTTAAGAAATATCATTTATTTGTTTCAAAGAAGTATTTTTTAATTTCATCATAACTATATGATTCAATCATTGGATAAGTATCATTTATTTTAAATTCTATTAATTCATTTGAAGTTATTGAAAGACTCTTGTTTTGTTTGATCATATCGAAATTATCTCCAAAACTAGCTTTATTATCTTCAATTAAACGAACAAGATTTTCTTGAGCAAGTGGGGTGAATAATAAACGGAATTCTCTGTCATCATTTCTATCGAATGCTCCAAAATAAGCTTCAAATTTTGTATTTGTTAATGGAGAAAAGTTAAGGTTTTTCTCAGCATATTTATATAAACTTTTCTCAATTTTTTTAACGTATTTTTCTTTTTCTCTTTGACTTAATTCATTTAACCCAGCAGCCGTTCTTGTAAAGTTTAAGTTAGGTGCAAGATCAACACCAAATGTTAAATATGAAAAATCATATTTAACAGGAAAAGGTTTAACCACACTAGCAACTAAAGTTTGAGTTTTAGTAACTATTTTATCTCCTTGAGTTTCTTGTCAAGAAATAACTAAACTTCCAACGTATTCTTTAGACTCTATTTCAATTTTAGAACTGCTAGATAAAATAAATGGATTGTTATAAACTGATCCTGATTTTAAAGCTGTGCATGATAATTCCTTGTCATAATAATAATTAATAGGTTTGTATTTCTTTTTAAAATTATCTAGACCTTGTTGAGTTAAAAATCTTTTAAATTTAATTAAAGGCATAGTTTCAGAAAAGATTTTTTCTTTAGTACCATGATCAATTAAACTTATAAGATCAAATGTCTGATCATAACCTTTTTTTAATTCTTTTTTAAATGCTTTGTTAGCTTTATCAACAATACTATCAATTTCTTTTCTCTTTTTTCTTGTTCATAAAACTTGTATTAATAGAAATGCTGTTGCAACAATAACAGATACAGTTATACAAATTATTGCAGTTGTTTTTTCAGAGCCTTTCATTTCTTTTGATTGAGTAATAGCATAGATGAAAAATGCAAACGCTAAACTAGAAACTACTATAACTATTATGTTAATTATTGATCATATTTTTACTCTTTTTAAAATTGTATTTGATCTATCTAATTTGTGTTTAGATTCGTTAATTTTTTTAACTTGGCTACGATTTTTGTCAATATTAATTTCTGATTGTTCTGTAAATTCTTGAAAATATTTTTCAATAATTTGTTCATTTTTATGTAAATAACTTTCAAATTCTTGAACCGGATCTAAAATAACATCATTATTCATTTTTGATTTCCTTTCTTAGTTATTTAATATCTTTTCAAGTTCTTTTCCTACTCCATTGTTTTCAACTGTATCACAAACTTGATAAGCTACTTGTTTTAATTTATCAACACCATTAGCTGTTGCATAACCTTTATCAACTCCACTAACCATTTCAATATCATTATGATTATCACCAAAAGTAATTACTTTTTTATAATCTGTGTTAATTAGTTCTGATCATTTTTGTAAACCAGTTAGTTTATTAACACCTTTTTTCATAATGTTAAACATTGTTGGAAGTGATTGAACTAAATCAAATTTATCTAAATATTTGTCAAACAATTTAAGTTTATCTTGAACTTGATCTTCTTTAATTCCAGACATATTAATTATTAATTCAACAACTTTAAATTCTTCTGATCTAATTTTTTCTGATAATTCTAATAATGTATCGAATTTTATAATTGTTCAACGATATTTTTTTCTAATGTTTGACATATATTTTTCTCAAACTTTAATTCTTTTAGATTGATCAGTTCCTAACATCATATTTGGAGCATAACAAGCAACATCAATTTGATTTTCATGACACATTTTAATAATATCTGCTGTTAAACTGCTATCTAAATACTCAGCAAATAAAACTTTGTTAGTGTTTAAATCAGTAATTAAAGCACCATTACAAGCGATAATTGGTAGTTTTACTTTTAATTGTTTTGCTATTTTTTTATTACAAGCATCTAATCGACCAGTACAAAAACTAAATTTATGATTCGTTTTCTTTTGATATTTTTTAATTGATTTAATTGTAGCTTTAGAAATATTTAAATCTTTATCAGCAATAGTTCCATCTAAATCACTTAAAACATAAAAATGATCGTTTTTCATTAATCTTCAATTCCTTTTCATGCATCAGACATAATATAGTCTTTTCCTTTTTGAACTTCATGCTTAACTAAATCTAAGTAATCTCATTGTCTTAAAACTTCATAACTTGCAATACCAACAGTATTTGCTATATTAATACTTCTAGCTTCAGCGATCATCGGAATTCTAAAAGTAGTATCAAAATTATCTTTAATAATTTGTTTTGAAATTCCAGTTGATTCACGACCAAACATTAAAAATACATCATCATTAACTTTTGTAAAATCAAAATCAGAAATTGGTTTTTGACCATATCTTGATAAACAATATAATTTAATATCAGGATTTTTAGTTTTAAAATCTTGTCAGTCATCATATCTGGTGCAATCAACAAATTTAAACTCATTTGCACTTGGACGTGATAAATGTCTTTCATCAAAAATAAATCCTAAAGGTTCGATTATATGTAATTTAGCATTAATAGCAACACAAGTTCTCATAATTGCACCAACATTTTGAGCAATTTCTGGTTCGTATAAAACAATGTTTAATTTTCTTTTATCAGTCATAATTTCTCCTTAATACTTATTTATAAAATCACTAAATTGATTAATAGCTTGTCTTCTTGCTGAGTTTTGATTTTTTTCTTCACTTGTCATTTGTGAATAAGTTTTATTACTATTTTTAGGAATAAATATATAATCATATCCGAACCCGAATTCTGTAATTCTTACATCATTTGAAATATAACCTTCTACAAATCCTTTAAAAACAGCTTGTTTATCATTAACTGCATCATAAAAACCGATTGTAGTTATCATTTTTGCTTTTCTTTGTTCTTGAGTTTTATAATCTTTTAATTTATCTAATAACATATGACAAATTTGACTATATTCAGTTACTGGATAAGCTCATCTTTTTGAATAAATTCCAGGAAAATTATCTAGTATATCAACACATATTCCAGAATCATCACCAATTGCAATTCCATTAATATATTTAGCTAAATCTTTTGCTTTTATTAATGCATTTTGTTCAAATGTAGTTCCATTTTCTTCAATGTCATTATATTCTGGTAAATCTAATAAAGTTTTAACAGTTCAATCTTTTAAAATTGCTTGATATTCTCTTTTTTTATTTTTATTATTTGTTGCAACTCATATTATTTTTTTATCCATAATTCTCCTTGTTTGTAAATTTATACAAATATATTTTAAACAAAAATCACACTTAACTATATAGCTTTTTTAATAACCCACGAAAATTTTTTTACAATTTTTAAGAAAAAAACTTTACAATATTTAAGGAAATTTTTTTACAATATTTCGAAATAATTGACAAAAGTTTAGAAATCATAAAATTTTTAGCTATTGAATAAAAAAGCAAGATGAAATTACTTTTCATTCTTGCTATTTTTTAATTATAAATATTATTTTCTTCTACGTCTTCTTAACGTCGCAAATATTGATCCTGCAGTTCCTGCTCCCCCAACTGTTGCTCCAACAGTTGATCCTGCAACAACTTCTGTTTTTCTAGATTTAATTCCATAAGTAATTGTAAATTTCCCTTGGAATCTACTACTGTCAATAACTTCAACAACTACTGCAGTATCAGATGAGTTTACAACTCTTAAGTTTAGTCGGTTTATTCCAGGTAATTTAGTAGCATTGATAGCGATGAATCTATTAAGTGCTTCATCTTCACTAGAAGAATCTAGTGTTCCAACGTGTGTGTCCATATCAACTTGACTAATATTAGTTTTGATTTGGAATTGAACTTCAATTTTTCCTTGGAATTTATCACTATTTATAACTTCAAGAGTGACTGAATTGTTTGTTGTTTGTACAATACTAAAGTTTTTTGAATCATGTCCAAATAATATATGGTGGTTTAATCTAATAAATTCACTAACAATTTTAGTAGTATCTTTAGAATCGAATGTTCCAGCATCTGTATAACTAGCCATAGTTGAAATTTGTTGTCTAATTGTATAGTTAATTGTGATTTCTCCTTGGAATTCATCACTATTTACGACTCCAATTCTTATTCAATTATTTTGTGTTGACGCTTCAATAATTCTAAAGTTATTTCTATCTAATCCTTTTATTTTTTCTTTGTTCATTTTAATAAATGCTTGAATAATATCTTCTACATTAACTGAATCAAATGCTCCTGCTTTTGTTGGATCAGTAATAACATCTGATATTAATGTTCTAACTGTAAAGTGAATTCTAATTTCACCTTGGAATTTATCACTATTTATAACTTTAACTAGCACTGAGTTGTTAGTTGCATTACCAATAACTTTGAAATCTCCTACTTTTAATCCAGATAGTATTTCTTTGTTATTGTTGATAAATGCTTGAATAATTGCATTTTCTTCATTTGAATTGAATACTCCTGCATTAACTTCAATGTTTTGTACTTCACCAATTTGAGTTCTAATTCTAAAGTTAATTGTAACTTCTCCTTGGTATTTTTGATTTTGACGTCTTACTCTAAGTGTAATTGAGTTATTTGTTGCATCTCCAACAACATCAAAATCATTTATACTTAATGAAGAGTCTTTATCTTTGTTTTTATCTATAAATGCTCGAATAATTTGTTCTACATTAATGGTATTAAATGATCCAGCATCTGTATTTGTTGTGATTTTATCAATTTGAGCTTTGATAGTGAAGTTAATTGTAATTTCACCTTTGTATTTGTCATTATCTTTAACTCTAATTGTCATTGATCTATCTTTTGACTCTGAAACTTCAAATTGGTTTCTATTAAATCCTGCTAATGCAGGGTTTTTTGCAATAAATGCATTAATAATTGCATCATGATCTTTAGAATTGAATATTCCAGCATTTGGATTTTTAACAACGTTTGCGATAAATTGTTTAATTCTAAATTGAATTTCAATTTGACCTTGGAATTTATCGCTATCTTTAACTTCAACAAGTAGTGAATTAGCATTCTCATGTACAAGTTTAAAGTTGTTGAATGTCATTCCAGGTAATCTGTTTCTATTGTTTCTGATGAATGTATTAATAATATCGTCTTTGTCTACGTCATTAAATACTCCAGCATTAACATTAATGCTTTCTACTTGGCCAATTTGTGCTCTAACTATGAAGTGAATTGTAACTTTTCCTTGGAATTTTTCATTGTCATTAGCAACTTTAATTGTGATTGAATTATCTGATTCAGAATCAACTGAAAGATCATTTCTTGTTAATCCATTTAATTGTGGGTTATTTCTAATAAATGCATTGATGATGTCATCATTATTTTTATTATTAAATGATCCAGCATCTTTATTAGTGTTGTTTGAAATATTAATTTTAATTGTGAAGTTAATTTCAATTTGACCTTGGAAATCATCGCTATTTTTAACTCTAATTGTCATTGAATTATTATTTACATTTCCAATAATTTCAAAATTACTTCTTGTTAATCCAGGTAATTTATCTTGGTTATTTTTGATAAATGCATCAATAATTTCATTTGTATTAGCTGAATTAAATGCTCCAGTGTTTGTGTTAGCTTGAATTGTGTTAATTTGAGTTCTAATTGAGTAATTGATTACTGCTTGTCCTTGATAATCTGAATTATTTTCTCTAACTTTAACTGTGATTGAGTTATTGCTTGATTGTTCAACAATTAAATCATCTCTTGTTAATCCAGGGAATTTATCTTGGTTATTTCTAATAAATGCATTGATGATCTCATCAACATTTTTCGCATTAAATGGTCCAGCATTTACATTTACACCATCATTAGAAATAAATTCTTTAACTTTAAAGTTAATTGTAATTTGACCTTGGAATTCATCGCTATCTTTAACTTTAATAGTTAATGAATTATTTGTTGCATCTCCAACAAGATCAAAATTATTTCTAGTTAATCCTGACAATACAGGGTTTTTTGCAATAAATGATTCAATGATTTTATCTAGATCAACAGTATTAAATGATCCAGCGAATCTATTAGCTTGAATTGTGTTAATTTGAGTTCTAACTGAGAAAATAAGTGTAATTATTCCTTGAAATTATCACTATTTATAATTCTAACAACTATTGAATTATTAGTTACATTTCCAATAATTTCAAAATTACTTCTTGTTAATCCAGGTAATTTATCTTGGTTATTTTTGATAAATGCATCAATAATTTCATTTGTATTAGCTGAATTAAATGCTCCAGTGTTTGTGTCAGCATCAACTGAATTAATTTGAGTTCTAATTATAAAGCTAATTCTAATTTCACCTTGGTAGTTATCACTATTTATAACTCTAATAACTAGTGAGTTATCTACTACATCTCCAACAATTTCAAAATTGTTTTTGTTTACTTCATGTAATAGAGAAGAGTTATTATTAACAAATGCTTCAATAATTTTATCTTTATCTAATATATCGAATGATCCAGCATGTGTATTAACATCAACTGAATTAATTTGAGTTCTAACAATAAAGTTAACTCTAACTTCTGATTGGAAGTTGTCATTATTAGTACTGATTAAGAAATAATTGTCTTTTAATTCAATATTTAATTGATCTTTTGCAATTTTATTGTCAACAAAAATTTGTTGGTTTCTTTCTCAGAAAATATCTAAAATTTCTTGTTCGTTTTTGTTATTTACAACAACTTGGTTTAAGTTAAGACCTATATTATTAATATTAGCTCTTGAACCGAAATGAACAACAATTTTTTCACCTAAGTATTTGTCTTGAATTTCTGTATTTACTGATAGAGTTAAGAAATCTTCACCGCTATCTACCATTCTTAAATGATTTCTTTGTAATTCAGGTAATTTATCTTTATTACGTTTTAAGAATTCACTAATAATAGCTTCTATATCTTTAACATTAAAGTTTCCAACGTGAGTTATTAAACCTTGTAATTCGTTAAGATTTAGTTTTGCTCTATATGAAACTTTTATAGAACCAATATATTCACCGTTATTAATACTTATTTCATATGCGTTATTTACTTTTTTGAATGATAATAAGTTTTTGTTTAAATCATTTCTATTTAAAATTTCTTGGTTTTTTTTGATAAATTCTTGTTCGAATAGTGATTGATCATCTCTATCAATAACAATTTCATTAGTGTCAAAAGTTCCTAAAGTATCGATATTTTTTGATAGTGAATAATTAACGTATGTGTAATATGGATATAAACGACCATTAACAAAGTTTTTATTTTCATCTAAAACTCTTACTCAAATTCTACCTTTACTATCAGGTATGGTTGCAATTCCTGTTGTATCAATATTAAATCTTTCTCTAAGTGCTTTTAAGACAGTTGTTTGATCATTATTTTCTAAATATCCAATGTGAGTATTTTCTTTAATAACATTTCTTATACTATCTCTTGATTCAATTTTGAATTCTCCTCAGAATCCTTTATCAGTATATCATCCATCAGATTTAGGGAAAATAGAAACTCTTCTTTCTTTAGCAAATAATTGAATATTTAATGATTCAGGGTTAAGGTTGTAAACTGAACGTAATTTTTCACATATGTCTCTTTCAGTTTCTCAATTAAATTTTGTGTTTTTGATACCAAATATTATTCTTGGTTCTTCATATCAATTGTTGAATGAAACACCATTTGTATCTATTTTCTTAGCGCTACTTGGTTTTATTGCTGGTCTATTAATAATTTCTCAAGCTGGTGTGTTTTTGTCAAATCCTTGATTATTAGATATATAACTATAATATACTGGTCAGTTATGTGCGTTTGATAGATCTTGATTGAATGAGATAGCACCATTAAACATGTTGTTAAAGTTTGTTACTCTTCTTCAAGCTTGTCATCCACCAATAGGTTGGTTAAATGCTTTAGCATCTCTAAACATTTCTCCCATGTTTTCAACTTCTTTAACATTTCAACCTGTAATATCAGCATTAAAGCTTTCTGTGTCTTGGAACATTGCTCCCATGTTTTTTACATTTGAAGTATCTCATCTTAATGCTTTTCCACCGTTGTTAAATTTTTTAGCTCCTTGGAACATTCTTGTCATTAATTTAACATTTTTTGTATTTCAGCTAGATATATCTTGATTGAAGTGTTCACAATGCATAAACATACTTTCTAAGCTAGTAATTTCAATAGGTAAGTAATCTGGAACTACTTCAACATTTTTAGGCATTCTATAAGCTACACATTGTTTTTTGTCATAATCTCAGTAGAATCCTATTCTTTTAATAACTTTAACATCATCATATTCTGCACCATTCATATTTCAAGCAGCTCTTTTTTCATTACCGTCTTTATCAATATAAATAGTTTCTACATTATCTGTAACTTTTGGTTTTCCTCTTCCACCATCTCTACCTGCATAACCATGAAGTTGTTTATCTCAACCATCATTATCAAGAAGATAACCATAGGCTGTTCCTGTAGGTTCTATGTATGTATTCATACTTCTAACAACATCATCTAAAACTAGAGTTCATCGGATTTTGTGATGATAAATTTTTGGAGTATATTGATTAACTTTTAATTCAATTAAATCTCAAATATTACGGAAAGTTCTACTTGTTGATATTGTTTCATCAATTCATAGATTTGGGAAACCATAAAGTTCATAGCACATTATAATTTCTGCAAATATATATTTATTAAGTTTGTAATTTACAACATGAATTTCATTTGTTTTTACATTTCTAATAATTGCTGAAGCTAAGTTAGCATGTTCAATTTTATAATCAGTTTCTTCACTTGATACTAAGTTTTTATTAGTTGAAATAAATTGTTTAATAACCCCTTTATTTATTGCGTTGAACATTTGAGATTTATAAGCATGGAATCTATCGATAAATTTAATTTCTCCTAAATTATTTTTGATTTCACTAATATTTTGTTTTATAACAGTTCCTAAGTCTAATTTAACTATAAATCTGTTGTTTACTTTAATTATGATTTGTTGTTTATTGTTGTTTAGTTCAACCATTTTAACATTATCTTTTTGATTGATAAATTCAAATGTTGAACCTTTAAGTTCGCTATTTTCTTGAGCTTTTAATTTAAGTAATGCTAAAACAGTTTCGTATGTACTATCTTGTAATTGTTTGTTTTTTAAATTGTTGTTTCAGAAATTAATTAAATCTTTTTTTATTTGATTTGAAGCAATACTGTCAACTGATAATGGTAAATTTTCGTTTACTATATTATCAACGTTTTTAAATATAGTTTCTCTTACATTTCTTTGTTCAACTTCTAGATATGATATATCTTGATTAAATTTTTTAGCAAAAGTAAACATGTTTTTTGCATTAACACGGTTGTTTGATAATAATCGTAATCCAACATTTTGATTAAATTCTCTTGCTCCTTCAAACATAGATTCCATATTTGTTACGTTTATTGCAGAGAATTTATCTCCTAGATATGAGTCAAAATTTTCTGCATTGTAGAACATAAAACTCATATCAGTAACTTTTGAAGTATCTCAGTTTAATGCTGTGTTAAAGTTTTGAGCATTATAGAATACTCCACGCATGCTAGTTACATTTGATGTATCTCATTTTTCAATTCCTTCAATATCTACATTTGCGTTGTCTTTGAAAGCATAAGATAAATCAGTAATGTGACTTGGTAAAGTTGATGGAACTTTTTTAATGTGTGATGGAACTTTTTTTAATTTATATCCACCATTAGCACTTTTTTCTCAACCCAATTTAACAATTTGATTACCAAAAATTACGTGACTTTGGTGATCATTAACATTTGCCGCTCTTAATAAACTGCTATCGTTTACATGTTTTAAACTTGCTGACATACCCAAGTTTAAGTGATCGTTATTTAAAGAACCAATGCCTTGATTTGCTGCTGAAACCGCAAGCACTGACTTTAAAATCATTAGTAAATTTGTCATTTTATACTCCCCCTATTTCTCAAAAAATACTAAAACGTACAAGGGAAATAATATCATAATCAAACTACCAATAAAAGGGCGATTTTATCAAAAATAAAAAAAATAAGTAATTTTTCATATATTTTTTTAAAATTTAATTTTCAATAGATTATATATTGAATTTTCTGCCTATTTAAATGACTTATTTACAATAATTTTTGGTGTATAAATTAGAAGATAAACCTCAATTTTAAACTTACTTTTAAATAATTTTAAATCATCTTTATAACTATTAAAAGTTAATTATTCAAAGGTTGATAGTAGTTGTTTTTTACTTTTTTATAATCTTTTAATAAATTATCTCTGATGATTATTGTGGTTCATCACTACCGTGGGTTTTTGAGAAGGAGTGCATATACTCTTGTAGAAAATAAAAAGCAAGATGAAATAATTTTCATTCTTGCTATTTTATTAATTTAATTATTATTTTTTCTACGTCTTCTTAATGTCGCAAATATTGATCCTGCAGTTCCTGCTCCCCCAACTGTTGCTCCAACAGTTGATCCTGCAACAACTTCTGTTTTTCTAGATTTAATTCCATAAGTAATTGTAAATCTTCCTTGGAATCTACTACTGTCAATAACATCAACAACTACTGCAGTATCAGATGAATTTACAACTTTTAAGTTTAGTCGGTTTATTCCAGGTAATTTAGCAGCATTAATAGCAATGAATCTATTAAGTGCTTCATCTTCACTAGAAGAATCTAGTGTTCCAACGTGTGTGTCCATATCAACTTCACTAATATTAGTTTTCATTTGGAATTCAATTACAATTTGTCCTTGGAATTTATCACTTTTTATAACTTCAACAGTAACCGAATTGTTTGTTGTTTGTACAATTCTGAAGTTATTTAGATCATGTCCAAATAATTGATGGTGGTTCAATCTAATAAATTCACTAATAATTTTAGTAGTATCTTTAGAATCAAATGTTCCAACATTTGTAATATTAACTACATCTATAATTTGAGTTCTAATTCTAAAGTTAATTGTGATTTCTCCTTGGAATTCATCACTATTTACAACTCCAATTCTTATTCAAGTATTTTGTGTTTGTGGTGACGCTTCAATAATTCTAAAGTTATTTCTATCTAATCCTTTTATTTTTTGTTTGTTAATTTTAATAAATGCTTGAATAATTTCTTCTACGTTAAATGAATTAAATGCTCCTGCTTCTGTTGGATCAATAATAACATCTGATATTAATGTTCTAACTCTAAAGTGAATTCTAATTTCACCTTGGTATTTATCACTATTTATAACTTTAACTAGCACTGAGTTGTTAGTTGCATTACCGATAACTTTGAAATCTTGTACTTTTAATTCAGATAGTATTTCTTTGTTGTTGTTAATAAATGCTTGAATAATTGCATTTTGTTCATTTGAATTAAATACTCCAGCATTAACCTCAATGTTTTGTACTTCACTAATTTGAGTTCTAATTCTAAAGTTAATTGTAATTTCACCTTGGTATTTTTGGTGATTATGTCTAACTCTTAAAGTTAATGAGTTGTTTGAAGCACTACGTACTATTTCAAAATCATTTCTAGTTAATGAAGGGTCTTTATCTTTGTTTTTATCTATAAATGCTCAAATAATTTGTTCTTGATTAATGGTATTAAATGATCCAGCATCTGTATTTGTTGTGATTTTATCAATTTGAGCTTTGATAGTGAAGTTAATTGTAATTTCACCTTTGTATTTGTCATTATCTTTAACTCTAATTGTCATTGATCTATCTTTTGACTCTGAAACTTCAAATTGGTTTCTATTAAATCCTGCTAATGCAGGGTTTTTGCAATAAATGCATTAATAATTGCATCATGATCTTTAGAATTGAATATTCCAGCATTTGGATTTTTAACAACGTCTGCGATAAATTGTTTAATTCTAAATTGAATTAGAATTTGACCTTGGAATTTATCACTATCTTTAACTTCAACAAATAGTGAATTAACATTCTCATGTACAACTTTAAAGTTGTTCAATGTCATTCCAGGTAATCTGTTTCTATTGTTTCTGATGAATGCATTAATAATATCGTTTTTGTCTACGTCATTAAATACTCCAGCATTAACATTAATGTTTTCTACTTGGCTAATTTGTGCTCTAACTATGAAGTGAATTGTAACTTTTCCTTGGAATTTTTCATTGTCTTTAGCAACTTGAATTGTGATTGAATTATCTGATTGACCAACAACTGAAAGATCATTTCTTGTTAATCCGTTTAATTGTGGGTTTAATCTAATAAATTCGTTGATGATTTCATCATTGTTTTTAATATTAAATGATCCTACATCTTTATTAGTGTTAATTGAAACATTAATTTTAACTGTAAAGTTAATTCTAATTTCACCTTGAATTTATCACTATTTATAACTCTAATTGTCATTGAGTTATTTGATACGTTTCCAACGATTACAAAATTACTTATTGTTAATCCATCTAATTTTTCTTTATTATCTTTGATAAATGCTTCAATAATTACTTCTGTATTAGATGAGTTAAATGCTCCCATGTTTGTATTAACACCAATTGAGTTAATATCTGTTCTAATTGAGTAATTAATTGTTACTTGTCCTTGATAAATTAAATTCTCTTTTCTAACTTCGATTGTGATTGAATTATCTGATTGACCAACAATTCTTAGATCACTTCTTGTTAATCCAGGTAATTTATCTTTGTTGTTTGAAATAAATCTACTAATGATGTCTTCAACGTCTTTTCTATTAAATGCTCCAGCATTTACATTTACACCATCATTAGAAATAAACTCTTTAACATTAAAGTTAATTGTAATTTGTCCTTGGAATTTATCATTATCTTTAACTTCAACAATGATTGAATTGTTTGTTGGATCTCCAATAACTTCAAAATTATCTCTTGTTAATCCAGGTAATTTATCTTTGTTTTTGTCAATAAATGCATTAATAATCGCATCTACATCAACAGTGTTAAATGATCCAGCGAATCTATTAGCTTGAATTGTGTTAATTTGAGTTCTAACTGAGAAGTTAAGTGAAATTGTTCCTTGGAAGTTTGAGCTATTTATAACTTTAACAACTATTGAATTATTTGATATATTTCCAACAACTTCAAAATTATCTCTTGTTAATCCAGGTAATTTATCTTGGTTGTTTCTGATGAATGCATCAATAATTTCGTTTGTATTAGCTGAATTGAATGCTCCAGTTTCTGTATTAGCACCAATTCTGTTAATTTGAGTTCTAATTATAAAGTTAATTGTAATTTCACCTTGGAACTTATCACTTCTTTCAACTCTAATACGTAATGAGTTACCTACTACATCTCCAACAATTACTAAATTATCTTTGTTTATTCCAGGTAATTTAGAAGAGTTAATGTTAACAAATGCTTCAATAATTTTATCTTTATCTAATTCGTCAAATGATCCTGCGTGTGTATTAACACCAAGTCGCATCAATTTGAGTTCTAACACTAAAGTTAGCTCTAACTTCTCCATAGAAGTTATCGTTATTAGTAGTGATTACAAAATGATTGTCTTTTAATTCAATTTTTAATTCATCTTTTTGAATGTTATTGTTTGCAAAAATTTCTTGGTTTCTTTCTCAGAAAATGTCAAATATTTCTTGTTCACTTCTATTATTTACAATAACTTGGTTTAGGTTAAGACCTATATTATTAATATTAGCTCTTGAACCGAAATGAACAACAATTTTTTCACCTAAGTATTTGTCTTGAATTTCTGTATTTACTGATAGAGTTAAGAAATCTTCACCGCTATCTACTAATCTTAAATGATTTCTTTGTAATTCAGGTAATTTATCTTTATTACGTTTTAAGAACTCACTAATAATAGCGTCTATATCTTTAACATTAAAGTTTCCAACATGAGTTACTAAACTTTGTAATTCGTTAAGATTTACTTTTACTCTATATGGAACTTTTATAGAACCAATATATTCACCGTTGTTAATACTTATTTCATATCAATTGTTTAATTGTTTAAATGATAATAAGTTTTTGTTTAAATGATTTCTATTTAAAAGTTCTTGGTTTCTATTGATAAATTCTTGTTCAAATAGTGATTGATCATTTCTATCAATAACAATTTCACTAGTATCAAATTTCCCTAAAGTAGTGATGTGTTTTGTTAATGTAAAATTAATAGTTGTGTGATATCACTGTTCACGACCATTTGCAAAGTTTTCATTTCCAAATAGAACTTCTAATTTAACACGTCCACTATTAAGATCGTCATTATTATATGCAACATGCATTCCTGCTGTATCGATATTAAAACGCTCTGCAACCGCTCTTAAGAAAGGTACTCTCTCTGTGGTATTTATATATCCGATGTGAGTGTTTTCTTTAATAACGTTTCTTATGTTATCTTTTGATTCAATTGTAAAGTCTCCTCATCTTCCTTTTTGACTATATCATCCATTAGATTTAGGAAGAATATTAACTCTAGAAACTTTTCCATTTTCTTTAAATACTTCGATTTCTAATGATTCAGGGTTAAGGTTATAAACTGAACGTAATTTTTCTTTTATTTCTCGTTTTGCTTCTCATTCATGTTTACTTTTAATACCATATATTACTTTTGGTTCGTCGTCTGCATTTGTGAAAGCAACACCGTTTGTATCTATTTGCTTAGCACTACTTGGTTTTACTGGTGGTCTATTTACGATTTCTCAAGATGGTGTGTTTGTGTCAAATCCTTCACTAGCGTGTACTCATTCAGCATAAACAGGTCATTTAATATAATCTGTTAAATTTTGGTTGAATGAGATAGCACCATTTAACATGTTGTTATAGTTTACTACAGTGTTTCGAGGGTTTCATGCACCAATAGCTTGGTTAAATGATTTAGCATCTCTAAACATTTCTCCTAAGTTTGTTACTTTTCCAACATTTCAACTAGTAATATCAGCATTAAAGCTTTCAGCACCTTGGAACATTGCTCCCATGTTTGTTACTTTTGAAGTGTTTCAGTTTAATGCATGTCCACCGTTGTTGAATTTTCTAGCTCATTGGAACATTCTTGTCATTAATTTAACATTTTGTGTATTTCAACTAGATAGATCTTGGTTGAAGTTTACACATCCCATGAACATATTTTCTAAGCTAGTAATTTCAATAGGTAAGTAATCAGGAACTACTTCAACATTTTTAGGCATTCTATAAGCCACACATTGTTCTTTTTCATAATCTCAGTAGAATCCTATTCTTTTAATAACTTTAACATCATCATATTCTGAACCATTCATATCTCCGGCAACTCTTTGTTCATTACCATTTTTATCAATATAAATAGTTTCTAATACTGAAGGGTTAGCTTTGTTTTCATCTATTCTAGTGAATACAGGAATTACTCTAAATATGAATTCTGGAGCATTGCTATGATCAATTTTTAAGTTATAGAATGATCTTCCAGTTCTTAAGTATGATTCATGTTTTACACCATTAGCTCTTACCACATCAACTTTAATGTTGTGATAAATTTTTGGAGTATATTGTTGAATTTTAAGATTCATTAAATCAGCAACATTTTGGAAAGTTCTGTTTGTTGTTATTGATTCATCTACTGCTAATTCTGGGAATCCATAAAAATCATAGAAATGAATAAAACGAGTAAAGAAGAATCTTTCAAGTTTATAATTTACAACATGTATATCGTTTGTTTTTACATTTCTAATAATTGCTGAAGCTAAATCAGAATGTTCAACTTTATAATCAGCAACTTCGTGTGATACTAAGTTTTCATTAGTTGAAATAAATTTATTGATAATATGTTTGTTTAGTGATTCAATTTCTACTTGTTTTGTACCAATTTCATCACCTTTTCCTAGACCTATTTCACCTATGTTATTTTTAACTTCACTAATGTTTTCTTTTATACCTGTTCCTAGATCTAATCTAACTAAGAATCTATCGTTTACTTTAACATCTATTCCTGGATTGTTTTTTAGTTCAACTGTTTTAACATTGTCTTTTTGATTAATTAACTCAATTTTTATACCATTAAGTTTGCTGTATTCTTGAATTTTTAATTTAAGTAATTGTAAAACAGTTTCATAAGTGTTGTTTTGTGTTTGTTTGTTTTTAAAGTTGTTGTTTCAGAAACTAATTAATTCTTTTTTTATTTGATTTGAAACAATACTGTCAACTGATAGTGGTAAGTTTGAGTTTTTTATACTATCAGCATTTTTAAATACAGTTTCTCTTACATTTTTTTGTTCAACTTCTAAGAATGAAATATCTTGGTTAAAGTTCTTAGCAAATTTAAACATATCTTGTGCATTAACACGGTTGTTTGAAAGCAATTTGAATCCAAGTTTTTGGTTAAATTCTCTTGCTCCTTCAAACATAGATTGCATATTAGTTACATTTATTGCAGAGAATTTGTCTCCTAAATGTGAGTTGAAGTTTTCTGCATTGTAAAACATGTAACTCATATCAGTTACTTTTGAAGTATCTCAGTTTAATGCTGAATTAAATTTTTGTGCATTATAAAATACCCCACTCATATTAGTAACTTGTGAAGTGTCTCAATCTCTAATTCCTTCAATATCAGTATTGATATTACCTTTAAAAGCAAAAGATAAATCAGTAATGTGACTTGGTAAAGTTGATGGAACTTTTTTAATGTGTGATGGAATTTGTTTTAATCTGTATCCACCATTAGCACTTTTTTCTCAACCTAATTTAAGTATTTGATTACCAAAAATTATGTGACTTGAATGAGCACTAACACTTGATGCCTGTAATAAATTACTATAATTTGTCTGTTTTAGACTTGTAGGCAACGCTAAGTTTGATTGATCGTTATTTAAAGCAGCAGCACCTTGATTTGCAGCTGAAACTGCAAGCACTGACTTTAAAATCATTAGTAAATTTGTCATTTTTTCCTCCTTTATTTCTATAAACATACTAAAACGTTCAAGAACAATAATAACATAATAGAAAAGTGAAAAAATAACTAACTTCACCAAAAAAAAAAAACTATGCATTTGTACTTTTACAATTAAATAGTGATATAATTTCTCACTTTTTAAAATTTGATATTGACTTTATAGATAAATTCAAGTAAATTTATTAGTTAATACTTACTTTTTTATTGATTAAATTATATATAAAATAAAAAATGCCACTGGCATTTTTTCTATCTATATCTATGATTAATTGGTCTCATTCTTCATTCAATAGCTGCAAATAATGACATTGAAATTGTATATCTTAAACAGTTTCATCCAAATACAGCTAGTGAAGTATATAAGTTTAATTTATCGTAATCTAATTTGTTTTCATCATCATGATCATGACCAGCATGACCTAAGATAAATTGAGTTGTTGAGCTTAAAATTTGACTGTGTTTATGATCGTGAGCATGATCATGAGCAGGAAGTCATCCTGAGTGTGGATTGATTGCTGAAACTTTAGCTTGAATGTATAATGCTAAAACAAATCCTAAAGTAACTATTGTTGCAAAAATAACAATCATAATTGGAATAGGAGTTCAACGTTTAAAGTTTGCTAATTTAATATTTTCATCACGGTGAATTGGTGAATTTCGGAAAATTAAATTAAAAATTATAAATACTAATCAAACTATAATTACATATTCAACTGATTGAATTGGTGGTTGAATTCAACCGTGTTCTCCTCCGTGAATTGCATTATGCATAATTGGAGCAATAAAACCTATTACTGAAGAAAACAACGGTCCTAAAACTGCAATTGAAATCATTACAACTGTAATATCTAAAAATCTTGTTTCAATTCAAACTTGATCTCCATTAACTGGTATATGAATAGATTCAGCTAAAATATCTAATCCACTAACTGCTGCAGTTAAAGCTAAAAATACTCCTGTTAATACTATTTTAAAAATTAAATTCTTTCTAGTAAGTCTAAATACATTTTTTAGTTCAAAATCAGCTGAAGTTACATCATCATGATTTCCATACTCATCAAAGTGATGAATTCCATGATAGTGATCTTTATCTTGATTTTCGTGTTGTTCGTGATAGAAATGATCATCTAATACAGCTTCAGCTTTATTAACTAACTCATCTATTTGTTGATTTTCTGATTTTTTCTGAGCCATAATATCCCTTTCTTTATATCTATATTCTATTTATAAAAATTATAAAATAATTATACACGTTTTTTATAAAAATTATAAATATTTCAAATAAATAAAAATAGATAATGTTTAATTTGTGCATATGACTTATTGTCTAAAATAGTAAACATTCTAACCTCCTTTACCAATTATATGTTTTGGATCCAAAACATATAATTGGTAAGGTATCATTTTGTTTAATATTCCAGAAATAAATAAAAATAGATAATGTTTAAGATATAAATTAATATAAAATTATAAATAGAACTAAACAAGGAGAATATTATATGTCAAAAAATAACGTTATTGATATGGTTGTTGAAATTCCTAAAGGTTCATCAAATAAATATGAAGTTGATGAAAAAACTGGAAGAATTAAATTAGACAGAGTATTATATGGAGCAAACTTCTATCCAGGTGAATATGGAATGATTGAAAACACTTTAGATTGAGATGGAGATCCATTAGATGTTATTAGTTTATGTACTTATCCAACATTACCAGGTGTTGAAGTAAGTGTTAGAATTTTAGGATCAATTAAAATGATTGATGCTGGAGAAATTGATACTAAATTATTTGGTGTATTTAATGATGATCCAAGATTTAAAGAATATCAAACTTTAAATGATGTTCCTAAACATTATCGTGATGAAATTGAAAACTTCTTCTTACAATACAAAGCTTTACAAAATAAAACTGTAAAAATCAATGGATGAGGTAGTTTAGAAGAAGCTTTAGAAGAAGTAAAAGAATGTCAAGAAAGATATGAAGAATACAAAGATCGTTTAGCTAAAGGACAAAAAGATGAAATTTTAGCTGAATGAAAAGAAAAAGGTCTAGGACAAGCTTAATAAAGAATGAGTTTAGTATTATCTAGACTCATTTTTAATTAGTAATGCTAAAAATGATAAATAAAATTATTTATAATAATATATAGTAAGTAGAATTTGGTGAGTAAGATGACTAACTTAAGATGGGATTTATACATCGTTAATCCAATAATTATCATTATAGGTTTAGTTTTAGCACAATTAATATCTCATAAAAATAAAACATCTAGAAAAAAGAGATTGTTTTTTATTGAAATGGGTTTATTTTGAATTGCTATTACTTTTTTAATAAAAATAAATTCAGATGTTTTTAATGCATTAAATGATTCAACTTTATCTTTACCTACTTCAGTTTTAGTATCATTTGCTTTTATTGGAAGTTATATTTTATTTTCAGCATTACTTAATCCAATTGCAGTTAAGTGAACTTTTTGATTAAGACAAAGAAGAATTTGAATATGAATATCTAATGCTGCTTGTTTTTTTGCTACTTTAACAGGTTTTTTAATCTCAACTCCAGATCCTTTAAATGTGATTATTCTTTCTATTTTAGTAGGAGTTGCAATATCATCTAAAACAATTTATTTTTTATTTTGTAACGAACAATATCATGAAAGATTATTTCCAATAATTACTTCAATGAAATGTGGTATGGTAATTACTTTTGCTTCATTTATTGGAACTGAAATTTATTCATTAATCATTGCTAAAACAAACAGTTTTAATGCTTATGGAACAACTTCATTATTTGTAATTGGTTTAATTTGTATAATTTTATCTTTTGCG
This sequence comes from Mycoplasma cottewii, assembly GCF_024918975.1. NCBI lineage: Bacteria > Bacillati > Mycoplasmatota > Mollicutes > Mycoplasmatales > Mycoplasmataceae > Mycoplasma > Mycoplasma cottewii. The sequence continues at coordinate 355,211 of NZ_CP103424.1, read as the reverse complement.
ATTTCATTATTAATAAAAGAAAGAAGACAAAACGTTCATAAACATGATGATGAAATTTTAGAATCAGTTCAAAAAGTAAATAAAAAAGTTATCATTTGGTTAATGGTTATTGGATTTTTAATTGGTATTATTAATGCTTTAATTAAAACTCCTTTATTTGAAATGTATGTTGTAGCAGTCACTAAATTAGAATATCAAGATAATGCAAATGCTTTAATATTTTTAAAAACTTATAATTTATTCTTCCTTTTAGGTCAAATTGTACTAGCTTATATTTTCTACAAATTTATAATTATAAAAATAGGTATTATTAAATCGATTTCACTATTAACTACATTTTTAATGATAGGAGTAGTTTTAATTACTTTTGTTCATAATATTTATTTAATTTTATCTTTAACTTTCTTATTTGGATTAATGTTATTTGTAACTTTTTATATTTGATTTGGAATTGCATTGATGTGAAATTATCGTGTAAGAACATCTCCTATTATAGGAATTTATACAAGTTTAGAAGCAATAGGATTTTTAATTCCTTATATTGTTGTTAATATTTTAAAAACTTATAACATAGGATTATTTGAACTTTTTAAAGATTATGAAAGTATTTTTAAAGCAGATATATCTCAAGGAAAAATACTAAATGAACTTAGAACATTTTTAACACTTATAAATAATGCTTATTATGTTAACTGTTCATTATTATTTGTTTTTATGGGAATCTATTTAGTAATTGTAATTTGAATAGGTCCTAAAATAATTGCTGAATATAATGATTTAGATGGATTTAAAGTTAAACTATTAGCTATTACAAGAAAAAATACTGAATATAAAATGAATACTAGATTGGTAAGAGAATAATATGAAATTATTAAAACATCAAAATTTATTAGATATAGAAACTGAAAATATTAATTTTAAAATAGCTAAAGATTTTATTAATTATTGAAATAATAATCACAAGTTAAATTTAACAAATGATCAAATTGATTTTTTAATTCAAATTATTAAAGCAACAGCTAGTTTAAATAATAGAATCAGTGTTGATCAATCAGATTTATTTAGTATTTTACATACAGATATAAATGATCAATTAAAAACTAGTTTTTATGAATCGATGGATTTTACAATGTTTAGAGAACTTAATTATTATTTAGAAGAAACTAGAACATATAAAGAAAATGTCGAACAATTATACTCAAAAATGCTATTACAAATAATGAAATTGATGATTGTAATAAATTAATAAAATGAATAGATAAAAAGTTGTAGAATTACAAAATTCAATTAATATAGTTTTAAATAATCAAAAATTAAAAGAATCAATTAATTATGATTTATTAACTGAGTTTTATCAAACTCAAATTGATGTAAAAATCAGAAGATTTAGATGATATCAAAACACTTTTATGATTGTTGTTGATTGTTAATGGAGAGTAAATATGACTAATCAAGATTTAGATTTAAACATTATTAAATTAAATAAATTAATTCAAATAGCAAAACAAGTAGTTATAAGTGATCATCAATTAGAAGATATAACAAATTACACTTTTAATCTAATTGATAAATTTTTATTAGAAAATGATCAAATAACTTATTATTTAAATAAAGATTTAAAAAATCAACACCATCAATTAGATATCACTTTTTCTGAAGATCAAAATCAATTAGATGTTAATAAAATTTATCAATTCATTTATTTATTAAAAGTTTATTATCACTTTTATTAGCTAAAGATGCTTTTTGTAATTTAAATATTTTTACTCAAATTAAAGCTAATTTATTATTTTATATAAAACAAAGTTTAGAAAATAATTTGTATGATGCTAAAAGTGATTATTTTGATATTTGAGATAAAGAATATCACCAACAAATAACTATGTTTAATCATTTATATTCAAACTTTAATAAAATGATATTTAACATTTTACATTTAAACTTAAAATATAATTTAAAACCAATTAATAAATTTCAAACTGATTATAATTTTAGTAAAGATTTTGTAAATTTAAGTTATGTCTTTTATAAAACACGTGGAAGTATGAATAGAAGTAATGAGTTTCTTGATCTATTAGATAAATCACAAATTTTTATGCTTTTAGATAAACTTAAAAACAACTTAGATAAATTTTATTCAACTAAACAACAAAGTTTAAACATTAGTATTCAAATACAATCTTTATTTATTATTATATGTAGAGTTATGTTACAAATTGAATTTGATTTTAAAGATAATGATGAAATTAATAGATTAATAGAATTAAATACCAATACTTAATAGGAGGTTTATATGAAACGCTGAGATCAAGTTACTATAGATCAATTTTCAGGACCAATTGAGTTATTATGAACAATGATTAAAGATAAAAAAATCAGTATTGTTAAACTAAGTTTATTAGAAATAGTAGATCAATATTTAGATTATATTAAACAACAAAAAGAATTAGATATTGAAATAGCTAGTGAATATTTAACAATTGCAGCTCAATTAATTGAAATGAAATCACGTAAATTAATACCTATTGTTGATGATGAACAAATTGATCAAGATCATGATTTTGATGATTTAGTTGAACGTATTGAACAATATAATCAAATTAAAATAGCTACTGATTTTTTTATTCAAAGTCAAAATCTATATTTTGAAACATTATCTAAAAAAAGATCAAAACAAAACTTTGCAAAAGAAATTGAATTTCAATCAGATGAACTTTTATTAGATCCATTAGATATTGATTTAGATATGTTTACTGAAATATTTAAATCAGTTATTAGTAAATCAAAATTCAATGAATATAATGAAGATTTTGATTTTGAAAACGAAATTTATCAAACACTAACTACTCAAACAATATCACCTCAACAAATCACAACAACTATTATTAATAAAATGAAAGTTAATAAAATTAAAGAATGAACTTTATTTGAATTGTTAGACGGTATTGGATTAAATACTAAAAATATAGTTGCTTGTTTTTTAGCAGTTTTAGATTTAACAAGATATCAAATAATGAATATAAATCAACGTGATAATAATATTTTTGTAGAGTTTAAAAGAGAAGTTATTGAAGATGAAAGCATTATAAATAGACAATTAGAACAATGAGAAAGTGAGAAGAATAATGAATACTAATATTAAAGCTATTATTGAAGGATTATTATTTATATATGGTGATGATGGAATTTCTTTACTTGAGATTCAAAATGTATTAGACACAATAAAACCAAATGATATTAAACAAGCTATTATTGAATTAAATAAAAAATATCAAGATGATGAGACTTGTGCTTTATCAATTCAAGCATTTGGAAATAATAAATACCGTATGCAAACAAAACCAGAATTACACCAATATTTTGCTAAATTAGAAAAACAAGAAAACAATAGAAAATTATCTCAATCAACAATTGAAGTTTTATCTATTATTGCTTATAAAGGACCGATTTCTAAATCTCAAATTGATTTTTTAAGAAGTAGTGATTCAGCTTATCAAATGTATAAATTAAGAGAAAAGAAATTAATTAGAGTTGCTAAAAAAGACGAAAACACTCGTGCTAATTTATATACTATTACTGATAATTTCTTTAAAATCTTTAATCTACAAGGTGGAATGGAAAGTTTACCAACTATTAGTGATGAAGAAATTGATAAATTAATTGAACAACAAGAAGCTGAACAAAAACAAGAAAATCAACACTTGTTTGATCAAGTCGAAGATTTTGATATTGAAGAGTAAATGATTATAAAATATAATAAATAAATTAATTACTGACAATTCAATGAGCTGAATTATTGGTTTAATAATGGAGGAAATATGAAAGAAAGATTACAAAAAGTAATTGCTTCTAGAGGTTATGCATCAAGACGAGCAGCTGAAAAACTAATAACTCAAGGAAGAGTTAAAGTTGATGGAATTGTTGTAACTGAATTAGGAACTAAAGTTGAACCTAACGCAAAAATAGAAATTAATAATAAAGAAGTTATTTCAGATTCAAATAATCAAAAATACTATTATTTATTTTATAAACCAAGACTTGTTTTAACTACAATGTATGATCCTAAAAAAAGAAAAACAGTTGCTGATTATTTTAAAGACTTAAATCATAGAGTTTATCCAATTGGAAGATTAGATTATGATGTTAGTGGATTGTTAATCATGACTAATGATGGAGAGATGTCTAATTTCATAATGCATCCAAGATATGAATTTTTTAAAACTTATCAAGGAATGTGTTCAGGTCAAGTTTCAAAAAAACAAGTTGCTCAACTAGTTAAAGGAGTAACTATTGATGAAAATTATTTCACTAAAGCAATTGATGCTAAATTATTAAAATACGATAAAGAAAAAAATATTTCTATTGTTGAATTAACAATTGCTGAAGGTAGAAAACATCACGTTAAAAAAATGTTTGAAGCTGGTGAAATGAATTTAGTTAAACTTATGAGAACTAAAATTGAGTTTTTAGAGATCGGTGATCTAAAACCAGGTGAGTATAGAGAGTTGAAACCTAATGAAGTTAAAAAACTTTATGGAGTTTATAAGTCAATTAAACAAAAAGATCGCTAATTAATCTATTACAATATAATTAATAACAACTTAGGAGGAAGACAATGAGAATAGCTATTTTTGGTACAGTTGGTGCTGGTAAATCAACAGTTTCAGCTGAGATTAGTAAAAGATTAGGATATGAAATCTTTCCAGAACCAATTGAAGAAAATCCTTATTTTGATGACTATTATAAAGATCTAAAAGCTACAGTTTTTAAAATGCAAATTTATATGTTAACTGCTAGATCTAAACAACTAAAACAAGCTCATCAATTAAAAGATATAATTTTTGATAGAACTATTTTAGAAGATCCTATCTTTATGAAAGTTAATTATGATTTAGGTAATGTTAATGAAACTGATTATAAAACTTATATCGACTTTTATGACAATGTTGTTTTAGAAAATTTAAAACTTCCAGATGAAAGAGTAAAATTTGATATAGTAATTTATTTAAGAGTTTCAACTGAAACAGCAATCAGAAGAATTGCTCAAAGAGGAAGACCACAAGAGCTTTTAATTGATAATTCTTATTGAGAATTACTAAATAGAGATTATGAAGAATTCTATAATAAAAATATTTATGATTTTCCTTTCTTTGTAGTTGATGCTGATGAAGAAGACATTGATAAAAAAATGGAAATAATCATGGCTAAATTAGAAGAAGTGGAAAAAGAATTAAAAAGTAAAGGAAAATAATAATAATGGGAAGAGCACACGAAGTTAGAGCGGCCTCTATGGCAAAAACAGCTGCTAAAAAATCTGCAGCAAATGGACGTGCAGCAAAAGAAATTTACATGGCTGCAAAACAAGGTGGAACTGATCCTAATTCAAACTTAACATTACGTTCAGTTATTGATAAAGCTAAAGCAAATCAAATTCCAAGAGATGTAATTGAAAGAGCTATTAAAAGAGCAGCTGGTGGAGATGCAGAAAACTATGTTGCAAACAGATATGAAGGAATGGGTCCTGGTAATGTTGCGATTATTGTTGATGCATTAACAAGTAACGTTAACCGTGCTGCAGCTTCAATTAGAGAAGTATTTAATAAAAATAATGGAAATCCTGAAGGAAAAGTAAGTTTTCTATTTGAAGATGCTTCAATCTTTGTATTTAAAAACAGAACTGTTGAAGAAGTATTAGAAGGATTAATGTTAGCTGAAGTTGATGTTAATGATGTTGTAAGCGAAGATGGTGATATTGTTGTTTACGCTCCATTTAAATCATTTGCAAGCGTTAAAAAAGCTTTAGATGAACTAGGTGTTGAAGAATATATTGTTGCTGAAACTAGAATGATTCCAACTGATGAAAGAATTGTTATTAGTGATGAAGAAACTAAAAAACAATTACAAGCACTTTTAGATAAATTAGATGATCTAGAAGACGTTCAAAACGTTTATCATAATGCAGAATTATAATTTCAACCGAGATTAAAACTCGGTTTTTTATTATTTTTAATAGAAATGTTTCTACTTAAACAAATATTATTTTTTAACAGTATAAATGGTTTAAAATTATAAATATAACAGCAGTTTAAAATACAAATATATTTATTAGTAAAGGAGTATGGGTATGCAATATAATTTATTAAATTTAGTATTACTAATAATAAATATATTTTTATTAGGTTCTATATTAATGTTGTATTTATTCTATACAAAAACTTATATAAATCATCAAGTACCTTATATTAATAGTTCTAATAATAACATTACTTCAACTGAAATAAATAACATAATTTTAAATTTTAAAATTATGTTTAATTTAAAAGATTATGAAGTTATTTACGCTGATACTGAAAAGATGATAAAAATTTTTAGAAATGTAAACAAATCTAAAAAACAAATTATTATTAGTAAACGTATTTTTGAATCTACAGGTTATGAAATAGATTATTTAATTTCAAGATTATGAATTTCAGCAAAACAAATCCAAAAAGATAACAAACTTAGTTTTTATAAAACATTAATTTATATAATACCTTACACACTTTTATCATTAATTGCTATTAGTTTTGCATTCTCATTATTTTTATATCTTTACAATCAAATTACAAACGAATTTAATCAAATTCACTCATCAAGTGCAGTTGTATCTAATTCTCAATATACGTTAACTTGATTTTGAATTAATCCTGTATCTGGATATTTATGTTTTGCTTTTATTTTATGTTTATTTATAAATTACTACATATCAATGAAATATAAAAATAGATTAGAAATATATTACAATGAAGAAGTAACTAAATTAGTTAAATCAGCTATAAATGAATATGAATTTGATTTTAAAGCAGCAAGAACTTATGCTCAGTCAATTAAATTAACTTATATTCCAGTTATGAAAATATTTAACTTTTGAAATAATCATTATAAATGAACTGGTCCATTTACTATTGTTTAAAAAAACCTGGTAGTCCAGGTTTTTATTATTCATTTAATAAATCTTTTATTTTTGTAGTTACAATATCAATTGCTACTTCATTTCCTTCTTTATAAGGAATAATTAGATCAGCGTGATCAATTGTAGGTTCAATAAAAATATCGTGCATTGGTTTTACTTCTGTTAAGTATTGGTGAATAACACTTTCAATACTTCTTGCACGTTCTTTTGTATCACGTTCTAATCTTCTAATAAAACGTAAATCATCAGCAGTTTTAATAAATAATTTTATATCACCTAGTTCACGTAATTTTTCAAAGTATAAAGCAAATATACCATCTAAAATAATTACATCACTTGCTTTAATTACTTTTGTTTGATCTGTTCTTGTTGATTTTACAAAATCATAGATTGGAACAGTGATATTTTGTCTTTCTTTTAATTTCATTAAATCTTGCACTAATAAATCAATATCAATTGAGTTGGGGTGATCGAAGTTAATTTGTTTTCTTTTATCAATTGATAGTTCGCTAAAATCTTTATAATAATCATCCATTGAAATGTGAGAAACTGACTTATCTTTTAAAATCTTATTAGCTATTCTATCAGCTACTGTGCTTTTACCACTAGCACTTCCACCTGCAACTAAAATAATACTTACTTTTTTATTTTTGCTCATAAACACTCCTAATTTAAATATTATTGTTATTTTAGCATTGCTCTTTTTTATAATAAAGACTTTATTAAATTAAATTTTAAAAAAAATAGAGCTTAAGTAGCAAAACAAAAAAATGTTTCTACTTATTAACTCTATTTTTTATCTTTTTCGTCTTTTTTATCTTCTTTTTCTTCGTCTTTTTTATCGTGTGAACAATCTTTTGAACAATCTTTATTTTCTAGAATAATTTTAAAGTGAGTAGGTATTGCATATGATATACCAACTAAATATAAAATTATAATTCCTAATCCAGGAGTAAGAGCTTTAAATCCTAGTACTGCAATAAAGAAAGGCACTGCGATGATTAAAAACATTGTAGCTAAAATTAATATTGACATATTTATTATGATTAATAATTTTTCATGTTTTTTAATTTTTTTAGATTTTATAAAAGCTAATAAAAACGGTATTACTAAAGCAAGTCCTGCAAATACAAAACCTGTAACAGCTAATGCATAAGGAGTTGTTTCTTTTCCTAATACATGTAAATGTTGATTATTTCCATAACCAAAAGATTCATTAGCGATTATAACAAGTATAAACATAAAAAATGTTGATAAAAAGTTTAATAGATGTTTCTTTTTCATTTTTTTATCTCCTTTAATATTTATTTTACATTAATAGTTAACTTGTATAAATAGTCAGCAAGTTAGATATCAATTCTAAACGCTTATATTGTATTTTTAACATATAAAAACCTCATTTCTATGTTTTTTACACAGAATTGTGAGGTTAATTTAAACTCTATTTAAAGTGTTTGTTAATTAATAAATGTAATACACCTAACATACCTGCATTGTTTTTATTCATTGCATATTTAATTTGTACTGGATTAATATTATAGAAATTGTAATTTTGTTTAAATCTTTCATTTAACATTCTTAAAATGTTAGGATCACAATTACTAAATCCTCCACCAAGATAAATCACTTCAAGACTCATTGTATAACTTAAAATAGTTAATAGATTAGCTAATTTATCTAAGTATTTGTCTAATTTTTCTTTTATAAAATCATTAGTTTGATATAACTGTCAAATATCAGGATTACTAATTTGTAAAGTTTCTTTTACATTTATATAAAATTTTGATCAAGATAATTCGTTATCAATAGTTTCTTTAGAATTAAATAATCTAATTGCTCCTACTTCTCCAGCAGTTCCATTATTACCTAATAATAGTTGTCCGTTTAATATAATACCAGCACCAACTCCAGTACCTAAAGTTAAAGTAAGAGAGTTTTTATAACTTGTATCAAATACATATTCAGCATAAGCAGCACTGTTTGCATCATTAATAACTTTAACTGGAAGATCAAGATTATTTTCTTTTAAAACTTGTTGAACAAATTTTTCAAATTCAAATCCTGTGTAATTTTTTATAGTTGAATTAGCATATTTAATTGTTCCAAATTCATCAACAACTCCAGCGGTTGCAATAGCAACACCATCAACAAATAAATGATCTTTAATAATGTCTTCTACTTGTTTTGATAATTCTTCTCTTGAAAGTTTTGTTGGAATACTAAATAATTCAACAGGTTCTAAATCAGAATGAAAAACACCATACTTAATAGCTGTACCACCAATATCAATAGCTAAAAACTTTTTATTATTAATATATTTTAAATACCACCTTTGTTATATTATCTTTTGTAAAATTAGGTTATTAATAAATAACACCTTAATATAAATTGTATCTAATTTTATAGACTTTTCAAAAGTAAAAATTTTAAATACTAAACTAAATTTTAAAACTATTTATCTAATCATAAATAAAAAAATCTTTATAAATATATAAAGATTTTTTGTAGTATTAATTCTATTTAAAATGTTTATCAATCAATAAATGTAATACACCTAACATACCTGCATTGTTTTTATTCATTGCATATTTAATTTGTACTGGATTAATATTATAAAAACTATAAGATTGTTTGAATTTCTCGTTTAAGATTTTTAGAATATTGACATTACAATAACTAAATCCTCCACCAATATAAATTACTTCCACACTAAGTGTATAACTTATAATACTTAATAGATTAGCTAATTTATCTAAGTATTTATTTAATTTATATTTTGCAAAATTGTTAGTTTGATAAAGATCTCATATATCCATACTATCAGTTTGTAAAGATATTCTTAGTTTTCTAACAAATTTTGATCAAGATAATTCAGTATCAACTTTTCTTTTAGAATTAAATAATCTAATTGCATTTAATTCTCCAGCAGTTCCATTAACTCCAGTTAAAAGTTGTCCGTTTAATATAATACCAGCACCAACTCCAGTACCTAAAGTTAATGTAACAGAGTTTTTATAATTAGGATCTAAAACATATTCAGCATAAGCAGCACTATTTGCATCATTAATAACTTTAACTGGAATATCAAGATTATATTTGTTTAGAATTTCTTTTACAAAGTTTTTTAATTCAAATGATGAATAATTTCTAATATTTGAATTAGCATATTTAATTGTTCCAAATTCATCAACAACTCCAGCAGTTGCAATAGCAATACCATCAACAAATAAATGTTTTTTAACAATATGTTCTACTTGTTTTACTAATGCATCTTTTCAAGGTCTTGTACGAACAGTAAATAGTTCAATAGGTTCTAAATCACTATTAAAAACACCGTACTTAATAGATGTACCACCTATATCAATAGCTAGAAATTTCTTATTAATCATATAAGATTTTAAATACTACTTTTGTAATTTCTTTTTCGTTTGCTTTTATTTTTGGAGCATGAGCATCTCACGGGAAGAATATAGCAAAACTTTTTGTGTTTTGATAAATAGTTTTTGAAGGTTTAGTTGCATATAAGTAACAATCATCTTTTTGATTATATTCAACTTCTTCATTTAAATCTTCAACAAATCTGTGACCAATATATTCATCACCAACTGCAAGAATATGAAGATCTAAATATTTATCATGAGATTCAAAAACTGCATTTTCTACATCTAAAGCTGTAACATCAAATTTGTTATAAAACAGTGTTTCATCAATTTGATTAATACCGTGTTTTAAATCTTTAATATCGTTGTTTAAAATAAAGTTAATTGCTTTATCAATGTTTTTGTGAATATTTAAATATTTTTTAATATTTGTTACTTTATCATAAATCATATTAACACCTATTTATTTGAACGTTTTGATTTAATTTTATTCAATAGTTCTTTTTTGAATTGTTTTTCGCTTTCTTTAATTTCTTGTCATTCTTTTTCTCCTTCTTCAACCATTTGGTTAAAGTCTTGTTTAGAGAAAGTATGAATTGTTAATCCATCTAATTCATCAATTTTTTTGTTTTTGAATATGAAACTTGATAGATATCCAACTGATAATGAAACTATGAATGCAAGAATAATAAAGTAGAATTGATCAACATTAGTAGCTATTTTTGCTTGACTTAATACAAATGGTACTGCAATAATTATTAATCCACAAATACCACCAATTATTGCTCCAATATTTGAAGTTCTTTTTGTAAATACTCCAAGAATATAAATACAAGTAACAGATACTCCAAATAATCCAATAATACCAGCAAATAGGTTTAAAATATCATCTGCTTTAACAACCATCAATAGAACAGCAACAAGTGTTCCTAAAATACCTATTCCTAAAATGATTCCTTTTGCTCAGTTCATTTTTGTTTTGTCTGACATATCAGGTTTAATTCTAACGATAATATCTTGAACTAAACAAGTTGCAGCTGAGTGAAGTGATGAAGAAACAGTACTCATTGATGCTGAATAAATACCAGCAATAATTAATCCACTAATACCAATTGGTAAAACAGTAACAATAAAGTAAGGGAAAATTTGACCTTCTTGAATACCTAAGTTTTTTGCAATTTCTTTTGGACCAACTAGACCAAGTGTTTGGTTGTAGTATGCATATAACAATGATCCCATTCCATAGAATAAGAAAATAGTTATTAATGATAAAATCGCATTTGTTCAAAGACCTTTTTTAACTTCTTTGAAACTCTTGTTTGATTTATATCTTTGAACAACATCTTGACTTCCGATGTATTGATAGAAAGTGTTAATTAATTGTCCGAAGAATAAAGTTAAAATAAATGGTTTAGCAAAACTTTGTGGAATAATAGCTTCTTTTGGTAATAATTTACCGTTGTTAACAATTATGCTATTTACATCTCCTAAGTTTGGCATTTTAGCTAAAGCAAAGATAATAGCTAAAACAATACCTCCAATTAAAACAACAGCTTGAATAAAGTCAGATCAAATAACTCCACTCAATCCACCTAATACAGTAGATACCACACAAATAATTCCTATGAAAATAGCAATTAGATATGGGTTAAGATTTGTAACAGCTGTTAAAGCAATAGTTGGTAGGTAAATAATTAATCCAACACGCACAATGTGGAATAAAATAAACATCACACTGGCAAATACTCTTAAAAAGTAACTAAAACGTTTTTCTAAGAATCCATATCCTGAAACGTCATTTAATTTTTGGAAGAACGGGATCATGAATCTGATTAATAATGGAGTTGCAATAAAAATTGTTAAATTTCCGAATGCAAATAATCAGTCAGTTGAAAACGCTCTAGCTGGCGTAGCCATATAAGTAATAGCTGATAGTGTTGTAGCATAAATTGAAAAACCAGCTACTCATCCTGGTGTTTTTCCACCAGATTTAAAGTACTCTTCTGTACCTTCTGCTTTTTGTAGTTTAGATTTAAATTTAAAATATAAACCTATACCTAAAGTAAATAGTAAATATATTCCTAATACTAGATAGTCGACTCAATGAAAACTACCCTTATTAGTTGCATTCGCAAGAACAGTCATTTGCTAAAAATCTTTCTTTAATTTCTTTTGCTTTATCAGCATATTTTGAAATTGATTGAGTCATAGGTAATCTACAAAATACTTCATCTAAGTTGTAATGTTGTCTGATGATTTCTTTTAATATAGCGTATAATCCATTTGCTAATACTATATCAATAAAATCATTTACGTCTTTTTGTAAAGCTAATGCTTCTTTGTTTTTATTTTGTTTTACAAGTTCAAAAATTTGTTTAGCTTTTTTAGCGTTAACGTTAAATGTTGAACCAATAAATCCATCAATGTTGTAAATTGATGCAGATAATTGTTGTTCATCAAATCCATAATAAACTAATTTATTAGGGAATTTTGCTTTAATTCTTTCTAAAGTGTATAAGTCAGTTGCAGTGAACTTAACTCCTTCAACACCTTCAATAGCAAATAATTTTTCAAACGCTTCCATTGAGAAATTAACTCCAGATAGAATTGGAATGTAATAAGCAATTAATGGAAGTTTTGTTGCTTTTTTAATTTCTCTATAATAATCAAGAATTTGATCTAAGCTAAATTTGTAGTAGAATGGAGTAACTGCACTAACTGCATCAAATCCTAATTCTTCAGCTAATTTAGCTTGTTCGATTGCTTCATAAACATTTAAAGAACCAACTTGAGCAATTAATGGAACTCTTTTATTTACATGTTTAGCAACGATTTCTAAAATTTCTTTTCTTTCGTTATTTGATAATAAGAATGCTTCTCCTGTTGATCCATTAACATATAATCCATCAACACCAGAAACTTCGATGTTATAATCAATAAACTTTTTTAAGCTCTCTTTATCAATTGAACCATCTTTTTTATATGGTATTAATAAAGCGGCAAAAACACCTTTTAATTTATCCATAGGTATTTTATCCTTTCACATAAATTTTTAAGTGTTTTATTTATAATCATTTGAGATTAATTAATAACACTGAGGGCACATAATTTTATTTTCTTGATGTACCCCTTAATATAAATATTATCAATTTTATTAACTTTTTCAAAATAAGCATATAGAGTTTGAAAAAACATAGAAAAAAACAACAGTTGAAAGTTATTGAAACCGGGACAAAATTATTAGACTAAATAGTTATGTTTATTATACACACCTCATAGTTCTTGAGGTGTTTTTCATTTGAATTTTTTAATATTCTTTCATTGTTATATCACTCAATGAAATTTTTAATACATTCTTTTAGTTCACTAAAAGTCATTTCTTTACTTTCTTTTCAAAGTTATAAAACATTTCTGATTTTAAAATTGAAAAGAAATATTCAGCTTCTCTATTGTCTAGAGAGTTACCTATTCTTGACATTGACACCACTCCACCTCGTTGCTTTATATACTCAAGATATTCATTCGATGAATATGTTACACCATGGTCTGTGTGAATAATAAAGTTTTTAGGAAATTTTGTTTTTCTAATGTGAGTCATAATTAAATTAGTGTCATTATATATGGATAAATTATAACTAACAATTTTCTTTGTTTTGTGATGAATTACGATAGATAAATAAACATGTCTTCCTTCTACATCTATTGGAGCAGGAATGTAACTAACATCACTTGCATAAATATCGTTTTGTAGTCCATTATAATCTCTATTAGCAATATTTGGATAATACACGTTAGTATTTTTTGATTCACGCTTTTTCTTGCACGTTGTTCTTACGTGACAGAAAAGACCTAATTTATTCATTGCTCTTCCTAGTGTTCTAGGGTTAATAATAATGCCATATGTCTTGAAAATATATGCTGATAGCCTTTCTCTACCATATCTTCCGTTTTGTTTTGCAAAAGCTTCTCTAATTATTTCTGCGTGTTCTATAACAGCTTCTTTCTTATCTTTTGATTGTTTCTTGATTTTGTAGTAAAAGTTGATTTAGGTATTCCAAGAATTTTCATTATTTCCTTGTTAGAAATATTTTCTCCAAATTTTTTCTTAATTTTTTCTATCAGTTCATCTAGATTGTCAACCTTATTTTTCTTTAAAATATCTTCTTTAAAAGGTCTGTTATTAACCATTCTAAAACTTCATGATCAATCTCTTTAATCACTTCGTTTCTTTGTTTATCATATTCTTCTTTGTTCTTTCTAGGTCTACCTGATCCTTTACCTTTTTAGGTGCTTTTCCTGTTTGTGATTCTTTTAGTTCCATACCTAAATTATAATCTTTATATTTTCTAGATAAATATCAGAAGGCTTCTTCTGAAAGTAAATAATTTTCAGAATTTCTAATTTTGCTATAAATATAACAAAATTCTTTTTAGTAATATTTTGAGATAAATATTCTTTGTAGTGCTTAAATACTTCTAACCACTCACTTACACTTAGTTGCTTTCCTCTTTTCATAAATACTCCTTTTTTGAAAAAAATAGACCCCCTAGGGGGTCTATCCCTTAGGGAGTCTAATAACTTTGTCCTACTCTCATTTTTCAAAGACTATTTTTCCTTCAACTATTGTTTTTAAAACATTTAAATCTTTATCTAAAACAACTAAATCAGCAAACTTATTAATTTCAATACTTCCTGTATAACTATAAATATTTAATTGCTTAGCAATATTTATTGATGTTGTTTTTATCAACTCATTTAGTGATATATTAGTTATATTTTTAAAGTTTTTAACTACACTATCATATGTTGCAACTGAACCTGCTAATGCATTATTTGATACTAGTCTTGCTTGATTGTTAGCTTTATTAATTTTTAAATTACCTAATTGATAAATTCCATCATCTAAACCTTTAGCATTTATTGAATCAGTTATTAAACAAATGCCATCAGCCAGTTTATGATCATAAACTAGTTTTATAATTTCAGGTTTTAAATGAATTTTATCAGCAATTATTTCACATAAAATATCTTTATGATTCAGAGCGCTTACAGCTAGTCCTGGGTTGTGATGATCAACTGCACTCATCGCATTAAATAAATGAGTTATATGTTTTACTCCTAATTTGTAGTATGGTTCAAATTCATCAGCTTTTATATTAGAGTGACCAGCACTTGGTATTATATTATTTTCTAGTAAATATTTTGTAAACTCACTGTTATCTAGTTCAGGAGCATAAGTAATTATTTTGACATTATTATTTGATATTTCATTTCATTTTTTAACTAGTTCGATATCTGGATTTTTTAATAAATCTTCTTGATGAGCACCTTTTTTAAATTTACTTATAAATGGTCCTTCTAAATGAACTCCAATACATTTAGCTTTTCCATTATTAAGTTTCATAAATTTGCTAAATTCTTTTAAGATAGTTTCAGTTTTTTGATCATCATTAGTAACTGTTGACTGAACATATCTTGTGATTCCTTCTTTAACAATATTATCAGCAAATGTTTTAAATCTGTTTTGATCACCTTGTTCAAAATCAACTCCATAACCTCCATGAGTATGACAATCAATAAAACCGGGTAGTAAAAAATTATTTTCTAAATCAATCGTATCATCTAATTTATAATCTGATCCAATTTCAACTATTTTTTTATCTTTAATAATTACATATCCATTATTAATAATTTCATTTTCTAATACAATTTGAGCGTTTTTTAATATCATAAAATCCTCCGTTATTTTAATTTTATAATAATTAGTTTTAAAACTTAAATTGTTAGTTTTTTAGTTGTTAATTTTAATAAATAATAAAACCTCAATTTAAATTGAGGTTTTTAACTTTTACGATATTAATTACTATTTATTTAATTTGTGATTTACAATGATGTTTTGTGGGTAATTATCTGGGTTGTAATCTTGAATTTTACGTTTTTCAAATAAGTTACCATCTTTAACTTCTTGACCACTTGTTATATGTTTACCATAATCAATATAAACTTGTAATAAATCTCCACCTTCATATGCATGTTTTACAGATTCTGGGTGTTTTGCATAATCTAGCATTGTATATCCATCTCCACCAATTAATAAGAAATCATTAGTTACAATTACATATTCTTGTTCTCTATTAATAGGTTTATTGTTAATTTTTAAGCTAGATTCATCAAGTTCATAAGCTCTATTATTACCATCAGCTTTAGTAATGTTGATGTTTGCTTTAACGTTAGATGAATATTGAGCATATCCTCCAGAAAATACTTTTGATGCACCGTGTTTCATAGCTTCGATTAATGTTGAACCTTTAACTTTAACTGCAGCAATTCTATTTCCAAATGGTGAAACTCCAAGTAAGTGAAGTTTTTTAACATCACCAGCAGCTATATCTTGACGTAATCCTCCACCATTAACTAAACCAATAACATTATCTTCAGAATAATTAACACCATCTTCTTTGTTATTTTTAATAAATTCTCAAGCAATACCATCAGAAGCAAATGCACCTAAGTTTGTTTGACTTACTCTTCCTCTTCAAGCAGTAACATCTCCTGAACTAGTTTGTGTTACTACATTATCTGCATGTTTAAATGCAACAGGAGAATTAAATACAACTACATCATTTTCTTTATTGAATTTCACTTCTAAATCACCAATTAATTCTTGAATTTCAGTAATTGTATTATTTTTACCACCTAAAAGTTCAGTATATTCAATAGTTCTTAGTTCTTGTTTTATATCAACTATTTTTTGCTCTTTAGCATCAACAACAATATCTAATTCACTTAAGTATTTAGTATAAGCTTCAGCTTGTGTTAGATAACTTTTTTTAGCAATTTTACCGTATTCTTCATGAGGAACTAAAGTATGAGAGTGACCATCTAAAATAAGATCAACTTCTTTTGTTTTTGTAGCAAATTCTCTTGCATCTCAGCTAGTATCAGGTCTGTTAACTCCTAAGTGAGTAATTGCAACAATAAAGTTAACACCTTGTTCTTTTAATTCACTAAATGCTTTATTTCCAGCTGTTACAGGATCTTCAAATTTAACATGAACTGAGTTTTTTGGATTTGAAGTATAAGCAGTATCTGGAGTTGTAATTCCTACAATTCCTGCTTTAATTTTTGGAGATATTTCTTTAACAATATATGGAGTAAAGACTTTTTCTCCTTCTTTAGCTAACGCTCCAGTTTTTGTTGTAACTTGTTCTTCAACTGCTCTTTTATTTCAAAATACACTAGCTGATAAAAATGGCATACCTTCTGTTGCTTTTTCAATATCAAACATATGTGGTAATCCTCAATCGAATTCATGATTTCCGATTGCAACTGCATCATATTTCATTTTATGAGCAACTTTAGAAATTGTCATTCCTTTATCTGAATCAGATAGTGGTAATCCTTGAATTAAATCTCCGGCTGATAATAATAAATCTCGATCAAAGTTTTTGTTTAAAATTTCAGCTAATCCTTGCATACCTGAATAATTATTGTGTTTAGATTCATCATATTTTAAACGTCCGTGTTCGTCATTAGTATGAACAATTTTTAATAATTGTTGATTAGAATTTGACTGGCTTTGCTTCAGTTTATTATATTCATCATTAACTTTTTTTCTTAATTCTTGTAAAACTGGAGTTTTTGATTTAACTCAAGCTTCTCTTTCGGTTTTTAGGTTTTGTAATTTAGTTGGATCTTTTTCATTTTCTATTGCTTGTTTTTTAGCTTTTAGAATTTGAATATTTTTTTCAATTTCACTATTGAAGTTATTGTAAACATTTTGATAACGACTTCTAGATACTTGTTCTGGAGTTATCCTACAAGCAATAACAGTTGAAATTGGTAAAGTTGTTACCAATAAACTTGTCATTCCTAATAAAACTTTGTGTGTACTTTTCATCAATTACACTCCTTTCTTAATGCTTCAATATGATTTTATAATTTTAAAAGCTTAATTTTTTGTATCTGAAGAGTATTTATGTATCTAAAAGTATTTAATTAATATAAAAATACATCCATATATCACTAAATATGTAAAACGCTTGAACGAAAAAAAATAGAATAAAAGTAAGTACCACTATGCACTAATGCTTTAGTTGTACTTATTTAAATTCGAAATATATTTTAAATTTATGAAAGGTACAAACAAATGAAAAAATTATTAACAATTTTAGGATCAGTTGCAATGGTTGCTACAACTGGTGCAGTTGCAGTTACATGTAAAACTGAAGCTAAAAAACCAGCTGACAAAATGGATAAAGATGACAAAAAAGACGACACAGCTAGAGATGATAAATCAGATAAAGAAGAGAAAAAAGAAGATGAATCAGAAGGAACTCCTGCACCAAATCCATCAGATAGAAGTGAAACTCCAGCACCCGTTCCACCAAAACCAGAAGGTGAAACTCCAGTGCCACCTGTAGCTCCAGCTCCATCAGCACCCGCAGGTACTCCAGAAGAAACTCCTGCAGGATAATAATCTAGTTTATTAGCTAAAAATAATTAAACAAGTCTTATGACTTGTTTTTTGTTTATGAAACTTAAAAATAAAAAATCTCTTATGATTGAGATTTTTTATTATGTCTATTTAAAACTTACAATAACTTGACCGACAAATTTTGTATTTCTATTTGCAGTTATTTTAGCTGAATGAGCTGTTATTTCTGAAATAGTAACATCACTATCTTGTAGATTAATATTTGGATTTTTCAAATTAATAGCATCTAGTATGCTTTTTATATCGTTTTGTTCAATTTTACCTAAATCAGTATTTTTGATAACTGTTTTTAAATCTAATAAAAATGTACATTTAAATTTAAGTGTTACTTCACCGGCAAATTTATTATTTCTTGGTGTAATAATACATGATCCATCTTGTGGTGATATGGCTCAAAAATTAATATCATTTTTATTTAAATTTTGTGTAGTATTTGGATTTGCTTTTTTAATAGCATCAAAAATAGTATCAACACTAACATCTGATAATTCACCAAGCTCAGTATTAGCAATTATATCTTTTAAATTTTGTTGGAATGTATATGTAATAGTAATTGAACCTCCTTTATACAATAATGAATTTGGTTTAGGACTAATTATTACTGATGAATATGTTTTAGTAAAAAAATCAACATCATCTAAAGTAAGGTAAATATCTGGATTTGCATTATTAATTGCATCAATAATTGTTTGATTATCAGTGTTATATATAATACCTATATCTTTATTTTTGATTACATCACTCAAATCTTGTCTTTCTAGTTTTGTTGAAAACATTAATGCAGATAAACTTTGGATTTGAGATAATGATTGTAAATAAGGGAATTGTTCCTTATATTTTTGTGATAATTTTCATCAATCAGTAAAATCTGTTCTATCAACATAATAGTTGTTAAATAAATCTGTTTGTTCAACAAATCCAGTGACATTTGAATATGTGATTATAGCAAAATCTCTATTATCTTTTGTAAAGTCATATTCATTAGTAACACCAAAACTTATATTGGATCCAAGAAACCATCCATGGTGAGCGCTTCTAACTACATTAGATCAGTTTTTTGGATATGTTGTTGTATATTTATCATCGCGATATCATCAATAAAGAGTAGACATTGCTTTATCAGGACCATCTATATATATTGGTTCACTATTATAAATATTAAAATTGTAAAAAGAAAAGTATTTATATTGTATTTCTTTTCAAGCGTGCATGTCTTTATTTTTCACAACATTTATGAGTTGTCTTTTTAAATTTTCATCACTTAAAAATGTTTTTAATCTATAAACATTATCATAACCATCTTTAGTAAATTTAGAAATATTTTCTATTTTTAATCTACTACCATTAGTATTAAATACATATTTAAGAATATTAAATCATTTATTAACAACTTCTGAGGCAAGTAGATCATCATCAACTACATATTTAATAAAATGAGTTAAACAATCTTGCATAACTTTAGCAGATAGATAAACTATTAATTGATCTTTAACTATTTGTCTATAATAAGCAACTACATCATCATATGCACCTTTATATGAATTTGGATAATCTTGATAACATATATAGTTATTAGTTGAACGTATGAAATCTGTAACGTATTCTATTGATAAAAATGCTATTTTTGATTTATTCTGTTCTAAAAAATCACTAAGTTGGTATCACAAAGTTAATCCACTTCAATCTGAAGTACTTCTTTGTAAATTGTTATAATAGTTTTCTACAGATCTAAGATCTTTTTCAAGTTCGGTTTTTTCTTTTAAATTTTGTTTCAACTTATTATTTGTTTGTTTTAAATTATTTTTATGAACTTGTTGAGTTATTGTTGTTAAATTACTTATTGGTTGACCAGATAAACCTAATGCAGATAACAATAAAAATGTTTTTAACATAATAATCGCCCCTAAAATATGAAAATGTGTTGTTTTATTATTGTTTTAATAGACTTATTTAAATGAATCGTGCTTATTATAATTTGAACAGTTAGTTAAAAAACTGAAAGTAGCAATAAGCCTTTCATATCCTACTAACATAATAAAATCCCCTTTGAAAATTAAAATTATTTTTAACTTATACTTTTATTATAAATCTAGATATGTTGTTGTTTGTTCGTTTAGTGAAACATTTTTCATTTGAGTTTTTGAATATAGTAAAAGACACAAAAAGTGTCTTTTCTATATTAACATTAAACAAAGTGTTACAAATAATTTTGTATTGTTAATTAAATTTTTTTAGATCTTTTAAAACTTTAAATCTAACAGTTGCAGCATCACTAAATTTTTTGCTTTTTGATGTAATAAGAGTTGGAGTATTTTCTGGTGAGATACTTAAAAAATTAATATCATCTAAAGTTAAATTTTGTATCTACATTTGCTTTTTTAATTGTTATTTATCTTGAATTCATAATGTTAATAAACTTTGTCTTGTTCATATAGAATCTACATCCGACCCAAAAGACTTAAGATAGTAACGTGTAAGATCTCCTCGTGAAGTATAATTAATTCTATCTATATAATAGTTATTTCATCCATCTGTATTTTGAACAAATGCAGTTAAGTTATAACTTCCATATAATTTAATAGTTGTTCCATCATCACAAACATAACTTTCTTTTTCATTATCTACAAAACTTAAATTGTAAGTTAAACTATCACCATCATGACCTTCAACAATATTAGTTCAATTACTTGGAAAAGGTAGTGGATCATCTACTCCCGAATAATATCATCAATATACATTATATAAACTTTTGTTAGGGCCAGTAATATTTATTGGTCGACCTTTATAAATATTAAAATTATAAAATGAAAAGTATTTATTATAAATTTGTTTTCATGAATCTAAATCTTGATTTGTTATAACATCAATAATTTTTTGTTTTAATTGGTTATCTTCTAATGCAGATTTTAATTTTCAAACATTACTAAAACCTTCATCTGGAACTTGTCATTTAATATA
The DNA here is from genome assembly GCF_024918975.1 of Mycoplasma cottewii. NCBI lineage: Bacteria > Bacillati > Mycoplasmatota > Mollicutes > Mycoplasmatales > Mycoplasmataceae > Mycoplasma > Mycoplasma cottewii. The sequence continues at coordinate 333,424 of NZ_CP103424.1, read as the reverse complement.
ATCTAAATCAATTGTTCGTTCTCTAGTAAATATAGAATAATTCATTTTAAATCATGTATCAATAATTTCAGATTTTAGTTCAGTATTAATATTTGCATATTGTAATAAATAAGTTAAGCAATCCCCCATTACTTTTCCAGCAACATAAACTTCTAATTGTTCTCTAATTATTTGTTGATAATATGAAATTATACGGTTAAGTGCATCACCTGAACCTCTTTCACTTCAAAAACATAATATATGGTTTAAATGATTGATATTATGCGAATCATAAGAGATGTCTAAAAATTTAATTTTACTTCGATTTTTATTTAAAAAGTCCTTAACTCTATCTAATAAACCAGATGGGGTTCAAGTTGAAACATCTTGAAAAGCATTGTAATAATCTGAGACACTTAAAACATCACGTTCATAATCACTAGTAGTATCTTTTAGCTGTGCATTTTGTTTTAATTGCTTTTTTAAAACTGGTGTTGTTACTGTTGTTAAATTAGTTATTGGTTGACTAGATAATCCTAATGTTGACAATAATAAAAATGTTTTTATCATAATAAGCCCCCTTAATATTAATATGAAAATTTATTAATTGATTTTTTAATTGTTATTTATCTTGAATTCATAATGTTATTAAACTTTGTTTTGATCATATAGCATTTAATTCTGAACCAAAATCAGCTAAATAATAAGGTGAAAGATCTTTTTGTGAAGTGTAATTGATTCTATCTACATAATAGTTATTTCATCCATCTGTATCTTGAACAAAAGCAGTTAAATTATAACTTCCAGATAATTCAATAGATGTTCCATCATCACTAACATAACTTTCTTTTTCATTATCTACAAAAGTTACATTATAAGTTGGACCATCACCATTATGACCTTGAATAACATGAGTTCAGTTGCTTGGGAAAGGTAATGGATTATCTCTAAATGAATAATATCATCAATATGCATCATATAAACTTCTGTTAGGACCGGTAATATTTATTGGATGACTTTTATAAATATTAAAATTATAGAATGAAAAGTATTTATTATAAATTTGTTTTCATGAATCTAAATCTTGATTTGTTATAACATCAATAATTTTTTGTTTTAATAAAGGGTCTTGTAATGGAGTTTTTAATTTTCAAACATTACTTAAATTACTATCTGGTGTTAGTGATTGAATATAATCTAAATCGATTGATTGTTTTTTAGTAAATACAAAATAAGTCATTTCAAATCATTTATCAACAATTTCAGCTTTTAATTTATTATCAACATCTGCATATTGTATTAAATAAGCTAAACAATCTCCCATTACTTTTGCAGCAACATAAACTTCTAATTGTTCTCTAATTATTCGTTGATAATATGAAATTAGTTCGTTAACTGCGTTGTTTGAACCATATTCATTTCGACAACATAATATATGGTTTGAATGATTGATACTATGTGAATCATAAGAAATGTTTAAAAAATTAATTTTACTTTGATATTTATTTAAAAAGCCATAAACTCTATCTAATAAACCTTGTCCAGTTCAAGTTGAAACATCTTGTAAAGCATTATAATAATCTCCGACACTTAAAACATCACTATAATATTCACTATTATTATCTTTTAGTTGTGTAGTTTGTTTTAATTTATTTTTTAAAACTGGTGTTGTTACTGTTGATAAATTAGTTATCGGTTGACTAGATAATCCTAATGCTGATAACAATAAAAATGATTTAAGCATAATAATCGCCCCCAAAATATGAAAATGTGTTTATTTTATTTTGTTTTAATAGACTTATTTAAACGGTCCGTACTCATTGTAGTTTGAGCGGGTAGTTAAAAAACTGAAAGTAGCAATAAACCTTTCATAACGTACTAACATAATAAAATCCCCTTTGAAAATTAAAATTACTTTTAACTTATACTTTTATTATAAAACTAGATATGTTGTTGTTTGTTCATTTAATGAAATATTTTTCAATTAAAGATTTTAACTATGAAAAATTTTTCTCTTACATATTAATTCTAGAATTTTCAAATAAAATAAAAGACACCATAAGTGTCTTTAAATATTAAACCGCTTGATTTGTGTGAGAGATCATTAATTCTTTGATTGATACATCTTGAGGAAGTTGATAAACATATAAAATAGTTTGAGCTATTTGATCTGCTGATAGTCCACCATTAAGTTTATTTTTCTTTTTCATATAGTTTTCTAAAACTTCTTTATTAGTTGTTGTTGATAATAAGTTAGTGTCAACTATTGCTGGTTCAATTAAACAAAATCTAATGTTAGTGTCAGACAATTCTCTTCTTGCTTGTTCAGTAATAGCATTAACTGCAAATTTAGACCCATTATAAACTGCATGATCAACTGAAGTATATCTACCTGACACACTAGAAATATTAATTATAGTTCCGTGATTTTGTTTTCTCATAGTTGATAAAACTGCATCCATTCCATTAATTACACCTTTAATATTAATATCTAAAGTATCATATTTTTCTTGTAAATCTTGATCTGCATATTTATCCATTGGCATAATTCCAGCATTGTTAATCATTAAATCAACTGGACCAAATTTTTCTTCAGCTAATTTAATTGCATTTTTAATTTGATCAATATCTCTAACATCAACACGTGCTGTAATACAATTTTTTAAATTTAAATTATCTAAAATTTCTTTTCTTCTAGCCATAATTAAAACAGGATAACCTTGCTCAGAAAATAATTTAGCACAAGCTAATCCAATACCACTACTTGCTCCAGTAATTGCTACTAATTTTTTCATAATCTAACTCCTTTTAATCAAAATCTATTCCTAATAATTCTTTAGCTTCTTTGATTTTATTTTCTTTTATTAGTTTTTTAATATTTGATGAAGAAATATCATTATCTCTTTTTTCAACAATAACATTATCGATTCCAAATTCAGCAATTAAATAATTAATATCACCTTTAGCTTGTCAACCAAATCTAAAATCTTCACCTTCAACAATTTTGATAACATTTAATTTAGTTTTTAAATCATTTATAAATTGTTCTCTAGTTGTTAAAGTTAATTTTTTATTAACTTTAATATCATAAAAATAATCTAATTCTTTTAAGTTTTTATTTATATAGTTTAGTTTTTGTTCTTTTGTTGCTATTTTTTGATAACTTTTAGATTCAACAAAGTTTTTGATTTTTTTATCAAAACTAATAACGATACTATTTAAATTCTCTTTTTTAGCTATATCGATAACTTGATTAATTATTTTTTGATGATAGATGTGAAAACCATCAAAATTACCAATAGTTATAATTGATTTTTTATTATTTTTAATTGGTTCTATTTTACTAAACGCTTGATTGAAGTATTGCATTAATTATCCAATCCTCCTCTTTTAGTTTTAAAAATATCATCATTTAATCTTTCATAACAACTAATTAAATTATTATCTTTATCACTTATAAAAACTAGATCTGAATTAATATCTAATTTTATTTTTTTACCTTGTTTAACACTTAAAACATCATCATAATTAACTATTTTATAATCAGATAATTTAATAGCATCATACATAGTTGTTAGATTATCTCAATTAATTTGATCGATAGTTTTTGAGCAAGTTATATCAAAAGATCCTGATTTAGTTCTTCTTAATTCTTTTACATAACTAATAGTGTTTAGATCTTTAGCAATATCAACTGCTAAACTTCTTATATAAGTTCCTTTAGAACAATAAACATCTAAAGTTATTTCATGATTTTTACTATCATAATTTAATAGTTTAGTTTCATATATTGTGATTGTTCTTGATTTGATTTCAACTGTTTTGTTTTCTAAAGCATATTCATATAATTTTTTACCATCAACTTTAATAGCTGAATAAATAGGAGGAGTTTGATCATAAGTGTAATTATTGTATTTATTTATAACATTATTTAAAGTAGTTGGATCAATTTCAAAACTAGGTTCGGTTTTAATAATTTCAGTTTCAGCATCATAACTACTAGTTTGAGCAAATAATTTTAAAGTAACAATATATCTTTTATCATTATTTAATAAATAATCACTTATTTTAGTTGCATTATTAACTAAACAAATTACAACTCCAGTTGCTAGTGGATCTAAAGTTCCGCAATGTCCTACTTTTTTAATATTTAGCTTCTTTTTAACTTGTTGAATAAGATTATTAGTGCTTATGCTTTTAGGTTTATCTAATATTAAAATTCCTGATTTTTGATTCATATTTTATTCTTTCTAACTTAAAAAAACCAAGTTTAAACTTGGTAATTTTATTTTTATTTTGAATTTTGTTCAGCTAAAATTTCATTAATGTGATTTGCACGATCTAAACTTTCATCATATTCAAAATTTAAGTTTGGAACACTTCTTCAATCTAGTTTAGAAGCTAAAATCATTCTAATTTCTTTTAATCCTTCTTCAATTTCTTTACCAACATTTTCTTTTGAAATCTCTTCATTAATTGGTAAGAATGAGTAGAAAATTTTAGCATGAGATCCATCAGCTGAAAGTCTTACTTCAGCTACTGAAACTGTATTTAAAACTGGGTTTTGTAATTCTCTTTGTAATATTAAATTTAGCTCTCTTAACATTTGTGATTCTTTTTTCTTTTGAGCTTTTAAGTTTGACATAAATAAACCCTCCAATTTTTGTATATGTTTATTATATCATTATTATTAACTTATAAATTTAATATACTGTGTTGTTTACTAACTAGTTTTAGTTTGTTATACCAAAAATAATGAAGTAATAATTTTAGTTATATTTTCAATTATTTCATAATTTCATTTTTAACAATCAACAATAGCAAGTAAACATTTTTTCATCATATCTGATTTCTTTATGCAAGTGTGCTGGGTACCCCGAAATCCGGACTTTTTTAAGCGGTAACCTGTCTTGTATATTGAACAGGTGTTAGTCCGCTTAGTTTTAAGCTTATTCTTTTATTATTATATCAATAAATATATCAATTTAATTTCTCAATAACTTGATCAATATTTTTGTATTTTCTATTATAAAACATTTCTCTTTTTAATATACTAAAGAAATTTTCTGCAGGTGAATTGTCTAGACAGTTTCCTTTTCTAGACATACTTTGAATAGCACCTGCCTTTTCTAATTTTTCTACAAATGATTTATGTTGGTAATGAATTCCTTGATCGGTATGTATTATAGTTTTACCAGGAATTATCTTGTCTATAAAACTGTCAAGTGCTCTATTTGTCATCTCAACAGTTGGTCTAGTTCCATAACTGTAACCAACAATTTGATTGTTGAATGCATCTTTATATATTTGTAAATATAGCTTATTTTCACCAACCTTTAATTCAGTTAAATCACCAAATATTTTTAGGAATGGTATATCTGCTTTAAAATCCCTTTTTATTACGTTATTAGCAACAGTTCCAACCGTTCCTTTGTAAGAGCTGTATTTTCGTCGTCTAGAAGCGTTATAAATAGAAACTAAGCCATTTTCTTTCATTATTTGTAAAACTTTCTTTTTACTGATTTTGTAACCTAGTAGTTTCAATTGAAGGTGTATACGTTTATGGCCAAAATCACGGTCATTATCGTAGAAAATCTCTTCAATTTTTAAAGTAATTTCCCTGTATTTATCGTTCTTATCGATATTTTGTTCTAGTTTTTGTTTTCATTCATAAAATGTAGATTTTTTAATGTTAGCAATTTCTAATCAATCAGATGTTTTTAAGTTCGGATAGTTCTGCTCTAATTCTAAAATTGATTTTACTTTTTCTTTGTTTTTGAATGAATTAGAGCTCTCAACTTTTTTAAATACATATTCTCAGCTCGAGCCAATTCTAGTTCATGCTGTAATCGCTTATTTTCTTCTAAAAGTTTATCAGTCTGTGTTTCTGATAGTTTCTTTTTGTCTGATGGCATGTTATCAATATATCCTGCATTTCCAATTAATTTAGAAATACCAGCAACACCATGTCTATAATATTTGCTTTCTCACAAAGATATTGTCGATGCGTTCTTTATATTAAAATGTTTTGCTGTTTCTAAAAAACTTAAATTATTTTCATTTTTATATTTTATAACAGCAATTTTAAACTCAGAAGTGTATATAGATTTATTCTTACTCTTCCTAATACCTCTAATACCAAAAGATTCATATTGACATTTCCAATTAACTATCGTGTTAATGTTTATTCCATACTCTCTAGACACTTGAGTAATAGTCTTACCACTTAATAATTCTTTTATGACTCTCTTTTTGATCTCATATAAATACTTCGCCATAAATATAGTACCCCCCTGTCCGGACAGGGGGGTACTATGCAGTGTACTCTCTTACATTCTATTTTTTTTTTTTTTTGCAAGACTTGAATTTATTTGTTGTGTGTGCTATTTACAAAATCATTAAAGATAAATTTAAATTTAAAAGGTTATATTTTTCAATTTCTTTCTAATACATTATTGGTGAGAGAATGGATAAGTTAAAACTATTTAGTATAGATTTTTATCGATATTTAGTCAATAAACATTTCTTTTTAATGTTTTTATTATTATCGTGCTGTTTTTGTTGTAATTTAATTAGTAGTTTTGATTTGAAATATTTAATTTTAACTATTTTATTTTTAAGTATTTCAATTAGTTTAAATTATAAAAATTTTCATTTAATATTAATAATTTTTATAGTGATCTGTTTAGTTTTTTTAGGTTATAAATTATGGTTTAAACATGATGATTTAAGTTTTTTAAATAATAAAGAATTACAAGCTAAAGTTGTAAGTAAACATAATAATTATGCAATTTTAAAATATAAAAATATTAAGTTTTATGTAGCTGATTTTGATAATAAATTTCTTTTAGATCAAAAAATAAATATTATTGGAACATTTAAAAAATTAGAATCAAATACTAATTATTATCAATTTGATTTTTTTGATTATTTAAATAAACAATTTGTAAACCATCAATTAGATAAATATAAAATTAATGATATTTCTAATGGAATTAGATCAAGTGAGTGATTAAGTAAAAATATTTATTCAAATAATTTAGTTAGTATGTTTTTATTAGATAAAAATAATAAATCTTCAGAATTAAATAAAGTTTTATCTGATTTAAACTTAGAATTTTTACTTGTTTTAAGTAGTTTTAATATTCATTTATTTACTAGGTTTTTTACAAATTAAACTATAAGTATAAATGAACTATTAGTTTAAAATATCTTTTTATGTAATTGTATTTTTAATATCTTATTTAACAAATTTTAGTTATGCTTCACTTCGTATTGTTGTTTATTTTTTAGTAAGTGAGTATTTTATTTTTTCAAATAAAAAGTACCATTAATTTTTAAAAGATTTATATGTTTAATAATTTGTTTTTTACTAACACCAAGTTTTTTAACTTCTAGTTCAGTGTTGTTTGTGATTTTAGCTTTTTTATTTGTTTATGAAAATATGTTTAGAAATAAATTTTTAAACTATATAACTAGATCAAGTTTATTTACTTTTTATTTTATTCCACTGCAAATTTATACATTCTACAGTTTTAGTATTGTTACTCAAATTAGTTTAATCTTTTTAAGACCATTATTTGCTTTAATTTATTTTACAATTCCAATTTGGTTATTAATAAATACTAGTTTATTGACTAATAGTTTATATAAAATATTAACTTGAATAAAAGCGATTAATTTTAATATTAATTTAGGTTATTTTAATGTTATGTTTTTATTAGTTGTTTATTTAATTGTTTTAATTGTTATGATGTATGAATTTAGAAATTTTAAAACTTGAATATTATTGTTTTTTGTTTTACTAGTTTGTTATTTAATTAATTGATTGTTAAAACCTGGTGTATTTTTATCAATGTTAAATGTTGGAAATGCAAATACTTTTATTTTTCACGATAAATATAAAAATATTACTATTATTAATGATTGTGGAACTGGTGCTGGATTTTCAAAACAAATACCATATGAATTTTTAAAATATTATGGAATTAATAAAGTTGATTTAATTATCATTTCTCATTATCATGCTGATCATTTTAATGGATTAGAGACTATTCAAAAACATATTAGAGTAGATCAAGTAATTGACTATAATAATTTTGAACACATTAAATCTTTTAAAGGAGTTAATCTTTACTTTTTTTGAAATAATTTAAAATCAGAAAATAATAGATCTTTGGTTCATATTTTAGAATACAGAGACATTAGAATTTTATTTACAGGTGATATTGAAAAAGAAGCCGAACTTAATTTAGTTAATAGTGCATATTTTAGATATGTATTAAGTTTAAAACCCATTGATATATTGCAAGTTGCTCATCACGGATCAAAATCAAGTTCAACAGAAGAATTTATCAAATTAATAAACCCTAAATATGGACTAATTTCAGCTAACTCAAGAACTTATAATTTTCCAAATATAGAAACTTTAACTACATTATTTAAATACAATATTACTTATTTTGAAACTGAAAAAATCGGAAATTGCTTTTTTGATTATAGTTCTTATAGATTTTGATTTAAAAAATAAAAAAGACCACCGAAAGGTGGTCAAATTATTTATCTAATGGATTGAAAAATATTAAGCGCTCATTAAGCGTGATTTTTCTCTAGCAGCCTTGTTATCTTTAAAGATTCCTTTTTTAAGACCTTTATCAACTAGACTAACAGCAGCTTTAACTAATTCTTCTTTATTAGCATCGTTAGCTTTTTTAGCAGCTAAAGCTTTTTTAATAGCAGTTTTGATTTCTGATTTAAAAGCTCTGTTAGCTAATCTTGATTTTTCGTTAGTTAAAACACGTTTTTTCTGAGATTTAATGTTTGCCATTTCTTTTTCAACTCCTTTTATAAAATATATAGATTTTTGAAATACATATACAAGTATAACAAATTTTAAAATAAAGTTAAATATAAAAATAATATATTTTAATCACTTAATTAATTTATTAGATAAATAAATATTAATTATTTGATTATTATAGCAATTAAAATTGTAAAATATATAAATGAATAGAGTGGTTGATATGTATTTTGTTTATTCTGAAGACTTCTTTTTAATGAATCAAAAAATTGATGAAATTATAAAAAAGAATCAAAATAAAGATAATTGTGAAATAAAGACTTTTTCTTTAACTGAAGATGATTTTAATGATATTTATGATAATGTAACTAATTTTAGTTTTTTTAGTGATCAAACAATTATAGTAATTACTGAAGCATATTTTGTAAATGAAAGTAAGACTAGTTTTAATAAAAACTTTTCACTAACTAAACTAACTGAAATGATTAAAAATAAAAATCCAAATAATATAGTTATTTTTGCAATGAATTCTAATAAGTTTTCTAAAAAATTAAAAATAGCTAAATTTATTGAACAACATTGTAATGTGATTTATTTAAAACCTTATGATCAAAATCAAACTATTGAATATATTATTAAATATCTAAATTCTAAAAATAAAAAAATTGATAATAAATTAGCAAATGAAATTTATAATTATTTACCAAATGATCTACAAACTATTACTAATGAATTAAATAAATTAGCTAGTTTAACTTGTCAAATTAATTTAGATATTATAAAAAATGTTTTTGCTAAATATCATCAAGATGATGTGTTTATGTTAGTTGATGCTTTTATAAGCAATGATATTTCTAAATTTATAAAACTTTATAAAGATTATGTTTCGATTAATGATGATATTATTGCTTTAATTAGCCTATTAGAAACTAATTTAACTTTTTATAGAGATGTATTAATTTTAAAACAACAATTTTTATCTCAACAAGAAATATCATCAATGTTAAATTCTCATCCTTATCGTGTGAAACTAGCAATGAATAATAAATATAATATTAAACAACTAAATGATAAAATTAAAATAGTCTATAAAATATTTAAAGGTATTATTTCTTCTGAAATGGATAAAAACATTATTGTAGAATACGAACTTATAAAAAATATGGGAGGATAAAATGCAAGAATTATATTTACAAACTATATATTTAGCTAGAAATATATTAAAAACTGAAAAGTTAAAATATTTTATTTATAAAAATAATGAATTTAAAAATAAATTTTTAACATTAATAAATAATATTTTCACTCTAGAAGCTAATCATGATCAAAATATTGATGGAGAAACTTTTGCAAAACAATTTGCTAAAGCATTTATTTTAATAACAAATCAAAAAGAAAAACAAAGATTTGAAGCATTTGATAATAAGACTGAACAAGATATGTTTTCTGATATTGATGCAATTATTAAATTAATAGTTAAAGAGTTTAAAGTAGCTAAAACTAAATTAGTTGATCAAACTGACAAAATAACTTCTAGTGAAATTCAAAGTTTATCTGTTTTAAATGATGAAACTATTAGTAAATGAGATGAAAGACTTCAACAAGAAGATAAACCAAAACAACAAGAAAATATTAAAAGTGGAACTGAATCTCAATCTGAAAAACAAAATGTTGAAGTTGAACAAAACAATCAAACAGCTCAACAATCAGATATTAATGACATTTTTAAACAATTTAATCCAAATATGTTTGAAAATTTAAAAAATAAAGAACTTCCAGTTCTTCCTATACAAGATCCTAGGTTTTATCCATACAATTCAAAACCTAAGTTTATGCCGATATTTAAAATAATTTTATCTGTTCTTTCTATTATTTCTACTTTATTATTAATTTCAACTTTACTATTTTTATCATTAAGTTTTTTAGATATAAGTTCAAATGAATATGCAGTAAGATTAAAAGCAAATGATTGAACAAATTTTATAGATAGTAGTCAAATTAAACTTTTAAAAAAAATTCCTTTATATGGGTTTAAAAATAGAGGTGTGCCAGGTTCATTAACAATGACACTTCTAAATGTTCTTCCTGCTGTACTAATATATATTCTTCCTGCTGTGTTAATTTGTTCTTACACATTCAAGTCAAATCAAAATAATAGAGAAAAATATAGAATGAGATTAATGCCTGTAATTCTATTTGTAGTTATGTTTGGAGTAGTGACTGGAACATTATATGTATTTATTTCATCAAAAAATATTGAAGCCAGTTGAGGAAAAGACTTACTTGATCAATTAATTACAAATAATAAAGATCAATTTAAAGCTAATTTTAATGACTTCTGAGAACTAGTTACAAAAAATTATGGTTCAAAAATTAATATAGCAACAATTTTATCTCCAATATGTCTTTCTATAACAATATTTACTTTACTTGTTGCTGTTGTGTTATTAATTGTTAATCCAAAAATAGATAAAGAAAGAATTATAAAAGCTAATATAGAACACCAAAAAGCAGTTATGGCAATTATGAACGGTGAATCATATGAAATAGATCTTTCATTATATGATAATGAAGAATTAGAAATTAAACAGCCGAATAAATTTCAGTTATTTATAATGAAAATTAAAAATAAAAAATCAAATAAAAGTAAAAAAGATGAATAAATTTCATCTTTTTTTGTCTAAAAGAGCAATTTTTCAATTTTTTTCCTAATACATTAATGAATAGAAATAAGGAGAAAATTATATGAAAACAATAGATCACTTCCTGAAAAAAGATTTCAAGTATCTAACAGAAACTGAAAAAATTGAGCTCTTTCAAATACTAGAGCCCCCGATAAATTTTGCTATTAAAAAAGCATTGTCAAAGTTTTATAAGGTTCCTCTAGAGTTTCAAGATATGCAAAGTTATGCTTGAATGGCATTTGATGATTTATTAAAAAAGTATCAATCAAAAAACATTAAGAAAAAATTCGTTTCATCAGTAATTGATGCTGTAACGTGAAAATGTACTGATGCTTGTGTTAAGTATATAAATAACAAGCACAAAGTTCTGAATAACAGTCTTTATAAAAATGAAAACACTGATTTAAAAGATGATAACGTTAAAGAAATGAGTTATTCTGAATCTACAATGGGCTGAGAAGATCTTGTAGAAAAATATTTTCAAACAACAGAAGAACCTCTGGCAAGAGACATTTTTTATATGTACGCAAACGAAGTTAGCAAAACACAAATTTGTGAAACATTAGATATATCAAGAAATAAATTTACAAGAATACTTAGAAAAACTATATCAGACTTACAAGAATTAGCAACACCGTTATTATAATTCTACATATTATTAATTATAATAGTATGTAGAGGGTGGATTTTATGAGTTACTATTATAGACACAATTTTTCTTTTAGTTATCATGGATTACAAAGAGCAAAAGAACGTTTAAAACTTAAAGATAAAAAAGATTATGAAGTAAAAGAAATATGTTTAGATCATATTAGAAATTCTACAAAAAGTTTTCATGACAGTAGGTATAATTACATATCAGCTTCAAATACAAATATATATTTTGTAGTTGAAAAAAATAGTAATTTAATAGTTACAGTAACTGAGATTTCTGCTGAAAAACAATGAAAAATGTATGGAGGTAGTTCATGATAATAGGTATATTTGGAAAAATAGGTTCAGGAAAAACTACGATTTCTAATAAATTTATTAACTTTCACCCAGACTTTAAAATAATTAATGCTGATCTTGTAGCTAAAAAATGTTTAGAACAAGAAGAAGTTAAAAATCAATTAAAAAAGATAGATGAAAACATTTTAGATAATGACAATAATATAAATAGAAGGTATCTAAGAGAAAAAATATTTTCAAACAAAGAATTTGGACAAAAAATAGATGATTTATTATGACCAATAATTAGCGATGAAATAAATAAAGAAATTTCTTTTGATCCTGATGCAAATTACATTATTGAAGTAGCATTATTAAATAAATTAAACATTCCTAATATTGATTTTAAAGTTAAAGTAAAATCTAATTTATTTAAAACTGCATATAGAGTCAAAAAAAGAGATGGTGTAAGTCTTTTTAACATTTTTAAAATTTGGTCAAAACAAACTAAATTATTAAAAAAAGCTAAAAGTGATATTACTATCAAATATTTTTATGAACTAGAACTTTATATACAAAAGAATAAAATTATTGTTGATTAAAATTATGAAAGATAAAGTATTTTACAAAAAATCCCTCACTTAATAGTTGTGTGGGATTTTGTTTTATTGGTTAAATTCTTCTAATTCACCATCATTTAATACTTTTGTTATTTTTCCTTTGTACTCAGTTAATTTTTCTTTAGCTATTTTGATTTTTTGAATACTTTCTTCAAAAATTTTCATCGCTTCTTCTAAAGAAATATCATTACTACTTATTTTCTTTGTATCTTCTTGAATTTCTTGCATTAATTCGTCATATGATTTTTGTTCGTTATTCATTTGCAATCACCTCTTCTAAATTTGCTACTAATTTACCATCTATTAAGAAAACTTTTATTTTCTCATTTGTTTTAACGTCCTTATATGAAGTTATTTTGATTCCATTTTCATTTGTAACTATACCATATCCGTTTTCTAAAGGTTTTTTCGGATTTAGTAAGTTTAACTTATTAGCCATTGATTCAAATCTCAATTCTTCAATTTTCATTTTTTGTAAAATTAATGATTTAAAGTTTGAAGTCATGAAATTAAAGTTATTTTTATATTGCTCTAATTTATAAACACTTTTATTTTTCAATACATTAGTAGAATCTATTATTTTAATATTTTGATTATTAAAAGCTATTTGTATATTTTGTATTAATAGTTCTTTTAATTTTAAAATATCTTTATAAGAGTTATTTATTTTGGTTTTTATGCTTTCTGGAATACTATATTCTAATTGTTCTATTAAAATCTCTTTACTTGAAATGGCAAATTCTACTGCTTTATTTTGTTGAGATTTTAAATGTAATAAATCTTTTGATTCTAATTCATATCTGTTTTCAATTTGTAAACGTAGTTTATCTAAATGATATTTCAATTGTTTTTTTAATTCTTGAATATCTCTACTTACCAATTCACCAGCAGCAGTTGGAGTTGCAGCACGTACATCAGCTACATAATCAGCTAGTGTTACATCCGGTTCATGACCTACAGCACTAACAATTGGAATATCACTATCTTTAATTGCTTGAAGTAATTCCATTTCATTAAATGATCAAAGATCTTCATAACTTCCACCACCACGTCCAACAATTAACACATCAAGTTTTGTTGCAAAACTATTTGCTTGTTTTATCTTTTCAGCAACATCATGAGCTGATTGATTTCCTTGAACTTGAGCAGGGAATAAAAATATATTTGTTGAAGGCATTCTTCTATGAATTGTTGTTACTAAATCATGAATTGCAGCACCCGTATCAGCTGTAATTATTCCAACATTTTGAACAATATTTGGAAGTCTTTTTTTAATACTTTGATCAAATCAACCAGCTTGTTTTAGTTTTAAAAATCTTTCTTCATATATTTTTTGAAGTTCACCGATTCCTTCAATTTGAACATCTTTAACTTCAAAATTTACTTTTCCACCAACTACATAATATGTAATTCTTCCTGCACAAGTGATTTGCATACCTTCTTTAGGATTTAATTGAATAAGTTTGTGTGCGTTATTTTTTCATATCATACAACTTATAGTTGCATTTTCATCTTTTATTGAAAAATATACATGACCTGATTTATTTAAGGTTAAATTGCTAATCTCACCTTTAACATATATTAATTTAAAATAATCAATGTTTTCTAAATAGTTTTTTAAATTTTGATTTAACTCTTGGACTGTTAAAACTTTTTGCATATTAATTTTCTTCTATTTTGTCTAAAATGGCATTAACAAATTTAAAGTCAAAATCAGGTACATAAGATTTTGTATATTCAACCATTTCATTAATTGTTACAGCTTTTGGAGTATCAGTGTATTTTATTTCATGAACTCCAACAATTAATATAGATCTAATAACTGATGGGATTCTTTCTCATTTTCATTTTGTAGATAAATGAGGTTTAATTGATTCAATAATATCATCAGTATTAGTTGCTATTTTTTCTATTTCATTATAAACTTCTTGGTCTTTGATATCTTGAGCATCATCTAAAATATCTTGTTTAATATAGTTTAAATTAGCATCTAATAATTGATACTTATAAAATGCTTGAATTAATATTTTTCTTTTTGCAGTAGCACTAATTTTTGATGTCATATTTAATTTTCCTATCCATTATTTTTTTGATCTTTAGTTTTTATTGTAGTTAATGTTTTATCATTTTCAGATTGATCAGATTTTTCATCAAAAACAAAACCATTTAAAATTTCAATATAGTCAATTTGATCTTTTTCTTTAAATAACATTTGTTTTAAGATTTCAAAAACTTTATCTTTTTGTTTTTCTTGTAAGAATTTTAAAATGTGATCTCTTCTTGGTGTGTATGAAAATTCTTTTTTCTCATTATCAAATTTAATTATTCCTGATTCAGAATTTACTAATTTAACTACATCAGATAAGTATGAAGAAATTGATTTTAATAAGCTGTTAAATCTTGATGATTCTTTAATTTCTGTTTCTAATTCTTTAGTAATATCTTCAGATTTTTTTATACCTTTATTTGATAAAAAACCAGTTATTGAAGGTTTATATCTATCAAATATACTAACAATACTTTCACCAAGTCATTTTCGTAATAACGGATCTGTTTCTACATTGTGAAGTTTTAAATTAGAACCTTCTTTAACTTCACCTGTAAATTTTGGTAAAGTTCTTAGATCTAATTTTGCGCTTACTTGTTTTTTATCTTCATCTTTTGTTTTTTCAAATTCAAATTTTATAAATCTAAGATCTGCATCTGAATTTTCTTTAAAATCTTCTTCTGTAATTTTTGAATATCCTAATGGATTAACAATTGAAACTGGAACTTGTTTGTAAAAATTTAATTTAGCATCTTGAAGATCATTTCAACATTCAAACTTATTTTGCATAAAATTATTTGTTGCTAAAGCTTTTAATCTTGATATTGCATATTCTTTATCTTTATTATCTTGATCAACATTTTCATCACCTGAAGAAACAATAGCTTTTAATTCTTCTAAACTTAGAAAAGGTTCAGAAGAACGTCAAATTCTTTCATTTTTAATTGAAGTTAAACCTTCATATTTACTAATAATTACTTGGCTTGTTGGATTACAACTTACAGTTACAATACTAGTAGTTGTTAATAAACCAATAGCACTTAACATACCTAACATTTTTTTCATATCTACACCTCATTTTTTTATTAACTATATAAATTTTAATTTAATTATATTTTATAGTCTATCTGTAAATTTTTTATTAACTAAATCTTCAATTTCAATTTTATATGGAGCGAACTTGTCATCTACATATGGAGTTTCTAAAATTTTTGGAACATTTTTAAAATCTTCATCTCAAACAACATTACATAAAGCGTCAAATCCAATATAACCATATCCAATATTTTCATGTCTATCTTTATGTGATGATAAAGCATTTTTTGAATCATTTAAATGTATACATAAAACTTTTTCTAAACTCATATGTCTAGTTAATTCTTTTTTAACTTGATCTCATTTTTTAATATCATACCCAGCATCATTCATATGACATGTATCAAGACATATTCCGATTTTGTCTGGATTTTTAACGTTTTCAAATATGTATTTAAAATCATCAAATTTATAACAAACTTCAGTACCTTTACCTGACATTGTTTCTAATGCGATTTTAACATTCATTTGATGATCACTTACCATATCTAAAGCTCTTACAATTTGTCTTAAAGAGTTTTGATAACTTCCTGTTGTATAAGATCCTGGATGTAAAACTAAAATATCAATTCCAATTTGTTCACAACGTTGAACTTCTTTGATAAGCATTTCAACACCAAAGTTTCATGTTTTATCATTAACACTATTTGCAATATTAATAATATAAGCCCCATGAACAACTAAATGTTTAGAATTAATATTATTTTTTTTCAATAAATTGTGCATTTGATCAATATTTAATAAATTAGTATCAACTCTATTGCTGTTTTGTGGTGGTCCAGTAAAAATCATAAAAGTATTAGCATTATATGATAGAGCTTCTTCAACACTTCCGATTAGATATTTACCAGCCTTTGTCATTTTAACGTGACTTCCTAAAAGTGGTTTATTCATAATTATCCTCCAATAGCTTTAAGCAAGTAGATCTATCATTTTTTAATAATTCTACAAGTTCATCTAAGCTATTAATCTTTTTGTTTTCTCTAATATATTTTAATATTTCAAAAGTTATTTTTTTAGAATAAATGTCTTTATCAAAATCAAAAATATTAGCTTCGAACACCATTAAATTATTTCTATTAATTCAATTATCTCCCATTCCGTATTTAACAATATGATCATCTATTATACATTTAACTAAATAAACTCCACTTTTTATTTTAAGAGTTGGATTAGTTAAAATATTTGCTGTTGGAAAATTGATCGTTCTTCCTAGTTGATTACATAATGTAACAATTCCTGAAAAAGTATAATTAAATCCTGTAAGTTTTTTAAATTCTTCACTATTAGCTTCAATTAAGAATTTTTTTGATTTAGCTATTAAATCAAGATCATCTTCTATTATAGTATTAGCAAAAACTTCAACTAATTTATCTAATTTTGAAAAACTTTTTAAAGAATAAATTTCAGTTACATTAAATTGATCAACTAGTGATTTAAAATCTTTTTTATCATCTATTTCAACAATCTGATAACCATCATTTTTAAATAAGTTTAATTGGTGATTTGAACAAATATAATCAAAATTATCATTATTTTGAGTATATGTAAAAATAATTAATTCATTTTTATTAAACTTATCTAAGAAATGTTTAGTTAGATATTTAGAATCAGCAAATAAACAAACTTTATTCATATTCTCACCTCATGATATTTTGATTAATAAAAATAAAAAGACTTTTTTTATAAGTCTTTTGTTGTCCTATAAAAATGGTGCCTGATGTGGGAGTTGAACCCACAACCCACTGATTAAGAGTCAGTTGCTCTACCAATTGCGCTAATCAGACATATTTTTATTTTACAACTTTAAAACTGCATATTTTATTTTTTACAATTTTGTTTTAATTATTTAATTTATTGTTAATTATTTTGTCTAAATACATTATTTGTAATTCAATATTTGCTATTTCTACTTTAATTTTAACTAATTGATCAGAATATTTTTCTTGACTAAGTCTATTATGATAAAAACTAAAATAAATAAACATTCCAATAATAGGAACAAATCATCATAATCATAATTTACCTTTAATTTGTTTATTAACTTGTTTTTGTTTTTGATTAAGTTGAACAAGTTGATCATTTAATTGTTCTTTTTCTAAATTTAGTTGCTCTAAATTCATTTGTTTATAATCTTTTTTCATATTTTTTTACCTACATTTTTTTAAATAAATCTTCTTGCAAAAGTATCCATAGTACTTCTTATTGCTTGAAAAGCAGTACTTAACATTAGTCATTCATCAAGAAAATCTAATATATTAATACCCATATTATTAAACTTTTCTATTTCTTGATCTGATAAGTCACCTGCATAATCTATTAATTCTGCTATTTTATCTAAAAAATCTATTTTTTCACTTAAAAAAAATTCATCTAAAAAACCATTCATAGCTCTTACGATCTTATTATTAAAACCTCTTTTTACAAATGAAAACTTAAATTCTTTTAGTATTTTTTTACATTCCAAAACAATATCTTCTAATTTAATAAGTAAAAATGAAACAAACTCTTGAGATATAAGTTCAGTTAAATTTTTATCTGTTTTTATTTCTCCAAATTCTTCACTAAATTTAGCTAAATCTTTTTTTAATCCTAATAAAATTCCAAATTTTAGAGCTGTAGCTTTAAAACATAATGAAATTTCTTCATATTCTTCATAAGGAAAGGCAAATATGTATTTTTTTAAGTCATCTAATATGTTTTCAGCTATTTGAATATCATTATGTTGTCTAACTCGCTTTACTTCTGGATAATATGAACAAATCATATCAAGTTCGTTTTGATACACTTCACATATTAAAGAATCTATTTGTATATAGTCGTATAAATTATTCATTTTTCTTCCTCTATATTTTTTATTGCTATAATTTATTTTATAATTTTATTAGGTTTAATGAAAGGGAAAAGCTATGCATTATTTAGGAATAATTATTGCTAGTATAATTGGTTATTTTATAGGTTCAATTTCTTGATCAATTATTATAGTTAAAAGAGTTGCTCATATTGATATTAGAACAGTAGGATCTAAAAATCCTGGAGCTACAAATACAGTTAGAGTTTTAGGAAAAAGATGAGGATTACTAGTAACTTTTTTAGATGGATCAAAAGTAATTTTAACTGCTATTGTTGGAATTTTATTATCAATGATAAATCATAATTTATTTAGTCAGACTAGTTATTTTATTCCTTGTATTTTTGCTTTAATAGGTCACTGTTATCCTGTTTATTACAAGTTTAAAGGTGGAAAAGCAGTAAGTTGTTTTTTAGGATTATTACTTGTTGTAAATGTTTTATATTTAATTATATTTTTAATAGTTTGATTTATATTTGCAGCTATTTCAAGAAAAGTAAGTGTTGCTTCAATTTGTTCTACATTAACAATTTTAATAGTTATGTGAATGCCTTGATTTAGTGGATTAAATGTCTTTATATGACAATGAAATGGATTAGAATATTTTAAATTAGCTTGAGATAAATATATTTTATTTTCATTATTTAACTCATTTCATTATTGATTAAATAATTCTTGAGCAAGTGGAATGTTAGAAGCAAATATCGTAATTTTAATTTCAGGATTAATTTTAGCTTGAAGACATTTTCCAAATATGAAAAGATTAAAAAACAGAACAGAACCTGATACTTTTCCAAGAAAAGTTAAGAATAAATAATCATAAATCACTTTTGGGTGATTTTTTTGACTAATTAATAAATCATTTTCACTAAATAAAAAATATTTCATATTTACTAAACTATTAGTGATTTAACAAGTAAAAGATTTAATTTAATATAATAAACATGAAGATATATAACTTGACTGACTAATAGAAAGTAGATGTAGGGGTATGAAAAAAGCTATATTAGTCGCAACTTCATGTGCAGGTGTTTTGGGTGGGACACCTTTAATAACACACTCGTCAAGTATATTTAACTCAAATAATAAAATAACTGAAAAATATTGACAAAACGTAAACTTAACTGACTTAAAGAATAGAGAAGATTTTACAAAGTTCTTAAAACACAATCAAATTCTAAGCAAAAAAGATTCTGTTAGAACAAAAGCTGACTATAGTCAACAAAAACAAGATGTTTCATCATTTTTAGATCAAGCTCAAGAAAAATTATCTAAAGATGATCAAAAAAATGCATCTAAGATTCAACAAGCTAAAGAACAATTATCAAATAGTTTAAATAAATCCACAAAACAAGCATTAGATAATAATGTTAATTTTGATAAAAACCAAGCTAAAGTATATTCAGATCTAAAATCAAAAATAGGTCAAGATATTGAAACAGCAATTTCAAAAACTGATGAAATTGACTATATTTTTGGTAAATACTTCACACCAAAAACTGAAGATGCTGATCTAAAAAAAGAAACTGTTTTATATGATCTAAATCTTAGTTATGATGATACTTACAAAGATGCTGTAGAAAAATTACAAGAATATATTAATAAACAAGAACAATCTCAAAATAATAATATTAATGTAAAACTTAGCCTATTAAATCATAGTGACGCAAATAAAAAATTATTCGATGAAAAAGATGACACTTTCTTTGATTTGGCCGTTAATAAAGTAGCTAACCAAATAGGAGTTGTTATAGATTATAATAATCAAACTAAAAAAGCTGCATTCGGTGTAAAACAAATTAAATTAGAAAAAGATAAAAAAACAATTTTTGCTTCTTCGAGTGATAATCTAACATCAAAAACTATGTCAGCTTTATTTGCAGGAGATAAAAAAATTGAAATCGAACAAGATATCGATACTTCTAAATCTTTAGAAGAAGTTTTTGAATCAACTCAAGAAATGGTAACTGAAAGATTTCAAGAAAATAATCAATCAAAAAATGATAATAAGAACCTTTTAAAATCTAGCTCTAAAGTTAATGACACATTTAAAGTAAATTTTGATACATCAAAATTTAAAGACTTAGATTTAAATAAACCAATTTTTGAAAACCATGAGCTAATGGCTTCAGTATTTAATCGTAATCTTGACATTCCTTTAAAGGTGACAAACACAACAACAGGTGAAACATTAACAGTAGGTTCATTTAAACCAAAACTAGAAATGGACGTAGTATCATTCTTTGAATGTATGGATGCTGTTCAAAAAGATAACTCATCAAGTTTACCAATTAAATTTAACTTAAAAGGTGATGATGAAAAATATGGAACTGATACAACAATTGGTCAAGTTGCTAAGTACATGGAAAAAGCAGTTGAAGATTTAGTAGGTAAATATGCATTTATAGTCAAAACCGATGATGGTGTTGATCTAAAAACAAAATTACAAAAACAAATAAATCATGGTAAAAGATTTAGTGATACTGAATTTAAAGCTGAAGGAATTAAACTTGGATACTTAACTAATAGAGGAGCATTCAGAACCGTTGCTGATGGTAATGTTGTTTTAGGTAATGTTAAAGCTTCGCCAACTGTAAAAGCAATCGAACAACTTAAAGATGTATTCACAGATCAATTAAGTAATATTTATGATCCAAAAACAGCATTAATTATCGCTTCAACTACTGAGTTTGGTATTGCAGCTTTAGAAGCTCTTTATCTAGCTACAACATGAGCCGTAACAACTCCAATTGATAAATTTATGGGTGGACTAGTAGGTATTCTATCAGCAGGATTAGGAACATTCTCAACAGTAAGTGCTGTAAACTTTGTAAATTCTATTAATAAAGTTGAAGGTTTAGTTGATAAAGACACTTCTGAGATTAATGACTTTAAAAATTACAAAAGACAAATCTTAAGAGAATTAGCAAATGCTCAATTCTGAGTAACATTATCAAGAGACTTCTTAAGTGGAATGGCCGCTGCTCTAACAGGTGGAGGAGTTATTAATCAAATTTTCAAAAGATATGCAAAACTTCCTTCAGTTGGAGTTGCAATCGAAACTGCTGCTGAAGCCTCAGATAAAGTAGCTCAACTAAGATCATTTGCTTCATTTGTTGCTAAAGTTAACTTAGAGTTATTCGCAGCAAGTTCTATTGCTATTGCAGGAAGAGTTGTAAAAGCAGCAAGTTCATTTAATTCAGCAATTGAAGCAATTCAAAAAGTTAATTTAGAAGAATAAGAAAAAAGAAATCTAATTTAGATTTCTTTTTTATGTTTATAATGCTCTTTTTCTCATAAGTGTTATAAAAGTAGTTAAACTTGCTAAACAAATTAAATAAGATGTTCATAAAAAAGTTTTATTTAACCAATCTATTTTTGTTATTCTAAACACATCATATAAATAATCTAAATACTGAGTTCAATTTAGATTACTTACTACTCCTGAACTAATATTTATAATAAATAAAAGAGCAACCATAGCAATCATAAAACTTATCAAAGCATTCATAATAAGATGAATAATTGGTATTTTTGTAAATATTAATGTATTTAGTAAAAAATATAAGTATGTTATTGCTAGAGTTAAAATCACAGTTAGAATATAAGCAAGAACTGTATAGTTAGATAGAATTTTTTCTGATACATTTTGGTGAATAAATCGTCCAGAATAAAAAAGTATTATCAAATAGTCTAAGTGTAGTAAGATTAATGTTATTCATGAAAGAAAACCATCACTTTCACTTTTAACTATCACTAGAATAATTCCACATATTATTATCAAAGCAAGAATCGATATTAAAAGTAGTCCCATAATATTTATATTATATCTAGATTAACAAGTTTTTAAAATAAACTTAGAACAATAAAAAATTACTCAAATGAGTAATTTTTAGTATTATACTTATAACTTTCTATTCATCACCTGCTATATCTAATGCAAAGTAACCTTGACCGAAGCTGTTAATAGCGTTTCCTCAAGCGATTGTTGCACCTGTAAATATTGTTGCAATTAATTCAACATTATATTTAACTAATCATGATGGATCGGCTTTTTCAGCACCTTCTACAACTTCAGCAGCTTCTCTTAGTTTTGCAAGTTTATCTTTAATTGCAGATCTAAAAGGGTAAACTGCAGCTGTAGAAATTGTCATAACTATTGAAACATATTGCATAACACTTGATCAGTGAGCAACTTCGTCAAGATATTTCATAACTGATGCTTTATAGTTATCGAAATTATCAATTTTTGAAATATCTACACTTTCAGCTTTATTAGCTTCATCTAATGCTTTATTAATTTTGCTCATAGCTATTGCTGATATAACAGTAATAGCTGCTGCCATACAAGTAATAGCAGTTGTAACTGAAGCATCAAATGCATCCATTTCAGATCATTCTGCAATTGTTAATGCACCTTCAGCAATTGTTAATGCAACACCACCAGCAATGAAATATTTTAAAACATCTCTAGTTGCATACAATGAATCAAAGAATTTTGAATATTCTTTTTTAAAGTGCATTGCTTTTTCAACTGTTGGTGAAGGAGTAACACCTTGCAATAAAGCATTTGAATCTGAAATAACTCTATATGCACCTCTTGTTGTTGTATATCCTATTTGAATACCATCATCTTTAAATTGAGTTTTATCAAATGGTGTACTATCATTCATTTGAGCTTGTAATTTTGTATTTAAATCTTTATTTGAATCATGTGTAACTTTAAATGAATAATCTCCAACTAATTGATTTAAAACTTTGTTTCAATAAGTTACCATATTTGCAATTGTAGTATCGGTGTTATATGTTTGTTTTGCACCTAATAAGTTAATTTTTGTAGGTAATGATCCGTCTGGTGATCCTTCAACTGAATCCATACATTCAAAGAATGAAATTAAATCCATTTGTATTTTAGGATTAAATACCCCTTTTGAAACTACTTGATTTGTTTGAGTGTTAATTAATTGAATTGGTAATTCAACTTCTCTGTTAAAGATTTTACTTAATAATTCTTGGTTTTCATACATTGATTTAGTTATATCAAGACCATTAATTGAAGAAGTATCAACTTTAATTTTATAAATTGAACCATCATCATTAACTGATGATAAGTTGTTTCTTACAAGAGAAACTTTTTGTTTAATTCTGTTTGTTATCATATTTGAATATGAATTAAATACATCTTCTAATGAATGAGAAGTATCAATATCGTGTGAAATTTCAACACTATTTTGAGATGAAAACATTGCATCAACAGTTTTAGAAAATACATCACTTGATGATTGAGTTTCACCTAAAACTGATTTTTTAGATGATACAAGGTTAATATTTTTTAATCCAAAAACATCATCACGAGAAGCTCCGTTACTTGAAATTGTAATTTCAATTTGATCAGCAATTTTATTATTTGCTAAATCTAAATATGAATCTTTATTTGAATCAAATAATACTTTATCAGCTAAACTTTGATCTTTTAAAGAAATAGTTATATCAGCTTTTCGTCCTTGAGCTTTTTCATGTTGAATTACATAATCTTGCATTTTTTCTACAGCTGTTTTATAAGTATCATCATAACTTACATTTAAATCATATTGAGTAGAAATTGTATCTGCATTATCATCATCATTCATTGCTACTCTAAAGTATTTTTGAGAAATATAACTAACTTCATCTTTACTGAAAATTGAAGTATCTTCTAATGATTTATTTGTTTTATCTTCTACTTGATTAATTGCTTTATTTATAGTTTTATTAATTGTTAAATTATCACTTGCTGCTTTTAAAGCTGAGTTTGATATTGCTTTTGCAATAGCTTTTTTAGCAGTGTTTTTTGTTCATTTATCTGATGAACTATTAATATTATTACTATTGTTAAAAGTTGTTTTATTTAAAGCGTCCATCACTTGATTTGCACCAGCTTGATAGTCTATTTTTGTTCTAACGTCATCTTTTTTAGCAACGTTGTTGTATTTTATAAATTTAGCAATTTCTGATTTATTTTTCAATTGTGATAGATTTACATTTTGTCAATATTTTTCTTCCATTCTATCTTTTGAATTAAGTATTGATGTAGAATTATTTGCTAGTATTGAACCAGTCATAACTGCTGCACAAGCAGTTGCCCCAACTAGGACTTTTCTCATTTTTAACATAATAATTACCCCACTTTTTATTTGTATAACATACTTAAATTTGTTACTAGTTTTAATAAGATGACGAAAAACTAAATTCTTAAAAGCTTTTAATACCCCAAATAAAGCTACTAATAAATTTAACTACATTATATTAATTGGAAATTTAAGAACATATATCTTTAATTGATTTTTTTAATATATCTTCTTACTTATTACTATACTCTCTATATAGCGGTTGTTGAACCGAAAACTGAACGGTGTTTCATTCTAACTACATACCTATTTTTTAATAATAAAAGCACAACATAAAGTTGTGCTTATTGTATTATTTTGCTTTTTTCATAGCATTCATTGTTTTTCTAATATCAGATTCTGCTGGTTTTCTTCCCATGCTCATATACATTGCTCTAATTTGTTTTTCTGATATAGGAGGATTATTTTTTAATTGTTTTTTAACTAGTGCTCTAGTTATAATGAACCCTAGTATTAAACCACCTATAAGAGAAAGTAGAACTGCAGCTACTATAATACCTGCAAAAGAACCTGTTGAATAAGTTACATTTGCTAATAACATTTTAATTTCCTTTCTATAATTAAACTATTTTAAGTTTTTTAAAATTGATTCAGTAATGTATTCTTTGTTGAATCCAAATTTTGAAATCACTGTACTTGCTGGTGCTGATTCTCCAAATCTATCGATTCCAAAAATCATTCCATTATCACCAACGTATTTGTGTCATGGCATTGAACTAGCCATTTCAATAGCGATTCTAATTGTGTTTTTATCAATTACAGAATCTTTATATTCTTTTGATTGTTTGTCAAATAAATTAGTTGAAGGCATTGATACAACTTTACTTGCTATATTATGTTTTTCTAATTCTTTTTGTACATCTAATGCTAGTGCAACTTCACTACCTGAGGCAATTAAAGTAATTTTTGCATCTTTATTATCACTTATAATGTATGCTCCATGACTTACTTTTTTAAATATGTCACATGATTTATCACTTAATTTGCAGTAAGATATTTGTCTTAAGTTTTGTCTTGTTAAAACAATTGAAGTAGGTGTTTTATCTAAATCGGTTAATGCGATTTTATAAGCAGCTACTGTTTCAGCATAATCTGCAGGTCTAATAACTACATGATTTGGAATTGAACGCAACATTGCTAATTGTTCAATAGGTTCATGAGTAGGACCATCTTCTCCAACTGCGATTGAGTCATGAGTAAATACATATAATTGTTGTAAGTTCATAATTGAAGCCAATCTCATTGCTGGTTTCATGTAATCTGAAAACACAAAGAATCCACTTGCTACAGGTAATAATCCACCGTGAGCTGCAATACCGTTATTAATTGCTCCCATTCCAAATTCTCTTACACCATACATAATATTTCTTCCAGATCTGTTAACAGGACTAAATACTCCATCAGCACCTTTAATTCTTGTTGATGAAGCTAAATCTGCACTTCCACCAATGATCATTTTTTCTTCTTTTGCAATTTGATCAAAAATATTTCCTGAACTTACACGAGTTGCTTCATCTGTTGATGGAATATTATTTAATAATGCTGCAAAATCAAATGTGAATTTTTTATTAATTGCATTTTCAAGTGTTTGAGCTTCGTTTGCATATTCTTTTTTGTATGAATCAAACATTTCGTTTCATTCATCTTCTTTTTGTTTTCCTTTTTCAGCATTAATTTGTCAGTGTTCATATACTGAACTAGGAATTTCAAAATCACCATAATTTCAATCAAATGCTTTTTTAACAGCTTCAATATCATCTCCTAAAGGTGATCCGTGAACTGAATGAGTACCTTGTTTAGTTGCTCCTAAACCGATAATTGTTTTAACTTCAATATAAGTTGGTTTGTCAGATTTTTGTGCTTGTAAAATAGCATTTTCAATTGCTTGTAAATCTTCACCATCTTCAACTTTTAATGTATTTCATCCTGCTGATTCAAAACGTTTTTTAACATCTTCAGTATTAACTTCTTCAACTGATGAATCTAATTGAATATCGTTTGAGTCATGAATTAAAATAATTTTATTTAATTTGTTTTTTCCTGCAAATGAAATTGTTTCGTATGAAACACCTTCTTGTAGATCTCCATCACCACATAAAATATAAGTGTAATGATTAATTAAATCATAATTTGGTTTGTTATAAACTGAAGCTAAATGTGATTCTGCAAGCCCCATACCTACTCCCATACTCATACCTTGTCCTAATGGTCCAGTAGTAACTTCAACTCCACTTGTTAAAGTTGATTCAGGGTGACCTGGAGTTTTACTTTCTCATTGTCTAAATTGTTTTAAATCTTCAATTGATAAATCATATCCTGATAAGTGTAAAGCAGAATATAATAAACCACTACCATGACCAGCAGATAAAATAAATCTATCTCTATTAAATCATTTTGGATTTTTTGGGTTAAAGTTCATAATTTTGTTGAATAAAACATAAACAATACCAGCAGCACCTAAAACAATTCCTGGGTGTCCAGATTTTGCTTTATTAATAGCTTGAACTCCAAGCATACGTAAAGCATTTAAATTATCATTACCTTTATTTATCATTTTTTTGCCTCTCTTAATTTTTTAATTTTTTCAGAAGTTATATCATTGTTATTTTCATCAACTACTTTAATATTAGATAACTGTTGTTTAAAATTTTGTCTAAATAATTCTAAATATCTTTGTTTTAGTAATTCACGAGTTTGAGATTCTTGTTCATTCAAACTACGTTCTTTTTTAATTTTTGCTAATTTATTTATCTCATCAACAACTTGTTGCATTGTTCATTGACTAATATCTCTTGACATAATTTCTTCCTTTATCTATATTATTTTATACTAAATAATTACTTATATTAATGGTTTTCTTAAAGTCACTAAAGTAGATTTTTCATCTCCTGGAATGTTTATTGTAATAGACATGGCTTGTTTTACAACAAAATTAATTCATCCTAATCCAGAAATAGAAATATCAAATTCTTTATTAATATCATTTTTTCTAAAGTCAAATTTATAAGAATAAACTTTTTGACTTGAAATATAAGGAGTAAGTGTTTTTCTATTTTTATTTCAATATCTTTCTACATTATCTGAACTTGTTCTATGAAGGTTAATGTTTTTATTAACATAAATATGAAAATCAGTTTTTGATTCTGATTGATAATCAAATCAAGCTACACCTGCAAAAAATATTGAATTATTAGTATTTAATCTATAAGTGAACTGTTTTAATTCCTTTTTAAAATAACAATATTTTCAAAATCTTTTATTCATTAAATGAGCAATACTGTTTTTTCTACTTACTCCAGCACTATCATAAATAACAGTGTTTTGATCTAGTTTAATAGAAATAAAATCTAAAGTTGTATTGAAATAATTTGAAACAACAATACTTGGAACTAAATTATTCATTTCTAATAATTTGTTAATTAAACTAGATTTTCCAACATTACTTGCACCAATAAAATATTGTTTATATTGATTATTGTTTTTAATTTCATTTAATAATGGTTCAGCTAAATTCATTGTTTTTGCCGATACTAATAAAATATCAAGATCGTTTAAATTTGAATCTTTAAATAGATCTGAAATATAATTTTTAATTTTTGATAATTTAACAGATTTTGGTAATAGATCTATTTTATTTACAACTAATTTAACTTTATGATCTTTGATAATTTCTTCTATGTTTTTAATTCTAGAACCTTCAATATCAAAAACATCTAATACATAATAAAAAATTAAATCTTTTTCACTTTCAACTAAACTTTTAATTTTTTCAATAAACTGATCTGAATCAATTTCATTTGAAACTAATTCATTATAATTTTTAATCTTAAAACATCTTAAACAATAAGCATGATCAGTATTTTCTACATAACCGATTTTAGTTTTATTTTCTTGTTGTAAACTACTTCCACAACCTAAACATTTCTTCATAAAATCACCTTTCTATTAATTGTTTTCTACTTCTTTTTTAATGTATTTATTTTTACTATCACTAAATTTAGAAAAAGCATATAAGAAATCTATCATATATAAAATTTTTAAAACATCATTAAAACAATGTGTTTTAGCTAAACTAACTTTTCTAGTGTAATTTTTAAAATCATCAACATCAATATCTTTTAAACTAAATAACTTCAATGCATTACAACATAAATCATAAATATCATCTTCGTCATTTAAACCTTTATCAGTAAATATTTGTTTTGTATAATCAAAAAACTTTCTTAAACTAGGTAATTGAATAGTGTCTTGACCAATTGAACCTTTATTTAAATTTTTAGGATTATAAAATTGATTATTGTTTTGATCAGTGTTTGAAAAAGATAATTTTTGTAACACTTTATATATATCAAAAGAATTAACTGTATATTGTTTTTTTTGATCATCTAAAATAAATAAATCAGATTTTTTATTTTTTAAAATAGCTTTATTTTGATTAATTCATAATTCAATAATCCTTTTATCATTAGCACTTCCAGCAAAAATAATTGTTCTAATTTTTTTATTAATACACATGTTTAAAAAGCTGTTTTTTAATGAGTTATATTGTTTTTGAAAATTATAATTCGGATCATTATGTTTTCTTTTAATTGTTAAAGATTTTATAGCTTTTCTGTTTACTCTATAATAAATTTCATTCATGTTTTTAGCAAATGAATACTGTAAAATATAGACCAAATCTTTTTGTTGTTCATCATATAAAGATGGAGTTATATTATCAATATTGTGTGATCTGTTGAAAAATTCAGTATCAACAATAATTGCTGGTCATTTAATTTTTTTTAGTTCATTTGATACTTCTTTTTTGTTGATATAAAAATATTGAAAGTCATTTATGAAATATTTATCTTTGTTTGAAGTTATACTATTAAAATTCATGCTCTATCATCTTTTCTATAAATAATGATATCAAAACATTATTGTTTGTTGAATATAAACAATTTAATATAATATAATGTTAATAGAAATTTAAAAGCGAGATATTATATGAAAGAGTTAAAAAAATTTAAAGATTTAGTTTTTTATAGTTTTAAACAAAATTTGCTAGATTCAGTTAAAAAAGAACTTGCTTCATTAAACATTGAAGATTCAGCTCAAGTAGTAAGTTTACCAAATGAAAGTGAAGCTGATATGCAAAACTTTTTACAAATGTTACCAAGCCAAACTAGTATAAATGAAACTATAGATTTAATAACTAACCAAGTTGATGAATGTAATGATTTTGATGATTTAAAATTATATTTTGATAAACGAATTAATGATATTAACAGGTTAAATTCACCTGAAAATTTTGCTCAATTTTTAACTAATATTAGTAATGAAGGATCAAATTTAATTATAAATATTCAATTATCTAATGTTTTTAATACTTATTTACCATTACTTTTGCAATGTGAAGATATTTTAAACAAAATAGGAGAAGATGAACTTTTAACAGATGTTTCATATGAAGATGTTTATTATTTATTAAATTCAATTTTAGAAAAATCTTTAGAAGAATTAACTTCTCAAGTATATGACAACAACAAGTTAGATGAAACATTTAATTCATATTATGAGTTATTAAAAAATACAAAAAGTTGAGATGAAAAATTAGAAATAGCTTCAAAATTTAGTAATCATATATCAAAAGAACAAATTGAATCTTTACAATCAATAAATCAAATTCCATCACCTGATGAAAGCTTTATTAAAAATATTGTAAAAGTAGAAATAATAGTTAAAAAGATAAAATATTTAATAAGTCTTTCAAGTAAAATATGTGATAAACTATCTGAAAATGCAAAGTAAAATGTCTATCAACATTTTACTTTTTTTATATATTCAATTCCTTTTAATGTAATTTCTCTTCCTTTAAAAGTTCTAACAATTAAATTTTGTCTTATTAAAAATGGCTCTATATTATTTGAAATAATAACTGGAGTTGTGTTTAAAATATGAGCGATATTTTCTAGTCCCATTCTTTTATTTTTAGATATCATTTCTAAATATTTAATTTCAGTTGAAGTTAGTCCAAGTTTAAAAACACCTAATTTTTTAAAAACTGAATCGATGTATTTAATATCAACTTGTTTAGGGTTTTCAACAACTATATGATCATGAATTCTTTTAATTAAATTAATTGCTATTCTTGGAGTTTGTCTACAATAACTAGAAATATATAAATAAGTGTTTTTATCTAATTTTAAGTTTAATTTATTGCAATATAGTTCAACAATTTTACCCATATCATCAATACTATATTCACTAAGTGTAAAATTAATTGAAAATCTATTTAATAAAGGTATTGGGATTTTATTAATCTCAGTAGTTGCTGAAATTAGTGTAAATTTAGGTAGATCGATATTTACAACTTTAGAATTGTAATCTTTTCCTATAATAATATTTAATTTATTTTCTTCTAAAACAGGATAAATAATTTCTAACACTTCTTTATTTACAGCATGTATTTCATCAATAAAAACAATTTCTTTTTCTTTAATACTTGTAAGTACTGAAATTATGTCACTACTTTTTTGTAAATTAGGTCCGTTTAATATTCTAATATTAGTTTTTAATTGCTTAGATAATAAATATGCTAAACTAGTTTTTCCATAACCGCTAGGACCATATAAAAATATATGATCAACAACTTTATTTTGTTTTTTAGCTGATTTTAAAAATACTTTTAAATTATCAATTATATGATTTTGACCAATATATTCATCTCAAGTTTCAGGTCTAAACAAGGTTTATCTCCAATAAAACATATTTAGTTAATTGGTCAACACTCATTTTATCATCAGCATTAATAATAACTTTATAAATATCTTTAGTCTTATAACCTAATTTTTCTAAACTAATTAACACTTGGTGTTTTTTATCACTTAATTGATTATTAAATAATGATTTTTGCATACCATTAATAATTAGTTTTGCAGTGTAATTTCCTATACCTTTAATTTTTAAAATTTTATCAGTATTACCTGTTTTGAAAATGTCAATTAATTCTTCATAACTGTATGAATCTAGAATTTTTAAAACTGTTTTTTGACCTATGGTATTTATATTTATTAGTATTTCAAAAAGGTTTCTGTTTTCAACATTTAAAAACCCAAAAGATTTCAATTCATTTTCAATTCATACATTTGATATGTAAAGTTTTATCTCAGTACCTTCTTTTATATCTTTAATATCATTTTTAGAATAAAAGAATTTATAACAAATATTGTTTAACAATAAGTATATATAATCTTGATCTATTTTAATTAATTTTGCTATTATGTATTCTTTCATATTATCACCTATTAATGTATTAGAAAAAAAATAAAAAAAGAGCCCTTTTAGGCTCAAATTAATCTATCACTATTTGAATTTACGGTTTTGTTTTTGTTTGTAAATTCTTTTTTCTTTTTTACTTAAGTGATATTCACGTTTTCTAGCTTCTGCTTTGTTAGAAGAAGCAACTTTTTGGAAGCGTTTTAAAGCTTTTTCAATTGTTTCTCCATCGTGCACGATAACACTTGCCATTAACTTTTCAACTCCAATTCAATACAATTTCTATTGTATAATATTTTGTAATAAAAATAAAGTATTTATCACATTTTTTTACAAGTTTAATTGTTACATTTTTTTAGGAGCTTGGATTCCAATAATATCAAATAAGTTTTCTAAAACTTGTAGTGTTGCTTTTACTAAATTTAATCTTGCTTTTGTTAATTCAAGATTTGATTCATCAATTATTTTTATATCTGAATAATATGAATGGAATTGCTTAGCGATTGATTGAATATAATCACAAATTTGGTGAGGTGCAGTATTTTTAGATGCGATTTTAATAACTTCTTTAAAATTATCTAAAGTTAGTAATAATTCAATTTCTTTATCATTAGTTAATAAGTCTGTTGATTCAAAATTCATATCAATATTTTTTTCTTCAGCTTGACTTAAAACTGAATTACATCTAGCTGTTGCGTATTGAGCATAATAAACTGGGTTTGATGCATTTTTTTGTTGAATTAGATCTAGATCTAAATCCATATGAGAACTTGATGATTTAGAAGCTAACATATATCTTAAAGCATCACGTCCAACCATTTCTTGAAGATCTGCTAATCAAACTGCAGTACCTTTTCTCTTACTCATTTTATATTCTTGACCATCTTTAATTAAACGAACCATTTGAACCATTTCAATATCTAAAATATTTGGATCATATCCTAATAATGCTAAACCAGCACGCATACGTGGAATATAACCGTGGTGATCTCCACCTCAAACGTTAACTAATTTATTAGCATTTGTTCTTTGAATTCTTAAATTATGAGTTGTTAAATCTGGAGTAATGTAAGTATAAGTTCCATCTGATTTAACAATAGGACGATCTTTATCATCACCAAAATCAGTAGTTTTTAATCAAATAGCTCCATCTTTTTTATAAGTAGCATTTTTTTGTTCATATAATTCTAAAACTTTTTCAATTTGATGAGTATCATAAACTTCTTGTTCACTTGAATAATGTTCAATAACTACACCAAAATCTTTTAACTGTTGTTTAATTACATCCATAAAATATGCAACAGATTTTTTTCTAAATAATTCATGAACTTCTCTATCTGAAATGTAAGTATCTGAGAATTGAAGATCTTTGAATTTATCACCATATTGATCAATTATTTCTTTTGCTAAATCATCATACATATCTCCAGCATAAGAATTTTCAGGTTTTTTAGCTTCAATTCCTAAAGCTCATAAATAGTGAACAAAAACAGTAACAGCTAAAATGTTTATTTGATTTCCAGCATCGTTAATGTAGTATTCAGTTTGAACAGTATTTCCTGCTTTTTTTCAAATATTTACTAACACTGATCCAATAACAGCATTTCTAGCGTGACCGATGTGTAAAAATCCAGTTGGGTTTGCCGAAACATACTCAATGTTAAAAATATAGTCTTGTTTTTCTAATTGACCGTAATCTTTTTTTGCTGTTAAGATGTTGTTAATGACTAATGAAAGTAATTCTGGTTTAATTAAAACATTTATAAATCCAGGACCAGCAATTTCAATGCTTTTATATTTATTAGTTTTTTCTAATTCTTGTTTGAATATATTTGCTAGTTCTATAGGTTTTTTACCAACTTGTTTTGATCCAACTAATGCAATAGTTGTTGCTAATAATCCTGCTACTCCATTTTTATTGATTTCAACAATTGGTTCTTTATCTATTTTTAGTTCGTCACAAATATTTTTCAAATCCTGTTTGAACATTTCAATAATTGTTGTCATAGGTTGTCCCCTTTTTAATTACATTGTCATTAATTCTTTTTCTTTTACTTTTGTTAATTCATCTAATTCTTTTACTGATTTATCAGTTAAGTTTTGAATTTGTTTTTCAACATCTGAAATCATATCTTTTGATAATCCTTCAGTTTTGTTAGTTTCAGAAATAGCATCACGTCTAATGTTTCTAATTCTAACTTTGTATCCTTCTAATTCTTTTTGAACTTTTTTAACTAAATCTTTACGAACATCTTCAGTTAATGGTGCGATTGGAATTCTAATTAATTCAGCATCACTAATTGGGTTTAATCCTAAATCAGCTTTATGAATTGCTCCAACAGCTTCTTGAATAATGTTTCTATCATATGGTTTAATTACTATTAAATTTGCTTCTGGAGTTGTAATTTGAGAAATTTGATTTAATGGCATTAATGATCCATAGTAGTTAATCATAACTTTATCTAAAATAGCTCCACTAGCTTTACCAGTTCTGATTTGTTTTAAGTGTTGTTTGTATGCTTCAATTGTACTTTTCATTTCATCTTGAGCGTTTTCTAAAATTAGTTCTATCATATACTTGTTTCCTATTCTATAATTGTTGATTCTAATTTGTTTTGTAATACTTTGACAATGTTGTTTTCTCCTGACATGTCAAATACTTCAATTTTTAATTTAGCATCTTTTGCTAAAGTTGCTGCAGTTAAATCCATTACTCTTAATTGCTTAACTACAAGTTCTTCATGTGTTATTTTATCTATGAATTTAGCATCATCATTTGTTCTAGGATCTTTATCATAAATACCTTTAACACCATTTTTAGCCATTAAAATAGCATCAGCTCCGATTTCATATGCTCTAATTGTTGCATTAGTGTCAGTTGTAAAATAAGCATATCCTGTTCCACCTACAAAAATAGCAATGTAACCTTCATTCATTTTTATTCTTGCTTTTTTAAAGTTGTAATCATCAGTTACAGTTTTGATTGGTAATGATGAATAGATGTTTACTTTATCATATCCTAATGATCTAATAGTACTTTCTAAAGCGATTCCGTTCATCACAGTAGCCATCATTCCCATATAATCAGCATTAATTTGTGGCATACCGATATCTTGACCAAGTTTACCTCTTCAGATATTTCCTCCACCAACAACAATAGCTAGTTTTAATCCATTTCTTGCTAATTCAACTATTTGACTACAAATATTTTCTAAGCATTTTTTATCATAAACTTCACTGTCACCTTTTAAAGCCTCACCACTTAATTTTAAAAGGACAGTTTCATATTTATATTTCATTTTTCACCTCAAAATAATTAAAAAATCATTCTTATTTAATTATATAAAAAATCCTATATTTAATTCTACATAAAAAGAATATCTTTTTTTAATCGTTAGTCTAAGTTATTTAAACTAGTTGATTTATTAGTATAAAAAATAAGAACAGTCACACTAATATAAAAGTGCCATCTTGTTCTTATTTTGTTTTTATATTAATCATTTTCTTTTAAATATTCTAATCCATTTTCATAACTTAACTGGATAGTTTTATATTTTAAATTATTTGTTTTTGCATAATTTAAAGAAAATAATATTCTTTCATTTTCTGATAATTTAAGTTGGGAATTTCTAGCTAATCTTTTTAAATCATCATCAATAAATTTATTATTTAACCTATTGATAATTTCTTTTTTATAATCAATTAAGTTTTTAAGTTCTATGTTAAGTTTATGATTTAAGACCATAATCACTTCATCTAGAAAATCATTTACAAAATCAACAACTTGTTTTATTTGCATAGCTTGATAAACTGTTTTACATTTTTGATAACCTATATTTTTAAATACATATCAACTAATTGAACAGTGAATTGCATTTAACATATATATTTTTTTATCTATTTGATTATCAAAATCATCAACATATTTTAAGTCTTTTAACTTATTAATTTCTTTTGGTCATTGTTTATTATCAACAGCTCATAAATAGTAATCTTCACATTCTAAAAAATCACTGTTGTTGTTTTGAATAGGAATTATTCTATCTACTAGTACATCAACAAAATAAATATTTGAAGTTAAATTATTAAACTTAGTTTTAAATCAAGAACTGACTCTAATTTTGTTTTCACAACACATAATAATAAGTTGTTGTTGATTAGCTGATTTATAATCTATAATTTTTTGTATGTAATCTTTTATATGATCTAAATTATTTACACCTATAGAAATTGTAATCAAATTTATTTCATCTCAAGTGTTTTTATACTTTAAAAAATCAGATAATAAATAGCTTTTGAAATTATTTATTATGTATTGTTTTTGTTCTGAAGTT
The DNA here is from genome assembly GCF_024918975.1 of Mycoplasma cottewii. NCBI lineage: Bacteria > Bacillati > Mycoplasmatota > Mollicutes > Mycoplasmatales > Mycoplasmataceae > Mycoplasma > Mycoplasma cottewii. Next base: position 296,660 of record NZ_CP103424.1, on the reverse strand, counting down.
TTTATTTTAATAACTTTTTGATTATTTAATTGATCTACTACTTTTTTGTTATTATCTACAAAATATATTAAATCTACTTGTTGAGATAAAACACATCCAACTAAACATTTACCAATGTTTCCCGCACCAAAGTGTATTAATTTCATTTTTCTGTTATTTAGTACTTTTTAATCAATTAACATAAACAAAATCTAGTAATTGAATTGTAAGTTGAGCTTTAATTGAATTTATACTTCACAATTCTGATTCGCTAGTTTCAAAGTATAGATATTCATCAAATAACTCAATTAAAGAACTCTCTTTTGGTCCTAATCCGACAATTTTTACTTTTTTATTAAGAGATTCTGCGATTTCTCTTATATATTCGTTTTCTCCTGAAATAGATATTAAAATAACTAGATCATTAGACTTTATTCTATTTAAATAAGTTTTAATAGAAATATAATCAGATTCAGAAATTGCATCTTTACCATATCATCTTAAACGTTGAATAAAGTTTTTAGATACATTATAAGAAAGGTTGAACGCAAATAAATAAATTTTATTAGATTTACAAATAAGTTTATTTACTTCACTTAGTGGTTGATTGTTTAAGTTTTGTTCTTGTTTTTTTAGTGATTCAAATAATATCTCAAAATAATCATTGAAAAATTGAGGTTTATTATCTATTCTTGAACTTATAGGAACAAACTTATTGTCTATTATAATAGATTTTGAAATATCATCTAATCTATACTTTAATTCACTAAAACCTTTTAAATTTAATTTTTCTGCAAATCTTGTAATTTTAGTAGGACTTGTATTACATTCTTGTGAGATTTTTGTTATTGTTAAATTTCTAATATCTTGATAATTTTTTAATAAAAAAGCACCTATATTTTTATAGTCATTGTTGGTTTCACTTTCAGTTAAATCTTTAATCTTTTTTAATAAATTTGTCGACATAATTTCACCTTTTTTGAAATGACTATTAAAAATGATGCTTTTAAAAATTATTCTCTAGTACTAAAATCAATAAATTTTTCTATAGTTGGATTTTTTAATAAATCATCAAATAATACGTCATTCATAGCATTAATTGCAATCTTTTGTAAAATATCAATTTGATCTTGCTCTTTTAATGCTAAACCTATAATTAATTGTACTTCAGAATCATCTCATATTATCGGTTTTTTTAAATGAATTGCTATTATTTTAGATTCTTTAATATATTTCATACCTTCATATGTTCCATGAGGTATAGCTATTTTTGAACCTATATTAAAAGAAGAAAGTTGTTCTCTTTTATCAATAGAATCAATATATTCTTTAGCAACTTTTTGTTCTTTTAGTAGTTTTTTGATTTTATCTAAACACTCTTTTTTAGAACTAAATTCTTGATTTAAGTAGATATTATTTTCTGATATCATTACATCACTTGTCCTCCTGTGATATTTATTGATTGACCTGTGCAATAACTTGCTTTATCAGAAATATAGAATAATAATACATTTAATACATCTTCAAATGAACAACCACGTTTTAATGGAACTTTATCAATGTATAATTGTTTAACTTCAGATTCTTTAATGTTTAATTTTTTAGCATATTGTGGAATTAAACTTTCAAACATTTCAGAATCTAATAAATTTCCTAACATTAAAGAGTTTACTCTAATGTTATGTTCAGCTAAATCTAAAGCAAGACTTTGAGTTAATCCAACTCCTCCGAATTTAGCAGCTGAATATCCTGAGTTATGTTTTGATCCAACTCTACCTGATTTTGAATTTATTTGAATGATTTTTCCATCAGCATTGCTTTTAATCATTATTTTTGAAGCTTCTCTAGCTGTTAAGAAATATCCATCTAAATTTATTTTTACACTTTTAATAAAATCAGCGTATTCAAAATCAGTTATTTTAGATGATTTTGCTCATCCTGCATTGTAAATTAATGTGTCAATAGTTGTATATTTATTTTCAATTTCTTTAAAAACTTTTACAACATCTTGCTCACTTGTTAAATCACATAAATATGTATCAATTGAAGGATTTTCTGCTTTTAATTTGTCTAAATTGTTATTGTCGATATCTAAAACAACCACTTTATATCCATTGCTATGAAGACCTGTTGCTAGATATTTACCTAAACTTTTAGCACCACCTGCTACAATTGCTACTTTTTCCATTATTTTTCTCCTTTTTGCTCAATTAACTTAAATAAATCATCATAAATATTTTTACCAATAAATTGTTGTACTGGATAAATATGTGCACTAGGTGCTTTTTGTTTTGCAAAGTCTTTGAAATTTTGCATTGTAATTACTATATCGTAATCATCTTTTAAATCTTTTACAGCTATATTTGTAACTTCAATTTTATACTCATTACTGTTTATTCATTTTCTAATAAGACCAGCTGCCATTGCACTAGATCCCATTCCAGCTTCGCAAGCTACAACAATTTTTTTAATGTTTGAATTTACTGAATTAATGTTTTGTTCGTTGTTGAAAACAATTCCTTCATCAGTGATTTTGATTTCTTGACCAACATTTTCTGAATTAAGATTTTTTCTATCTTTTAACAATAGTAAAACACTTATTCCAAATGCAACTAAAGTGCCTACAACAAACGCTAATAAGTTAACTAGTATTGCTTGAGTTCCTGGTGATAAAGCGATTAATGCAATTAAACTTCCTGGTGATGGGGTTGCTATTGTTCCACCTCCTAGATATGAAGTTACGAATTGAGCAGAAACTACTCCTAACATAGTTGCAATAACCATTTTAGGTTTTTTAATAATGAATACAAAGTACACTTCATGAATTCCACCGATTGTATGAATTAATGAACTTGCAGATGCATTATATCTATCTTCTTTTTTAGAAAAAATAATATAAGCTATCAATAATCCTAATCCTGGTCCTGGGTTTGGATCATATAAGAAGAAAATACTTCTTGGGTTCGCGATTCCTTGACTTTGTTGTTGAGCTATTTCGTTAATTCCGATTGGTCCTAAAACACCGTGATTTAAGGCATTATTTAAGAAAGAAACTTTAACCGGTTCTGTAAATAATCCTAATAATGGAGCAACTCATTTGTTATCTCCAAATAGTTTGATAATAGTTATCATTGTAAATGTGATACCTCACATTATTCAACCTCAACCTCAGAATGTAGCTAATCCTAATATAATAGCCATTAATGCCATTCCAAAGTTTTTAACCAGCATTTCTAGTCCTGAATTAACTTTATCTAGATAAAGTTTTTCAACTCTTTTTAATATAAGTGCTGATAGTGGCCCTACTATCATCGCACCAATAAATTGGTTTGGAGAAGCAGGGTGTTCAAGTTTTCCATTTACATTTTGGAAAATGTAATTAGCATAAATATAATCAGTTCCAACTATTGTAGAAACAATTATAAATGTAGCTAACATACCTCCTCTTAATCCGTATACTAATCTACCTCCATTAAAAGCGATTAATATCGGTAAAAGTCATTTAATACCAGGTTCAACTAATCTACCTAACATAGGAGCATTAAATCAACCTAATTTTTTATCGTTATTGAAATCATATAAGAACATTGCAGTTCATAGACCTCAGGCTAATAAAATACCTATTGAAGGCATTATCATCCCGGCCATGAATGAACCTGTTTTTTGGATTCTGATTTTAAATTTTTTAGATCATTCACTGTTTGATATTTGAATTTTCTTATCCATTTGTTCATCCTCCTCAAAGATATTTTAATTGTTTGTGTAAAAATTTACAATAACGTGTAAATATTTTTACACTAAATAGTAAATTTTTTCATTTTTAGGTTTTTTGATAAAAAATATTTCATGATTTGAGAGGAAAATGAACATAAAAAAATAGCAACCCGAGGTTACTATTTTCTAATTATTTTAATTATTTTTTTCCTGTTAATTTTTCAAAGTATTTGTTTGCATCATCATTTATGATTTCTACATTCATTTTGCTTGCATTATCTATGATTAACTTTTTAAAACTACAATTTGAAATATATCTTATTCTTTTATAAGTTCTAGAAACTTTGTAATTGATATATAAATTACCATTTGATGGATCGATAATGATTTTAGCAATGTTTTTGTATTCGATCTTTTCACCTAGATATCAAATAGAATCTTCTGTTAATTTGATTGCAATGTTGTGAACAAATATAAATAATACTGCAATTGCACATAATAATAACGAGAATGAAATAACATTTGTAGCTATTAGATACTTGTAAGTTTTTCCAGTTGAATTCATATCAGATGTTTGATATGCAATAGTACCTGTTAAAGCAAACACAAATCCTAAACCTATAATTGAAAATATAGTTATAAGAAAAGTTTTTCTTAATTTGCTAGCTACTGCTTTTTGTTTTACAAAGTTATAAAGATAATAAGTAATAATTGCTGTTATAACTAAACTAAAACAAACTAAGAATATAGAAATAACTGATAAGTATTTTTCGCTGTCAAACATAATTTTTCTCCTAGTTTAATTGAGCTGCAACTTCTTTTGCGAAGTCAACAACAACTTTTTCGATTCCTTCTCCAACTTCGTATCTAATCATTTCAACTAATTCAGTTTTGTTTTTTGATAAGAAATCTCCAACTTTAAAGCTTTCATCAACAACGAATGCTTGGTCTAATAAACTAACTTCAGCTAAACGTTTTGATAATTTTCCGTTTAAAATGTTTTGTAAAACATTTTCTGGTTTACCAGCTAATTTAGGATCTTCTTTAGATTGTTCTTTAATAATGTGGAATTCTGCTTCTTTGAATTCAGCTGGAATTTGAGCCATGTTAATGTATTTTGGAGCCATAGCTGCAACGTGCATTGCAACGTTGTAAGCATCAGCTTGTTCGATGTTTCCGTTAAATACTAATAATGTAGAAACACGTTTGTTTGCGTGGTTGTAAATAGCAATTTTGCTTGAACCTTTTTCAACTAATGAAAATCTTCTTAAAACAATTTTTTCACCAATTGTTGCAGTTGCTGCTACTAAACTTTGTTCAATAGTTTGTCCATCGTTCATAACAACTGCTAATCCTTCTTCAAGTGTTTTAGCATTTGAATTTAATAAAGAATCAGCTATTTGATTAACTAGTGTAGTGAATTTTTCGTTTTTAGCAACAAAGTCAGTTTCTGAGTTGATTTCTAAAATAACTGCTTTGTTATCGTTTTCTTTAGCAAAAGCAACACCTTCAGCGGCAACACGATCAGTTTTTTTAGCTGCTTTAGCTAATCCGTTTTCTCTTAATCAAACAATAGCATCATCAACAACACCATTTGTAGCTTCTAAAGCTTTTTTACAATCCATCATCCCTGCTTGAGTGATTTCACGTAATTCTTTAATTAATTTTGCATCTACTGCCATGTTTTTTCTCCTTTATGTTTATTTAATTATTTTGCTTCTTTTTCAGTTGAAGCTGCTTCAACTTTAACTTCAGCGTTAGCTTCAGCTTTTACTTGTCTTTCAACTCTTGGTTCTCTTTTTGGAGCAACAGTTTTTAATACTGAAGGAGTCATTTTGATTTGTGCTCCTTCTGCGTAAGCTTCAACTAAAGTATTAACGATAATGTTTACTGATTCTTGTAAATCATCGTTTCCTGGAATTGCGATTGTTACCATATCTGGATCTGCGTTTGTGTCACAAATTGCGATAACTGGAATGTTTAATTTTCTTGCTTCGTGAACTGCGATTTCATCACCTTTTGGATCAACAACAACTAATGCAGCTGGTAATTTGTGCATTTGTTTAATTCCACCTAATGCTTTTTCTAATTTAGCTTTTTCTTTTAAGATTTTAATTTGTTCTTTTTTTGGTCTTAAAGCTAAACGTCCTTTTTTCTCTTCTTCTTCAATTTCTCATAAAGCTTTAATTCTGATTAAGATAGTTTTTAAGTTAGTTAAAGTTCCACCTAATCATCTGTTGTTAATGTAGAAGTTTCCACTTCTTAAAGCAGCTTCTTTAACTGCGTTTTTACCTGAACGTTTTGTTCCAACAAATAAAACTTTTTGTTGTTTTGAACCTAAGTTTTCTAATAATTTTTGAGCAACTGCTAATTGACTTACAGTTTTTTCTAAATCAATGATGTGGTTTTTATTTTTTACTCCGTAAATGAATGGAGCCATTTTAGGGTTTCATCTTTTAGTTTGGTGACCATATTGAACACCAGCTGCAGATAATTCTTCTCTTGTAATTTCTTTTGCCATGTTTTTATACCTTTCTTTAATATTTGTTAGTTCTTCAAAATAATTCGAACATTTCCCACTCTTTTTATTAAATTTGAGCACTAGGGAAATGAATCCTTATTTTTGTATTGATTAATTTTAAAAAATATATCAACTATTTAATTCTACCATTTTTTTATGATTTTAAAAATTTAAATTTTAAATAGCAGTTTTTAGTATGAAAAAAGAACCTTACGGTTCTTGTTATTATTCAGTTAATAATACAATTGCTTTTGTATAAATTTCTAACATTTTTTTCAAATCATCAATTAGTACATATTCATTGTATGCATGCATTGTTGATTCTTCAATATCAAATTCAGCTCCAAACGCAACAACATTCGGCATTGATTTAGCATAAGTTCCACCACCAATAGCTAATGGTTTAGATTCTAAATCATCAGTAACTTCTTGATATACTTTCATTATTTTTTTAATTAAATCTGATTCTTTTGGAACATAAACACTATCTTCAATTGTTACAACTTCTGTATAAATATTTAAATTTTCTAAATAATCAGTTAATGTTGGTATAAAGATTTGTTTTGGTTCTGTAAACACTGGAACTCTAAAGTTAAAACTTGCTGTTGAAGTTCCACTTTTAATATTTATTAATCCTAAATTTTGAGTTAATGATCCGGTTTCATCAGTAATATCACCAAACACATTTGATAAACTAAAGTCTAAATGAACATCTTTTGCTAAAAAATCAGTTATAGGGTGATGAACATCATTTTCATACATTGCTTTTGCTAGTCAAGTTGCAGCATTAACTCCAACTCAAGGTAAACTACCATGTCCTGCTTTTCCTTGAACTATTAATTTTTTCTTAACTACTGAGTTAGGTATTTCATTTTCAGTTAATCATTTAGAGATTTCTTCTATTTTAGGACCTTTATAACTAACAGTGTCACAAATTACATTAAATGCCGATCCACCTTTGATTTCAATATCAGTTTTTACTTTAGTTTTGATATTTAAATCTACAATTCATTTTTCAGCATAAACTACAGGAAATTCACCATCAGGAACATAACCAGCATCTCCAACACCATGATCAGCAATATAAGCACGGATTGATTCTCATGTTGTTTCTTCAGTAAGACCGAAAATCATTCTTATTTTGTATTTATCAGACTTATAGTTTTGATCTTTTAAATATTTCAATGCATATAAGTTCATCATAGTAGGTCCTTTATCATCAAATGAACCTCTACCAATTAATTTTCCATCTTCTTCAATTGGTTCGAATGGATTTGTAATTCATTGATCAATATTACCAGGTGGGACAACATCTAAGTGACATAAAATAACAAAAGTTTTTTCACCATCACCATAATCTAAAAATCCATATCTGTTTTGAGGATCTTTAAAAGTTTTAAAACCTAATCTATTAGCTAAATCGATAGTATATTCTAAAACCTCTTTTGTTGCTTTACCATATGGTGCATTTTCTTTAGGTTCTGTTAGAAAAGAAGGTATTGAGATAAGTTTTTTAGTTTCTTGTAAAGCTTCTGGAAAATAATTATTTATTAAATCTTTTTCATCAATTTTCATATGCTTTCTCCTTTTTATATCTCTATATAATTTTTATATCATTTTAACAACTATAATGGAAATTATACTCAAAGATTAGTTTTTGAATTCAACTAAACTAATAATAGTATAACAAGTTAAATAATTAGATATAGAAAATACATTTTAAAAGTTTTACAATAATTTTACCTACAAAGATATGAGAGATTATAGGTGCAAAAAGATATAAATAAGAACTTAGAAGAGAAAAAAGGCAGAAAAAAATGAGCATTACTTGCCTTATTACTACTTTTATTAGGGGGGGACAACAGTTACAACTATAGCTGTTGTTAACCAAAATAAAAATAAGACTAATAAAATAGATATCAGTAATATACAAAATTTAAATCTAAAACTTAAAGGACTTGAAGATAAAAACCCAGATACTATCATAGATGCTTTTTTAAAAAACAATGATATTAAAGATCTTAAAAAAGAAGATCTTCAAGTAAGTGTAAACAATGACAAAGTGACTATAAAAGTTGTTAAATCTGAGATGTATAGTGGTCATGTTGAAGTAAAAGTTTTAACAATAAAAGAAAATATACAAATGGTAAATTCGATTTGAAATGAAGGATTTTCTGGAAAATTAATTCGTCCTATTTATTTTGGAAATTTGGTTAAAGAATTAAATAAAAGATTAAGACAAAAAGATGCAGATGAAGTTTCATTTGAGTTTCCAGCTTTATTAGACACAACCATTGGAAATGATGAAAAGTTTAATGTTAAATATAAAAATGAAACAATCACTCTTCAGTTTGGTGAATTTATGCCACTATCAAAAAAGCTACTTACAATAAAGAAAAAACAATTTGTACTGATATGGGTTGAAAATTTACTGTTTTAACAGATAACAATAAAAGACACTACATTATCAGTCCTCAAACTATGGAAAAAACTGTTAAAGAAGTTCCAACAGAATTACCTTGATTTATTAATGGTCTAGATGAAGTTTTTAAAGGAAATGAAAACAAAGAAATTAAGGGTATTGAAAATTGAGATACTTCAGATTTTGAAGTTCTACGCTTTGTTGTTTTTCAAGACGCAAAAAAATTTGATCAAGATTTATCTAGTTGAAACACTTCAAAAGTAAAAGGTTTATTACATACTTTTTCTAATGCAGAATCATTTAATCAAGACATATCAAATTGAGATACTTCAAATGCAACTAATATGAGTGGTATGTTTAGAGGTGCTAAAAAATTTAATCAAGATTTGAGTAAATGAGATACTTCAAAAGTTACTCAAATGATAGCTACATTTAAAGATGCTGAAAATTTTAATGGAAATATTACAACTTGAGATTTAAGTAGTGTAAATGAAATTGACGGAATGTTTGAAAATGCTAAAAAATTCAACCAAGATATATCAACAAGAGAGATTGAAGTTGATGGTAAAAAATACAAAGCTTGAGATACTTCTAATATAAAATCAATGAATGAAGTGTTTTTAAATGCGACTTCATTCGATCAAAATATATCTAACTGAAATGTTAATAAAGTTAACGAATCTTACAAAGTAGAACGTGATGAGGAAGGTAAGATAACCAGTTCAGAATCAACTTTTGATGATTTTGCAACAGGAAGTAAATTAACTAAAGATAAAATGCCTAATTTTATAAAACCTGAATAACTAAAAATATAATTAAACAAGATACATCATAAATATGAGCAATCTTGTTTTTTTATTTGAATTTTATTCCGTGCATAATAAATTAAGAGTTATAAGACATAATAAATTAAGAGTTATAAAACATAGTTAAAAAATATTAAAATAAATAATAAGATATGTTTAAAAAAATAAAACAAGTTAGGAGAATACAATGAAAAAATTTATATTACCGTTAAAAAATAAATTGTTAATAGCTTCTGGTTTACTGGTTTTACTAGGGGGAGGGACAGCAGGAACAACTGTAGCTATTGTCAACAAAATATCTAAAGAAAAACAAGAAGAAATGTTTAATTCAATTTGAAAAGAAAATTTTTCAAATAAACTAATAGACAAAATATATCACAAAAATCTAATTAATCAGTTGAACAAAGAACTAAAACAACATAAATTAAGCACAGTTTCATTAGTTGATTCAAGTTTATTAGATACAACTTTAGAAGGAAAAACTAATATCAAAGTACTGCGAAATAACAAAGAAGTTGAACTTGAATTGGGAACTTTTCTTTCAAATAATAAGAGTGCAGAATTTAATGAAGATAAAACAATATGTACTGATGTGGGATGACAAGTAGGAACTATCAATAACGCTTTAAATAACACTGAAGAATTTCTAATAGCACTTAATGAAATGCCAAAAACTGTAAAACAAGTTCCTGATAAATTACCATGATTTATTAATACTTTAATGTCAACTTTCAAAGATAATGAAAATGAAAAAATCGAAGGTATTCAAAATTGAGATACTTCAAATATTGTTAATATGTTTTATGTTTTTCAAGGTGCTAAGAAATTTAATCAAAATATAAATCATTGAAATACATCAAATTCAATGATTCTTCAAGGTGTGTTTTGAAATGCTGAATCTTTCAATCAACCTTTAAACGATTGAGATGTTTCAAAAGTAATAAACTTAAATTTACTTTTCTCAGGTGCTAAAAGGTTTAATCAACATTTAGATAAATGAGATACATCAAATGCTTTACAAATGTTGTGAACATTTATGAATGCTGAAGATTTTAATGGAAATATTACAACATGAAATTTAGACAAAGTTGAAGCTATTCAAGAAATGTTTAAAAATTCAAAATCATTTAATCAAGATATCTCAACAAGAGAATTAACAAGACCTGATGGTACTAAGTATAAAGCATGAGATACTTCGAATATAAGTTCAATGATTGGTGTTTTTGAAAATGCAAGTTCATTTGAACATAATATATCAAACTGAAACGTTGATAAAGTTAATAAATCTTACAAAGTAACACGCGATGAACATGGTAAGATAACTGGTAGTACACCAACCTTTAGTAGATTTGCAGACGGAAGCAAATTGACGCCAGATAAAATGCCTAAATTTATAGAGCCTAAATAATAAAACTAGTATAAAACAAGATGTATATCCATCTTGTTTTTTTACTGAAAATACAAAATAAAAAAGCGTTTCATAGAACGCTAATTTTTAATTGTAAATTTATAAATCATTTCGTGTAATCTAGTGTATTCACCATTTTTAACATACAATACACCAGCTATGAAATTTTTAAAACGTCTTTTGTCTTCTAAATCAAGTTTTTTTAAATCTACAAATACAACTTTTTCTTTTAATAATGTATCTGTTATTTTTTGAACTTCAGAAAAACTACCAGGAGCAATTACATTAGTTTTTGATGAAATATTTTGAAAAGAATTTAAATTAGAATTTGATTGATCAATAGATTTGTTTTTATTATCATGATTTTCATTTTCGTGATTTTGAATAGAATCAAAAACTGTAAATTTTAATTGTTGATTTTCATTCGAATTATTATCTGATTCATAGAAATTTTGATCAATTGATGCAGGTGGAAATTCGATATTTGTAGTTACTTCTACTTTCTGATTTTTCTTTTTTTTAAATCACATATTACTCTCCTTATTTTAAGAATGTTGGAAAATCATCTTCATCATCAATTGTTGCAAATGTAGTGCTTTGATCTTCTAAAATTTCATCATATTCTTTTTCTTCGTTTTTATCGATAATAGATTCAATGTTTGTTGATCTGTAATATTCACTTGCTGGTTTTTTAGCAGGTTCTTGTTGTTGGTTAGCTGGATTAAATCCTGTAGCAATAACTGTAACAATAATTTCATCATTTTGAGTTAATTCATCATTAATTGCCATACCAAAAATAATATTTAAATCTTTATTATTAGTTGCTTGAGTAATTACGTCAACTGCATCATAAGCATCATTTAAACTAACTGTGCTTCCACCAGTAATATTAACAATAATATCTTGAGCACCTGAAATTGAAGCTTCTAATAATGAAGAAGACATCGCTTTTTTAGCAGCTTCAGTTGCTTTTTCTTTTCCTGAAGCAATACCAATTCCAAATAATGCATCTCCTTTTTTAGACATAACATTTTTAATGTCTGCAAAATCTAAGTTAATGATTGCTGGAACTGCGATTAGATCGGTAATTGTTTGAACTCCTTGTTTTAAAATTGCATCAGTTTCTTTGAATGAATCTTGAATTGGAATTCCTCCGATGTATTCTAATAATTTATTGTTAGAAATTACAATCATTGAATCAACGTGTTTTTTTAATTCTTGAAGTCCACTTGTTGCATTATTCATACGGTGTCTTCCTTCAAATAAGAACGGTTTTGTTACAACTGCAATAACTAATGAACCTAGTTCTTGAGCGATTCTAGCAATAATAGGAGCAGCACCAGTACCTGTTCCTCCACCCATTCCTGCAGCAACAAAAATAAGGTCAGCACCTTTTAATACTTCTTTAATTTCTTCTTCACTTTCTAAAGCGGCAGCTTTTCCAATTTCTGGATTTCCTCCTGCTCCTAAACCTTTGGTTGTTTGTTCTCCTAAAATAATTTTATTTGGAACTGGAGATGATTGTAAAACTTGTGCATCTGTGTTTGCAACATAAAATTCAACACCTTGAACGTTTTCATTATACATTCTATTTATGGCGTTGTTTCCTCCTCCACCTACTCCAATAACTTTAATTTTTGCAACTTGATTAAATCTGTTTTCCATTTTAAAAACCTTCCTTTTCTTATAGACACAAAAACCATTATCTTTATTTTATTTTATTAAATTTAATTGCTCTTGTTTTTATTTTCAAAATATTTATCTACTATTGTAGTTGTTTGTAAGCTTGTTTCGTCTTCATTTAGGTATAATTCATCAGTATTATTAGCAATATTTCTATTTGCAAAGGTTGCTAGACCTATTAATGAACAAGAATCTCCACCCATAATAAAATCACCTATTCAGTTCTGACCACAAATATAATCTCTATTTGTTAGACATACTAAACTTTTAACTCCAGGGATATTTGAAATTGATCCAAAGTTATAAATATCATATTCTTCTGAAGTTGAATCTATTATAGAATCTTTTATTTCTTGATACATTTCTATAATTTTATCATTTACTATTTCTTTTAATTTATCAGCTGTAACAATATCTAAACTTTTTGTTTTTTTATTTCATCGGCTAAACACTTTAATATTTTTTAAATTGTCAGAACCAAAATCAATATTATTAAAAACATATTTAGAAGCTAAATTTAAATCAATATCCATAAATTGGCTAACTTCATATAATATTTTTTCTACACCAAATGACATTCTAACAATTTTACTTAAAATATTATGTCTAAATAAACCTATTTCAATTTCGTTATATCTTCAATCAACAATGATTTTAAACGGATTTTTCTTATCTAATACCATTTCATGTAAAGCAAAGATTTTAGGTTTTGCTCATAAAACTTTCTTACCAATTTTAGTAAGAGTTTTTTCGTGTGATTCATACAGTGTTTTATCAATTGTAATAATTGAAGAAACTATTGTTATATCTTTTCCATTCATATTTATGTTATCTAAATGGTTAAGATCAACTTTTTTATTATCAATGAATAACTCATATATTTTATTATCTAAAATTTTAATATTTTGAGAAATTTTATTTGGATCATGTAACTTAGCCGATTTTTTCATAATTAGGTTTAATGAAACTGAGTTTTTTAGCTTTGAAGTATCTTGTTGAGTTAAATCACAATGTATATTTTTTCTAATAATTGAAATATGATTAGGTAAGACTAACCCAACATCTCTTAGTTTTAAATTTTTAAATTTTAGTTCAATTATGTTAAAGTTTTGTTCTAAAAATTTACTTACAATATTTGATTCTTTAACAATTCCTTGACTAGTTAAAATTTCAGCTCCATCACCATAATAAGTATTTTCATAAACAACAACAACTTGATTTTTATAAAATCTAATTACTTCAAATTTGATTGAATGATGACGTATTTCAACAATAGGAAATAAACTAGTTTCTCTGTTCATACTAACCTCTTATTTTTTTTCAATTACTCAAAGTTTAGCACTATGACTTCTTTTGTTATTTTCTAATTCTTCATTTGTTGGTTTAATAGGTTTTTTAACAATCAATCTATAATTTGAATCTGATTCAACATGAATAGGTAGACTAGATAATATTTGTTCTTGTTTATAATTTGTAACACTATTAAATGAATTTTTAACTATTTTTTCTTCTAATGAATGAAAAGTTATCACACATATTCTTGCTTTTTTATTTAATAATTCTAATGCTTGAGTGATTGATTCTTGTAAAGCATTTAGCTCGTTATTTACATAAATTCTTAATGCTTGAAATGTTTTTTTAGCAGGGTGTTTTTGTTGTTTTAACACTTTTTGAGGTAGTGCTTTTTTAATAACTTCAACTAATTGTAAAGTTGAATTTATAGGTCTAGAATTAATGATTTGTTTAGCTATTTTTCTAGCATTTGACTCATCACCATATCTAAATAAAATATCAGCAATTTGAGTTTCAGAATAAGTATTTACAATTTCATGAGCTGTTAATTTATTATTTGCTCGATCCATTCTCATATCTAATGGTCCATCAAATCTGTAGCTAAATCCACGTTCAGCTATATCAAATTGAGGCGAAGAAACTCCTAAATCATACAATATGCCATCAACACTAAAGACATTATTTAAAGCTAATTGCACAGAAATATTACTAAAATTAGATTCAATAATTTTAAAATTAGAACTAATTTGTTTTAATTTATCTTCGCTTTTTTCTATTGCTTGTTTGTCTTGATCAAAACAATATAACATTCCTTTATCTGAAAGTTTTTTTAATATCTCACTCGAATGTCCAGCTCTTCCTAAAGTACAATCTACATAAATACCATCAGGTTTAATGTTTAAATATTCTATACTTTCTTTTAATAAAACCGGTATATGTTCTTGCATTAGAAACTGCCTCCTAAAACTTTACTAGTTATTTTGATTATTTCTTAATTTTTATTATACCTAATAACCAGATCTATTATTTATTAATTAACTAAGAGCTTTTTTATAATATTAATATATCACTTAAAAATATAGTTTAAAAGAAAAAAAAGAGATCTAATGATCTCTTAATGTTTTTATTAAGCTGAAACAACTTTAACTTCTTTTTGTTTGTAGAATCCACATTCTCTACATACACGGTGAGGTTTTATCATAGCCCCACAGTTAGTACATGACACGATAGCTGAAGCAACTAAAGCTAGATGACTTCTTCTTTTGTTTTTTGCAGATTTACTTGTCTTTCTAAATGGTACTGCCATGTTATTACACCCCCTTATTAATTATTGTTTTCTTTATCTTTAATAAATTCGTCAAGCTTTTCTCATCTTGGATCAACTTTATTTTGATTTTCAGTTTCGAAATTCTCTTCACTTAATAAAGTTCATCCAAAACCGTCCTTGTTAATTATATCATTAGTTAATGATAAATTGAAAGGTAAATTTATATTTATTTGTTCAATAATGTACTCAAACAAGTCAAATTCATTTTTTAAAATAATGTTATTGGTTGAATCAATATCTTTATCGAAACTATATTCATCATCTCAATCAATATAATCACTATATTTAATTTCTTTTCCAGTTCTTGCATCAATTGCAGTTAGAGTATAGTTAATAACTCCAGTTGCTCTAACAGATTGAATAGATTCAATATAATCTAGATCAATATCAAAGTTAACATAATCAATAGATTTAACTAATGAATTAGTACAAACTACATCAGTTAAGTTATCTAAATCACCTTTTAATTCTTGGTGTTTATTTTTAGATAATTGTTGTTTTGTAAAACTTAATTTCATTATCTTATTGTTATATTTAAATTGTTTAAATTATTAATAATAACTTGAGATTGATCATTGATTTCTTGTTCTGTTAATTGGTGATCTAAACTGTTAAAAGTAATTTGTATAGTTAAAGATTTTTTATTTGATTGTTCTAATTTTTCATCAATATATTGATCAATAACTTCAACATTAGTAATGTAATTTGCACCATCTAATATTTTTTTAATCACATCACTGTATTTAATATCATTATTTAATTCGATAGAAAAATCACGTTTTGAACTTTGGAATTTTGATAATTCTTTAATTTGAATTTGTTTATTTGATACTTGATTTAATTTATCTAAGTTAATTTCGACAACAATTGTTTTATCAATTTTTTTACTTTTTTCTCAACCCAGGTTTAGTCTATAAATAAATCCTAATAGTTGATCATCATATTTAATAGTTGCATTAATAAATGGATGAATTTCATCTATAACATCATTATTAACTTGATAATCTAATTTATTTCAATCTAAATTATAAAGTTTAAAAATAGCTTCTAAAATAGATTTATTGTAGTAAAAATCAGCATTGATTTGATTATTTGATAAATTATCTTGATAAATATTTGAAGTTGTTAAAAAGACTAAATTTCTTTGTTTAAAATTATTAAATGCATAAATATCAGCTATTTCAAATAGTTTTAATTGTTTATTATTATTTACTGAATTATAAATAGCTACATCAATTAGAGATTTGCTTAAATTAGTTCTATAAGTGTCACGTAATTTTGATAAAGGTTTTTCTAAAGTTATTAAATCTTTAATATCAAATAAGTTTCAGTGACTTGTTGATTCAAAGTTTTCTAATGAATAAGTTTTAGTGTTGTTAAATCCTAATCCAATTAAATAATTAATTAATTTATTTTCTAATTTTAAATCAATATTTTTAGCTTTTTGTATAGTTTTAAAATTAATTGGTTGTTCAACGATATTATCATATCCATATAATCTAGCAATTTCTTCACAAATATCATTAACTGAATAAATATCAACTCTATTAACATCAATATCAAAAGTTAAATTATCATCTTCAACAAAAACATTAAAATCTAAAGTTCTAAATAATGATTTAATTTGTTCAACAGTTAAATTTACTCCTAATAGATCATTAATTTTTTGTAATTTAACATCAAATCTAGTATTGTTTGTGAATGTTTTTTTAACTTCAACAACTTGAGTTGCTTTTTGGATTAAGTTGTATTTTTCTAATTCATTTGCAAAAGTTAGATTAGCTAATTCAAATAAGTTAGGATTGATTGGTTTTATATATCTTTGTAGAGCAATTGTTGAAGTGTTTAATATTTTTTGTTGGTTTCTCATAAAAACAGTATCGATATTTAACATTAAAACAATAATATTTTTAGTGTTATTATCAACTCTAAATTTCTCTTCAACTTCTAAACCTATAATATTAACTAATTCATTTTTTAAAGTTAATGCTAAAACTTTACTATTATCTTCTCTAGTGATTTCTTTTAATTCTAAATTGTTATTTTTTAATAATTTATCTTTATCAATAACAATTAAAGATTGAGCAGTTTGAATAGCTGTTTTTAAAGCTAAATTTTCTATAATTGAATCACTAGTTTTAGTGTTATTTAATTTTAATCAAATATCATCTTTTGAATTTAATTTAACTAAATCATTTAATTGGTATTCAGAAAAGGCTATAGTTTTAACTAAGTCTTTAATATCTTCATTAACTTTAATTGTTAATTTTGAATCATTTTTTTCAAAGTTATTAAAGTTGTTATTTAAGTTATTAATTTCTAAATTAAAGTAATTAGCTATTTCTTTTAATAATTGAAAACTAGCTAAACAATCACTTCTATTTAAAGTTAAATCAACTTCTCATATGTAATCATCTAAATTAATAAGTTGTTTTGCTGATTGAGTTAATCTGGAATTTAAATCAATATTATCTAAATTAATGTTGTAAATATTTTTAGATTCAAATTCAGTTAAAGAACTAGTAGGAATTCCAATCTCATTTAATGCACAAACCATTCCTTGAGAAAGATGGCCTCTAATTTCTCTTTCAGTTAATGTTAATCCATTACTAATAGTTGATCCAACTGGAGCTACAATAACGTATTGATCTTTATCAATATTTTCAGCACCACATATGATATCTAATGTTTTGTTTTTGTTGATTTTAATTTTGTTACTTTTTAAATGTGTGTCTGGAACTTTAACTGATTCTTCAACATATCCTACTAATAACTCAGAATTTAGATTATTAAAATCAACAGTTTGTTCAACTTCAAATCCTAAAGAGTTAAGAGCAACACTAATTTGATCATTTGAAATATCATTTAAATTTAAAAATTGTTCTAATCATTTTCTTGTAATAATCACTTTATGTTCCTCCTATTCTGAATAAAATAAAAATTGATCTAAGAATTTAACATTGTTTTCATAAAAATCACGAATATTTGAAATACCGAATTTAAGCATACAAATTCTTTCGATACCTATTCCAAATGCTAATCCTGTTGTAGTTGTAGGATCTAATCCATTTAGTTGCATAACTTGTTGGTTAATCATTCCAGCACCTAAAATTTCAATTCATCCAGAATATTTACAAATTGCACAACCTGTTGATTTACATTTAAAACAACTTATATCAACTTCAACACTAGGCTCGGTGAAAGGGAAATAACTAGGACGCATTCTAATTGTTACTGATTTATCAAACAATCTTTGACACATATATTTTAAAATTCATTTTAAGTTAGCAAAACTAATTTTTTCTCCAACCATAAATCCATCGATTTGCATAAATTGGTGAGAGTGAGTTGCATCATCATCATCACGTCTATAAACATTACCATAACTAATAATTGCTAAGTTTTTATCATCAGTTTTACTTTCTGCAAGTTTAGATAACATTCTAGAAGTCATGTTTGTACAATGAGTTCTTAACACTGTACTTTGATTTAAATAGAAAGTATCTTGCATATCTCTTGCTGGATGACCTAAAGGTAAATTTAATAATTGGAAGTTGTAAAAATCTTCTTCAATTTCAGTACCACTAACCATTTCATAACCAATTTCAGTAAAAATATCACTAATTTCTTCAATAACTATATTTAATGGATGTTTTGTACCGAATTTAAAATTATTAGAATTTAAACTTACATCTATTTTTTCTTTTTCTAATTGTTCTAATAAAGCTGCTTTTTTAAGTTGTTGAGATTTTGTTTCTATTTTAGAAATGATTTCACTTCTAATTTCATTTGCTAGTTTTCCTATTTCTTGTTTTTCTTCTTTACTTATATCTTTAATTGATTTTAAAATTGAATTTAAAGGTGAGTTTTTACCTAAAAATTCTTTTTTTACTTCTTCAATTGATTTTAGATCATTAGCTTGTTCTATTTTTAAGTTGAAATTATTTAAAATTTCTTGAGTTTGTTTTAACACACAATCACACACTTTCTACATAAAGACAATTAGTAATATTTTACTATTTTTTTACTGTTTTTTATATCGTTTTGCTATTGAAGTATTTTTTATATTGTTTTAAGTTCATTTTTAATTCTAATTAATGAGTTTTGTTTTTCTTCTAAATCAATTACATAAGCATCAATTAAAAGTTTAAAAGTATAATCATTTTTTAATTTTTTACTAATAAATTTTAAAATATTAAATAAGTTTTTTTGAAATGAAAGTTCAAGTTTTAAAAATTGATAATCATACATATAATCATGATTATATTGTTTGTTGAATTCAACTCAATTTTCTTTTAATGCATCGCAAAATATTCATTTAATTAAGCTTTCGTTTATAAATTCTTTTAAAGTTGAATAACAATTTAATAAAAATTTATTGTACTGGATTTGACAAAATTGATCATCTTGAGTTTCAGATAAATAAGTTTGACAAGCTTTATTAGTTTTATTAAATAATTCTCTTAATTGATCAATTTTATTTTCAATACTTTCAATCATTAAAAATGAAAATTTTAATTTACTACTAGATTGTAAATAAGTTATAAAATTAGGTTTTGAAATTATGTCTGGATATGGTTCAAAACTTCAATTGATAGATATATTGTTGTATTTAGTTTTAATATTTTTACTAATAAATTTATTACAAAATTCATTTGAAATTTTATTGTAATCTATCATATTAACTCCTTTGTGTTTATAGTTATATTTTAAATTAAAATTAACAAAAAAATATGTCAATTAATGACATACTTTTATTCAGCTTGAGTAGCTTGAGTTAATGGTGTTTTTTTAACTTGTTGGTTTGAGAAGAATCAACCAATAAATAGAATAAATGCAATAATAAAGAATGTTATAAATAAATATTGAACTTCAAATGGTAAGAAAATATAAATATGTCATTTATAACTTACATAGTATAAGAGTGATAATCAAATAGCGTTTGATAACGAATAAGCAAGAATAAATGAAATAAATGCACCTATTACATAACTTCCCATAACAATTCAGTTAACTTCAAAATCTTTATATCCTATAGCTCTTAGTACTAGTATTGTCTTTTTAGATTCTCCAACAACTATATTCATAATTACTACTAAAATAATTACTAATAAGAAAGTAGTTAACACAATAAATATAGCCATGATTCGATGCATAATTTTTAATACTTTTTCAATACCTTGTTTTCCTAAGTTATATGAAAATAATTTAGAATTTAATCTTGAGTTTTTACCAGGTGTTGGGTTTGAAGTATTATAAACATCAATTTGAGTATCGATATTTCTATAAAAACTAATAAAGTCATTAATTTCATCAAACATCGAACTGAATAGTGATAAAAATACTGGTGTTTTATCTTTAATATCTAATGAAATATTTCTTTCTTTATATTTAAATGAGTTGAATGAATCTTCAACATTTTGTAAGTCAAATTCTCCATCCAATAATTTGTGTGTTGATCATAAAGTTGTAAAATGTTTTGGACTATCGGTGTTTTTATCATATAAAGTATCTGTAAACATTTTTGAAGCAAACACTTTGTAATCTAAAACAAGATCAGGAACTTTTGAAAGTGATAAAGTAATTGACTTATTAATACCTACAATATTTAAAACAAATTTTCTAGCGATAGAAGTTTTAGTTTCTAGTTTAATCTTACTATCAATACCATAACCATTAGATTTAGCATAATAATAAGGTACTATTGTGTTAAACATTGGTAATTTTTCTTTCGTTTCAGGGTCAATATATACTAAATTCTGATCTGAAACTTTTTCAAATTGTTCTTCAGTTATACCTTCGAAATTTAAGAACTTTCTAACATCAGCAAATCTATTGTTATTCATTTCAAATAAATTCAATCTTAATAATCCAGGATCTTCAACAAATTTAGCAAATACAGATGATGCTAATAAATCAGTATTTTTGTCATATAATAACTGGTTAAATGTTAACACAGGGTTGTTTGAGTAATTTTCTTTAAGTTTATCAAGAATTAAAGACATAAACATTACGTTTTGACTGGCATTTGATAAGTTATTTGATCCAATCAATGAGTTAACTGAAATAGGAAGAAGTCCTGGTTGTTGTTTAACTAATTCTTGTATTTCTTTTACTAGTGGGTTTGATCCAATAGTTCAATATTTTTGATCATCAGGATCAAATTGTTTTAGTAATTTATCATTTTCATTAACTTCATCTCAGTACTTAGAGATATTTTTTTCTTTATCAGGAATATTTTTATCTATTTTATAATTGTAAAACACTTTAAATAGTGCATAAGTTTGAGCTAATTTGTAAGAAAATGTTTTTGAAATAGAAGATAAGAACAAACTATTATGTTTTTTGTCTTGAATTGATTCTAATCCAACAAAAGTTTTAGACATATTTTCTAAATTAGGTTCATCAAAATTAAAGAATATATTTTTATCGTCCTTAAAGTCTATTAATTTCTCATCGATATTTCCATTTGCTTCAATAAGTCTTAATAATGATTTTCATTTTTCATTATTATTAAATAAATTAAAAGTCGAAAGCACATTTAAGAAGTATTTTTTATTTTTTAAAACTGGATCGTTATCTTTTTCAGAAATAGCTTCTTTTTGATTGTTTTGCAAGAATGGTGATAAACGTTTTTTAGCATATTCTAATGGAAGTAATATAGATAATTTATCTTTTTCTTCACTCTTATAAGTATTATTTAATAATCTAAATAATAACTCAACTCTATATCTTGAATCAGATTGGTCCGTTTGTTCATTTAATCATTGATTAACTGTTTTTTTATCTAAGTCGTGATATTTTAATTGTTCTCGGTTATCAGAATTATTTTTTGAAAAATCATATTTACCATCTTTTGAAGTTATATCAATATCTCTGTTATTTTTTCATGTTCATCTATGATCAACGCTTGATTTTATTTCTGCTAAACCTTGATTAATTGATTGAGTTAAAATAGTTTGAGCTCCAAACAATAATGAATATGATAAAGAAGCAAAAACAAACAAGCATTGAACTATTGTGAATTTACCAATTGAAGTTTTAATAAATGATAATCTCATTCTATAGTTAAATCCGATATTTCTTTTAGAAAGCATGTTAGAGAATCAACCACTTTTAATTCTTCTTTTAATTCTTTTAGCATTATTCATCAATGATAAAACCGGTTCTCTTATATATAAAATAGTTAATGCATAAGATAAGAACAAGAATATCAATGGAATTAATGCAAATAAGTTAAAGAATAAACCTGGTGAAAAATAAACTCTGCTAAAGACAAATGTTACCGAACTTACAAAGTTAGAAGCTAAGTTGTTTTGAATAGGAATTGATAATAGATATCCTAAAAAGATTCCTAAAAAGATTGTTATTCAGGTTTTTAAAGCAAATATTCAAGAAAGTTCTATAACTTTATATCCAAATGATTTAAATATTCCTAACTGTCTTCTAGTTTCATTCATTTCTTTTCTTAAAGCAAAGTTAATAAATATAAAAGCTAGAATTAGAACAGTTACTCCTAAAACCATATAAATAATAACTTGAACTCTAATTGAGTTAATATCTTTTGCAACTCTTGAAAAATTTCATTCAACATAAGGAGGGAAAGATTTATCAAAAAATGCTGTTTTTATTCCTTTGTTTGAATTGCTATTAAAAATAATTTCTTTAAAACATTCTTCAGCAGTTAATGATTTATTGTTATTTAAATTTTTAATTTTAAATAAAACATCATAAGATGAATCCTTTTCTGTTGAAAAGTTTCATCTAGATTCTCTCATTTGATTAATGAAATTATTATTTGCATATCCAATTACAAATGTTGGTTTTTCTTGGAAAAAATCAAAAGCAGAATTTTTAGATGAAATATCATCAAAAGTTGAACCTATACCAACAACTTTAGCTTTTAATGATGTTAAATAAAATGCATCTTTTTTATCGATAAATGGCATCAAAAGATCTGCTTTATTTGAAGAAGGAATTGAAAAAATATCATTTAAATTTATATCATTAGCTTTTGCAAAAGCTGAAGAAATAACTATTTCTGGAGTCAGAACTTTATTATAATCAATATCATGTTCTCATTTCTTAGCAAATGTTGAATGATTATAATTTTTATTATCTAACTGAACTTGGTTAAAATATCGATTTGTTTCTTTAAACTGTTCAATATCAGATGTTAGTTGTAATGTTTTTATTGGTAATAATTGACCAACTTGTTGTTCATTTAAAGTAAAGCTTTTAGTAGTTTGAACTGAATATTTATCAGAATGTTTGCTGATTATTTTATTAATTAAATAAACTCTATCGTCATGATCGTTTACAGATAAAATTTTGTTTTCATACTGTTCAGAAAACATATCAAATGTTGGTAGATATACTTCTTTTTTCTTTTCATTAATATCTTTTGATATTTGTCTAAACTTGTTTTGAATATAATTGAATAATTTAATTATGTCTCTTTTTTTTATTAATTCTCTAATTTCAAGAATATCATTTTTTATCTGATTCTTATCAATTGATTTTATACCGTTCATTAAAAATAAATTGTCAATTTTTGAATAAGCTCTATAAGCTTCAGATATAAGAAAACTTAAATCTTTACTTTCTAGTTTTAAATTATCAACGTTAAAAGAACCTGGCTCTATTTTAGGAATACCATTTTCAAATTCTATATTTAATTTATTAAAAACATTATTTTTAACAAAATTTCTAAGTAACCTTTTTGCAATTTCATTTACTACATTTCTAAGATTAAAATCATTTCTTTCGTTAGCTTTTTCTATAAAAGCCGTACTTTTTAATAAAGCACCACTTCTATATTTTTGTAAATCACTGTTAATCAAATCACTTATATAGTTTGCAATAATTATGTCTTTTTCTGAAGTTAAATCTAAAATATATCTATTATTATCATTTCTTTCAGGTAAATCTTTTTTATCAAAATTTTGCTCAATTTCACTATTAATAGCTTCTATATAACGATCTGATAAAACATTATTAATTTCTTTATCTCTATTTTCTTTTTCAAATTGTTCATTTAAATAAAAATAATTGTAAGTAAATTCAGGACTATAAGTCATATTTTCACTTCTAATTAATGAATTATATGAAATATTAGTTTTTGATAATTGATTTATTTTCGAATTTAATTGTAATGGTGTTGATAACATTCCTAAAATTACAGTTGACAACATTATAATAAAAAACAAAATACCAAAAGTAGTTACGAAATTTTTTTGAAAGAAAGTTTTTAAATAACTTTTTATTATATTTCTCATATTTAAAAACACCTTCTTTCATATCATTCTAATTATAATTTATCACAACTATTTTAAAGATAATTATATTTTATTTTTTTATAAATAACAAAAAAGAACCATAAGGTTCTTAATTAAACTGGCAACTCGCTATCTTCTCGCTAACGCAATATTTTCACCGTAATAGAGCTTAACTTCTGTGTTCGGCATGGTAACAGGTGTGACCTCTATGCTATAACCACCAGATTAGTTTTTTGGATTGTTCTTTGAAAACTGAATACTAGCTTGAAATGTATTGTTATAAATTGCATTTTCTAAAAATTCACTCGATCTATTAGTAATGGTTAGCTTAACGCCTCACAGCGCTTACACATCCATCCTATCAACCATGTGGTCTACATGGGATCTTACATCTTACGAATGGGAAAATTCATCTTAAAGGGGGCTTCTCGCTTAGATGCCTTCAGCGATTATCCTGTCCGCACATAGCTACCCTGCTATGCCACTGGCGTGACAACAGGAGCACCAGGGGTGCGTCCATTCCGGTCCTCTCGTACTAGGAACAGCTCTCTTCAATTTTCCTACGCCCACAACAGATAGGGACCAAACTGTCTCACGACGTTCTGAACCCAGCTCGCGTACCGCTTTAATGGGCGAACAGCCCAACCCTTGGAACCGACTACAGCTCCAGGATGCGATGAGCCGACATCGAGGTGCCAAACCTCCCCGTCGATGTGAACTCTTGGGGGAGATAAGCCTGTTATCCCCGGGGTAACTTTTATCCGTTGAGCGACGGCCCTTCCACTCGGGACCGCCGGATCACTAAGTCCTACTTTCGTATCTGTTCGACTTGTAAGTCTCGCAGTTAAGCATCCTTCTACCTTTGCGCTCTATGTATGATTTCCAACCATACTGAGGATACCTTTGAGCGCCTCCGTTACTTTTTGGGAGGCGACCGCCCCAGTCAAACTACCCACCAGACACTGTCCTTAACCCGGATAACGGGTCGAAGTTAGAAATCCAATGTAACGAGGGTGGTATTCCAAGGTTGACTCCACCAGTACTGGCGTCCTGGTCTCATAGTCTCCCACCTATCCTCTACACGTTACACCAAATTTCAATATCAAGTTATAGTAAAGCTCCACGGGGTCTTTCCGTCTAGTTGCGGGTAACCGGCATCTTCACCGGTACTAAAATTTCACCGAGTCTGCAGCCGAGACAGCGAAGGGATCATTACACCTTTCGTGCGGGTCAGAATTTACCTGACAAGGAATTTCGCTACCTTAGGACCGTTATAGTTACGGCCGCCGTTCACCGGGGCTTCAATTCAAAGCTTCGCTTGCGCTGACTTCTCCTCTTAACCTTCCGGCACTGGGCAGGTGTCACCCCCTATACATCGTCTTGCGACTTAGCAGAGAGCTGTGTTTTTGTTAAACAGTTGCCCCTCCCTCTTCACTGCGGCTCATCAAAGATGAGCACTCCTTCTTCCGAAGTTACGGAGTTATTTTGCAGAGTTCCTTAGCTACAGTTATCTCGCTTGCCTTAGGATTTTCTCCTTGACCACGTGTGTTCGTTCTAGGTACAGGCAGTTAATTATTAATGTTAGAAGCTTTTCTTGGAAGCGTGGAGTCATATACTTCGTTACTAGGCGAACCGTTCACTCCCCATCACACTTCAACGTTAATACAACACGGATTTGCCAATGTTGCCGTCTTTGTGCTTAGCCCGGGACAACCAGCGCCCGGGATATACTATCCTTCTCCGTCACTCCATCACTAATTAACTGGTACAGGAATATCAACCTGTTGTCCATCGACTACGCCTGTCGGCCTCGCCTTAGGTCCTGACTAACCCTGGGTGGACGAACCTTGCCCAGGAAACCTTGGTCAAACGGCATGGAAGATTCTCACTTCCAAACGTTACTCATGCCGGCATAATCACTTCCAAGCGCTCCACCAGTCCTTACGGTCTGACTTCATCGCCCTTGGAACGCTCCCCTACCACTGTACTTGCGTACAATCCGTAGCTTCGGTGGTAAACTTAAGCCCCGGTACATTTTCGGCGCAGAATCACTCGACTAGTGAGCTGTTACGCACTCTTTAAATGATGGCTGCTTCTAAGCCAACATCCTAGCTGTCTGTGCAGTTCCACATCCTTACACACTTAGTTTACACTTAGGGACCTTAGCTGACGATCTGGGCTGTTTCCCTCACGAGCATGGACCTTATCACCCATGTTCTGACTGCTATGCACAAGTTATGGCATTCGGAGTTTAATTCTAATCAGTACCGCTAGGTGCAGCCATCATAGATTCAGTGCTCTACCTCCACAACAATTCACATAACGCTATCCTTAAAGATATATCGGGGAGAACTAGCTATCTCCGGGTTCGATTGGAATTTCACCGCTAGCCACAAGTCATCCAAAGTCTTTTCAACGAATACTGGTTCGGTCCTCCATTAGGTTTTACCCTAACTTCAACCTGCTCATGGCTAGATCACCCGGTTTCGTGTCTACTACTACATACTAAACGCCCTATTAAGGCTCGCTTTCACTACGGCTCCATCTATATCGACTTAACCTCGCATGCAATAGTAACTCGCCGGCTCTTTCTACAAAAAGCACGGTATCACCCATTAACGGGCTCTACCTTCTTGTAAGCATATGGTTTCAGGATCTCTTTCACTCCCCTCTCGGGGTGCTTTTCACCTTTCCCTCACGGTACTGGTTCACTATCGGTAAAATGGTAGTATTTAGGCTTACCAAGTGGTCTTGGCAGATTCCGACAAAATTTCACGTGTTTCGCCGTACTCAGGATACTTTCTCGAGGTCATTGCATTTCGTATACGGGGGTATCACCCTCTATGCCGCTACTTCCCAATAGCTTCTACTATACAATAACTTTGTAACTCTAACAAAAGTCCTACAACCCCGCCCCGTAGAGCGGTTTGGCCTGTTCCGCGTTCGCTCGCCACTACTAACAGAATCATTATTATTTTCTTTTCCTCTAGGTACTAAGATGTTTCAGTTCCCTAGGTTCCCTTCTTATAAGCTATGTATTCACTTATAGATAACATGAGATAAATCATGTTAGGTTTCCCCATTCGGACATTCCGGGATCGCAGCTTACTTCCAGCTCCCCCAGACTTTTCGCAGGTAATCACGTCCTTCTTCGGCTCCATTTTCCAAGGCATTCACCATATGCCCTTACTATTTTTTTAGAAAATCTTTCTAGCAATTTGTAACTCAATTAATTTTAGTTAATTGTTTTGATGTCATTACGAATAATTTCGTAATAATTATCTAATTATATGTTGTTATAATCAGAAAATTGCATTTCATCTAATATTCAGTTTTCAAAGAACAATCATTTTCAGAGATTTATACAATCCCTGAAAACTAAATAGAACTAAAATAGTCAATAATAAATGTTTTATCTCCATAGAAAGGAGGTGATCCATCCGCACGTTCCCGTACGGATACCTTGTTACGACTTCACCCCAATCGCCAGTCCTACCTTGGGAGGCGCTCTCCTTGCGGTTAAGCTACCCACTTCTGGTATTACCAACTCTCGTGGTGTGACGGGCGGTGTGTACAAGACCCGAGAACGTATTCACCGCGACATAGCTGATTCGCGATTACTAGTGATTCCGGCTTCATGAAGTCGAGTTGCAGACTTCAATCCGAACTGAGACTGGCTTTTTGAGATTAGCTCCCCCTCGCGAGATTGCGACTCTTTGTACCAGCCATTGTAGCACGTGTGTAGCCCAGGACATAAGGGGCATGATGATTTGACGTCATCCCCACCTTCCTCTAGCTTACACTAGCAGTCTCGTTAGAGTCCTCAACTTAATGTTAGTAACTAACGACAAGGGTTGCGTTCGTTGCGGGACTTAACCCAACACCTCACGGCACGAACTGACGACAACCATGCACCACCTGTCTCAATGTTAACCTCCACTATATCTCTATAGCTTTGCACTGGATGTCAAGCCCTGGTAAGGTTCTTCGTGTTGCTTCGAATTAAACCACATGCTCCACCACTTGTGCGGGTCCCCGTCAATTCCTTTGAGTTTCACTCTTGCGAGCATACTACTCAGGCGGAGTACTTAATGCGTTAGCTGCGGCGCTGAGATAATCCCAACACCTAGTACTCATCGTTTACGGCGTGGACTACTAGGGTATCTAATCCTATTTGCTCCCCACGCTTTCGTGCCTCAGCGTCAATAACAAGCCAGTAAGCCGCTTTCGCCACAGGTGTTCTTCCATATATCTACGCATTTCACCGCTACACATGGAATTCCGCTTACCTCTCTTGCATTCTAGTAATGCAGTTTTCAAGGCGAACCGGAGTTGAGCTCCGGGCTTTAACCTCAAACTTGCAAAACCGCCTACGCACCCTATACGCCCAATAAATCCGGATAACGCTTGCCACCTATGTATTACCGCGGCTGCTGGCACATAGTTAGCCGTGGCTTTCTGGTAAGGTACCGTCAATATAGAGGCATTTCCTACTCTATTTTTTCTTCCCTTACAACAGAGCTTTACAACCCGAAGGCCGTCATCGCTCACGCGGCATTGCTTCATCAGACTTTCGTCCATTGTGAAAAATTCCCTACTGCTGCCTCCCGTAGGAGTCTGGGCCGTATCTCAGTCCCAATGTGGCCGATCAACCTCTCAGTTCGGCTACGTATCATCGCCTAGGTGAGCCATTACCTCACCTACTAGCTAATACGCCGCATCCCCATCTCATAGTGAACCAAACGGTCCTTTCAATCTTTTCTCATGCGATAATAAGATTCACATGCGGTATTATCTTTCGTTTCCAAAAGTTATCCCCCGCTATGAGGTAGGTTAGATACGTGTTACTCACCCGTTCGCCACTGGGGTGCAAGCACCCCCGTTCGACTTGCATGTATTAGGCATGCCGCCAGCGTTTATCCTGAGCCAGGATCAAACTCTCATTTTAAAATTGTTTTATAAATTAAGTTAGATTCTGACTATTTTATTATTGTTTTAATATAAGTATTTTGTATTACTCAAATTCATCTTTTTGACAAGATTTGTACAATAATTTGTTCTATTTAGTTTTCAAAGATCGTATCGTTTTTTCTTTATCTCTTAACGACAAAAATAAGTATATCTTTATTATTTTATTAATACAAGTGTTTTTTTAAAAAATTTTAAAATTTTTCAAATTATAAAAAAATAAGTCTTCTGAGCACTTCAGAAAGACTTAAATAATATATTAAATATAGCTTAAATACTAATTATTTATAACAATACCTTTATATCTTGTTGAAAATAACAATGTATCAACTATACCTTGAACACCAAATCCAGAATATTTAACTCCTAAGAAAGGAAATACATCAGGACCACGTTGAGATTTACCATTAATATTTACAGTTCCTACTTCAAGTTTATTAGCTATTTTTAAAGCTTTATCTAAATTATTTGAATAAATACTTGCTTGTAGTCCGAAATTAGAGTCATTTGCAACTTTAATCATTTCATCAATTGAATTAATTCTAATAATAGGTAAAACTGGACCAAAAGGTTCTTCTCATGCTAATTTCATATCAGTTGTTACATGATCAACAAGTGTAGGATAGATTAAATTATTTTCTCTTTTATCTCCAGTTATAATTTTTGCACCTTTATTTTTAGCATCATTAATTAAATCTCAAACAAAATCAGCAGACTTATTATCTATTAAGCAAGTAATATCAACGTTATCTTTAGGTAAACCTACAGTTAATTTTTCAATCTTAGTTTTTAAAATATCAATTAATTTATCAGCAATTTCATCTGTTGTAATAACTCTTTTAATTGCTGTACATCTTTGACCAGAATAACTAAAAGCACCTGAAACTATTTCTTTTGCATATTTTTCTAGATCATAATCATCTAAAACAATAGCCGGATCTTTTCCACCTAGTTCTAAAACAACATCTTTTGTTGAACTAATTTCAAGTAATCTTTTACCTACTTCAACACTTCCTGTAAATGAAATAAAATCAGCTAATTTATTTGTAATTATTTCATCACCAATCTCACGACCACGTCCTGTAACGACATTAAAGATTCCTTTAGGTAGATTTGCTTTATATGCTAGTTCACCTAGTTTAGCTCCAATTAAACTTCCTTGAGTGGCGGGTTTAAAAACTAAAGTATTTCCTGTAACTAATGCTGGAATGATTTTTGCTAATGATAAATTGATTGGATAGTTAAAAGGACTAATTGCTACTCCAACTCCTTTTGCAACTCTCATAAATGTACCAATTTTATTTTTAGCGCCATATTTAGCGCCATCAATAATTAAAGTTTTTAATTGTTTAACTTCTATAAAAGTTTGATCTATATATTCAACACTTCTAATTACTTCAGTTAAACATTCTTTATAAGGTTTAGCAATTTCACTCATAATGATTTGAGCTAATTCTTCTTTATTTTCATTAATTAAATCTTTTCATTTATTTAGAATTTCAATTCTTTTATCTAAATCAGTTTCTTCTCATTGTTTTTGAGCTTGTTTAGCACTTTTAAAAGCATTATCTATGTCTTGTTTTGTTAAACTAGGAACAGTTCCAGCAATAGAATTATCAACAGGGTTAATTATTTCTAATTCTTTATTATTTTCAAATAACTCACCATTAATAAGTGTTTTAAATTTATACATAAACATCCTCCGTTCTCTTATATAAAATTATATAAAAAGTTTTGCTTTATATTTCTATATCTATTTATTTAAATAAAAAACAACTCTAATGAGTTGAATTATTTAGCGTTATTAATTTCATACATGATAATTGAACCAGCAACAGCAGCGTTTAAGCTATCTACATCTTCTTGCATTTCAATTTTAACATTAACATCAATTAAGTTTAAAAGTTCAGGACTTATCCCTTTAGATTCATTTCCAATAATTAATGCATATTTATCATCTGAATCGAATTTGATTTTTTGCAATGGTTTTGCATTATGATGAAGTGATGTTCCAACTATAATGTAATTATTTTCATGTAATATGTTAATAACTTTAATTAAGTATTCATTAAATAAATTTACTTTAAATAAGTTACCTTGAGTTGAACGCAACACTTTTTGATTATAAAATCCTGCACTATTTGGTGAAGCTATAATAGTTTTAAAATTAAAACTTGCTGCACTTCTAATTAATGTTCCTAAATTACCCGGATCTTGAACGTGATCTAATAATAAAATATCATTTTCTAAATCAATTATTGGATCTTCATCCATACTACATACTGCAAAAACTTCTTGACTTGTTGTTGTGTCACTAAGTTTTTTAGCTACATTTGATGATATTTCAATTACTTCATCAATATTAGGTATTTCATCTTTTAAAACACTTAATGCTTTTTCTGTTGCTAGTAAAGTTTTGATAATCTTATGATTATAAGCTTCTAAAACCATATGAAAACCTTCAACTATAAATAGTTTTTTACTATTACGGTGTTTAGTGTCTTTAAGTTTTAAAATATCTTTAATTTTTGGATTTGTTGTAGAAGTTATTTTTTCCATAAAGTTTACCTTCTAATAATTATTATCTTGTCTTTTGAAATTAATTTCATTTTTAATATTATAAGCATCCATTATTTCTTTTTGACTGTAATTTTTAACAGAGCAAATATTTAAAAATGAATTTAATAAATCAGCATATGTTGTTTGATTTTTATTATTTATAAAATTAGCTAATTTATTAACTATATTAAAATAAGCATCTATATTGTTTTTAAACATTAAATTTTGATATTCAAATTTATTAAAATCATAATTCATTTGATTTCCGATACTTATTAAAAAGTGAATACAATCAATATATTCATCTAATTGAACTGATAATTCTGCTTCTTTTTTGTTTGATCAGTATTTAAATACTCTCTCTTCATTAGCATATTCACCTAATTCAACTAGAAAAGCAATAATTTTTTTATTCAATATTTCATCATCAACAATAAATTGTTTTTTATTAGAAATATATGAATCTAATTTAGTTTGTTTTTCACTTAATCATAATAATGTTTTATTATCTAACATTTTTCTCCTTTTAATTAATTGTTATCGCGTTCAGCTACTAACATTAACACTCCAGCAATAATACCTAAAAGCAATCCAAACATAATTGATAGAACACTCATAATTACTCTATATTTATATGTTTTTTGTTTTAGTGATTTTAAACCTAATGCAACCAGAATTATATATGGTATAAACGCAACAGAAAAGAATGCAATAATAACTACTGGAAATATTTTAGCTGATGTTAAAGCCGGATCAATATCTGGAGTTGTAGCAAGATCTAACAAGATAGGTATTGTAGTAATAATATAAATTATTCCACCTAGTGATCCAAAGCATCCTAAAATTAAACTAAGCATTACTCCTGTTTTATAAAGATCTGATATTTTTTTTGGTTTTTTAGATTTGAATTGTTCAAACATCATTTGTTCGTTTGTCATTTGTTCGTTTGTCATTTGTTCGTTCATAAGTTATTTCCTTTCTTTTTTTAATGCACATATAATAATATTTTACTTACTAAATGTAAATACATAACATATCTTTAAAAATATTATCTATTTAATTTGCTCTAATTTATAAGTTTCAAAGACATCTCCTTCTTTGATGTCGTTAAAGTTTTTAATAGTTAATCCACCTTCAAATCCTTGTTTTACTTCTTTAGTGTCTTCTTTTGCGTGTTTTAATGAGTTAATTTCTCCATCATAAACAACAACACCATTTCTTAAAACACGAATTTTTGCATTTCTTGGAATAACTCCATCAGTTACATAAAATCCACCAATAGTTCCAATGTCTGAGTGTTTGAATAACGCTCTTACTTCAGCTTGTCCTAACACAACTTCTTTAAATTTAGGATCTAAAATACCTTTAGCAGCATCTTCAAGCTCTTCAATTAATTTATAAATAATATTATGTAATCTAATTTCAATTCCATCTTCTTCAGCTTTTTTTCTAACTGTAGCATCTGGTCTTACGTTAAATCCATAAACGATCGTTAAACCATCTTTAATAGTTGTAGCTAAACTAATATCTGATAATGATATAGCACCAACTGAAGCTCTAACAATATTTATTTTTACTCCTTCAATATTAATTTTTGATAATGAACCTTTTAATGCTTCTACACTTCCTTGAGTGTCAGCTTTTACAATTAAGTTAATTGCTTTTAAATCACCATCATCGATATGTTTTTTAATAGCTTCTAGTCCAAAACTTTGTCTTGATTGTCTTTCTGCGTTTTGTTGTTTTGCAAAATATGCTTCAGCAATTTCACGAGCCATTTTTTCATCTTGTAAAACGATAAATTTATCTCCAGCTTTTGGAACTTGGTTAAGTCCATAAAGCACAACTGGTTTTGAAGGTTCAGCTCTTAATACTTTGTGTTTATATTCATCTTCAATACGTTTAATCGCTCCAAATGTAGCTCCAGCAACAACCATATCTCTCATTTCTAATGTTCCTTGTTGAACTAGAACCGAAGCAACAGGACCTTTTGCTTTGTCTAAGTGAGCTTCTAAAACAACTCCAGAAGCAAATTTGTTAGGGTTAGCTTTTAATCCTTGTAATTCAGCGATTAAAAGAATAGTTTCTTCTAATTTATCTAAATTAATTTTTTGTTTTGCTGAACCTTCAATAAATGGAATATCTCCACCATATTCTTCAGCAACTAAACCATAATTCATTAATTCGATTTTAACTCTATTCGGATCTGCACCTGGCTTATCAATTTTGTTAACAAAAACTACAATAGGAACATTTGCTAATTTAGCGTGGTCGATAGCTTCTTCAGTTTGAGGCATAACTCCATCATCAGCAGCAACAATTAAAACTACAATGTCAGTTGCATTAGCTCCACGACTTCTCATTTCAGTAAATGCTTCGTGTCCTGGAGTATCGATGAATGTAATTTTTTTACCATTTTTTACAGTGATTTGATAAGCACCAATTGCTTGAGTAATTCCTCCAGCTTCAGTATCAACAACATTTGAATTTTTAATTGAATCTAATAATGTTGTTTTACCATGATCAACGTGACCCATAATAGTAACAATTGGAGCTCTTTCTTTTAGATCTTCAGGTTTGTCTTCAACTTCTAATAAAGTTTCTAAAATATTTTCTTTAGTAACTGAAGCTTCTTTTTTAAAGTCAAAACCAAACTCTAAACTTAGTTCTCCCATTTGTTCTTCTGTTAGCATTGCGTTTTGATTTAATAAAATACCTTGATTGAAAAAGTGTTTTAAAATATCAGAAACTGATTTGTTAATTTGACTAGCATAATCAGCTACAGTTAATGTTTCAGTAAAAACAAATACTCCATCAATTAACCCGGTGCTTACTTCTTCTTTTAATTGTTTTTTAATATTTTTGGTATGTTTTTGTGCTTCTTGTTTTTTAATAATTTTATTTTCTTTTTTTGCCATATAAACACATCCTTTCTTGTGAAGTTATAGTGTAGATTTTATTAATTTAATAAAGTTAGGATCTTTTAATCCAACAGCAACTACCATCGGTTTACCACATGCTTTTGATAATTCTTCTTTTGTTATCAAATCAGAAATATATTCAATATTTCTAGAATTACATTTATCTATAAATTTCTTTTTTTGACTTAATCCCATATCTGAAGAAATAATTACAAGTTCAATTTTATTTTCTTTTATTTGATCTAATAATTTAGATCCAGTTGTTAAATTTCTTGATGAATAAGCCATTCCAATTGCATTTAATAATTTATTTTTTTGCATTTATAAATTCTTCTAATTGATCATAGATAACAAGATCAACTTTAGTTCTTAAACTTTTAGAAAGTAAATTTTTTTTCTTTGCAATTTCAACATGACTTAGATCAGATTTAATATAAACACCTCTACCATTAGCTTTTTGAGTAGGATCGATAAATACTTCGTTTTGTTTATTTTTAACTACTCTAATTAAGTCTTTTTTTGGTAGCATTTCAGATGTTACAATTTCTTTTCTTAAACTTTGATGAGAACTATTCATAGTATTTGTCATAATCTTCTATTGTGTCATCTTCATCATCAATATCTTCATCATCAAATTCATTTAATGCTTCGTTAAATGCTTCTAAATTAGCATTAATTTCATCGATATCTGGTTCTTGATCGAAAATTGAATCTTGTTCTTCTTCAACTTGTTCAACTTCTTCAACTTCTTGACTAACAGGTTGAGAAACTGAAATTGATTGCTCAAGATTAATATCATCATTTATAATTTCAGTTTGAATTTCTTCTTCAGCTAATTCTTTTGTAACTTCAGCTTGGAAAGCTTGTAGAGCTTCTAAGTCAATAAAGTCTTCTTTATGATTTTGTTTTTTAGAGATATTATTTGGTTTTGTGTTACTAATTTTGTTGTTTTGAGCTTGTCTTACAACATTTCTTTCTGTTGAGAAAATATTATTTTCAACTTCTTCTTTAGTAATGTTTCCATTTCATAAAATATCAATATTATCATTTAAAGCATTTGATAAAGAATAAATATTAACTTTAGTTTTAACTAAATTAGCAATTAATTTAGCAGCTATTCCTTGTTTTCCAATAGCTAGTGAAAGTTGTTGGTTAGGAACAACTATATCATATTCACCATCTACATTATTTACAGATATTACTTTTACTGGTGACATTGCGTTTATAATAAACGTTTTCATGTCTTCATCTCATTTAACAACATCTATTTTTTCACCTTTTAATTCATCACTTACTTTGTTAATTCTTGATCCACCAACTCCAACAATTGATCCAATTGGTTCAATGTTTTCATTTGTTGAAACAACTGCAACTTTAGCACGTTTTCCAGGTTCACGGCTAACAGCTTTAATTTCAATTATTCCCATTCTAACTTCAGGAACTTCTCTTTCAAGTAATTTAGCTAAAAAGTTAGGACTAGTTCTTGAAACAATTAATTGAGATAAACGACTTTCTTTTTCTACTGTTTCAATATATACATCAATGATTTGATCAATTTCAAAAGTTTCATTATTAATTGATTTATTTTTTCATAAATAAGAAGTAGTTCCTTCGATATCTAAAACATAACTTCCTTCTTTATTCATACCTGTAACTTTTGCTTGAACAATTTCACCTTCTAAACTGATGAATTTTTCATAGATTTTTTCTCTTTCAGCACCACGTATTTTTTGTTGGAAAATTTGACGAACTTGGTTAATTATCATTCTTGAAAATTCTTCATTAAATTCAATAGGTTTTAAAATAACATCACCAATTTTAACATCAGGATTTTTAACTAAAGCTTCATCTAGTGAAACTTCTAATCAATCATCATCAACTTCTTCAACAACTGTTAATTCTTGATACATAGAAATGTTTCCAGTTGTTTGATCAAAATCTACTCTAACAACAGCATCTGTATCAAAGAATTTTTCATAAGCTTTTTGTAATCCTTCTTTAATACCTGAAATGATAACTTCTCTATCTATGTTTTTTTCTTGTTCTATTAATTTTATTGCTTGTAATAATTCATTTCCACTTAACATAATTTCTCCTAAAATTTGATTGCGTATCTTACAAATTTAATATCTTCTCATGATAATTCAATTTTCTTTTTTTGACCTTTTACAAAGAATTCAAATCCAAATTTATTTGAATCAGAATCATATTTAACTAAATGTCCTGAAAACTCTAAAACGTTTTTTTGTTGAGAATTTAATTGAACAAATAGATATTCATTTATTGCTTTTTCTAGTTCTTGACAAGTTCTAATTTCTTTTTCAATTCCAGCACTAGCAACTTCTAATAAATAAGGTTCATCAATTTCGTTTAATTGATCTAAAGCATCCGAAACTACTTCATTAGCTTTAACTATAGTATCAAAATCCAAACCTTTATTAGCTTTTGAAATATCTTGTACTAGAATTTGTAAAACATCACCATCAAATTCACGATGATTGTTTATTTGATAAACTTCTAAATTTAATTTCTCTAATTCTTTATTTACAATTTCTTGAATTTTTGATTTTACAACACTAAATTTTTTCATAGTTCTCCTATAGGTCAATAATAAAACAAAGCAAGGTATTAGACACCTTGCTTACGCTATATATTTATTCTAATACAATATTAATTGTATAGTTTTTTTATGATTTTTCAATAAAAATTAATCTGTAATTTATTTAACAAAAGTAACGAATTCTTTTTCATCAATTCTTATTTTTGCTTTAGGAATGATATTAGGATTAACATAACCTAAAACCATCGCTAAAACCACTTGTTCATCACTAGTTAAGTAATTATTTTCAATTAATATTTCATTTAATTGATTAGCATTAAACCCACCCATAATGCATGAATCAATATTTAAACTAGCGGCAGCCACTGTAGCAACTCCACTTGCAATATGAGCTGTTGTTTTACTTCAATTATCTAATTCATTATATTTTGCTAACATAGTTGTTGAATTAACAACGTTGTTTCTAAATTTTTCAGCGATTTCTTCTTGTTCTTTTGAAAAAATTGAACTTATAGTTTTATCAATAGTATGATTTAAAATTTTATTAGATTTATCTGAAACAAATAAAATACATTTATCAGCATTAATAAAGTTTTTTTGATTATAAAACAATGGAATTAATTGTGATTTTAATTGTGATTCTGAATCAATAACTAATAATCTTAAATTCATTAAATTAAAAGCACTTGGTGTCATTCTAGTTGCTGTTAATATTTCATCTAAATCTTTATCAGATATTTTTTTAGTAGTATCAAAATCTCTCGCACTTTTTCTATTTAACATTAAATCTTTTACACTTATATTTGACATAATTCCACTCCTTTAAAATTCAAATGCTAATTGTTCATCACTTGCTAATGAATTTAGTATACCAAGTTTTTCAAATAATTTAATTTGTGTTTGAGTAACTTGTGTTCTATTTTTTAAATCATTAACACTAGTTATTTTTTTATCGTTTCTAGCACTAATTATTGACATAGCCACAGCTTCACCTAATGAATCAATTATGTTAAATGGTGGTATTAAAACTTTTGAACCATCTTCTAAAGTATCAACAATAAATCTTGTAGCTTGAGATTTTTCAAAATTAATATTAGTAAATTTAATTTTTCTTGCAAACATTTCTAATAATATTTCATTAACTATGTAAAGATCTTCATCTTTTTTAGATACTTTTTCACCATTTTTTAATCTTTGTTCGTGTTGCTTTACTTTTGCAAAAACTGCATCATAACCACCCAAGGCGGTTTCTATATCAAAAGCATCAGCACGCGTTGATAAGAATGTTGCATAATATTCAGCTGGATAATAGATTTTATATCAAGCGATTCTATAAGCCATTAAAACATAAGCAGTCGCGTGAGCTTTAGGGAACATATATTTAATTTTTAAACATGATTCTATATATCAATCTGGCACGTTGTGTTTTTTCATAACATCAACTCATTCTTTTTTTAATCCTTTACCTTTTCTAACCGATTCCATAATCACAAAAGCTAATGAATTATCTAATCCCATACTTAATAAATAAACCATGATATCATCTCTACATCCAATAACTGTTGAAATGTTAGCTTTACCATCTCTAATTAAATCTCTTGCATTTCCTAATCAAACATCAGTACCGTGACTTAATCCTGAAATTTGAACTAAATCAGCAAATGTTTTAGGTTGTGTTTCTCTTAACATACCTCTAACAAATCCTGTTCCAAATTCTGGAATTCCAATAGCTCCTGTAATTTCACCATTTATTTTATCTGAAGTTATTTCTAATTCATCTAAACCTGAAAATAAAGAATAAACTCTTTTATCATCAGTTGGAACAGTAATAGGATCAACACCAGTTAAATCACGCAACATTCTTAAAGCAGTTGGATCAACATGACCTAAAATATCCATTTTTAATAAGTTATCATGAATAGAGTGAAAATCGAAGTGAGTTGTTTTTCAACTTGATCTAGTATCATCAGCTGGATAGTTTACAGGAGTGAAATCTTCAATCTCAAATTCATTAGGTAGAATTATAATTCCACCAGGGTGTTGACCTGTTGTTCTTTTAACTCCTTCAGCTAATTTAGCTAAACGATTAATTTCAACTTTTCTTGGTTGTTCTTGATTTTGTTTTGTTTCTTCATAAAATGCTTTAACATAACCAAAGGCAGTTTTTTCAGCAACTGTTGATATAGTTCCGGCTCTAAAAACATTATCCTCACCAAACATTTTTTTAGTAAAGTTGTGGGCAGTTGGTTGATATTCTCCTGAAAAGTTTAAATCAATATCTGGAACTTTATCTCCATCAAAACCTAAGAAAGTTTCAAAAGGAATATCGTGTCCATCTCCAATTAATTTTTGATTACATTTTGGACATTTTTTTTCAGGTAAATCATAACCACATTTATATTGAGTATCAGTATCAAAATCTGAATACTTACAATTAGTACATCTATAATGAGCTTTTAAAGGATTTACTTCAGTAATTTTAGAAGTAGTTGCTACAAATGAAGAACCAACCGAACCACGTGAACCAACTAAATATCCATCTTCTAATGACTGTTTAACTAATAAATGAGAAATTCAATAAACAATTGCAAATCCGTGTTTAATAATTGAATTTAATTCTTTTTCTAATCTTTTTTCAACTATTTCAGGTAGATTATCTCCATACATTTCTCTTGCTGTTTCATAACATTTATTTTTTAATTTTTCATCAACATTATCAATTTTTGGCGTGAATAATCCGTCTTTAACAGGAGCGATATTTGCATCAATCATATCAGCTATTTTATTTGTGTTTTCAACTACTATTTGATAAACAAATTCATCATCACTTAATCATTTAAACTCATCTAACATTTCTTTTGTAGTTCTTATGTGTTGATCTGGAAAATCTTTAACTCTATTTTTTGAATCAAATAATGGGTGACGTGTTCCACCTAAACCTTTAGAACTAATATAAACTTCTCTAATTTGTTTTAATTCAGGATCTGTATAATGAGCATCACTTGTTGCGACAATAATCTTATTTTCTTGTTTTGCAAATTTAATAATTGTTTTAATAATGTGTTTTAATTGATCTAAATCTAATGAATCATCTTGTAATAAATTTTTATAAACACTAATAGGTTGAATTTCTATATAATCATAAAACTTAATAGCATTATGTAATTCATCAAAAGTATTAGTTCTTGCTAGTTCAAAAATCTCACCATTAACACAACCACTACCAATTAATAAATTATTATTTTTTCTAAATTCTTCTAGATCTTTTTTAATAACTTTAGGTGAAGAAAAGAACGTTTTAGTATGTGATTTTGAAACTAATTTATAGATCTCTTTTAAACCTTTTTGATTTTTAGCTAGAATGTTTAAATGATAACCTGATCTTCCGTGATAGTTTTTATTTAAACTTAATTGTTGCGGATGAATTTTATTTCAATCAGTATCAGTATTAATGTTGTGAGTTTTTCTAACTTCAATAATTAATCTATCATAAACATCAGCTAAAACATCAGCATCATAATCAGCACGGTGAGCAACATCAGCATCATAATCAATACCAAGTTTTTTAGCAATTGTTCCTAATCTGTGATTTTTTAATTCAGCAAACACTACTCTTGAAATTGTCAGTGTATCAATAACTGTATTTGTTAATTTGTCATATCCTAATTTAATTGCACAATTTGATAAAAAGTTAAAGTCGAAATTAGCATTGTGAGCAACTAAAATTCCATCTTTAATAATTTCATAAATTTGAGAAAATGCTTCTTTAATTGAAGGTTTATTTTCTAACATTTCATCAGTAATTCTAGTTAGTTCTTTTGTAAATTGTTTTAATGGTTTTTCAGGTTTAATTAGAATATCACTTCTTTTTCTTTCTCCTGTTTTTAAATCATAAATAACTGCACCAAACTCAATAATTTCATCCATTTCAGGACTCAATCCTGTAGTTTCTAAGTCGAAAAATACCATTTTACTACTTTTTAGATCCTGATCTTTAGCATTTTTAACATATCATAATTTATCAGTATCAACTACTTGAGCTTCTAGTCCATAAATTGCTTTTAATTGATTGTCTTTGTCTCTAGATTTGTTAATAGATTTTATTTCACTATAAATATCTGGAAAGGCTTGAACGTTAATGTGATCAGTAAAAGCTATTGCATTTCAATTTCATTTATTAACTAATTTAAGATATTCTTTTGCATAACTAACCCCATCCATTGTACTCATTTTTGTATGAGTATGTAATTCAACGCGTTTAACAGGTTCATCATCAATTCTAGAATTATTTTCTTTTTCAATTTTTATAAAATTATCTATATAAAAAACTTGTTCTTGATCATATTCTGAATAACTTGTTTTTCCACGTAATGCAACTCAATCAGATACATTAATTTTTGCTTGTTTTAATTCTTTTACATTTTCTTGTAATAGTTCTTCTTCAGTTAGATCATCAAATTCACACGCTTGTTCACTTTTTGAAAAATAAACACATCTAATTGATGATTTGTTATCAGTTATATCAATATAAAAAATCTTTCTTCCAGTTTTTGAAACTTTAAACTCTTTATTCATAACCATTCCATGAATAATGATATTTTGAGCATTTGGTTCTAAATCTAATAATGAATCATAACTAGGTTTATCAAAACTTTGTTTATATTTGTAATTTGAATTGTAAGATGATTTTTTTACAATAGAAGTTTTAGATGAAGTTCTGTTTGTTTTTTGTGTTTGATCAACTTCTTGATTTTTTATTTTTTCTAGTTCTTGTAAAGCTTGTTCTTCTAAAATATCTAATGAAATTTCTTTTACTTTGATTTCAAAATCAATATCTTTAATACCAAATTGATGCAGTTTAGAAACACAATATTTTAATTCAGGATAAATAAAAGATTTGCTTTCATTAGAAGTAGTTGTAAATGTCATTAAATTGTTAGTTTGATCATAATCAAAATTCTTAGTATCAATCATAGATCAATAACTAAGATTTCCTGATTCAGCTTTATAGTTTTTAATAAATTCTAAATAATCAATCAATATTTGTTTATTTAAAGATTCTTTATTAACAACATCAATTATTAATTTGATATTAAACACATCATTATGTTTAAATTTATTTTCTATTTTTTGTAGTAATTCAACTGGTAAAAATTCTTCTATTTGAATATGAAAATAAGCTTTTGTTTTTTTTGTTGATAATCTAGTAGGCTCTACTAAATTTGAGTTATTAAAATACGATAATTCAGATTCTGAAAAATCAATATTTAAAACATCAAAAACTTTTTTGATTTTTTTATCCATACAAAAACTCCATTCTAAAGTTGATTAGCAAATAGACCAATAAAAATTATGAAAAACATTACACAAAATACAAAGTAAAATGAATCTAATCTATCAAGTATTCCACCATGTCCTGGAATTAAATTTGAAAAATCTTTAATATTAATGCTTCTTTTGATTCAACTAAATAATAAGTCACCTAATTGACATAAAATGGAAACTGCCATAGTTATAAAAATATAAGACACAATAACTCAAGATCTTGAAATATTTAACACTTTAAAATATCCATAAAACGGTGCATATTGTTGAGTTGAACTAACAAAATATAAAGTTAAAATTATTGCTAAATTAACTAAAACTGAGCAAATAAATCCAGCAATTGCTCCTTCTCAACTTTTTTTAGGGCTAATAGTTGGTGCTAATTTGTGTTTTCCAAATTTAACTCCAAAAAGATAAGCAAAAGTATCAGTTAAAATAATTGTTAATCAAATTCAAATAATACTTGAAAAACCATAAAGTAAATAACTTGAATATCTATTTTTTGAAAAAATATAAAAACCTAACATATTAAAAGTTTTTAAAGCAAATACCATAATAAAACTTATTAATAATATTTTTGATATTTCTGATTTATTTTTACTAAAACTATTTTTTAATAAAATTCAAACTAAACTAATATAAGAAATTAAAATTACAAAAGGTATTATATTTCAATAATTAACACTTGAAATGAAATTAAAAATATAAGTATGTTTATCTTTATCAGTGAAAGGTAATCATAACAATAAAATTGTAAAAAGTTGAATAAATAATTTTTCTTTAGAAAATTTTATTTCAAAAGATGATAATAACTCATTTGTTGAAAAAAATAGAATAACACTACTAATTAATAGTGAAGTTACATTTAATGCTATTAAACTATTTTCTGATCAATTATTTATAAAACCAATATTATATAAACTTGGAAATATTAAATAAATCATTAAAGCTATAACTAAAAATACAGATGAAATCACTCTCATTTGAAAATTAGTTTTAATTGATTTTTGTTTTAATTGTTGTTCTTTAGAAATTTTATTCATATTATTTTCTCTCTTCTAACTAACTTTTATTTTAACATTTTTTAGTATCTTTTATTTTTTAACTTTTATATTCAAAATTAAAAAATGGTCTTATGACCATTTTAAATTATTTATCTAATTTTATTAATGTTCTTGGTGAACTAGTTAACATTTCACAACCGTCTTTAGTTACTAAAACATCATCTTCAATTCTAACTCCACCTAAACCTGGAATATAAATTCCTGGTTCAACAGTAATTGTCATATTTTCTTGTAAAATTACTTGTCCAGTTGATCCAACTCCTGGTTCTTCATGAATTTCAACACCAATTCCGTGACCTAGTCCATGATCAAAATACTTACCATATCCTTTAGAATCGATAAATTGATGAACTTGACGGTGAATATCACCTGCATTTACTCCAGCTTTAACTAAACTAATTCCTAAAGATTGTGCTTCATAAACAATATCATAAATTTCAGCTAGTTTACTATCAACTTCTCCAATAGCTATAGTTCTTGTTTGATCTGAACAATATCCATTATAAAAACATCCCATATCAATAGTAATTAATTCATTGTTTTGAATAACTTTATCACTTGGAACAGCATGAGGTTTACTTCCATTAACTCCAGAAGCAATAATTGTGTCAAAACTTATTTTATCAGCACCAAATTCTAAGAATTTATCATCAACAAATCTTTGTAATTGTTTTTCAGTCATTCCTGGTTTTACATAATCTAAAATTGCTTGAAATACTTGATCAGTAATATCGCAAGCTTTTTTAATATTAGCTATTTCTCAACTATCTTTAATCATTCTCATTTTTGAACAATCAACAGGAACTAATTCTACATCATTAAAGAATT
The DNA here is from genome assembly GCF_024918975.1 of Mycoplasma cottewii. Taxonomy (NCBI): domain Bacteria; kingdom Bacillati; phylum Mycoplasmatota; class Mollicutes; order Mycoplasmatales; family Mycoplasmataceae; genus Mycoplasma; species Mycoplasma cottewii. The sequence continues at coordinate 252,004 of NZ_CP103424.1, read as the reverse complement.
TATCTCTAAATAATTCATATTGTTTGTAAAAAATTCAATCTGCTTCAAATGCTAATTTTTTAACATTATTATCTTTTAATATTTTATTTAAATCATCTTTTAAGTTACTTGAAAAATGATAAAGTTCTACATCTTTATTAATTATTTTGCTTTCTCTTGCAGCTGTTATATATCTACCATCTAAAAATAAGTGTGATGATTTTTTAGTAATTAATAAATATCCTAGTGATGAATGGAATCTAGAAAATCAATATCTATTTTCTGGTGAATATAATAAAATTGCATCAGCATCATTTTTATTTAATAAATCTACAATGATTTCGTGTTTATTCATATCTATTCTCCTATCATTTAACAATAATTATATATTTATAATTTAAAAAAATAGTCATAAAAGACTATTTTTTTTGTTTATGAAGTTCGTGTTTATTACAATTTGCACAGTATTTAGATACTTCGATTTTTGGTTTTTTCTTATCGTTTTTACCAATGTAGTTTTCGTTTTTGCAAACTGTACAGCGTAAAATATACTTTTCGCGCATTACTATATCCACCTTTCATAAATAAAAAATATCAAGCTATTTTTAAAGTACAATTAATATGATAACATTTTAAAAATAACTTTCAAGATTTTATATTAAATTAACACAGACTATTGTATAAAAATAGTTTTATTTTATTTATTATATAGTAAAATAAATAATGTTATAAAAGAGAGGTATGTAAATGAAAAAAATACTTTCACTATTATCTACTGTTTCAATTATTGCTACATCATCAAGTTTAGTTGTTAGTTGTGGTGCAGCAACAAGAGAATTTAATCAATTTAATAAATATGTAGAAGAATCAAAAAATAAAACTTTAATTGTTTATTTAGGAGCTAAAAACAATAACTCTTCACTTTCTTTTGAAGATGGATTGCAAGAAGTTACAGATTCAAAAAGTTTTCAAGACGCAATAAGTAAAATAAACAACGGATCTGGTCAGTCTACAAATAAATTTATAAGTGCATTTCACAATAACTTAAACTGAGAAGTTACAAAAGGAAATGATGGAAACCCAACTGACAATTTACTTAAAGTTGATGTAAAAAAAGAAAAATCTAAAGATAAAGAAAGCAAAGAAACTAAAGAATATTGAGTTAGAACTACAAAAATTGGTGATAATACTTCAAAACTTTTCCAAAACATGACTAATGAAGTTAAATTTGAAAGTATTATCTATGATAAAATTCAAAATACATGAGATGGTGGAGTTAGAAAAAAAATACTAGATGATTATTTAATACCAAATCTAGCTAAACAAATTTATGGTATTAACAAAGATACTGATAATAAAAACAAAGAGCAAGTAACTAATACTGTTTCAACATTAACAGAAAGTGTTAAAAATCTAGAAGGACCATTATTTATGGTTTTAAGAGATGGAATGTTTTATGGAATGATTAGTGGTTTTGAAGTGTTTACAAATAGAGAAGAAAAAGATAAATCTAAATGTATAGATTCAATCACTAATGATAAAACTGAAAAAGAAGTAAGAGCAAATGTGTTTAATAACTTTATTGGATATTTAAAAGAATCAATAAAAGAATACAATATACAAAGTATTTATAGTGCGGAAAGCAAATCCGATTTAATTAAAAAGACTATTTTTGCTCCAGGTTGACATTATTCTGATACTCAAAGAAACGATGAAAAGAAAAAATAATTAATGAATCTTAAAAGATTCATTTTTTTATATTAATAAAAAAACAAAAATAAAAAAGACATGTGTTACACATGTCTGTTTGTTTTCTAGATGGTCCCCAGAGCCGGACTTGAACCGGCACGGGAGATAAAGCCCGTTGGATTTTAAGTCCAATGCGTCTACCTATTCCGCCACCTGGGGATATATAAATAAGTGGTGACTCGTCGGAGATTCGAACTCCGGACCCACTGGTTAAAAGCCAGTTGCTCTACCGGCTGAGCTAACGAGTCGAGTTGGTTGGGCTAGCAGGATTCGAACCGGCGCATGAGGGAGTCAAAGTCCCTTGCCTTACCGCTTGGCTATAGCCCAAAGAATGGTGGAGGGGGAGGGATTCGAACCCCCGAACCGAAAGGAAGTGGGTTACAGCCACCCGCGTTTGGCCGCTTCGCTACCCCTCCGTTATACTGGTGCTGACTAAAGGACTTGAACCTTCGACCTATTGATTACTAGTCAATTGCTCTACCAGCTGAGCTAAGTCAGCGTTTTTGTACTTCGCCTAACACAAGGACAATATATATTTTATATTTTTCTAATATTAATGCAATAGTTTTTTCGCAAAAAATTTAAAAATTTTATTGGTTTCAAAAATAGTGGAAAAATAATAAAAATATCTAGATAATTCTAGATATTTCTAACTTATTAAATTTTACGGTTGTGCTTTTTTATATAACCTATATATGATGTATCAAAAATCCTCTTAGTGCTAATGAATCTACTTTATATTAGTCCTACGTTTCCCACTTTAAGCATAAAATAACAGTTTAAACTTATAAACCTAAATTTATAAGCCGACTGTTATTTTTTTAAAATCTCTAAAATAGTATGATAAGTATCTCAACTTTCTTTTAACTCATCATTAAACACTTGTATTGTTTCTGTTTTTTGCTTGTTTACAAATACCTCAATTTCTTTAACATCTTTAATAACGTTAATCATTTTATGTTCAGTAATTCTATCTTTACCTTGCAATTCTAATCTAGAATTTAAAAGATAAATTACATAATTTAAGAACACTAAAGATACAAAACATAGACATATATATCCAACAATATGATTTCATGTTGATAAATACATCGGACGAAGTGACAATTTACCTTTTAATGTTTTAAAATTAGATTCAATTTGTCACTGTTTTGAATATAGATTTACAATATCAACTACAGATAAATCGGTTCTATTTGTTTCATAAACATAATAACCATCGTATTTTTCATCTTCATTTATTTTTGCTACATCTAATTCATAAAAAGCACCTTTATTTATAGGTTTGAAAAACTTATATTTTTTTGAACCAGCTAAATTTTCATAAGAAACTAGATTATCTTTGTTCATCTTTTTGACAAAATTTTGAACTAAGATATCTCTATCATTTTTGTCTTTTATTGCACGTTTTTTGCTATAAGTTATTATTTGTTTTCTGAAATGACCGTTTGGTCGTTTTTTGTTGTAAAAAGAAGCTATATCACGAACTTTGTATTTAAAAGATCCATCATTTATGTAATCTTTTTCATCTAAAACGTATTCTTTAAATTGTTTGCTACCAGCTTTCATTCTATAAGAAATTATGTAATTTCAATTTTTAGATTCTAAGAATCTAATGTTTTTGTTAATGCTCATACCTTTATCAGCGATGATAGTTACTGTGTTTATTTCATAAAGGTTCGCAATTTCTAGCATAAAAGGGATAAATGTATTTGAATCAGCACTATTTCCAGGAAAAACTTTGTAATGTAATGGAATTCCATTTTCATCAGTTGCCATTCCTATTACAATTTGATCTTCTTTGAATTTTCCATCTTTTGAATAACCAGGTTTTTAAAACCTTCTCTTGAGAATGTTTCAAAATATGCGGTTGTTGCATCAAATCACAATACATCAATTTTTCTGTTTGTGTTATCGCAAATTTTCTTGTTTAAGTTTTTAAAATCTCATCTTTGTTTTTTGCAATGTAATCTAATGATCTATAAAATGAATTTTTTGAATGAGTATCAATTCTTTCTTTTTTATTGTTTTGTAAGTGTTAAATACGCTAATTGGATTTTTAATTCTTTGATAAATTAACTGCATAATAACATCTTTTAGTGTTGTTGATCTTGTAGTAGTGCAATTATCGAAAATATCGAAATAATCAAAGAGTTTTTCAATAATCTCGTAACCTTTATACCTTTCTATAACCTCTTTTTTCAGCGATTTTTTCTCTTTGAGAATTTCATCTAACTTTGTCTTAGCTTGTTCTTTTGTTCAAGATAGTGGGAAGTTTGCAATAACTGCTTTAATCACACTTAGTGGATCATCGTGATATTCTTTCAATTCATGTAAATAACCATAACCAAATCTGAATTCATACCCCTTGTTATCTCTTCTTGGCACCCCAATTGATAAATATTCACCCTTCTTAACTCTTGCTATTGATGTTCTTCATTGTCTTTTTGTATCTTTTCTTGACTTTTTCATATTTGTATTATATCATATTTAAGCATAAAAGTATAGATATTTATATTTTTTTTATAAAAAAATATAGCTACTAAAAACGTGCTGTTTTTGTAGCTAAGTGGGAAACCTAGGAAAATAGTGGAAAAATAATAAAAATATCTAGATAATTCTAGATATTTCTAACTTATTAAATTTTACGGTTGTGCTTTTTTATATAACCTATATATGATGTATCAAAAATCCTCTTAGTGCTAATGAATCTACTTTATATTAGTTTGATTTTTAAGAAAAGCAGATCAGAGTGCATGTGTTATAAAACTTGTACATGTGAAAAATAAACCATGATAAGGCTGTTTTTATTGTAATATAACCATCAAATAACTAATAATGAGATAAACGATAATTTAATGAATCAATGTGAAAAATTATTTAACTATCTTTTTTTGAATTTGGAAAATAGGTTAAATTTTAAACCTGAAGAAATAGAATTAAAAGCAATTGCTAAGGATATTGTTACAGGTAAGACACCTGCCACTAAAGAAACTGAAAACTTTGCCACAAAAGATATCCCATTTATTACTATTGATGATTTAAAAAAATCGGCATTTATTAATAAAACAAATAGATATATTTCTTATATAGGTGCTAATAAGCAAAAAGAGAAATTTATTCCCCCTTATTCTTTATGCGTTTCATGTATAGCAACGGTGGGTGAGTTGGGGTTTACTACTATGGAATCTCAGACTAATCAACAAATAAATTCAATTGTTTTTGATGATGAAAAATTTAAATTTTACACATATTTTTCATTAAGAAAAATTTTTCAAAACATTAATATTAAAAGCGGTAACATCTTCAGTAATATGAGTAAAAAAGAGTTTTCAGAATTAAAAATAATAAAACCGAATAATCTTTTGTTGGATAAATTTAGCGAAGTAGCTGAATCTATCTTTAAAAAAGTTGAAAACAACCACTTAGAAAATTCTCAGTTAATAGATCTTAAAAATTATCTTTTACCTCTCTTAATGAATGGTCAAATAACTATTGATTAATAAACTAAATTATCGTTTATTACATTATTAGTTATTTGAGGTTATACTAAAATTAATTGAACAGCAACCTCTAGCTGTTCTTTATTTTAGGGAGTCATTTATGAAAAAAACAATTAAAAATATTTTAGTAGAAATGCAAAAGCATTTAAATAACAAACAATTAAAAGAGTTAGAAGAAGTGTTGCATTTAGAGTTACACAAATTAGACCAAAGTAATTTATGTGACGAAGTCCTAAATACTAGTGATTTTGTAAAACTTTTTATAGACGCAAAAAAACTTGAAGGATGTTCAATTAAAACAGCAAACTACTACTTAGCAACTATAGAATCTATGCTTAACCATATAAAAAAGAATGTGAATGAAATTGAAACAAACGATTTAAGACAATACTTATCAAGTTACGAAGAGAAAAAAAATTTAAGTAAGTTGACAATTGATAATATTAGGAGAATATTATCAAGTTTCTTTTCCTGATTAGAGGATGAGAACTATATATTAAAGAATCCTGTAAGAAGGATTAAGAAGATTAAGTCACCAACAGTCATTAAAGAAACATATGCAGATGAGGAATTAGAAATAATGAGAGATAATGTTGAGAATTTGCGTGATTTAGCACTCATCGACATTTTAAGTTCAACAGGGATGAGGGTTGGTGAGCTTGTTAAATTAAATATTGAAGATATTAATTTTCAGGAAAGAGAATGTATAGTAATTGGTAAAGGAAATAAACAAAGAAAGGTTTATTTTGATACTAGAACAAAAATACATTTATGAAATTATATAAATTTTAGAAAAGATAATAACAACGCACTTTTTATATCATTAAAAAAACCATTTCAAAGATTATCGATAAATGGGGTAGAAAGTAGATTAAAACAAATTGGAAAGAAACTGAACATCAAAAAAGTTCATCCACATAAATTTAGACGAACTTTAGCAACTTTAGCAATCGATAAAGGTATGCCTATCGAACAAGTACAAAGATTGCTGGGCCACGAAAAAATAGATACAACTTTAAAATATGCAATGGTAAAAGAAACCAATGTTAAAAATTCACATAAAAAATACATTGGATAGAAAAGGAAAGTATGAAAGAAATTAAACTTAGAGAATTAGTTAAAATAAATATCGGTAAAAGTTATAAACACTTAAAAGAAGGAACACATCCTGTGTATGCTTCTGGAGGTATTATTTCAAATGTAAGTGATTTTTTATTTGATGATGAGAGTGTTTTATTACCAAATGTTTATTCGCCGGAAAATATTATTTATGTAAATAAACCATTTTGGACAATAGACACAATGTTTTGAACCCAAATTAAAAAAGACCTGGTTATTCCAAAATATCTATATTATTATTTAAAATTAATGAATTTTTCTTTTTCTTTAACAGGTTCTATATTACCTAGAGTTACGAGAGAAAAGTACTATGATACAGTTGTTAAACTTCCGGATTTAGAAAGACAACAGAGTGTGTTAAAAATATTAAATCCAATTGATGACAAAATAGAATTGAATAATAAGATAAACGATAATTTAGTTTATTAATCAATAGTTATTTGACCATTCATTAAGAGAGGTAAAAGATAATTTTTAAGATCTATTAACTGAGAATTTTCTAAGTGGTTGTTTTCAACTTTTTAAAGATAGATTCAGCTACTTCGCTAAATTTATCCAACAAAAGATTATTCGGTTTTATTATTTTTAATTCTGAAAACTCTTTTTACTCATATTACTGAAGATGTTACCGCTTTTAATATTAATGTTTTGAAAAATTTTTCTTAATGAAAAATATGTGTAAAATTTAAATTTTTCATCATCAAAAACAATTGAATTTATTTGTTGATTAGTCTGAGATTCCATAGTAGTAAACCCCAACTCACCCACCGTTGCTATACATGAAACGCATAAAGAATAAGGGGAATAAATTTCTCTTTTGCTTATTAGCACCTATATAAGAAATATATCTATTTGTTTTATTAATAAATGCCGATTTTTTAAATCATCAATAGTAATAAATGGGATATCTTTTGTGGCAAAGTTTTCAGTTTCTTTAGTGGCAGGTGTCTTACCTGTAACAATATCCTTAGCAATTGCTTTTAATTCTATTTTTCAGGTTTAAAATTTAACCTATTTTCCAAATTCAAAAAAGATAGTTAAATAATTTTTCACATTGATTCATTAAATTATCGTTTATCTTATTATTGAGATCGATTTTTCTTTGAATTATATTTAGAAATTCTCCGATTTTTAATTGTTCTTCATAAGAATGTATTTCAACAGCTGTATTTAAAAATGTATTTTTGTTGATAGATTTAACTGTACTTCCACCCGAAATACCTCTTAATATTTTTTGTGTTTTGTCTCACTGTAAAAAATATAACAAATACTTATTATCTAAAACAAATTTTTTACCCGTTAAAATTCATAACCTTCTACCAATTGCAACATTATCCTTATCTAACATTGCAACTCTACCAACTGGAGCTTCCTTAGTTAATAATATATCTCCTGGTTTAGGTATTCTTTTTCCTACCATATTTTTATAATCTTCATAAGAAATGTAATAACACTTAGAGTAATCTATAAAATTGTTATGTACAGATAAAGCACTTAATGTTTCTATATTTTTATCATCTGTAATTTCACTACGCCCGCTATAAGTTGCCTTACTAGAGTAATCTATTAATTCATCTAGTATATCTTTAAATTTATACTTTTTCATATTTTAATTTACCTAGCTTTTCTAATATTTCTTTTTCTAACTCATTTGATTCTTTAAAAAACTCTTCTAATTCTTTTCTATACTCATCCATTTGTTTTTCAAATTCTTCTTGCGTTATATTAACATATTCAATTTTAACTTCAAAATATTGACCAGCTGATAACGAATTGTTTTTCTCTTTAATTTCATCATAACTTACGATTGTTGAGAAATTTTCTACTACTTCTCTATTTCTGAAAGTCTTAATAATTAAATCAATATCTTTTTCGTTCAATCTCACTCTTTGATTTTTGCCGTCTTTATATTTTTCACCTAATTTAGATGCATCAATTAAAATCACCTTATCATGCTTTATAGATTTGTCAAAAAATAATACAGATACATTTGTTCCTGTATTAGCAAATACATGGGATGGCATACTTATACAACCGTAAACAATTTTATCTTCAACTATTCTTTCTAGTATTTTCTGTTCAACTCCAGATTTTGATGTAATAAATCCGGTTGGAACTACAATTGCTCCTTTTCCTGTTTCTGATTTCATAGAATTAATAACATGTTGGATAAATAGTGTATATATAGACATTGAGTCCTTTTTCTTTGTAGGAATGTTGGGAACACCAGCTCAAAATCTAGATTTCATATCACTAAGAGAATCTCTTATGTCTGCAAAATCTAAGTTGAATGGTGGATTAGAAACAACAAAATCAAATCTTTTTAAATTACCATCGCTAGATTTATGGTATGGTTCAGTTAATGTATCTCCTACTGCAATGTTTTTAAAAGAAGATACAAGATTATTTAATATTAAATTTAATTTAAGCATTGTACTACTTTTTTGAGAAATATCTTGCGTATAAATAGTAGATTTATCTTCTCCTATTAAATGTGACAATGCTATAACAAGAGTTCCTGTACCAGCTGATGGATCATAACAAGATGCATTTTTTATAGTTTTATCTCCATCAACAAGTAATTCAGAAATAATTCTTGCTATTGATTGTGGGGTGTAATACTCAGCATATTTTCCTCCACTATTAGTATTATAATCTTTCATAAGATACTCAAAAATGGTTGCAAAAAAATCATAAGGTTGATTAAAAGCTTCTTCAAAAGAAAAGCTAACTAATTTATCAATGATTCCTCTTGCGAATTCTGAACGTTTACTTTCATCTAAAACATATTTTGAAATTGGTTCAAAGATATCAATTTGTGTTCCTTTAGTTGTTTCTGTTATATACACTTTTTCATTAAGTCTCGAAAGTTCTAACATTGTTTTATCTAATAATTCATGAAAATTATTTTCATTTTGTTTTTCTCATAACACAGGAATTAAATGTTGAGGTTCAAATATAAAAACATATTCATTTTCAATATTGCTTATAAATTCTTCTTTCTGTTTGTCATCCATTTTTTTATATTCATCTAATCAGTTATTTTGAATTTTTAGATTGTCATCAATTAAATCACTTTTTTTAATATCGTAAGCAAATTTATCATTTAAAAATTTATAAAGAAATATCTGGGTAATTATTTTATATTCATTACCATCATTTCCCATACCTGCTCTACTACACACCGCTTTAAGTGAATCGATCAATTGTTTTGTTTGTTGTTCTAATTTTGTAATCATCATTTATACCTTTCTATTTAGTATGTGCCATTATATATTCTTTTGTTATTGTTTTAGCTATGTGTTTAACTAAATCTTCTGAAATGTTCATTTCTTTTTCTCTAACAATTTTCTTTATTGATATTACTATTGCTTTTTCAACTATATGCTCATTGTCTAAAAAAGAGTTTTTATTTTCAACTTTTTTCTTCAATTCTTCTTTAATAGGATTTAAAATTTCATATAACATCAATTCATCATCTATATATAATTCGTCAACTATATTTAAATTTTGATAATTGTCTTTGTTAGGTTTTGTTAAAATTCTATGTATTTTAACAAAGGTGCTATCCTCATTATATTTTTTTTCTAATAATCCATCTTCTTCTTTTAAAGTTTTTAAATCATCTAGTATAGTATCGAAAAAACTAATTGTCTCTCTTAACTTGGTTTCGTTATCTATTGGTTCAATATTTAAATATTTTATCTTTTCGATCATTTGCTCCGATAAATATTTATATTGAGGCAAATCATTATATTTTTGATATTCTACAAATCTATTGATAACCAAATCACATTTCTTTTTAATGTCATTATCTTCGCTTTCAGCAACAATATCTAATAAACTTTTATTTACTAATTCAAAACTATAAACAACACTAGATAATATATTATTTATTTTAATATCATGAGCAGGTTTATTTATAATGTCATCTTGTGTATTTATAAAATCTATCCTGCTTTCAATTATATTTTTAATTTTTCTTACTCTATTTGGTTCTATAAAGGACAGCACTTTTTTTAATTGCTCATCTTCAACAATTGATGATATGTTAGAAAATTCTTGTAATTTTACTATTGATTTTTTTAAGTCCAACAGTTTACCTTTATCTTTTTGTTCAGTTATTTTATGATCAAATTTTTCTAAGTTATCTAATGGGTAATAAAATAACTTACTTTTTATTTCTTGAACTTCTTTAATAATTTCATCTTTTCTCTTTGCAATATCATCATAAAAGTTTGTTCTAATTCCTAATTCAGGATCATATATATTGAAACTATTTAGTTCTTGTATATATCTGTTATTAGTTTTTTCAAAGTCGTTTTTTATATCCGCAAAATCAACTATAACACCAAATCTGTAATTTTTATAAGGTCTGTTAACCCTAGTTATAGCTTGCAATAAAGAATGATCTTTTATTTGTCTTGCTAAGTACATTTTTTTTAATCGAGGAGCATCGAATCCAGTCAGCAACATATTAAATACTATTAAAATATCTATTTTATTATTGTATTTAAAGTCATTGATTATGTCACTTCTAAATTCTTTGTATTCATCCTTGCTAAGAATTAATCCGACTTTCAAATTAGTTGGTCTATCTTTATTAATAGTTTCATTTAAGTTTGATTGTACCTCGTTAAAATATTTAAAAATTTGCTCAGCTTGTTTAGAAGTTTTACAAACTATCATTCCACCAAGTGTTTCATCTTCATTTTGTACCCTAAATGCTTGGAAATCATTAATGATATACTCAATAAGTTTTTTTACATAATTATTATGTTCGACTATGTGACTAGGTTTAACTGTTTTATCCTTAACTTTAATATCATCATAAATCTTGGTTAACATTTGCTCGTATGTAGTTTTGATATGATCTCTAAAAATCTTTAATGTATATCCATCTTTTATAGATTTATCATAATAATATGTGTGTATATATTCACCAAAAATTTTTCAAGTTTCTTTATCTTTTTTTAATAGTGGCGTTCCTGTTAAAGCAATCTTAATAGCGTTTGGGTCACTTTGTAACAATTTACCAAGAAATGAACCATTTGGTTTATAACTTCTATGTGCTTCATCAACAATAAAAATTCTTTGAGAATTTAAATTATATTTCAAGATTTTATCATCATCTTTTTCGATATCAAATCTATGGATATTAACTACAGTAATTTCTAATTTACCCTCATTATTTTCGATTGCATTTTGTTTTTTAAAATGTTCTTTAAACTCGAGAGTAGGACAAAGTTATTAGACTCCCTAAGGGATAGACCCCCTAGGGGGTCTATTTTTTTCAAAAAAGGAGTATTTATGAAAAGAGGAAAGCAACTAAGTGTAAGTGAGTGGTTAGAAGTATTTAAGCACTACAAAGAATATTTATCTCAAAATATTACTAAAAAGAATTTTGTTATATTTATAGCAAAATTAGAAATTCTGAAAATTATTTACTTTCAGAAGAAGCCTTCTGATATTTATCTAGAAAATATAAAGATTATAATTTAGGTATGGAACTAAAAGAATCACAAACAGGAAAAGCACCTAAAAAGGTAAAGGATCAGGTAGACCTAGAAAGAACAAAGAAGAATATGATAAACAAAGAAACGAAGTGATTAAAGAGATTGATCATGAAGTTTTAGAATGGTTAATAACAGACCTTTTAAAGAAGATATTTTAAAGAAAAATAAGGTTGACAATCTAGATGAACTGATAGAAAAAATTAAGAAAAAATTTGGAGAAAATATTTCTAACAAGGAAATAATGAAAATTCTTGGAATACCTAAATCAACTTTTTACTACAAAATCAAGAAACAATCAAAAGATAAGAAATAAGCTGTTATAGAACACGCAGAAATAATTAGAGAAGCTTTTGCAAAACAAAACGGAAGATATGGTAGAGAAAGGCTATCAGCATATATTTTCAAGACATATGGCATTATTATTAACCCTAGAACACTAGGAAGAGCAATGAATAAATTAGGTCTTTTCTGTCACGTAAGAACAACGTGCAAGAAAAAGCGTGAATCAAAAAATACTAACGTGTATTATCCAAATATTGCTAATAGAGATTATAATGGACTACAAAACGATATTTATGCAAGTGATGTTAGTTACATTCCTGCTCCAATAGATGTAGAAGGAAGACATGTTTATTTATCTATCGTAATTCATCACAAAACAAAGAAAATTGTTAGTTATAATTTATCCATATATAATGACACTAATTTAATTATGACTCACATTAGAAAAACAAAATTTCCTAAAAACTTTATTATTCACACAGACCATGGTGTAACATATTCATCGAATGAATATCTTGAGTATATAAAGCAACGAGGTGGAGTGGTGTCAATGTCAAGAATAGGTAACTCTCTAGACAATAGAGAAGCTGAATATTTCTTTTCAATTTTAAAATCAGAAATGTTTTATAACTTTGAAAAGAAAGTAAAGAAATGACTTTTAGTGAACTAAAAGAATGTATTAAAAATTTCATTGAGTGATATAACAATGAAAGAATATTAAAAAATTCAAATGAAAAACACCTCAAGAACTATGAGGTGTGTATAATAAACATAACTATTTAGTCTAATAATTTTGTCCCGGTTTCCTCACTTTTGTTTTTTATTTTGTTAACTTTTAACCCTCTAGCCTCAAACTCACTTGATGCTTGCTGTAAAAGATCTAATCTATCGACAATAAAATAAAATTTAGTAATTACATTTTGTTTAGCATAATAATCAGTTATAAATTTAGTTAAAAAATATGATAATGCCGTTTTCCCACTTCCTTGAACGTGCCATATAGTTCCTGATTTTATGTTTTGATCTAATTTGTTTTTTAAGGCATAAAGAGCAAATAACTGTGGGTATCTTATTATATGTTTTTCTTTAGTCGTTTTGAAAACTCCATTTTCTTCTTTATCTCTTTTTAAAAAAGCAATACCGTATTTTAAAATATCCAATAATCTTTTTTTACTACATAAAGATGTAATTATTCTATTGGTTCAAGTTAATTTATCTATATTAGTTTGATATTCTAGTTCTTTTTGTAAATCAATTTGATCAAAATCACTCAATATTTTTAGTTCTTCATTTGAGTCAATTTCTTTATATTTAAATTGTTCATAAAAACCCAACTCTTCACCATTTACATAATCTTCTCTAAAACAATTAAAAAATACTTTATTATCAGAGATGGTGCTATAAAATGCACCTTGAGTTGGCTTTATTCCATCATCATATGAATAATCCATATTATTTGAAAATATCATTAGTTGAGTTAAATTTAAAAATCTTCTAAATTTTTTGTTAGGTATTCTGTCTTTCAACATTCTTTTTTGCTCATCAACTAAAGTATCCTTATTATTTGGTTTTTTCAACTCTATCATGACTAAAGGTAAACCATTTATAAATAATGTTATATCCGGTCTAAAACTACCTTTTCCTTTTAAACAACTAAATTCTGCAGTAAAATGAAATGTATTATTTTCAATATTATCAAAATCAATTATTTTTTTTGATGTAGATAACAAACATTCTTCATAAAAACTTTTTCCTAGATCGTCGTTTCTTAATTTATTTTTAATGTTAATTAGTGTATCTTCAATATCTTTTTGTTTACAATTTAGATTTAATTTTTTATATTGACTTTCAAATATCTCTAACAATATGTTTGTTTCATAGTCATAAGTTTTATCTTTTGATAAATAGTTATTACCTAAATACTTATATCCCAAACGCAATAGGTGAACCATTGCGGGAATTTGTACTCTTGTTTTTTCACTAAATTCTTTATAAGACATATTTAAAACCTCGTATCATGTTTATCTATAAACTTTAATAATATTTTATAGAAATTAAAGTTAAAATAAAAATACTTAATTTCATTTTTCTGGAATATCAAACACCACTATTTAAATCATAGATCTCAAATACTTTGGAATTTAATTTTATTTAAGTAATAGTTAAATTAAAATATCTTACTCTAATAAAAAATAGTGCTTTTTTTCTTGCACTATCTTTTCAAATTTTGTTTTGCAATCTTTTTTATAAGTTGGAAATTCTCTAAATATTTGTATCTGATTTAGGTTGGTTAATCATTACGAATACTTGTAATCTTATTTTTATCCAAGCTTATATAAATAGGTGTTAATCCTATTTAGATTTTATCTACTACTTTATTTATTTTAAATCCATTAATTTTATTTTTAACAGTTTCTAAATGAGTGTTAACTATTACTTTTACACTATCTGTTATTTTTTTTGCTTCACTTTTTATGCTTTCGGCTGAATTATTTATTTCATTTACTTTAGTTTGAATATGTTTTAATGAATTGTCTAATAAATTATTTTTAAACTCTTCAAACTCGTCTAAAATATCTTGTTTTTCTTTAAATGATAATTCTTGTTGTAATCTATTTAATTTAAGATCTTTATATTTTAATGCAATAGTTTCTAAAACACCTAACATAGTAATAAAATACATAGGTCTTACTACAAACATATTTTTATAATCACTAACTCTATAAATTAAACTATCATTAGTTTCATATTCTAATTCACTTACTAATAAAGCATAATCTAAATTCTTTTTATTTCTATCATCATCTAGTTTTTTATAATGATCACTGTTTTTCTTTTTGTTTTGTGAATTTAGTTGTTCACTTTTCATCTCACACATTACACTTAATAATAAGTTTTGTTTTTCTTCTTCAGCATAAACTTTAAAGATAAAATCACCTTTAGTCCCTTTTAAATCATCTTCAGTTTTAACTACTTGATTATCTTTTATTAAAGTTGAAGTTTTAAAAGCAAAAGTTGAAATTTCATTAAATTGATTAAAACAATAGTTTTCTAATTCTTCACCTATTAATTTAATGTTTTTAGTTAGTTTTTCTCTTTTAATAATTTCTAAATCTTTAATAAGATTATTAATTTCATTTTGTTTGTTATTAGTTATTTCATTAATTTGATTTTTATAATTTAAATCAATAGTATTTAAACTATTTTCTTTATCTTTTAAACTTTCTCTTAATTTATTAATTTGATTGTTTAGTTCTTCTTTTTGTTTATTTAACTCTTTTTGATAATTATTTTCAGCTTCTAACTTAATAAGTTTTTCTTGATTTTCTAATTGTTTATTTAATGAATCTATATCAGATTCTAGTTTTAATTTATATTTTGTAATTTGTTCAAATTCTTGTTGTTTTTCTTCTAATAATTTAGTTTTTAAATTAGCAAGTTGAGTATTTGTATCTGATTGTCAAATAGCTTTATTATCATTTAATTGTTTTTCAAAATCTAAAACTTGTTTTTCAATTTTTTCACTTAAGTTTTGATTTTCTTGTTTTAATTTAGTATTTTGTTTGAATTGTTCTTCATTTTCTTTATTTAATTGGTTTTTATATTTTTCAAATTCAATATTTGATTCTAATTGTCATTTTTCTTTTTCTTTATTTAATTTTGTTAAATAAAGTTGATCTTTATGATCATCAATTTGTTGTTGAATATTTGATAGATCTATTTGTTCAGCATTTGATAGATCTATGATATCTCCTTTTTTTGCATCTTCTAATAATTCAATAGTATTTTTATCTATAATTTTAAATTTAATATTAGACATATTTTCCTCCACAATTAATTTAATTTTATATTATTATTTGAATTACTTATACTGATTATTAATGCTTATAGTAAATATGAAAAATATTAATTTATTTCTATAGTTTAGGTTTTTTAGATATAGATTATCAACTTTGTACAAACACTCATGTCTCATATGGTTTAGTTTAACACAAGCAATTCGCGTGTATTTCCACACTTTTTGCTCACCTAACTAATGTCTTTTGTTTTATTTTTATATAACTATCCATTTTCCTGCGTTTCCCACTTTAAGCATAAAAATAACAGTTTAAACTTATAAACATGTATCGATATTTTGTTTTCTTATTGGATTTTATTACTTTTTAGTTATTTAAAAATTTCTTCTTTTCTTATTTTTCAAAAGCTATTTTTTATGTATATTAACAAAAAAATATTTACTATATAATAAATATTAGATTAGAAAGAAGGTTTATTTTATGATTAAAAAAATAGGGATTCTTACCTCTGGAGGAGATGCCCCTGCAATGAACTGTGCGATTGCTGGAGTAGTTAAATCTGCTCATGCAAAAGGTATTGAAGTTTATGGTATTAGAGATGGTTATAAAGGTTTATATAATGCTTGATTTGAAAAAATTACAGTAGAACAAACAACTGATATCATGTCAAAAGGTGGAACTATTTTAGGTTCAGCTAGATTTGTTGAATTTAAAGAAGAATCAACAAGAAAAGTTGCAATTGAAAATCTTAAAAAAGAAGGTATCGAAGCTTTAGTTGTTATTGGTGGAGATGGAAGTTACATGGGAGCACAAAGATTAACTGAAATGGGAATTAATTGTGTTGGATTACCAGGAACTATTGATAATGATATTGTTTCAAGTGATTTTACAATTGGATTTGATACAGCTTTAAATACTGTAGTTGAAGCAGTCGATAGAATTAGAGATACAATGCAATCACACAACAGAGCTTGTGTTGTTGAAATTATGGGTAATGGTTGTGGTGATTTAGTTACTTATGCTGCGGTTGGAACTGGAGCTGAAATTGTAAGCCCTGCTGAAGATTTATTATCAATTGAAGAAATGGGTCAAAGAGCTAAAAAATTACGTGAACAAGGAAAAAGAAGTCTTATTATTTTAATTTCTGAAAAATCTTATGATGTTCCATCAAGTGAAATTGCTAAAAGAATTGAACAAATGAGTGGATTTGAAACAAGAGCTACAGTTTTAGGACATATTCAACGTGGTGGAAGACCAACTGCAATGGATAGATATTTAGCATTTACTGGAGCTATGTTTGCTGTTGATCAATTAGTTGAAGGAAAAGGTGGATTATTTATTGGATTAGAAAACAATAAATTAGTAGAAAGAGATATTCAACAAACTTTAAACATGAAACCTATTGATAAAAAACCGTTTATTTCAAAATTAAGAGAAGCTAACGAACAATTTAGTAAATAATTTTTGAAATTAATAGCTTAAGAATTTATAATTTAAATATATATTAATAAGGGGATAAGTAAATGAAAAAAGAACTTTTAGACAAGCAAATCAAGCGAACTAAAATAATTACAACCATTGGTCCTTCTACTCACTCGGTTGAAGCAATTAAAGAATTGTTCGAAAAAGGAATGACAACAATTCGTTTAAACTTCTCTCACGGTGATTATGAAGAACACGGATCAAGAATGGATTTCGTTAAAAAAATTAGAGAAGAAATTCAAAAACCTATTTCTATTTTATTAGATACTAAAGGTCCTGAAATTCGTGTTGGAAAATTTATCAATGGAAAACAACAAGTGTCAAGAGGACAAAAAGTTACAATTTATACAGACAAAGAATCATATCTAAATAAAGAATGTGGTCAAGGAGAAATGACTGTTTCTTATGATATGTCAGTTGATTTAAAAGCTGGAGATGTTGTTTTAATTGATGATGGTAAATTAGAATTAACTATTGATTCAGTAAAAGATCAAGTTATTGAAACTACTGCATTCAATCATCATGAAGTTAAAACAAACAAACGTGTAAACTTACCAGGTGTTGACTTTTCAATGGATTTCTTATCTGAAAAAGATGAAAAAGATATTTTATTTGGATGTGAACAAGGTGTAGATTACATCGCTGCATCATTTGTAAATAGTGCTCAAAACGTTCGTCAAATTCGTGATATCCTAGCAAAAGGAAATAGAACTGATATTCAAGTTATTTCAAAAATTGAATCTCAAGTAGGAATTGATAATATTGATGAAATAATAAAAGAAAGTGATGGAATCATGATCGCTAGAGGGGATTTAGGATTAGAAATTCCTTACTATGATGTTCCATACTGAGAAAAAGTAATTATTAGAAAATGTCGTGAAGCAGGTAAAATTGTAATCGTTGCAACTCAAATGTTAGAAACTATGACAAATAATCCCGCCCCAACTCGTGCTGAAGTAACTGATGTTTACTTTGCAACCGAATTAGGTGCAGATGCTACAATGTTATCAGGTGAATCCGCTAGTGGAGATTTCCCATTCATTACAGTTAAAACAATGGCTACAATTAATAAACGTGCTGAAGTTGAATTCTACAACAAACTTTACTACCAACAACAATTAGATAATGCTATTAAATCAAGTTCAGGATCACGTGCTGATATCGCTTTATCATTAGCTGAAAAATCAAGAGATGGAAATTACCGATACGCTATTGTTCTATCAAGAACAGGTCAATTATTAAAAACAATTTCTAAATTTAGACCTAACTTAGCTATCTTAGGAGTAAGTGCTAACCAAAGAATGTGAACTGCATTTGGTATTTGACACTCAATCTTTATGAATAAAGTAGATTCTATTAATAATTTAGAAAACAACGTTGAAGAATTATCAAAAATCGCTAAATCTTGAGGAGCAGATTCTGGAGAAAAAATTCTTGTTGTAAGAGGAGAATCTATTAAAGAAATCACTGTTGCTTAAAAACAACTCTTATTATAAGTGTAGTAGAAAATTCTGCTACATTTTTATTAATTTTTATAAAATCATTTAATATATTAAAATTAATATATGTTTATCTATATAGTAGAGGTGTATTAATGAATAATCAAAAAATAATAAATATAGCCGTTATTGCTCACGTTGATGCAGGTAAGTCAACATTAGTTGATGCACTATTAAAACAAGGTGGAGCATTCCGTGAAAATCAAGAAGTTGTAGCTCAAGTTATGGATTCAAACGATCAAGAACGTGAAAGAGGAATTACAATTTATTCTAAAAACTGTTCAATTAATTATAAAGATATCAAAATTAATATAGTTGATACTCCAGGACATGCTGACTTTTCAAGTGAAGTTGAACGTATCATGAAAACAGTTGATACAGTTATTCTGTTAGTTGACTCAAGTGAAGGACCAATGCCTCAAACAAGATTTGTTTTACAAAAAGCATTAGAAGTAGGATTAAAACCAATTCTATTTATTAATAAAATTGATAAAAAAGATCAAAGAGCAGAAGAAGTTGTTGAAGAGGTATTAGAACTATTCTTAGAATTAAATGCAACTGATGAACAATTAGATTTCACTACATTATATGGAATAGCAAGAGATGGTATTGCTCAATATTCACTAGAACAATCATCAGAAAATTTAGATCCTTTATTTGAAACTATCATAAATCAAGTAGGAAGTTATCCATTAGAATTAGCTAATAATAATTTAGTAATGCAAGTGTCAACTTTAGCATATGATAGTTTTGTCGGAAGATTAGGAATTGGAAGAATTTTTGAAGGAACAATCAAAGAAAATCAAACTGTAACTATTGTAAAAAATGATGGTTCAATTAAACAAGGTAAAATTGCTAAATTAATGGTATATCAAGGCTTAAGTCGTGTTAATGTAAAACAGGCTAGCGCTGGAGATATTATTACTTTTGCAGGAATTGAAGACATTTCAATTGGAGATACTATTAACGAATTAAATGTAGTAAAACCAATGAAACCAATTGTTATTGAAGAACCAACAATGTCAATGAACTTTTTAGTTAATACTTCACCATTTGCTGGAAAAGCAGGAAAATTTGTAACTTCAAGAAATATTAAAGAACGTTTAGAAAAAGAAACTGAAGTTAACGTTGGATTAAGAATTGAACCTTTAGAAAACTCAACTATCGAAGGATTTAAAGTGTTAGGGCGTGGTGAATTACATATCTCCGTTTTAATTGAAGCAATGAGAAGGGAAGGATTTGAACTTGCAGTAAGTAAACCTGAAGTATTATTCCAAAGAGAGCCAATGACTGGTGAACTATTAGAACCTATGGAAAAAGTTATTATAAATGTGCCTACTGAATATTCAGGAACTGTTATTAATAAATTAAATTTAAGAAAAGGTATCATGATGGATATGGATTCTGATGGGATTAGAGATAAAATAGTTTACTCAGTTCCTTTAAGAGGATTAATTGGATTTAGAAGCGAATTTACAAACGATACTCACGGTGAAGGAATAATGGTTAAAAGTCCTATGGGATTTCAAACTTATAAAGGTGAAATTGCTGGAAGACAAAATGGTGTATTAGTTTCGATGGCTAATGGTAAAAGTTTACCTTATGCTTTAAACAATCTAGAAGAACGTGGAATTTTATTTATAGGACCACAAGTTGATGTTTATGAAGGTATGATCATAGGACAACACTCACGAGATAATGATTTAGATGTTAATCCTACAACAGGTAAAAAATTAACAAATACCAGAGCAAGTGGAAGTGATGATGCAGTTAAATTAACTCCACCTCGAAAATTAACTTTAGAAGAAGCTTTAGAATATATTCAAGCTGATGAATTAGTTGAAATAACACCAACTGATATTAGATTACGTAAGCGCTGATTAACTCAAGTTGAAAGAAAACAACATAGAAATGATAAATACTAAAAAGATTGGAAATTATTTCCAATCTTTTTTTATTTTGTTTCCCACTTTAAGCATAAAAACAACCAGTCATTTTTATATGTATATAAAATCTAATGGTAAGTAGTAATTAATGTGTTTATCATAATCATATAAAGATTTTCCGACAATGAATTTTTGTTCATAACAATCTAATCTATAGTAGAATTTTTTAGAAATATCATTTACATTTTTATTTAACACAAAATTATAACAAAATGTTTTATCTAAATTCATATCTGAAATAATAACTGATGAATCATCAAACTTGCAAGCTTGAATTCTTTTATCTGATGAATAAACTTTCTCTAATTTAGAATCTTTTATCATATAAAGTTCTTTATCTAAAACTATAAAAATTATATTATTATTTATAAATACTTTTTTAATATCAAAATCAAGATTTAAACTATTATGTTTAGTTATTCAATCTTTATAAATTAATTGGTCATTATCATTTGCAAATACTAATTTATTATTAAGTTCACCTAATAATTTAATTTCATTATTTTCTAGCTTGTAATTAAAAGTTTTATTATCAACTAAAGTTGTTATGTATAATTGTTTGTCTATTAAGCTTAAATTTATTATTTGTTGATTAAAGTTATTTAAAAAAGTTAGTTCACTTTCTTTTCTTTCTATAATATTTCCTGACAACGGATTTACTAAAAATTTATTTGTGTGAATGTTTGTTTTTAAATTTTCTAATACTTGTTCATTTTTAATTGAAAATAGGTTATTTTCTACATCAATGACATACATAAAATCACCTAATATATAAAAATTAGTAATTCAATATGTATCTAATAAATTTAATACTTTTGGTTTTATTTTCTTAAACTTAAACATTTTTTACTTTCCTTTTAAATATTATAAAACAAAAGCACCTTGTGGTGCTTTTAGTAAAATTATTTATCTTGAATTGAAGCAATTCCAGGTAATTCTTTACCTTCCATAAATCCTAATGATGCTCCTCCACCAGTAGAGATTCAAGTAAAGTCTTGTTTGAATCCTAATTTAATAGCAGCAGCAGCACTATCTCCACCACCGATTAAAGTGAATGCTCCTTTTTTAGTTTGTTCAGCAACAGCTTTACAAATTGAGTTTGTTCCGTTTTCATAGTTTTTGAATTCAAAAACTCCAAGCGGACCATTTCAAATAATTGTTTTAGCTTCTGAAATTATTTTTTTATAAGATTCAATTGTTTTAGGTCCTACATCCATTCCCATTCAGTCATCTGGAATATTATTTTCAAAGTAAGTTGGTGCAGTGTCAGCAAAGTCAGTGTTACATGCAACATCAATTGGAAGTATGATTTTTCCATTAGCTTTTTCTAAGTATTGTTTAGCTAATTCAACTTTATCATCTTCAACTAATGAAGTTCCGATTGTTCTTCCTAAAGCTTTAAAGAATGTATAACTCATTCCTCCACCAATTAAGATTTTGTCAACTTTTGGTAATAAGTTTTCAATAACTCCTATTTTATCTGAAACTTTAGCTCCACCTAAGATAGCTAAGAATGGTCTTTGAGGACGTTCCATTCCTTCATTTAACATTTCTAATTCTTTTTGAACTAAAAATCCTACAGCTGAAGTTTTAATGTTTGAAGAGATACCAACGTTTGACGCATGTGCACGGTGTGCTGTACCAAATGCATCATTAACAAAAACCTCACCTAAACTAGCTCAGTATTTTCCTAGTTCAACATTATTTTTTGATTCATTTTTGACAACTTCATTATTAACTACATCTTCAAAACGTGTATTTTCAACTAAGACAACTTGTTTTGGTTCTAAACTAGAAACTGCATCTTCTAATTCTTTTCCTCTTGTAACTGGAACAAAAATTACTTCTTGGTTTAATAATTCTGATAGTCTTTGTGCAACTGGTTTTAATGATTTTTTTTCTTTATCTTCTTCTGACTTAATTCTTGATAAATGTGAGAATAAAACAATTTTTGCATTTTGTTCAATTAAGTATTTAATTGTTGGTAACGCAGCTTGGATACGATTATCATCAGTAATTACACCTTTTTCTAGCGGAACGTTAAAATCAACACGAACTAAAACTGTTTTATTGCTTACATCAATATCATGTAATGTTTTTTTGTTGTCGTAATTCATTATTTTATTTTTCTCCTTTTTAACTATTCGTAAAATTGAAATTAAAAGAAGAACTTACATGGTTTTTGAATGCAAGTTCTCCAATTTTGGTTTTTATTATAATCCCATGAAGTAAATTGTAGTTCTTACTAATTGTGAAACATATGAACTTTCGTTGTCATATCATGAACAAACTTTAACCATTTGTCTTCCATCAACTTCCATAATTTTTGTTAATGTTGCATCAAAAATTGAACCATAGTTTGAACCGATACTATCTGATGAAACGATTGGTAAAGTTACATATTTCATTGCTTGAGCTAATTCAGCGTTGTTTTCTAATGCAGTTTTAATTGCATCATTGATTTGCTCAACTGTTAATCCTTGTGTTTTGAATTCAACAGTTAAATCAGTAATTGAACCTGTAATTGTAGGAACACGTAATGCATATCCATCTAATTTTCCTTTTAAGTGTGGTAACACTAAACTAACAGCTCTTGCAGCTCCAGTTGTTGATGGAATAATGTTTCAAGAAGCAGCACGTCCTCTACGTAAATCTTTATGAGGTAAGTCTAATAATCTTTGGTCGTTAGTTACAGCGTGAACTGTAGTCATAAATCCTTTTTCAATTGTAAAAGCGTCATCTAGAACTTTTGCCATTGGTGTTAAACAGTTTGTTGTACATGAGGCTCCAGAAATAATTACATCTTCTGGACTTAAGTCTTTGTGGTTTACACCATAAACGATAGTTTTTAAATCACCTGTTGCTGGTGCTGAAATAACAACTTTTTTAGCTCCAGCTTTAATGTGTGCAGATGCTTTTTCTTTATCTGTGTAGAATCCGGTTGATTCGATAACTAAATCAATACCTAGTTCACCTCAGGGAAGGTTAGCAGCATCTTTTTCAGCAAAGATTTTAACTTCTTTTCCTTTAACGATGATTGAATTATCAGTATATGAAATTTCTCCTTCACAGAATAATCCATGAGCTGTATCGAATTCTAATAAATAAGCTAATGATTTTGTATCTGTGAAGTCATTAATAGCAACGATCTCAACACCTTTTTCAAATAATCTTCTAAATGTTAAACGCCCGATTCTCCCGAATCCGTTAATTGCAACTTTTTTTGACATATTTTTCTCTCCTATCAAGTATAACAAGTTAATTATATTATTTTTTTTGCTTTTTTTAAAGTATTCCAACAATATAACTTGGCAAGAAATTTTATTTCATCAACTTTTATAAAAATACTTCAAATTGTAATAAAAATAAAGTAAAAAAATAACAATAAATTCTTTAAATGATTGCTTCAAAAAGTGTCAACTATATAAAAAAAATAAAACCTAAAATTTAGGTTTTAATTAAGATTACTGAAATTTAAATGTAATAGTTACAGGATCAGAAATATAATCGTATTTTATTTCAATTTTGTATTCTTTATTTGTTTTGAATTCAAAGTTTAATTTGTTGATTTCAACTTGATCAATAGTTTCATTTGTTAATACTTGTTCTACATCATCAATTTTAATTGATTTTAATTCTTTATGAGCAATTGTTCAGTTGAATAATTTATCAAAAACAAATACTGAGTTTGAATCTTTATTAATAGTGCTTTCAACTAATTTAGCTTCACCAAAGTTTGATATTTTAGCAGTTAAGTAATCTGCTCTTTTATCTCAAAGTGGTTGAATAATATGTGGATTATCTCTTTTAGTTGTTGTTATTCTCGCAAAGTTGATATTTCTCATAACAACTTTTTTCTCTCTAGCAACATCAACAACTTTGTTTTCGATGCTTGCTGTATTTCATTTACTTAAATCAGCTCTAAAGCTTAAAGCATTTCTAAACATTGAATCCATGTCTTTTACATTCGAAGTATCTCAACTAGAAATCTTATTATCAGTAAAACTGATAGCTCCATCAAACATTTGTTTCATATCAGTTACTTTAGAAGTATTAAAGTGAGAAACTTGTTGATTGAAATTTGAAGCTTGTCTAAACATATGATTCATTAATGATACATTTTCAGTATTTCAATTTGAAATTGAAGTATTAAATGCTTTTGCTTCTTCGAACATACTACTCATATTTTTTATATTAGAAGTGTCTCAAGCAGTATATTCTTGTTCTCCTTCTTTTTGAACTTTTCTAGTATTTATATCTTGGTTGAATGCTTCAGTTTTTTTGAACATACTTTGAGCGTTTTCTAAACTTTTTGTATTTCAATTAGAAATATTTCCGTTAAATACTTTTGCATCATGGAACATATCTTGCATATTTTTAACGTTAGATACATCTCAAGTATTTAAATCTTGATTGAATTTTTTAGTATGAGCAAATAATAATTCCATGTTTACAATATTTGAAGTCGATCAGTGTTGAATTCCTTCTATATGATCGTTTTCATTATGTTGGAAAGCTGCTTTTAAATTAGTTATTCTTATTGGTAAATTAATAGGAACTTTTTTAATAGTATTAGCAAAATTTTTAACCCTTCATGTATCAGTTGCCTCTTCATAGAAATAACCTATTTGAGTACATTCTACAGGAACCATTTTGCCATCAATTCTTTCATATCTATATTTATGATCTTTTTCACTTTCTTTTTCAAAATCACGAACAAGTCCATAATCAAGCTTAATTTCTTGATCTTTATAAGTAACTATAAATTCTCCATTATTTTTTTGTGATCCATCATCTTGTTTTAGTTTTTCATTAGATTGTTTTGCTTTATCAAAATTAATTTGTCTGAAAATTCTGTCAATCAATTCTTCTTTTAAAGCTGATTCATAAGCATTTTTTACATCTGTAAAAGTTTTTGAAACATCAAAGGTATCTTTGATTCTTCTAACTCAAATATCATTCACTTTAAGAATTGCATATTTTGTAAGTGAAATTTCAACTGTTCCTTCGTATTTTGAGTCTTCATTAGCTGTTAAAGTTACTGTCTCACTTTGTTCATCAATAGATATAAAGATTTTATTAGAATCTAGATTAGAATTTTGACTTGATAATTCATCTAAGAATTTTGTAATTGATTGATTGAAGTTGTTTGTAATTTTCATTTTAGAAATCTTTTCATCTGTTATTACATCTTGTAATCTACCAATTTTTTTGATTTTAATTTTGAAACTAGCTGTTCCAGTATATTTAGAATTATCTTTTGCTTTAATATCAACTTCTTTATTTTCAAATCTAGTTATTTCAATTTGTTGTTTATCAAATTCACTATCTTTAGTTTTTATTAAAGTTTCAACTGCTGATAATGTATGAGTTTGATCTAATTCATCAACTTCTAAAACTTTTTCTACGCTATTAAAAGCCTGATCAACAATTGAACTTAATTGAGGTTTAACAACTGGTGGAATAACATTGATTTGAATAGAAACTTCACCTTGATAATTAGCATTTTCTTCACTAATTTTTATTTTAGCAACGTTGTTTTCAATGCTTATAATTTCATTAAGATTAAGTTGTAGATCTGATCCTATTTTGTTTAATTCTTCACTTATTTTCCTAAGAAACTCTTCTTTACTATTATTTGAAACTTCTACAGGTTGAGTAATTTGATCAAATACTTGTTTAACATCTTGTTTTGAGTGAGTAGTACTATCATCAATTCTAGTTTCACTTTCTTCATTAGTTGGTTCAAAAATTATTTTGTCACCAGAAAATAGTGGGTGATTTTCTCCTGCAGTTACTATCACCTTTTTATCTTCTTTTTTGATGTGAGTTTCAGTAAGTTTTTCAGATTGTGAAGTAAGTTCTAATCTATCATTAAGTATATTTACAATATCATCAACTTTTTTATCACCAATCTTTTCAATAGTAAAGTTTCTTAATTCTAAAACTTCTTGTAGATGGATTTTGTTTGTTGATACTTCAAGATCTATGATTTTAAAGTTTCTGTAATGTGGAATACCTAATTTCTTTGTAAATGAAGTTATTTTTCTAATTTTATCCATAACTTCTTTACCTACTAAACTTGTTAAATTGTCTAAAACATCTTGAGTAGTTTCTGAAGGTATAATAATAGCTTTATGATTGTTTGTAACTATAATATTAACGTTTTGTAATACAGTTTGATACATTTCTTTATCAAGAGCTAATAATGCATTTTTAACATATAATGAACTAGCTCTGTCAACTTTTAATTTATTGTCTTCAAGTTTAATTACTTGATTTAAATCTTTTGAAAAAACATATTTTCTAGTAAAAAATACAGTTGTAGCTGTTGCCGCACTTGCTCCAACTAAAAAACTAGATAAAACAGATAACATTTTTTTCATTTAATACGCCTCGCTTTAATATCTATATTTAAGTTATTTTATATATATTTTTAGATAAGATTTTTTTATATCCTATTTAAGTTTATTTTAAAAATTAGTAAAAAACAAGACTTGATAAAATCACTGGATAAATAAAAAGAAGTGATTACACTTCTTTTAAATATTATTAAACTTTAAATAATTATTTTTCAATCATTGATTCTAAAGTCATTTCACTTGGTACTTCTAAATCCATAATATCTAAAATTGTTGGACTAATTTTAGCAATAGCAGCATCATTTTGTTTTAATTTAATGTTTTTATCAGTAATAATAATTGGAACTGGTGAAGTTGTATGTTTTTTATTAACTCCTCCATTTTCATCAATCATCACTTCGGCATTACCGTGATCAGCAGTAATTACCATAATTCCATTGTGTTTTAGTACAAATTCATCATGAATACGTTTTAATTGATCATCTAATACTTTACATGCAACTCTTGTAGCTAGATTGTTTCCAGTATGACCTACCATATCACAGTTTGCAAAGTTTAAGACAATTAAATCAAATTCATTTTTTTGTATTTCTTCTAATAATTTATCTGTAATTTCAACAGCAGCCATTTCAGGTTTTAAATCATAAGTAGCAACTTTAGGAGAAGTAATTAAATCAATTGATGCATTTTTTAAACTAACTTCTTCAGGTTTTGCTAGTCCGTTTTTGAAATAATCATTTCCACCATCAAAAAAGAAGGTTACGTGAGCAATTTTTTCAGTTTCGGCAATTCTTAATTGTTTTAATCCTAATTTTGAAACTCATTGACCTAAAGTATTTTCTAAAGGTTTTGGTGGATAAGCAATGTGAACTGAAGTTACTGAATCAGAATATTTCATCATTGAAACAAATCTAATATCATTTCCAATAAAGTAAATATCTTTAAACGCTTCATCATTTCAAGCAATGTAGTTTTTATTGGTCATAATTGATGAAATTTGAATAGCACGATCAGGACGGAAGTTAGTCATAATCATTACATCATCTTGTTTTAGATTAG
The DNA here is from genome assembly GCF_024918975.1 of Mycoplasma cottewii. NCBI lineage: Bacteria > Bacillati > Mycoplasmatota > Mollicutes > Mycoplasmatales > Mycoplasmataceae > Mycoplasma > Mycoplasma cottewii. The sequence goes on along the minus strand of NZ_CP103424.1, from coordinate 223,711 downwards.
CATCAATAGCTGAAGAATTAAATGCAGGAACAATCATTTCATCATCTTTATTATTTTTATATTGTTCTTGAATATAACTAATTGGATCAGTAAATGAATCAACATATTTTCTAGTTACAATTGCATTATAAGCTTGAGCACTTCTTTCAAATCTTTTATCACGATCCATTGCATAATAACGCCCACTAATTGAACTAATTTGTCCTATGTTATTATTTTGTTTAATAATTTCTAATAATTGTTTTACAAATTGATCGGCTAATTTAGGAGCAGTATCACGTCCATCGGTAATTAAATCAAATTTAATATTTGTAATTCCATAATTGATTGCAGCTTTATAAATAGCAATCATATGATCCATATGAGAGTGAACTCCACCATTTGAAAATAATCCCATTAAGTGTAATGCACTATTTTTAGTTTTAACTTGTTCAAAAGCGTCAATTATTTCTTGATTATTTGCTATTTGATTAGTTTTTACTTCATAGTTTAATTTTGCTAGAGATTCCATATTGATTCTTCCAGCACCTAAATGGATATGTCCTACTTCTGAATTTCCCATTTGTCCTTCAGGTAAACCAACTCATTCTCCTGAAGCGTGAGCTTTAACTCAAGGATATTTTTGTTTCATTTCTTCAACAAATGACATGTGTCCATTTCAAACAGCATTACCCTCACTTGGTTCAGCTATTCCTCAACCATCTAAAATAGTTAATAATACAGGTCTTTTTGTAATCATATTTCTAGTTCTTTCTATTTAAAATATATTGTTCTACAAATTTTTTAACAGCAGCTTCTTCGCTTGTTTTATCAACATAAACTTGAGCTATATCTTTAATCGCTTGAACTGAGTTTTTTAAAGCAACACCAATTCCAACATATTCAATCATCTCATAATCATTCATTCCATCACCCATAGCAGCAATGTTTTCTAAGTTAACATTGAAATGATCTTTAAATCAGTCAACAGCAAATTTCTTATTAACATTTTGTTTGTTAATTTCAATTATTCTGTAATCATTAGTTGATACATTTAATTTAAGTTCATCTTTTAAAGCATCAAAGAACTCTTTATTTGCATTAAATGCTAAAAGTTTGAAAAAGTCATGCTCTTGATTAATATCTTTTAATTCTACAATTTCTCCTTCAAATAAATTACCTTCATATCCATAATCAACTGGATCTTGAGTTCATTTATTTAAAATTGAAGTTTTTAAGTCAGTTGAGTATCCTCAAATTTTGATATCATCTTTTTTAAATCTTTCACTTGCTGCTAAATCATAAACTTTTTTAGCAGTTGCTCAATCTATTGGATTAGAAGCTAAAATTTCATTAGTTACTAAATCATAAATACAAGCACCATTATATCCGGCAATAAATGAATGATTTGAAGTAAATCCATGTTCTACTAGACTATTTTGTTTAGAATTAACCGGTCTTCCTGTGACAAACACAACTTCAACATTATTTTCAATAGTTTTTTTTAAAGGTTCAACATTTTCTTTTATGATAGGACCCATTTTTTTATAACTAGTCCCATCCATATCTAAAATTAGTAATTTAACATCTTTCATATTTTTCTTCCTTTTATTTATTGTAATTTACTAAAGCTAGATAATCATCTGCTAATAATGAAGCTCCACCAACTAAAGCACCATCAATATTTGGCATTTCCATAATTTCTTTTATATTTGAAGGTTTAACACTTCCTCCATATTGAATTGAAATTTGATCTGCTGTATTTTGATCATAAATTTTTGCTAGATTTTCTCTAATTGCTTTACATACTTGTTCAGCATCATCACTAGTTGCAGTTTTACCTGTTCCAATTGCTCAAATTGGTTCATAAGCAATAATTGTTTTAACAGCATCATCACTTGAAATACCATCATAAGCTTTTGAAATTTGATCATTTACAAAACTAATTGTATTTCCTTGTTCTTTAGTTTCTAAAGTTTCTCCACAACAAATAATTGGAGTCATATTATTTGCTAATAATGCTTTACCTTTTTTATTAACTGTTAGATCAGTTTCACCAAACATTTCTCTTCTTTCAGAGTGACCAATAACAACATATTCAACATTTAACTCTTTTAACATTGGTATAGAAATTTCACCAGTGAATGCTCCTTTTTCTTCAAAGTGAACATTTTGTGCAGCGATTTTTACATTTTTAGCATTTTCTACTGCTGTACTTAATAAAGTGAACGGTACAGCTAAACCAGCAACAACACCTGTGCTAGAAGCTAAACTATCAACTGTGTTTAAAAAATCTTTAACACTTTTGATTGATCCATTCATTTTTCAATTTCCAAAAATAACTTTTTTTCTCATATTTTTATACCTTTCAATTCTTGTAAATTTTTAATAATTATATAAATAATATTGTGTTTTATCAAATAATAATATATTGACTAATAAACAATAGATATCAATTAAATTTTAATAAATTTTTTGTGATTTTTTTATAATAAAAAAGTTAGTTTTAAAACTAACTTTAATTCTAATATTCTTATTATTTAATATTTGATTAAAAATAAAATAAAAAGTAGCCTAAGCTACTTAATATCATTCTCTTGAGTGGTGGTTGTGGACGGAATTGAACCGCCGACACGCAGAGCTTCAGTCTGCTGCTCTACCAACTGAGCTACACAACCATAATGGCGACCCCAACGGGACTCGAACCCGTGATCTCCTCCGTGACAGGGAGGCGCGATAACCAACTTCGCTATGGGGCCATTGGTTGCGGGGGCAGGACTCGAACCTGCGACCTTCGGGTTATGAGCCCGACGAGCTGCCAACTGCTCTACCCCGCGACACTATTTTGTTTTCAATAAATGGCGGAAGATGAGGGATTCGAACCCCCGCTCGGGTTTCCCCGACTCTCGGTTTTCAAGACCGATCCCTTCAGCCGGACTTGGGTAATCTTCCGTGTTACCATTTTACCTCATAATCGACCATTTTTATGTTTCAATTATGGTGGACCTTATTGGACTTGAACCAATGACCGTCCGGTTATGAGCCGGATGCTCTAACCAACTGAGCTAAAGGTCCATAATAATGATGGTAGCGGGGGAGAGATTTGAACTCTCGACCTTTCGGGTATGAACCGAACGCTCTAACCAACTGAGCTACCCCGCCAAATATGGTGGACCCTAACGGGATCGAACCGTCGACCCCCTGCGTGCAAGGCAGGTGCTCTCCCAGCTGAGCTAAGGGCCCATATTTAATGGTCGGGAAGACAGGATTCGAACCTGCGACCCTTCGGTCCCAAACCGAATGCTCTACCAAGCTGAGCCACTTCCCGAAATATTGTTATTATGTTTTACGATAATAACAGTTAGCTTTCTAAATGGTGCGCCCGGAGGGACTCGAACCCCCAACCTTTTGATCCGTAGTCAAGCGATCTATCCAATTGATCTACGGGCGCATGTAAAGGTATTTGCTATGTTATTATCTCGTCACTTTCTCAAGTGACTTTTTTATTATAGAATATCAAAACAAAATTTACAACATAAAAATTTAATTTTTTTTATTTTTTTAAAATCTCTCTATTCCAAAATGGAATTTAGAGAGATTTTTGGTTTCATATTGGAGGCAACAGTCGGATTCGAACCGACGATCAGGGTGTTGCAGACCCATGCCTTAGCCACTTGGCTATGTTGCCAAAAATGTTACTTTATAATTATAATAGATTTTTTTATAACTTTAAATAGTTTTAAATAAAAAAACAAGCACAAATGTGCTTGTTTGAAGATATTGTATAATTTATCTTTTTGATTTATCAAACGGAACTCCAACTGCAGCCGGTGCTCTTGATGTTTTACTAAATGCAATCATACCTATAATAGTTAATACGAAAGGTGTAACTTTAAATAATGTTGCCATTCTTTTTATAACATTTTGATCAAATAGTAATGAAATTTGTTGTGCCATCGCAAATATCATTGAAAATATAATAACTCCAATTGATATAAATGGTATTTTTCATTGTCCAAAAATCATAATCGCAATAGCTAAGAATCCATATCCATTTAATGATCCACCAAATGTACCACTACCAACAATTGTTAGAATGAATGCTCCTCCACCAATTCCGGCAAGAAATCCTGAAAACATTACTGCAATATATCTATATTTTGTAACACTAATTCCAGCAGCATCAATTGCATTTGGGTTTTCTCCAACCATTGCATATCTCATACCTTGTTTTGTGTATTTGAAAAATACTAATAATAGAATAGCTACAATAACCGCTACAATCATTCAAACAGGGAATGGTCCAAATCTTAATGTTTTATATCCACTTGCAATAATTTGAGATTGTTTTCCAAAGTAGTTTGATGAAGCTAAGAATATACCTGTTCCTAAAGCTAAAATGTTAATAGCAGTTCCTGAAACAATTTGATTAGATTTCAATGTAATTGAAGGGAATGCGTGTAATAGTGCAAATATTGATGTTATCACTCCTGCAAGTAGCATAACTCAAATTTGAGTGTATTGAGAAGATGCTTCATTTGGGCGAGTATTTACAATGGTTCCTAGTATAGAAACAACCAAAGCACCTACTGTCATCATACCTTCAACAGCAATATTAACTATCCCTGCTTTTTCTGAAACAAGAGCTGATAAGGAAGCGAATAATAATATAGCAATAAATCCAAAAGCTCATTGAGCTGTAACTGAATTTAACATATTACACACCTTCCTTTACTATTTTTTGATTAATTTCAATAACTTTAGAATTCATATTTTCTTTATATGTTCTTTCTAAGTTTATTAATTGATCTAAATCTTGGATTGTTTCATTTGCAGCAGAATTAATAGTTTCTAAGTATTGCTCTTTTTGAGAGTCAACTAGTTCTTTAGCTTTTGTTATAGATTCATTAAAAATCTTAATAGTTTTGTTTTCATCTATTCTAGATTGGATATAATTAATTTCTTTTTGAATATTAATTATTAATTTTAAAGAACTTAAATTAATTCTTATTTTGTCTTTCATATATTCAGCGGCATCATATGAATTAACTACTTGTTGAGTTAAAATTTCATCAATTTTGTTTTTAATTTCTAAAGATTTTGTTAAGACTTCGTTGTTTGTGCTTAAAGCTTCATTAGTAACGTCTTTTACAAGTTGATCTTTAAAGATTGTTTTTAAATCATTTAATAACATAGTTGCTTGTTCAACTTCTTGTTTAGAACGATTCATATCAACTTTTGAATCAAATTCTTGTTTAAATTCTAAAGCTTTTTGTTTTTCTAGTTCAAAACGTTTATTTTCTTCTTCAACTAAACGTTGAGCTTTATCTAAAATTGCTTGTAGTTCAACTTTTTCTTGTTCAACTTTTAGTTTTTGAGCTTTAAACTTATCTTTTCAGTCTTGTGATTCTTGTTTTGCTTTAAAAATAACTTCTTTTTTATCTTGTTTTAATTGAGAAATTAACTCGTTGAATTTTTGTTTGATTTCATCATATTTTACTTTTTTATCTTCAGAAGTTAATTCTTTATTTAATCTCAGAATTTCACGTTGTAATTTAAATTCAGATTTTGCTGATTTAATGTGCTCATTGATATTATCAATAGCTGTTAATTTTTCAGCTTTAATTTGAATTAAATTATCACGGTATTCAAACTCTCAAGTTAATACACTTATTTCAGTTTCTTTGTTCATCTTGATCGCTTGAAGTATTGATTTGTGCTCTGCTTTATTTTTTTCTAATAGGTTTTTATAAGAGTTTAAAATTGAATCTCTAGTTTTTCTTACTTTGTCTTTTTGAGTAGAAAATTCTAAGTTTAAGTTTCTTTGTTTTTTAATAAAGTTAGAAATAATTAAATCTTTTTCTTTTGATAATTCTGTTTTTAATCCACAAACGTTTAGTTCTGTTTTTTCTTCTTTAACATGTTTTTTAACTTCTTCTAATTTGTTTTTACATAAGCTAATTAATGAATTAATTTCTTTTTTCATTACTAACTTAAGATTTTTTCTACCGTTTCATTTTTTAGCAAGTAAAGTAACTTGTTCATTATTAATATCTATATTGTTTTGTTTACAATAAGCTATATATTCTTGTTCAAGTCTTTCTTTGTATTCGCTTGATAAACATAAGAAACGTTTTTTAGATTTTAGTTTTCTAATATGAGCTTTTAGTTTTCTAATAATTTTTAGGTTTATTCCTGAGTTTAATATATAGAATTTATTTTTAATTGCTACTCAAGGTTCAAGTCTAATGAATATTGAAGAAATAGCAGTAAAGTAAATTAATATACCTGAAATTAATGAACTTAATTGAGTTGAAATTAAATATGTTCCAGAAGCTGATGCTGCACCAGTTTTAATAGAAGCTCATAATGAAGCTGTACCAATAATTCCTATAGGGTTATTAAATGCAACTAGTGAAACTGCAATTGCATCAAATCCTAAAGTAGGTAAGGAATCATTTGCAAATGATGTATTTGGTGTAACAGTGAATAATGCAACAAATGCCGCTAATCCAGCAAATGCTCCTGATAATGTTAATGCTCCAACAATTTGTGTTTTAACATTTATTCCAACATATTGTGATCCTGATGGAGATGAACCAACAGCTTTTAACTTAAATCCTAATGTTGTTTTTGAAAATAATACTCAAACAAATATAACACAAATCATTGCAATTATAATAGGAAGTAATCAACGATTGTCTCCTATGTTTAATTGGTTAGAAGGAATTGTTAATGTAACTCCAGGTGTTGTACTCATGAATTTATTTCCAGTAAATTCGAAGAATCATTTTAAAGTAAAGAATGCAGTTCAGTTTAATAAAATAGTTGAAACAACTTCATGTATATTAAATAACGCTTTTAATAAACCCGCTAGAAAAGCTAATATAGAACTAGATACAACACATACTATAAATAATAAGAATATTGTTCCAGAATCTATAGAAGTTATTGTTTTACCTTTTACTAGAACAAGGATTATTGTCGATAAACACGTTGATGTTAATATTTGACCTGATGCACCAATATTAAATACTCCACATCTAAATGCAATAGCCATAGATATAGCGGCAATTATATAAACTGCAGTTCAATTAAGAGTTTGTGATAATAGTCTACTACTAAAACTGAATGTAAATACGTAGTAGAAATACTCAAAAGGATTTACTAATAAACATATTAATAATATAGAAGCTGTTAAAAATCCGGCAATAATCGAGAAAATAGAACCTTTAAAAACTTTTCTTTTTTCTTTTGAGTGATCAGAAGTAAGCACATACCTTGCTTTAGTTGAAAATGTTCATTTTAATCTAGAAAACATTATGCATTTACCTCCATTTTAGTTTTAGTCTTTTTAATTTTATCTAATGTTTGACCTGTCATTAGTAATCCTATTTCTTCTTTTTTAGCCCCTTTTCCAGGAACTTCACCAATAAATCTTCCTTTATTAATAACAACAATTCTATCAGCTAATGCCATCACCTCATTTAGTTCATAAGAGACTAATAAGACACCTTTTCCGCTTTCTTTTTCTTTTAATATTTCAGAGTGAATATATTCAATAGCTCCAACGTCAAGACCACGAGTTGGCTGAACGACAACTAATAAATCATGTTGTTTTCTAATTTCTCTACCAACTATAACTTTTTGTTGATTTCCTCCCGATAATCCTCTTGCGTTCGCTGTTCCACTTCTAGAACCACGAACATCAAAATCGTTTATCACTGATTGAGCATATCTTGAAATAGCATTTCTATTTATAAATCCGAATTTAGAAAATGGTTCTTTATCTAATTCTTGACTTACAACATTTTCTTGTACTGTAAAGTCTAGCAATAGACCGTGTTTATGACGATCTTCAGGAATATGAGCTAATCCCATATCGTATCTTTTTTTAATACTATAGTTAACGATGTTTACACCTTTAAATACTACCCCACCAGATACCGGTTTAGTTAGTCCAGTAATAGCTTCAACTAGTTCTTTTTGACCATTTCCTTCAACTCCGGCAACTGCAACAATTTCACCAGGTTTTACATTTATATTAAAAGTTTCTAATCCAAATACTTTAGGATTCGAATTTTTTTTGACTGTTAAATTTATTACATCAAGAATAGGTTGATCTGATAACGGTTTAGTATACTCATTTTTCACTTCAATTAATTTTCTACCAACCATTGCCTCAGCAATTTCATTACCAGTTACTTTAGAAACATCTAAATCAATTATTTTTCTACCTAATCTAATAACAGTTGCAGTATTTGCTACTTTCTTAATTTCATCCATTTTATGTGAAATGAAGATAATTGTTTTTCCTGATTTTTGAAGATTTTGCATAACCCTTAACAATCCATCAATTTGTTGAGGAGTTAAAACAGCAGTAGGTTCATCAAAAACTAGAATATCAGCTTTTCTATATAAAATTTTTAATATCTCAACACGCTGTTGCATACCAACAGAAATATTTTGAATTTTTGCATCTAGATCTACGTGTAGATCATATTTATCCATAATTTCTATTAACTCTGCGCGCATTTTTGTTTTATTTAAGAAAATTTTATTTTTTGTTTCTTCAACACCTAAAATAATATTTTCAAAAACCGTATTTACTTCAACTAACTTAAAGTGTTGGTGAACCATACCGATACCTAGTTTATTAGCTTTAATTGGGTTTGAAATTATCTCTTCTTTCCCATTAACTTTTATCTTACCCTCTGTTGGCTGATATAAACCAAATAGAATTGACATTAAAGTTGATTTACCAGCACCGTTTTCACCGACGATAGCGTGAATTTCACCTTTTTTAACTCTAATTGTTACATCATCATTTGCAACAATAGCACCATTTAGAAATGTCTTTGTTATATTTTCCATTTCTATGGCATATAAATTTTCATTACTTAATGATTTCATTTACTTTATAGAGTTTCTTTCTTTATTTTTTTTCAATATTAGTTGTGTTTAAAAGGTTTATGTAATCTTTAATTCCCGCAATTCCATCTTCAGAAAGTTTTAATTCAGTTCAGTTTTTACCTTCAGCTAGTATTTTGTTTACTTCATTTACAAAGTGACCTAATGAATTTGAACTTAAATAATCCTTAAATTCGTTTCCAGTTTTTCCTAAAACTTCTTTTAAAATTTCAGATATTTTTTTAGAACTTCCTTTCGCATAATCTATAGATTGAACTGCTAAGTTTGCAGAATTTGTAACATTTCCACCTTTTCCTGCATCTCATTTTTGATCTGCTCTTCTTGATGATGAAATTGATCAATCAGGTTCAATTCCAGATAAGATATGTCCGTCTTTTAGTTCATTTTCATATTTAGTGCTAGTGTATTCTTTATCTCCTACAGTAGCTTTTTGTAGTGATTTTGCTCTTTCTAATGCATAAACAGATGCTGAAATGATGTTTTTCTTAGCACTTGTGATGAATCTCTTGTTTGTTCCTGTTCTTTCTTGACCAATTGAAGTAACTTGATCGGCATCAACACCAATTACATATGGTTTAAATTCACCTGCTAATTCGTATTCTAAGACGTCGTTAGTTTGAGGTCCAGCAACTGGGAATATAATATCTGCTTCATTTTTAAATAATTTAGGCATTACACTTGAACGTGTAGCTTGTCCATGAGCAAAACCACCAGTGAATCAGTCATCATTAGTAAGATTATCAATGCTGTTAACTTCTTGTCTTTGAGCTGTGCTATTTCCATTTCCGTTAGCGAATTCAACTTTTTGTAAAGTATATTCTACTTCTTGCCCTTTAACATCTTTTAATTTAATAGTTTGACCCGCCATCACATTGTTGTATAAATTCATTGCAGCTAGTAAACCTCATAAGAAGTTATCAACAGCATTTTTGTTGCTTAATCCACCAAACATACCAACTGATACATGGTTTTTACTTCTTAATGATCCTTGAACAGGTATTTCTGTTTTTTTACCTTGAGCAGATTTTTCTACAACATCTTTAGCGAAGATACCGCTATTTAAACTTGTCATTTTTGGCAAGTTAGCTCACATTAATGCATCTCATCCCGCATTAAATCCTGCTAATTCTGATTTATAAACTATTGAAATAACTTTTTCACGTCCAGGACCATCATAAGCAAAGTCTAAAAACACAACAGTTTTACCATTCATTATGTCGACTGCTTCTTTAATTGATTCAGCGTGTTTAAATCCTGCTAAAAATAGAGCATCAGCTCCTTTATTAGCAGCTGTGTTATACGCAGTTATAAAGTCATCTTTTGATGCTCCTTCAAGAGCTTCTACATAGTTTCCGTTTGTTTTTTTAGCGTTTTCAAAATCAATTTGACCAAAGTTTTTCTTTTGATCATCTCATTTATTTTCACCAACTGATGAAGCATAATCTAAAGCTCTTGCTTCTTCTTCGTTTGTTATACCAAATTTTTCATGAATATTCATTCCATACTGTAGAATAGCTTCTCATGAACCTTCGTTAAATGAGTGATCTCGGATGTTACCACCATCTGTTATCATCATAACTCTTTGCCCTTTTACCCCTTCGGTAACTCTTGCTCTTCTACATGAAACTGTAGCAGAAATTGGCGCAGCTGTTGCAACTAACGCAGTTAAGGCTGTTAAAAGTTTTTTCATATATAATATTTTCCTTTCGTTTGTTAGATAGTCTCTAATTTGATTATATAAAACTATATAAAAATCAAAAAGATACACCACTCTCAATTTAATTGTACTTGAATATAATAAAAGAGTTTAGAACTTTAACCTTTATATAACATAAAAGATTAAATAAATAACAAAAAAACACCCTTACAGGTGTTGTTTTTTCAAAATGGTGCTGACTATAGGAGTCGAACCTACGACCTACTGATTACAAGTCAGTTGCTCTACCAACTGAGCTAAGTCAGCAAAATAAAAAAATGGTGGAGTGTATAGGACTTGAACCTATGACCGCCTGCTTGTAAGGCAGGAGCTCTCCCAGCTGAGCTAACACTCCAAAAATATGGTAGCCTGTACGGGGTTCGAACCCGTGTGTCCACGGATGAAAACCGTGTGTGTTAACCGCTTCACCAACAGGCCAGATAATGGCGGCTTTTACAGGACTTGAACCTGTGACAAACCGGTTAACAGCCGGTTGCTCTACCAACTGAGCTAAAAAGCCATAATCTTTATTTTTGGTTAGCGTCTTATCTAAGACAATAAAAATAATAACATTAGAAAATTTAACTTGCAAGTGTTTTTTTAAATTTTTTTTAAATTTTTTTTATTTTTTAAAAATCAATAATATTTAAATAAACAATAGTTGATTTATAAATTTAGTTTTATTAGTTTCAATTGTTATTTTTATGCTTAAAGTTGGAAACAAACAAGAAAAAAAGCGATAACAATCGCTTTTTTATACTTATTAAGTACTAATCTTTTTCTTTTAATCTTTTTTCTGCTTTTTCTTTAACTTTGTTATAAAGTTCTTCAAATTCAGGATCTTTTTTAAAGATTGCTACTAATTTTTCTTCAGATATTTCTTGGTTTTTAACTAATTTGTATGTTTTTTCAACTTGTTTTAATTTTTCAATTTTTTTTGCTTCATTAATTTCATCAACTTTATTATCAGCTATTTGTTGTTCTACAGTTTGATTATTTTTAGTAAATAACATATAAATAGCTCCAACCATACACACAACAGACATAAATGAAAGTATTATTATAGTTACTTTTAAAAAACCAGTTTGATAATAAGAACTAATAACTGATAATACTAAAATAACTAAACAAATTAAAAATATATAATTTCCTAAAACAAATAAACTTATTCCTGATGCTAAATTTAAATGAATATTAGTTGTATTTTCAACTAATGATCCAACAACCATTCCAACTATTCCAAAAATAAACATCAAACTAGATAAAAACATACTTACACCTGCTGATATTTGAATAATAAGATTGCTTATTTTAAAAGTTTGATCGTATTGGTTGTTTTGATCATTTTTAAATAGTTCTTTAATTTTTTCTATTTTTTCTTTCATATTATTTTTATTCTCCTTCATGTCTTTTGTATAGTTTTAATGTATTTTCTAAAAGTGTTACAACTGTCATTGGACCTACTCCTCCAGGAACTGGAGTTATATAACTTGTTAAATCTTTTACATTTTCAAAATCAACATCACCAACTAGTTTGTTAGTAGCTGTATCTCTTATAATACCTACATCAACAACAACTGCATCTTGTTTTATCATATCTTTTTTAATAATAAATTTTTGACCAGTTGCTGAAATTACGATATCTGAATTTTTAGTATATTTTGTAATATCAACAGTATTTTTATTACACATAGTAACTGTAGCACCCATATTAGATAACATAATAGCTAAAGGTTTTCCTACGATATTTGAAGTTCCTACCATTGTAATATCTTTATGTTTTATTTCTATATCATAAGCTTTTAATAAATTGATTACACCAAGTGGAGTGCACGGATAGATTGTGTCATAATTTTGAAGCATTTTACCTTGATTCATATAATGAAAACCATCAACATCTTTACTTACATCAATTGCTTGAAGATAACTTTCTTCATCAAATCAATCAGGTAGTGGTAATTGTAGTAAAACTCCATCAACAGTTGGATCATTATTTAGTTTATCAATAATTTTATATAACTCTTGTTTAGAAATATTAGCATCTAATTTTAAAGTTTCTGAATCAATTCCAACTAGTCTACAAGCTCTAGTTTTATGAGAAACATAAACTTTTGATGATTCATCATCTCCAACTAAAATAACTACTAATTTAGGTACTCTTTTATTATTAATAATTAATTTATTAATTTCTTCTTTTAATAATTCTCTTCTTTGTTCTGCAACTTTCTTACCATCTAAAATGATCATAAAAACACCTATCCTATAGTTACATCTTCATCTAAAAATTTCAATGCTTTTTGTCTTGCTGGTTTTAAAAATACTAATAAAGTATTAGATACTCCTAATTGTCCTATAAACATTACTAAAATTATTAATATCTTAGTAGTTGCACCTAATTTGTACATATCATGATGAGTTAAAGGACTTAATCCAACCGTACCAAAAGCACTACATATTAATAATAAAATTTCACTAATTGTACCTTTATCATTTGTACCTAAAAATACTTTATTAGAATCTATATAAATTGTAAATACTGAAATGAAAATTAAGAACGTAGAAATGAAAAATGTTGCATGACTTCTTCTAACTGTTGCTTCTGGAATTGTCTTTTTAAATGCACTAGTATAATTTCTATTTTTAATAATTGATAAAGTTGATAATAAAAGAATTGCAAAAGTTGTTGTTCTGATTCCTCCTGCAGTTGAACTTGGAGCTGATCCAATAAACATTAATACAGATAAAATGAATTTTGAACTTGGATTAAAATTAGACATATTAATAGTTGAAAATCCCGCATTACGAGAAGCAGTTGTATTAAATAAAACATCCATAAACACTTCATTAAATGGCTTAATAGTTTTATTTAAATTACTATCGACATTATTAAAAATTAATGAATTATCATAATTAGAATATTCAGTTGATAAGACTAGTAAAGGACCGAATATAAATAATGTTAAATAAACTCAAAAACTTAATTTAGTAAATAAACTAAATTTAACTTTTTGACCTGTTTTTCTTGCTTGTATTTTTCTTTTAATATCATGAAATGTTGGATAACCTAATCCACCAATAATTCACTCTAACATGAAAATAATTTGAATAGAATAAACTTTATGATCAATTGTGTTATAAGGTTGAAGTGAGTTAGGTGAAATAATATCAAAACCTGCATTGTTTACTGCACTTGTTGAATGAAACACAGCAAATCATAATGATCTTCAAAAATCATGAAATGGAGAAACTGTTTCAAGATTTACGCCATTATTTGACATTGCAGGTTCGTTGAAAAAGAATAAGAAAAATAATATAAATGCTGAAAATATTTGCACAATAGTTAATCAAATAAAACCATCTTTAATTAATTGAATAGTTGAACTTGTAATTGTACTTCCTCTTTCTGATTGAGCAACCATAGTATCAGAAATAGATATTTTTTTATTTATAAGTAAAAATAAAACTATTTTAAAAGTTAAAACCCCAATACCGCCAAATTCAATTAAAATTAGTAAAATAAATTGCCCTCAAAAAGTATAAGAATGTGAAACATCAATCACAGTTAATCCAGTATCACTAAAACCACTTGAAGCAGTAAATAATCCTGTTAAATAATCTCAATTATATTTACTATCTGCTTGACTAGTTAGTGCAAAACCAGGAATAGAAAGTAAAAATCCACCAATTAAAACAACACAAAGATAAATTAAAAAGATCTTTCCAGAAGTTTTAGAAAGTGGTCACGACTCTTTAAACTTTATAAAAAAATTATGTTTATTTGATTTAATTCTTTTAAAAAAAGATTTTTTAGAGTTGCTTGATTTATTTAGTTTTGCTTCTTTTTGATTGTTATCTTTTTTAAACATAAACTCATCTCTTTTGTAACTATTTTTTTATCTTTTCAATGATATTATTATATCACTATAAAAGAATGTATAATTTAAATAGTTAAAGAGGTATGAAACATGGCAGGAAAACAAAGCTTTGCATTTATTGGTATTTCTAATTTTGCACTATCTATGATTTCATCATTAGTTGAAAAACGTCAATCAGTAAAAGTATTTGATTTTGATGAACATAAAATGAATTTATATCTTTCTGAATTTAGCACAGTTGATTCGGCTGTTATAAACTCAACAAATAAAAAAGCCTTAGAAAAAGAAGGAATTCAGTCTTATGATGCAGTAATTGTATCCATTGGAGATGTTGAAGATTCACTAGCAACTGTTTTAAACTTAATAGATTTAGAATGTAAAAAAATCATAGTAAGAGCAAGAGATGAAAACCAAAAAAGAATTTTATTAGCTCTAGGATTAAGTGAAAATCAAATTGTTATTCCAGATAAAGTTGCAGGAAAAATTACAGCAACTAGAATTCTATTTAACATTGATTTTGATCTTGATGTTCAAACTATCGATAATGAATTTGTTTCATCAACTCTTGAAGTATCTAACCCTGATATTTTTGATAAAACAATTCAAGAAATCGGACTATCAGCTAATAAAGACTTTAATATTATTCAAATTAAACATAAAGGAAAAATTATCTTACCTGATGATTACACTGAATTAAGAGAAGGTGACTTATTATTAGTATTTGCTAAAAATACAATCATTAATATGTTAGCTAAAAAAGTTCAAGGTGAAGATGACGAAGATGAAGTATAATTGATAAACAAAAAAACTTCTGTTACTAACGAGAGTAGGACAAAGTTATTAGACTCCCTAAGGGATAGACCCCCTAGGGGGTCTATTTTTTTCAAAAAAGGAGTATTTATGAAAAGAGGAAAGCAACTAAGTGTAAGTGAGTGGTTAGAAGTATTTAAGCACTACAAAGAATATTTATCTCAAAATATTACTAAAAAGAATTTTGTTATATTTATAGCAAAATTAGAAATTCTGAAAATTATTTACTTTCAGAAGAAGCCTTCTGATATTTATCTAGAAAATATAAAGATTATAATTTAGGTATGGAACTAAAAGAATCACAAACAGGAAAAGCACCTAAAAAGGTAAAGGATCAGGTAGACCTAGAAAGAACAAAGAAGAATATGATAAACAAAGAAACGAAGTGATTAAAGAGATTGATCGCGAAGTTTTAGAATGGTTAATAACAGACCTTTTAAAGAAGATATTTTAAAGAAAAATAAGGTTGACAATCTAGATGAACTGATAGAAAAAATTAAGAAAAATTTGGAGAAAATATTTCTAACAAGGAAATAATGAAAATTCTTGGAATACCTAAATCAACTTTTTACTACAAAATCAAGAAACAATCAAAAGATAAGAAAGAAGCTGTTATAGAACACGCAGAAATAATTAGAGAAGCTTTTGCAAAACAAAACGGAAGATATGGTAGAGAAAGGCTATCAGCATATATTTTCAAGACATATGGCATTATTATTAACCCTAGAACACTAGGAAGAGCAATGAATAAATTAGGTCTTTTCTGTCACGTAAGAACAACGTGCAAGAAAAAGCGTGAATCAAAAAATACTAACGTGTATTATCCAAATATTGCTAATAGAGATTATAATGGACTACAAAACGATATTTATGCAAGTGATGTTAGTTACATTCCTGCTCCAATAGATGTAGAAGGAAGACATGTTTATTTATCTATCGTAATTCATCACAAAACAAAGAAAATTGTTAGTTATAATTTATCCATATATAATGACACTAATTTAATTATGACTCACATTAGAAAAACAAAATTTCCTAAAAACTTTATTATTCACACAGACCATGGTGTAACATATTCATCGAATGAATATCTTGAGTATATAAAGCAACGAGGTGGAGTGGTGTCAATGTCAAGAATAGGTAACTCTCTAGACAATAGAGAAGCTGAATATTTCTTTTCAATTTTAAAATCAGAAATGTTTTATAACTTTGAAAAGAAAGTAAAGAAATGACTTTTAGTGAACTAAAAGAATGTATTAAAAATTTCATTGAGTGATATAACAATGAAAGAATATTAAAAAATTCAAATGAAAAACACCTCAAGAACTATGAGGTGTGTATAATAAACATAACTATTTAGTCTAATAATTTTGTCCCGGTTTCAACAGAAGTTTTTATTTTATATAAGTTCTTTAATAGTATCTATAATAATGCTGTTTGCTAAATCAGGGTTAACATTACCGTTACTAATTTTCATTAATTGTCCCATTATTGTTTTGATAACTCTTTCTGGACGTGATTCATATTGAGTTAATAATTCTTTATTTTGTTCAAAAATAGGTTTTAACATTTCTTTAATTTGGTTAGGATCAGAAATTAGTTTTAAGCCTAATCTATCAATTATTTGTTCAACTGTTTCTTTGTCTGATTCAAAAATAATAGGCATAATCACTTTGGTTTGTTTTGATGAAATAATTCCATTATCAATCATATTAATAACTGTTGCTAAACTTTCTGGTGTTAGTTTAGTTTGATTAATAGTAATATTTTCTAGATTTAGTTTTGATTGAACTTCTGAAATTAACATTTTAGAAACTTTAACATAATTATTTGTTAACTTAATTGTTTTTTCAAAAAACTCAGTCATTTCTAAACTAGTTAAAATAATGTTTGTATCATCTAAGCTTAAACCTAGATCATTAACATATCTTAAACGTTTTTGATCTGCTAATTCAGGTGAATTTTGAATTACTTTTTCAATTCATTTTTCATCTAATTGAATTGGTAAAATGTTAGGTTCTCTAAAGTAACGATAGTCTAATGCATCGCTTTTACTTCTCATTAAAACAGTTGAATTAGTTTGATCATCAAATCTTCTTGTTTCTTGTTCAACAATTTTATTTGATAGAATAATTTCTTTTTGTCTATTTAATTCAAATTCAATAGCTTTTCTAATGTTTGAAATTGAGTTTAAGTTTTTAATTTCTACTTTATTTGAAAATGATTTAGAACCTAATGGTCTGATTGAAATATTTAAATCAGTCCTTAATGATCCTTCATTCATTTTTACATCACTTACATTTAAAAATAATAACACTTCTCTTAATTTTTCAACATAAGCACAAGCTTCATCAGCACTTCTCATAACCGGTTTAGTTACTATTTCAATTAACCCTACTCCAGCACGGTTGTAATCTATATAAGTTAAATCATCT
This sequence comes from Mycoplasma cottewii, assembly GCF_024918975.1. Taxonomy (NCBI): domain Bacteria; kingdom Bacillati; phylum Mycoplasmatota; class Mollicutes; order Mycoplasmatales; family Mycoplasmataceae; genus Mycoplasma; species Mycoplasma cottewii. Next base: position 205,985 of record NZ_CP103424.1, on the reverse strand, counting down.
TTATGAACTTGTTTTGCAGTGTCTTCTTCAATATGTAAACGTTCAATTTCAATTACTTTTTTACTATTATCTGGTAAAGTTATTTCTAATTTACCGTCTGTTCCTATTGGATGAAATTGTTGAGTGATTTGAAATCCTTTAGTTAAATCAGGATAAAAATAGTTTTTTCTATCAAATCTTAATAGATTATCAATTTTCATATCTAATGCATTACATGCTAATAACGCTAATTCAACACCTTTTTTATTAACAGTTGGCAAACTTCCTGGATAAGCCATATCAACTTCATTAACTTGAGTATTTGGTTTCATACCAAAAGTAACAGGAGCAGCAGAAAACATTTTTGTATTTGTTTTTAATTCAACGTGATTTTCAATACCAATAATAAGTTCAAAATTGTTCATCTTAGTCCTCCACTATTTGGTTTTTAATACCGATAATGTTTTCTAGTGTTTTTGCTGCTTGTAAAGTTAATAGATCTGATTTTACTTTAGTTGTTAAGTTAATACCAATTGGCATTTCATCATATTCGAAAAATGGAATTGTAATTGATGGAGCTCCTGAAAAGTTTGCAAGCATTAAAACATCATCTAAAAATTCGTTTTCTTGTGAATTTTCATCAATTTCTTGAGCACCATCAATTAATGGAGCAATAGATCTTGAAGGTGGTAATAATAAAATATCAATTTCATTAAACATTTCATCAACCGCTTGATTAATTAGTGTTCTAACTTTTTTAGCTTTATCTAGATATTTAATTTGGTTTTCACGTTTTAAGTTTAATGAACCAATTAAGAAACGTCTTTTTACAACGGAACCAAATTTTTGACTTCTTGTTTTAGTCATAACTTCAGTGTAATCTTTACCATCCACTCTGCTTCCAAATTTAATTCCATCTAAATTAGCATTAGTTGAAACTGCTTCACTAAATGAAATCATCATATAAACAGGTGATAATGCATCTAATAAATCTTGTCTAAAATCAATTGCTTTAACAGTATATCCTTGATCTTCTAATTTTTTAAAAAGTTCTAAATATTTTTCTTTATGATCATCATCTAAAGCATCAATTACATTAGTTATATAACCAAAAGTTTTTGTTTTATCAAAAGAATCAATTTGTTTATAAAAATCAGATGATTCAATTTTAGTTGATGTAAAGTCTTTAACATCATATGCGAAACTAGCATCACATAAAACTGCCATATCATCAACATTTCTAGTAAAGAATCCTGCTGTATCTAAACTTGGAGCGTAAGGTAATAATCCATATCTTGAAATTGCTCCATATGTTGGTTTGAACCCAACAATACCATTATAACTTGCAGGCTTTCTAATTGAATCTCCAGTATCAGATGCTGTTGCAAATGGAATAATTCCTTTAGCAACTAAATAAGCAGATCCTGAACTTGATCCTCCAACTAATCGACGTTTATCTCTTGGATTAACTATTTTTCCATTACATGAATAAAGACCAGTTCCTCCCATTCCTAATTCATCTAAAGCAGTTTTTCCTAATAATACAGCTTTATTTTGATCTAATTTTTCAATTAAAGTTGCTGAAAAAGGTGGAATGTATCCTTCTAAAATATTTGATGATGAAGTAGTAGGAATATCTTTAGTTGAAAAATTATCTTTTGATAAGTATGGAATACCACATAAAATGTTATCTACATCAAAATTAGCATCAATTTGTTTAGCTTGTTCTAAAGCTTGAGTTTCAGCTATGTAATTAATAGCATTTGAGTCTAATTCATTTTTTAATTCTCTTATAACTTTTTTAGCTAAATCTGTTGCAGTTGTTCTTTTATTAACTAAATCATCATGTAATTCTAATATACTTTTAGATTTATAATCCATCTTAATTAACCACCTTTGCTATAGTTACACATTCATCTTTACTAGTAGGAGCATTTTTTAAAATGCATTCTTGATCAATAACTTCTGAGTTGTTATCTTCTCTTAAAAAATTATGAATATCTTTTAAAGGATAAAATGTTGGTTCTACATTTGTTGTGTCAATACTTGTTACTTTTTTAAGTTTTTCTAAAATTGATTCTTCAACAGATAATATATAGTCTAATTCTTGATCATTTGCTTCTAACATAATATCTTTAGCAAGCGATTTTAAATAATTTATATCTATAACATCTTTCATTATTATTCACTCTCATTTCCTATTAGTTTATAAAACTCATCTTCATTTATAACTTTAACATTTAAACTATTAGCTTTTTCTAGTTTAGATCCTGCATTTTCACCAGCTAGTAAATAATCTGTTTTACTTGTAACTGATGAAGTAGTTTTTCCTAAATTTTTTTCTATTAATTCTTTAAAGTATTCTCTATTTTTAGATAAAGTTCCTGTTATAACAAATGTTTTATCAGCTATTTTTGATTCTTGATTAGTTTGTGAATCTAAATAAGCAAATCTAATTCCAATCGATTTAAGTTCTTCTATTAATTTTATATTTTCATCAATCTTAAATCAATCAACTACAGATTGAGCCATTACTTCACCAATTGAATCAATATTAGTTAATTGTTCTAAACTAGCGTTTTTTAAATTATCAATATTTTTAAAATTTTGAGCTAATACTTTAGCATTTTTTTGACCTATATGTCTTATACCTAATCCAAATAAGATTTTATCAAAAGATGAGCTTTTAGATAATTCAATAGAGTTAATTAAATTATCATATTTTTTTTGACCAAATCCTTCTATTTGTAAAATTTCATCTTTATAGTTTTTTAAATTATAAATATCTAAGATATTTGAAAGTATCTTATTATCAAATAAAGTTTCAATTAATTGATCACCTAATCCTACAATGTTTGTTGCGTTTCGGCTTACAAAGTGTTGTAAACATCTAACAATTTGTCTAGGACAAGAAGTATTAATACAGAATTGATCAACTTCATCAGTATTTTTTTCTAATAAACTATCACAATCAGGACAACGATCATCAATTATTCATTTATCTAAATTATAAAAATTATCATCTTTAACTGCTTCTAAAACTTCAGGAATAATATCTCCTGCTTTTTTTATTTTTACATAACAATTAACTCTTAAATCTTTTGACTTAATAAATTCAGCATTATGTAAAGTTGCAGCACTTACAACTGTTCCCATTATTTGAACTGGTTCAAGTTTAGCATTATAAGTAATTTTTCCTGTTCGACCAACCGTTGGGAAAATATCTAATAGTTTAGTTGTTTTTACTTCTGCTGGAAATTTATATGCTATTGCTCATTTAGGGGCTTTTACTGTATATCCTACTTTAGCTTGTAATTTTTTATCATTTAATTTAAAAACAATTCCATCAATTTGATAATCTAAATCATCTTTTAGTTCAGTATATTTTTCAATATAATTTTTAACTTGATCTAGATTAGTACACAACATTGGTTCACTATTTGTTTTAAAGCCTAATTCTTTTAATTTTTCAATTGATTCAGCTTGAGTTAAATCATCTGAATCATCAGCTAAATAATAGTATAAAAATGCATCAAGATTTCTTTTAGCAACAATTGATGAATCTAGCTGTCTTAAAGTTCCAGCTGCTGCATTTCTAGGATTTGCAAATAATTGTTCACCTTTTAATAATCTTTCGTTATTAATTTTTTCAAATTCTTTTTTAGATAAAAAAACTTCTCCTCTAACTTCAACTCTAGTTTTTTTACTAATTTTTAAAGGTATTGATTTGATAGTTTTTACATTAACCGTTACATCTTCACCAACAACACCATCTCCACGTGTTGCTGCTGTTGTTAAAATTCCATTTTCATAAATTAGTGAAATTGATAAACCATCTATTTTTAATTCAGCAAAATATTGATTATCAATTGTATTTGTAACTTTACTTATTTGATTATTAAAATCTTTAAATTCTTCAAAACTAAAAACATTACCTAAACTTAGCATAGGAGTTTTATGATTAACTTTTTCAAAACCTTGAATAATAGTTCCACCAACTTTTTGAGTAGGTGAATCTGGTGTAATAAATTCAGGATTTTGTTTTTCTAGATCGATCAATTCGTTTAAAACAAGATCATATTCACTATCATCAACTGAAGGATTATCTAAAACATAATACTCATAAGATCACTTTTCGATCTTTTCTTTTAATTGATTAATTTTTATTAATATCTCTTGTTTATTCATATCTATTCTCCAAAATCGTGTTCAATATCTTTATCTTGATCTAAATCTAGATCGGTATTTTTTAAAGTATAAATTTTAGGTTTTTCTTTATGTTTTAAATATTTAAATTCTTTTTGATCAATCACACTATCTTCATCATAATCATTAAATCCTGACATAAATTTAACTAATAATTGTTGTTGTTCTAACATTTTACCTGTATCAATTCCTTCGGCAATAAAACGTTTAATTTTATTATCATATTGTTGTTTTTTAACTATTTGTTTAATAATTGGTAAACCTAAAAATATACCTATTCCAACTGAAGGTCTTATAATAATAGGAAGTAAAATTGCTACAATAAATCCCATTGTTAATGTTATTGAGAATACTTTAAATAAATCAGGTAATAATACATTTGTCCCTTTTATAGGTATGATTGAAGCTACTAAAAAGATAGTTGTAAATCATGAACTAATCACTCCAACAAATAAGTAAATAAAGTTTTGTAAAATAGAACTAAACTTAGCAATATATACTAATTTATCTCATGTAAAGATTCATAAATATAAATAAGCAATTGTTATAAATAATGATTTAAAAGTATAAAACACAATTAAAATTGTTGATATTTTCTTTTGATCATCAACTAAAACTTTAGCCACAACTAAAACTATTAGATATGAAATTACTAAATAAAGTCCTGCAATAATATTAATAGATTTTGCAATCACTTTATTCATACCTTTTGCTTGAATTAAAGAAAACTTACCATCTAAAATAATAATTAAACTTGTTGAAAGTGCATACATTAATGAGAATGTAAATCTTGAAAAAACAAACTCAATTGCTTGGTTATTAATTTTACTATTATCTCTAATAATTGATGAAAATAAACCTGAAACAACATAAGGAGTTAACATACCAATTGTTGCAAAACTTAATACTGCTACAACATAAGTATAAAGTTCATAATTAATATATGATTTCCAATCTAATCGACCATTTTTAATAATAATACTTAAAAAGTATTCTCTAAAAGAAGTAATTAAAGTAGACATAATAATTCTAATATTCACACCAACTACCATATAAAGAGATAGTAAAGATGTAACTTCCAGTGCTGATGAACCTAATGCTAAGAATAAAATTAAAATATCAGCATTTCTTAGTATTGAAAATCCTATTTCAGATCAGAAGATTTTAGATGATCTTCTAGCTAAATGAGAGTTGTTAAAATCACGATAAAATTTCAATCAAGGGTATTTAATTTTCACATATTGTTTTATTAAAAATCCTCTAACAAATGGATATAGTAAAAAGATTAAAAAGATATAAACAGGTGAATAATTATCTCTAATAGTTAAATAACTATTTAAACATATAAAAAATAATCCAAATACTAAAATATCAGAAAACAGTATAGCTAAACGTCTGCTTCCATTTCTTTGATCAGCTCTTAAAATATTTTCATAAACACCAAATAATCCAGTTGATAATGTTTGTTTAAATCCGAAAATGAAAAATATTAAACTTAATTCTCAAAAATTTAAACTAGTTGCATTACCTGATGGAGAAGTGAAATTTAATGATCAATTAGCAGGTTTGTTGTTAATAATTGATGGAGCTAATGCAATTTCTAAAGGATATAAAATAGATAAAAGAAGAACTAATGTAAAACCCGTGATAATGTTGTTATTATATTTTCTTTTAGCTGTTGAAAAGACTTCGTTTGCTGAAATTCAATCACCTTCTGAAATTGGTCTCATCAGCATCACAATAGTTGCTATAGCTAATGATCCTTCAGCTGAACCAGCAATTAATGATAAAGACATACTAATTCTAATATACCCGTTTATTTCAGGACCAAAAGTTTTTAGAATTCAAAATATCATTAAGAATTGAATCAACATATTTGTAAGAGAAATAATAACCCCGATAAGGGCACTAAAAACTCCATATTTAGCTGATGTCTTCACTTTTACATCTCCTTTAATTAGCTCATTTAGGAATAAATTCTATTATTTTTTCATTTAAATAATCTAATGGTTTTTCTAAATTATGAAAAACTAATTTGCTTGCAGATAAATAAATTATTTTTTCATCGTTAATTTTTCTACCACCATATCTAAAGTCATTTAAAATTGGATTTTTTAAATAACTTAACATAGATCTTATTTGGTGTTTTCTTCCTGTTATTAATTTTACTAAAATTAAATTCTTTTTAATCATATTAAACTCAGTTTTACAATACTTATAGTTATCTATCATTTCAGTTGAAAAGATTGATTTCTTTATTTCTGAATCATAATTTATTCAACCTTCTAATACAACTGTGTTATCTAATGTTCAATCATTTGAAGTTAAAGCGAGATAATATTTTTCTATTTTGTCTTTATTTTGTATTGCATTCATCAATATTTCTGATGACTGTTTGTTTTTTGCATATATTACAAGACCTGAAGTTAATTTATCTAATCGATGAACGTGAGAAATTACAAATGAATTTTCATTTAAAGGATCGTATTGATTTTTATCTACTAAATAAGATTTAATCATATCATCTAAACAAATATTGTATGTAGAATGCATTTCTAAATTAGCATCTTTATTAACAATGATTAAATTATCATCTTCATAACAAATATCTAATTTAACATCTTTTATGTAATTAAAATTATCTCTAATCACAGGTTTATTTGAATCATAAACTTCAACAATATCATTTGATTTTAAAATAAAATGTTTATCTTTAATTCTTTTTGAATTAACCTTAATATCACCTTTTCTTAATCATTTATAAATAACAGAAATTGGTGTTGTTGAATATGTCTTTTTTAGAAATTTAAATAATGTTTGATTTTCATCATTTTTATTAATACAAAATTTTGTCATAATTCTCCTAAATTAATTAGTTGATATTGTTATTGTGAAAGAAATTAAATTATAAGTTGAGTGAATTAATCATGAATAAGTAATATTACCACGTGTAAAATCAAAAGCTAAACTTAAAAATAAACCACCTAAAAGATATGGAGTAATATTTCAAATATCACCTGATCCAACGTGCATAATTCCAAAAAATAACGTAGAAATTATAATTGATAATCATCTAGATCCGACTGCTGTAAATATCGCATTTCTTGCAATAATTTCTTCAAATAATGGTGCTACAAATACTGTAAAAACTAGTAAAAGAATTATATAAAATATTTTTGTTTGTTTATTTTTTAATGGTTCAATTAGATTTTGTTGATTTTCAGATTGACCTAATCCTAGTTTATTAGCTATAATCCCATATAATACATTTCCTAATAAAAACATTATTAAAGTAAAAACAACAACTACAATAATTAATTGTTTTTTATTTTCTTTTAATGTTTGTTTTACTCTTTGTTTTAAATCATCTATTTTTAAAAATGCATAAATTATTAAAACAATTTCAGCAATTAGTTGAATAAATGTTTGAAACACACTTCCTCATGCTGTTATTTTTTTATTTTCTTTATCAAATAAACCAGGAATTATTTGAGCACATATTGATGAAAAAATTCCCATAATTAAAAATGCAATAGGATAAATAAATAATATACCTACTCCTGATTTAAAAAATGATATTGGGTGTAATTTTCAAAAAATAAGTCCACCTATAGTTGAAAAAAATATACTTGAAACACTAATAATTAATTGAATTTGTTCTTCGTTAATGTTTAGTTGATTTTTAAAGACATTTAAAAATATTAGTGTGATTAAAGGCAGAACTACTATTGATAATAAAACTATAATTCCTTCAACTTTAGCATTATATCTGTAAAAATCAAAACCATATTTTTCATCAACATTTGTAGATTTTAATTGGAAATTGTTGATTTTTTTGAACACTTTTTTACTCTCCTTTAAATAAATAAAACAACCTAATGGTTGCTTTAAAATTAATTAAATTATCCTTCAATTAAACCTGATTCAACCATTGCTTTTTTAACTGCTTCAATTGCAGCAGCAGCATCAGATCCATCAGCTTCAATAGTTACTTCTGTACCAGTTTTAATAGCCATAGCCATTATATTCATAATTGATTTTAAGTTACCTTTTTTTTCACCAGTAATAATTGTTATACTTGAGATGAATTTTGATGCTTCTTTTGCTAGCACAGAAGCTGGTCTTGCATGTAAACCTACTTTATCTGTAATAACAGCTGTAAATTTCGCCATTATTTATCTTCCTCCTAAAATTTTATATAACATATTTATTATACATTTTTAACAAGTTTATATCAAATAAATTAAAAATCGATTGAAAATAAAAAGGTGCTTAGACACCTTTTTTAAATATTATTTTAAGTCTTTGATTTTTGTGATTTCTTCGTTGTATTCTGCTAATGTTTTTTCAACTTTTTCTTTGTATTCTTTTTTAGCTTGTTGGTATCTTCCGAAAACATCCTCATCAGATCTTAGTCAATGAATAAGGTTCCCTGCTAAAGTATCATTAACTAATTCTTCTGCTTCTTCTTCAGCTTTCGCTTCTAATGCATCATTAATGATTCGAATGTTTTCTTGAATAGATTTTTCAACAGCATTAGTCAAGTCTTGTTTATTAATAATTTGATCAATTTCAACTTCTATTTTTTGGTTCATTCACTCTTTATTAAAATCTAAATTAATTGTTGATGAACCTTCTATTTTATCGAATTGGGCTTCATCACTTTCGACTCCAATATTAAATCTTTCTAAAATTACCTTTTCTCAAAGTTCTGATTCATTTATGTTTTCTTCATTTTTACTTAATAAATCTTCAATTATAGAATTAACGTTATTTGTAATTTCATCAATATCTTTAGGCTTTGATGTTGATAATGCAACTACATTAAATATTTCATCACATTTTTTAGCGAAATCATCATTAGCTTTTTTAATAGCATCTTGAAGTTTTTTAACAACAACCTCTTGTTTAGACATATTTTCTTGTTCTTCTTTACTTGGTTTTTGTTGACATGCTACAACAACAGCACCTGTTGTAGCAACCATTCCAATCATCCCGAAAATTGATAGTAATTTTTTCATTTTATTTGTACCTTTCAAAGTATATTCTCGATTTTAAATTTTGCACACATTTGATTTTACTTTTTTTTTTTTTTTAAGTCAAGTGTTAAGTTGCATGAAAGGTAGCATTTACAATAACTTATCGAACAAATTAACAACCGAAACACATTCACAATGCAAAATCAAGAGTTTTTTTTTTTTTTTTGCAATACTTAGATTGATTGTTTAGAAAGGAGTAACATATGTCAAAACTGTTAAAATTTATTAACGGTCTAAGTTTAGCTGCTTCAGCAGGGGCTATTGGTGTTTCTGGTGTAACATTAGCTAAATATAACCAAGTTGGTGAAAAAGGGCCTAGAGGAGATAAAGGACCTAGAGGTGACAAAGGACCTAATGGTGATCCAGCACCCGCTGCATAATAACAACTACTTATAAAAATAAAATAATAACTCTAATTCTATAACTAACGTTATGGATTAGAGTTTTTTGTTCTTTAAAAATGTAATTTATAAAACTTTACAAAAATAAAAACTTCTACATGTTCGTTAAAACTAACAAACATATAAAAGTTATAGTAATTATAATTTGGTTAATGCAGGATTATTTGCTGCAACACTTGTAGTTCCATGAGTTTTATTTTCAAAAGCTATTTGAAGTTGATTTCCAATTATATTTGTAATAATACCTTTACCAAATAAAATATGATTAACCATATCTCCAACTTTAAAATCAACAAATTGTGTTGGATTGATTATTGGTGAAATTCTTTTTGAGTAAAAATCTTGTTTTTGATAATTTAAACTATTTATAAATTGTGATTCAAACTCATAATGATCTTTATTTAATTCATAAATAAACTTACTTGGTAGTAATTCAGATTTCATAATATAAGAATATTCACCTTTAACATAAGTAATAAATAATTGTTCTTCAGCTCTTGTTAAAGCAACATAAAAAGTTCGTCTTTCTTCTTCTAATTCTGATTGAATATTATTTGAAAGTTTTGAAGGAAGAACTCCTTGATTAATACCTACAACAAATACAACTTTATTCTCTAAACCTTTAGCAGCATGCACTGTCAGTAAATAAACTTTATCTTCAACTACTTGTTGATCAGCATCTCCTGTAAGTGATTCTTCTTGTAAAAAAGCAATCAATTTATTTTCTTCTAAATAATATTCATAATCAAAATCTTGTTCAAAATTCCTTAATTGATCATATAAAGCATTAATGTTTGCGATATTATCTTCATCTTTTAATACTTTTAATTTTTCTTCATATCCAGTTTTACTTAATAAATATCTTAAAATTTGTTCAACTGATTCATTTTTTAAAAACATTTCATTTGCAGATTTTAAAGTTTCAGATAACGAATCTAATTGTTTTGTAATTAAGTGTAAATCAGTTTTATCATCATTTACTAATAAATCATAAATAGAGATATTTTTTTCTTCACATAAATCAACGATCTTTTTAATTGTTACTGATCCAACTTTAGGAATTAATCCTAAAACTCTTTCACTTGAAATATTGTCTTTAATAGAAATCATTTTTAAAAATGCCATAGCATCTTTAATTACTTTTCTTTCTCTAAACTTAATTCCTCCAATTAATTGGAAAGGTATTTTTTGATTGTAAAATTCTTTTTCAAATTCTTGAGATCAAGCATTAATTCTATATAAAACAAAAAAGTCTTTATATCTATATCCTTGTTTAACTAATTCTTTTATTTGTTTTGCAACATATCTTGCTTCATCTTCACGAGATTGAGCTTCTTTTACAATAACTTTTTTTCCTGAATTATTATTTGTAAAAACTTCTTTTTTCTCTCTATTTTTATTATTTTTAATTAAAGCATTTGAAATATTTACTATTTGTTGAGTTGAACGATAGTTTTGGTTAAGTTTTATAGTTATTGCATTAGCATAAGTTTTTGAAAAGTTTAAAATAATATCAACTTTTGCACCACGTCATGAATATATTGTTTGATCAGGATCTCCAACAACAGTTAAATGATTAGTATCTTTTGTTAAAAATTTAATTAATTCAAATTGAATCTCATTAGTATCTTGAAACTCATCAACCATTACATAATCATATGCATTTCTTCACTTTTGTAAAATTTCAGGATTTTGTTTAAATAATTTGTAAACATAAATTTGTAGATCATCAAAATCTAAACTATTAGATTCTTTTAACTTTTGTTCATATAATTTATAAACTACAGCGAAATTTCTTTCCATGGGATTAAAAGCATTTTCCATCGCTTCATTAGGAGGGTATAAATTTTCTTTTCATTCTTTAATTTTATATAAAATCTTTTTATCAAAAATCTTTTTTTGTTCTTCAGTTAATACTAAATTCGATTCTTTAACAGATTTTTTAATAATAGTTCTTTGATCATCTGAATCAATAATTGAAAAGTTTTTTTCTAATCCTATATTAGATCCATCACTTCTTAAAACTCTACAACATCAAGAGTGAAAAGTTGAAATGAAAGGAGATTTTGAATTATCTTGAACAATATTTAAAACTCTTTCTTTCATTTCATTAGCTGCTTTATTTGTAAAAGTAACTGCTAAAATTCTCGAAGCTTTAATATTTGCTTTTTCAATTAAATAAGCAACTTTTGCAGTAATTACTCTAGTTTTACCACTACCAGCTGCAGCAATAATTCTAACCGGTTTATCAGTAGTTATTACAGCTGATAATTGTTGAGGATTTAAAGAATCTAATATATTATTTATGCTCATCTTTTTTCTCACTTTCTATTAGTTTAGTTTCATTTTGATTTTCTAATTTTAATGTTTTGATGTCTTGTTTTTTTAAGTTAATAGATTTATTGTAATTAATTTCTTCTTCATTTTGAATTTCATCTATAAAATCAATATCAAAATTACCCGGTTGATCAGATAATGAAACGTGTTTTTCATCTCTTGTTAAGATTTTATTAAAATCATGTTTTTGTATTTTTACTTGTTGTTTTTTATCAACTACAACAAGGTGTAATTTTATATCTATATTTGCTTGATGAAGTTTTTGAAACTTAATTGAAATCATAATAACTAATCATCAAAAGAAAACAATAATTAAACCAAATTGATAAATTATAGCTGATATAAAAATTCTAAATCTATTATCATTATTAATATTTACAGGAAGAATTAAAGCAAATATAGTAGTTGATATCATTCCAATTAAAAATGGAGCAAATATAAAAACTAATTCTCTTAAAAAGATATCTTTAAAAGTTATTGGTTTTTTATCTAAACTAATTAATTGTAGTTTAAATATTTTTTTAGATAATGATTGACCTTTTAAAATTCAAGTTAAAACTACAAAATATAAAAACATTCATATTATAGAAATTAAATATCTTGTTAATAAAATCACAACATCTCCTGGTTGTGATTTTCACAAAAGATCTATTAAAATCATAGGAATTGATCCTATTATCAAATCAAAAAGTCTAGCAAAAAGAAGTTTTCAAACACTAGCTAGACTAAATTGATTATCATTCAATTTTTTATTTTTATCAGTGTATTCAACTAATGAATAATTTTTATTTTCCATATTTGTTAATTATCTTATTTTACTTAATTCCGAATCAATGTATTCATTGAATTTGTGAACTCTTTCTGTGAATATTGGATCTGGATTTTGTAAAAATATTTTATTAACTCTAATAAATTTATCAATCTTATCTTTTTTAGCTTTTCACTTACATTTATTTAAAACATTTCTATATAAAACATCATCATCGAATAAGTTAACTAAATTTATGAAGTTATAACATAATTCATAATAATAAGCATAATGTAATTCATCAGCTATTTGTTTATATTCACCTATTGATCTGAAATAATTCATAATATGTGGTCATTGGTTAATAATATCAAATGCTGAATATCTCATAACTGATACTTTATGTTTAGTTAATATTTTATCTGTTGCAAAAAATGTTTTAGAATGTTTTAAAAATTCAAATGTAAATAAACTATCAAAACGAACTTTTGGTCTAAAATTAATTTTATTTTCTTTACATATTTGTGTTTTAAAAGCTTTAGAATAAATAATTCTTCTTATGTAAGCAAAAACTTCTTTTTCGTTTTCAAGATCATATACTCTATTTGTTTGTAGTAATGTTTTAACTGAAGTTTGTTCTAATAAACCATAATATTCTAGATCAAATTGAATCATATCTGGATTGTGATCGTTTGAAATTTTTTCTATTTCATCAACGAAATTTTCAAAAATATGATCTCCTTCTTTAACAAAAACCATATATTTTCCACTAGCTAAAAGTTTTGAAATATTTCAATGTTGAGCAGTGTCTTGAACTTTACTGTTTTCACTTATAATAATATTTTTGTTTTGTTCAAATAACTCATTTATATATTCTTTTTTTTCAGCATCTACTTTTGAATCAAATAAAATAATAATCTCAAAAGATTTGTTTTTTTGATTAAGTATAGAATCTACTGTTTTTTTTAATCTTTCTAAATCAGATTGTGAGCTTATAACAAATGATACTTGCATTTTTTTAACACCAACCTTTTATATTCAATATATATATTTTACACCATTATTAATAGCAATTATATTAGTTTATCCTTATATCTAGCATTATTAATTTTTAATATTATCTTACTTTTTATAATTGTTAATTTTAAAAAATAGACCTATAAGGTCTATTGTTTGATAAGTATAATATTTTTTTATATTATCTTCTTTAAAGTTTAATTTTAATATATTAATTATTGCAAGTGTTTTCTAATTGCTTCAGGTAGTTTATCTCCTCTGAATTCTTCGTGACCGAAATGATTAAAATGTTCAAATTTTTCAGGATCTTTTATTTTTACATCTCAACTTGATATATTTTGATTGAATTCGAAAGCACCTTGGAACATTCCACTCATATCATTCACATTAGATACATCTCAAGTATTTAATGGTTGGTTGAAATTTCAACAATTTCTGAACATTCCACTCATATTAGTTACGTTTGAAGTGTTGAAGTTTATGGGTTGATTGAAGTCTCTAGCACCATTAAACATATCGCTCATATTAGTTACGTTTGAAGTGTTGAAGTTTATGGGTTGATTGAAATTTTTGGCTTCACTAAACATTTCACTCATATCAGTTACGTTTGAAGTGTTGAAGTTTATGGGTTGGTTGAAGTTTCTAGCATAACCAAACATAAAACTCATATTAGTTACGTTTGAAGTGTTGAACTTATTTCCGAGTTGCTGGTTGAAATTTCTAGCAAAGGAAAACATCGAACTCATATTAGTTACATTTGAGGTATCTCAACTTTCTAATCCTGAAATTGTTGCGTTTATATTACTTGTGAATGCAGATTGTAAACTATTTATAAATGTAGGTAGTATTGGAACAACCTTATTTGTATTTACATCAATTCGTTCTATTTGTCACTCACCTTTTATATTTTTAAAGAATCCAATTCTTTTCAATTCTTTTTTATCAGATGTGTAAGTAGCTTTTAAACCGAACTCAAAATTAATTGTTCCAATAAAACTTTTGTTTTTATTTTCTTTTCCTGTAATTCTTACGTCTTTACCATTAACTTCTATGTTTAAATCATTTGAGTTTAAGTTTCAACTGTTTTTATTATTTATTTCTTTTAATATGTTATTTGGATCATTGCTAGATAACACATCTAAATAGCTGTTAATTCGTCTTGATAAGCTTAGTTTTGCTTCTATTGAACCTCTAAATTTACCATTACCATTAACAGCAATTGTCGCAACATCATCATTTACTACAACTTCTAATTGATTTTTAGTAATCTTTACATTTTCTTGTTCAAATAAAGTTTTATTTAACTCAAAAAATCTATTTAAAACACTTTGTTTGTCATTGTTTTTAAGATTGGTTATATTTTTTACAATATTTTTAATTGCATTAAATTGTTGTATAACTGAATAATTAATTTCAACAGTACCTTGGAATGAATTGTTGTTGTCTTTAACTTTGATTTTTAAAACGTTGTTTTCATTACTTAAAACATCAAAACTTGCAACAGTAAATCCAGAAAGTTTGTCTTTGTTATTGTTAATAAATTTTTCAATGATTGGATTTTGTTCAGTTGAATTAAATGCTCCAGCATTAGTGTTTAATCCTAAACTTGCTATATCAGTTTTAACTGAATATGAAATTTCAACTGTACCTTGGAATGAATTGTTGTTGTCTTTAACTTTGATTTTTAATTTTCTATTTTCATTTGAAACAACATCAAAACTATTTCTGTTTAATCCAGTTAGTTTATCTTTGTTTTTTGCAATAAATGCGTTAATGATTGCAGTATCTTCATTTGAATTAAATGCTCCAGCATTTTTATCTAGTTGTAAAGTTGCAATATCAGTTTTAACTGAATAATTAATTTCAACAGTACCTTGGAATGAATTGTTGTTGTCTTTAACTTTGATTTTTAAAACGTTGTTTTCATTACTTAAAACATCAAAACTTGCAACAGTAAATCCAGAAAGTTTGTCTTTGTTATTGTTAATAAATTTTTCAATAATAGCGTTTGGTTCATCTGAATCAAATGCTCCTACATTTTTATTTAATTCTAAACTTGCTATATCTCTTTTATTAAACTTAATTTCTATCGATCCTATAACACTTTTGCTTTCCTTTTTAGCAGTAATGGTTACACTAGGAACGTTTCTATTGAATTGCATTACAACATCATTAAGCTCAATATCTATATGAGATTCTTTTGTTTTTAAAGTCTTACGCAAGTTGTTTATATGGTTTAAGATTTCTTGTTGATCTTCAGTATATAAAAGTGATACTGTACGCATACTTATAGGAATTTCATTGTCAAGATTAATAATTCTTTGCTCTAATTTTCTTTTATTATGCAGCACTCCTAAAACTGCACCACCCGCTGAAAATGAAACAACTATTAACCCTGCAATAACGCTTAAAATTTTAATTTTACTTGTTTTTTTAGAATTTTTCATACTTCTATTTTACTTTTTTTTTTTTTTTGGCAAGTAGGTCTTTAGACAGAGTGCATTTTATCTTTTATTTTCCAATATTTTTTTAATTTAACTAAATAAAAAATGATTCATAAGAATCATTTCTATTATTAGAATAATAAGTTTCTTGGAGTTCTTGGAAATGCAATAACATCTCTAATGTTTGATGCACCTGTAATGTACATAATTAATCTTTCAAATCCTAATCCAAATCCAGCTGATTTGTAGTATCCATATTGTCTTAAATTGTTGTATCATTCTAATTGATCAACATCAACGTTCATTTCTTTACATCTTTGAACTAATTTTTCAAAGTTGTCCTCACGTTGACTTCCTCCAACTAATTCACCAATTCCAGGAACTAGTAAATCAACTGCAGCAACTGTTTTACCATCGTCATTTTGTTTCATGTAAAACGCTTTAATATCTTTTGGATAGTTTGTAACAAATGTTGGTGCTTTATTAACTTGTTCACAAATAAATCTTTCGTGTTCTGTTCCTAAATCTAGTCCAAATTCAATGTTTGATTCTTCGAATTTGTGTCCGTTTGCTACAGCTTGTTTTAGAATTTCAATAGCTTCTGAGTATGTTGTAACTTTGAATTCAGAATTTCTAACACTATTTAATTTGTCGATTAATCCTTGTTCTAAGTTTTTGTCACAGAATTCTAATTCTTCTGAGTTTTTTTCAAATACATAGTTAATTACATATTTAACCATATCTTGAATTAAAGCAATATTATCTTTTAAATCAGCAAATGCTACTTCAGGTTCAATCATTCAAAATTCAGCAGCGTGTTTTGCTGTGTTTGAGTTTTCAGCTCTAAATGTTGGTCCAAATGTATAAACTTTTCTAAATGCTTGAGCAAAAGCTTCAGCATGTAATTGTCCTGAAACTGTTAAACTAGCTTTTTTACCAAAGAAATCTTGTTCATAATTTCCATCTTCACGAGTTGTTACTAAGAATGCTTCTCCAGCTCCTTCTGCATCATTTCCTGTAATTATCGGAGAATGTACTAAAACGAAGTTTTTATCATTAAAGAATTTATTAATCGCAAAAGCAGCAGTTGAACGAATTCTAAAAATTGCATTAAATGTTTTTGTTTTTGCTCTTAAGTGTGCAATTTCACGTAAAAATTCTGTTGAGTGTTCTTTTTTTTGTAATGGATAATCTTCAATTGCTTGATCTAATAATTCAATTGATTTAGCTTGAATTTCAAAAGCTTGTTGATTATTTGGTGTTAAGATTAATTTTCCTGTAACTTCTACAATTGAACTAACTCTAGCATTTTGAGCATCTTCATATCCTTTAATTTCAGGTTTGTAAACAACTTGAACATCATTTAATGTTGTTCCATCATTTAAAACCATAAATGAAACAGCTTTTCCTTGTCTGTTTGATCTAACTCTAGCTAAAACACTTACTTTGGTGTCAGCTAATTTTTCATATTGTTGAAATAGTTCTTTTAATTCCATAAATTTAGTCCTCCAATATATATTTTTTGATAAATTTACCAACACCACCATTTAGATTAGTATCAGTAATGTATTTTGCTTTATGTTTAATTTCATCAACTGCATTACCAACAGCAACACAATTAGGAATTTTTTCAAACATACTTATATCGTTTATATTATCACCAAAAATAGCGATTTCGTCTTTTTTTATGTTTAAAATTTCAGCCATTTTTTCAATCGCATTTCCTTTAGTAGCTGTTATGTTAGTAAATTCATAAACTGGCATACTTTCAATATCACTTTTCATAAATGTTAGATATTGATTCATATTTTCTTGAACAAATCAACTTTGTAATTCTTGTTCTTTTTCTTGTTCAACAAAACTCATAATTTGTACAACATTTTTAAAATCAAAATCTGTGTTTGTTGAACAAATTGTTTTGTTAAATCTTTCAAATCAATTTCTTTTGTTCATACTTTCAACTGTAAAAGAGATATTATTTCAATAAACATCATTAATAGTGGCTGTAAAAATAACAGCACAAACATTTAAATCAGTTAATTTTTTAACAACTTTATTTACAATATCACTTGGAATTGAATTTATATAGATTGGATCGAATTCACTTACTTTTGAAATAAGTGATCCATTAGATAAAACAAATAAATCGACATGATCTGCTACATTGAATAAATCTGCTTTTGATTTTGCTGATATGTAAGGTTGACCAGTTGCTATAGTTGTATAAACACCTTTTTGATTAGCTTGTTTGAAAACTTCAACATCAAGATCGTTTGCTAGTTTTCCGTGCTCTAAAACTGTTCCATCTAAATCAGTTACAATTAACTTAATATTTTTTAATGACATATAACACCTCATATTATTCTTCTTTAAAATAGAAAGTTGATATTTCTAAACTTTCATTAAAATTATTTTCAATAATTTTATCAACAATACCTAATTTTTCTAATGCTTTTTTAGTGACATCATCATCATTTATAATTTTGTTTTCAAATTTTAATCATCTATAAACTGTTTGATTGTAATGTTCTTTTAATGAAGTACAATGTCCAGAAAAGTTATAAATTAAAAGTTCATCATTTTTTATAGTTCTAGATCTATTAATAAATAATCTTGTTGTATCACTTGATGAAGTGTATCGATCATTATTACCATGAATAAATAAAATAGGAATTTGAGCAGGTTTAACATTTTCTTTTTCATATTTATCAAAAATGTTCATCTCTGTTCAATCATATAAAGTTGCTTTTTCTTGTGATTTTAAAATGTCAGAAATTATTTTATTGTCCATTTTTTTATTGAAAAATCTTTTAATTCTTGATCTATAAATTTTAGATAATAATGTTTCAATTGAACCATAAGCTGATTCACTAATTGCAAATTTAACTTTATGTTTTTTTAAGAATTCTTGTTGAGTAACTGTTAAATAATTAATTATATAAGCTCCCATACTCATACCTAATAACCCTATAGTTTGAGGTTTTTCATTATCAGTTAAATATTTAATTGCCGCAACTAAGTCTTTACTTTCTAATAATCCTAAAGTTATAAGATCAGTTGAATCAGATTCACCATGATTTCTAAAGTCAAAAACTAAAATATTATACCCAAGTTCAATAAAAGGTTTAGCTCAATATAAACTTCAATATTTATGTCCTGTAAATCAATGACAACTTATAATTCATTTTTTAGAATTAGGATCAGTTATATATTTTAATCCACTAATTACAACACCATCTTCAGTTTCAAATCTAATTGGAGCAATATTATCATCAATTTCAAAAGTTAATTGAGGTTTTTTAAAATACAGTTTCATGATTTTATTCATTTTACTAATTTCAGGGTTCATGTAAATGTATTTTCTTTTTTTATTTTTTCTAAAAAATACTGATTTTTCTAATAAAGTATAAAACTCAATAAAAGATTTATCTAAAGCTTTAAAATTTTTATCTCCTGCTTTTCTTAGTATTTTTCTTCTTTCTTTACTTTTCATATATTCACCTACTTACTAGTTAAAGTTAATATGTAATTAATTTTGTTTATTAGTTAATTTTTCATAAGCTAATTTAGCCATCATTGCAGCATTATCTGTACAATAACTCATCTTAGGAACAAAAGTGTTTTTTATATTATATTTTTCTCCTAGTTCTAAAATTATTTTTCTAACTTGACTATTAGCACTAACTCCACCAGCTACAGTTAATGTTTTAGGTTTAAATTCAATAATAGCTTTTTCAAGTTTTTTTTCTATAATACTTGTTGCTGCGTGTTGAAAGCTTGCTGCAAAATCTTCTAAATTTATTTTTTCATTTCTTTGATTTAAATTATGAATTAAATTTATACATGCTGTTTTTAATCCTGAATAAGAAAAGTCATATGAATTATCGTTTTTAGCTATTGGTAAGACATAAGCATTTTTATTTCCTTTCATAGCTAATTTATCTAACACCGGACCACCTGGATAAGATAATCCTAATACTCTAGCCACTTTATCATAACACTCACCAATTGCATCATCAGAAGTAGATCCTATTATTTGAAAATCAAATGGAGAATTAACTAATTCAATTTGAGTGTGACCTCCTGAAACTACCATTGCTAGTACTGGATAAACAAATTCATGTTCAATACTTGCTCCATAAATATGACCTTGAATATGATCTAAAGCTAATATTGGTTTATTAATATATAAACTAATTGTTTCAGCTACTAATTTTCCAATAATTAAAGATCCAATTAATCCAGGTTTTTGTGTGTATGCTACATAATCAATTTCATCTATATTTATATTTGTTTCTTTAATCGCTGCTTGTAATACTCAATTTAAATTTTGAACATGTAATCTTGCAGCTAATTCTGGAACAACACCACCAAATTCTTGATGATTTTTAATTTGAGATGAAATAATATTTGTTAGTATTTTTCCATTATCAATAATTGATATAGAAAATTCATCACAACTTGATTCAATAGCTAAAATTTTCATAAAACTCTCCTTTATTTTTTTAGTACATATTAATATAATCATAAATAATTTTATTTCATCTTTATATATAGTAAATAGAAAAGATTTAATTTTAAAATATAAAAACTCACAAATATATTTGTGAGTTTAAAGATTATTTAATATTAATGTTTATATAAAATTATTAATCTAAGTTATTAACTTTTCTAATATCAAATGAAGCAGTTTTATTATCTCTTAGTCTATAAACTAAGTTAGGGTTACCATAAGCTTTAGTTTTTTCGAAATTAACCATACTTAAACCACCAACATATAATGGTATTTCATCTTTTATTGTTATAGGTTTATTAGTAGTTTTATCTTTGATTTCTTCTCCAGTAATTGGATCAACTTCATTGACAACTAATAATTGTGGTGATAGGTGAAGACCTATGTTACCTAATGTGTCTCAAACTTCTTTTTCACCAATAACAGTACCACTTTCATCTTTTATTTCTTTTTTTGAGTTATATCTATCTATATCCCTTTGACTTAATGCAACTGATTGTGTTTTTGTAGAAAAGTAGTTTTCTGATAAATAATTTTCTCTTCTTGTATATAGATTTACGTGAGCATGACTCATTCAACCACCATTTGAAGCGTTGTCTCCTAAATAACCTATAATTGTATTTTTAGTAACTGTAACAGGATTTTTTGGAGTTACACCTTTTGCTACTTTTATAACTCTACCTCCCGATAGATTAGCAGATTCAGTGGCCAAGCCAAATCGTTCATTATTTAGTGTTTTTGCTGCATCTAAATGTAAAAATGACATATAAATGTTATTGTTATTTCCGTTTAGCTGGGTTTCGATTTCTTTTGGAGATCAATCTAAATTTTTAACCGGAATTTCAGCAACTAACACTGTTCCTACTCCAGAGAATGGCTTATTACTAGTTAATTCATATGCAGCTATAATTTTACCATCATAAGGCATCAATACAGCTTGATGATCGTTTGCTAAGTAGTCTTCACCAATATGCATATAAATTGGAGTCTTAATTTTTTCACCATAGAATCCTCTTGATGAAGCGTAACCTCCTGAAAACAACTCAGAATTAAATTGTCTAAAGAAATCTTTATTAACTGATTTTAAGTTTTCTTGTGTTAACATTTCTGTTGCAAAATTTGGAGCATTAATATTTCGTTTTACAAAATCTTCTTCATATAAATTTGCATATTTTTTAACACCGATTGTTTTATTTAAAGTGATTTGTTTATTTTCTTTTGTTAATATCTCTAAAACGAGGTTAGCATTTCTAAAGTTAGTACCTTTATTTATTTTTGCTATATTTACTTTTTCAAATTTATTTTTATCGAAATTAATATATAAATGATCTTTAGAAATTTCAAAAAAATCAGTATTTAATTCACCAAATTTAATAGTGTTAACTTTTATTATTTCATTTAGCTTTAAATCATTTCAAAACTTATCATTTTGATCAAATTTAAATTTAATAAATGATGTAACTCCAGTTTCTGCGTTTGGTTTGTTATTTTCTACATCTCTAACAGCCAATCTAACTTTTAATAGTCCTTCATTCAATTCTAATTCAGAATCTAAAAAGTCTACATCAAAAATCGTTGCTTTAAATTCGATATTGTTATTTTTAAATTCTGTTTTAAGTTTTTCAAATTCTTCAATTTTGATCTTAAAGATTGATTCTAACTGTTTAGAACTTAATTCATGAATACCTCATTCGTTAATAGAGTTTTTAATTTCTTCAGATATAGTAGAGTTTATTTCTACACTAAACTTAGTGTCATCTAATTTTTTTAATTTTTCATAAATAGGTTTTATGTTATCAAGCTTGATTCTTTCTGTTTTGCTTACTTTAACATTTTTTAGCCTAAAATTAATTATTTGTTCAGAAAATAATCCATCAGAAAATGGTGCATAAATTGCTCTTTTGTGACTTTCTAAATCTCTTCTTACTTTTATAGGGAACACCACATCAAAGTTATTAGAAAAATCTCTAGTTATATTTGTATAGTCTACTTGGAATGTTAATCCTTTTAAATAGTTATCTGACAGATTGAATTTTTCTTTAACAATTTGCTTAAATTTGTTTTCATCAAATTTTATATATTTAGCAGCATAGTTGTTTTTCATGATATTTCCAAATTCAACTGTTTGCCCACTAGCTTTAGGGTCTGTGAATTTTACTAATTCTTCACTATGATCATGCTTTTCAAAATATTTGTTGATTTCAGATAAAATATTAATCTGATTTAATTGTTCTGCTTCAGTCAATGAGTTTTTAAATGTTGGTCCATAACAAGAAACAACAGCTAAAGCAGAAGGTATTATAACCGTACTAGATAGTAGTGGTAAAAATAACTTTTTTAATAACTTCATATCTATAATACCTTTCTATGCAAGTGAAATAACGACTCCTGTTTGCATTTTAATTAATATACATATAAATCCTATTACTATAGGAATAGTTATAGAAAAAATAACTACTAATAATAGTTTTAATAATTCTGTTAAAAAACCTTTTAACTCTTGTTTTTTAACTTCTTTGTCTAATAAAGCAAAGTTAACTGTTTTAAAAACAATATCTAATATTGGGAAAAATAAGTGGAATGAAAAGTATTCCAAAAATGATGATATGAATAAAATTACTCATATAACAAATAACTCAATTAAAAGAATTCCAAACATATCAATTCTATAAATACCGTGATCAATCATTGAAATTAAAGGCATTACAATAATTAAAGAAGTTATGAAAATAAATTCTTTAATACTGAATCCTAATGTTGATAATTCACTTTTTGTTTGAAAAAATGACTTGATTGTAGTTTGTTGTAATAATTCATAATCAACTTTATTTGCATAAGTTCTTTTTATGGCGTAAAAGAATCCTAAGAATGCAACAAAACCTAAAATTCCTCCAATTAATTGTCCAGCAAATATATAAGGAATACCTTTAGTTAACATACTACCTGTAAGTCCTGTTAGATCTTGTCCTGATTTTCCAAATCCTATAAGTATTGATTTAAATAAAACAATCATAGGATTTAAAAATGGTGCAATAGCAGTTTTCGAAATAATACTTGCAAATGCATAAGGCAAGAAAAAAGCTAATGCCGTTGACATTGTAAAACATACAGATAAAAATAGTTTATTATTTTGTTTTTTTAAAATTATTGATAGTAATTTAAATGTAAATACGAAAAACACCAATAAAAATACCCCAATAATTTCAAAAGTAAAAACTGTGCCGTTAAAATAAGTTCTTAAGGCCTCTCCTGGTGTATTTTTTAAGTTCAATATATCACCCCTATTTTAATTCATATAAATTAATTTTTTATTAAATAAGGGTCGACAAAAAATTATTTCATAAAAAGTATTTAGCCACGCATGCATTATCATGATCTGCTAATAGGTATAATCTCAGCCTTTTACAGCACCCTTATTTCTTTAATATTATAACAACTGTTTAGAATTACTATCCCTATTTTTAAAATAGTTCAAATATTACTAAAATAGTATATTTTTTACATCTTTTAACCTAAAAATAAAATAACAAAAAGTGCAATAAAATTGCACTTTTGTTTTCTTAAATTTTACATGCATCACATTCGTAGTTTTCACTATCTTCTAAAACATCTTGACGAATTCGTACATAATAAATTGATGCACAACCTTGTTTAAATGCATTAACATAAGCACGGTTTAGATCTCTTGTTGTTGCTTTATCAGTCATAAATAATGTTAATGATATTGCTTGATCAACGTGTTGTTGAGCAGCTGCTACAACATTAATAATTGGGTCTGGTCCCATTTCATATGCTCCAATTGCATAATAAGCCATATTATCAAAATTAATTTCATATGCAGGAACATAAACTCTACCTAGTTTTCCTTCTTTTCTAACTTCAACAGTTGAAACAACAGGTTGAAGTGATGGAGTACATGAACTTAGATAACTAATTGATCCAGTAGGAGCAACTGCCATTAAGTGAGAGTTTGCTAGTCCAGTTTGTTTAATTTTTTCTACTAATTCAATTCATTGTTGTTGAGTAGGAATTTCTACATCATATTTACTGAATAATTCTTTAACTTTTGCAGTTGCTGGAGTTCATTTGTTAGGATCGCATTTTGTATATTTATCAAATCAAGAACCATCTGCAAATCTTGATTCATCAAATGAACTAAATTTTCCAAATTCTTCAGCTAATTTGTTTGATGCTTTAAACGCATTATAAGCAACTGTGTAGAAGAACATATTAGTAAAATCAACTGCTTCAGGTGAATTATACATAACTGAGTTTGTAGCTAAAAATCCATGTAAGTTCATAGCTCCTAATCCAACAGCATGATTATTAGCATTACCGTTTTTAATTGATGGGGCACAATCTAGATCAGAATTTCTTGAAACAACATCTAATGCAGTAATTGCAGTGTGAACTGATTCACCAAATTCTCTTCCAGATTTCATCATTTTATCAATATTTAAACTTCCTAAATTACAACAAATATCTTCACCAGTTTTTGTAAATGATAGATCTTGGCTGTATTCACTTGCTGTACTTACTTGAACAATTTCACTACATAAGTTACTCATAATAATCCTTCCTTTTTTATCATGAGCATTTCTTCTGTTTACTGTATCTTCAAATAAAATATATGGATATCCACTTTCAAAATGTAATTCAGCAATAGTTAAGAATAATTTTCTTGCACTAATAAAAGTTTTTTTAATGCTTGGATTTTCTAACATTTCATAGTATTTTTCAGTAATTGAAATATCAGATAATGGCTTACCATAAACTTTTTGAACATCATAAGGACTAAATAAAGCCATGTCTTTATTTTCTCTAGCTAATTCAAAAGTAATATCTGGAATAACTACTCCTAAAGATAAAGATTTAATTCTGATTTTTTCATCAGCATTTTCTCTTTTAGTATCTAAAAATGAAATGATGTCTGGGTGGTGTGCTGAAATATAAACCGCTCCAGCTCCCTGACGTTGTCCTAATTGATCTGCATAAGTAAATGAATCTTCTAAAATTTTCATTACAGGAATTGGTCCACTACTTAATCCATCAATATTTTTAATAGGTGATCCAGTTTCACGTAAGTTTGTTAAACAAATTGCAACTCCTCCACCTCTTTTTGAAAGTTGAAGTGATGTTGAAATAGTTCTACAAATTGATTCCATGTTATCTTCACATCTTAATAAGTAACATGAAACATATTCTCCTCTGTGTTTTTTACCTGCATTTAAAAATGTTGGAGTTGCTGGTTGGAAACGTCCTAACATAATATTTTTTAAAATACTTTTTGCTTTGTCATAATTACCATTTCCTAAAAATAGTGCGTTCATTAAAACACGATCAGTGTATGATTCTAAGTATTTTTCACTATCAAAAGTTTTTAAAGCATATGCATTAAAGAATTTTAATGCACCCATAAAACTTGGAAATGAATGATTGAATGATTTAGCATATTCATCTAACTCTTCAATTTGTTTAAAATCATATTTATCTATTATTTCTTTATCGTAATAATTATTTTCAACTAAATATCCTATTCTTTGTCTTAAATTATCAAACTTGATCATTCTTGGTTCGATATGATTTTCAATATATGATTTTGCAGCTTCTACATCTAATTTAAAGTTATCTTGACCTGGAGAAAACAATTTAGATCTAGCATTTAATTTAATATAGTCATCATTAGTATTATCTAAGATATGTAGGTCTTTATTATCTTTCATTATTTCCATCCTCTCAGAATTTATTTAATATTTTTGTAATTTCACTTACATCATGTTGTGTTCCTAATAATTCAAATTGATATAAAAATGGAACGTTTAATTTTTTTGAAATAATTGGTCCTGCAATACCAAAAGTATCTCCAAAATTACTATTTCCTGAAGCAATAACTCCTCGACAGTATTTTCTATTTTCAGGATTATTTAAAAATTTAATAACTTGTTTTGGAACTGCCCCTTCTAAATGTTCTCCTCCACCACTATATGTTGGTGTACATAAAACATAATCTTTATCAACAGAAATAGCTTGTTCTATTTCATATGGGATTCTTGCATTATCAATACCTAATTTTTGTATAAATCTATGAGTATTATTTGATATTGATGAAAAATAAACAACGAATGGTGCTCCTTTTGGTTTAATGACATCACTAGCACTAACTTTTTTTACATTTTCATGCATAACACTATCCCCCTAAATATATCTAAAATTCTCAGTCTTCATCTTCAGTTTCAACAGAAACTCCCATAACATATGATGATCCGTTTCCTGAGAAGAAATCATGGTTTTCATCAGCTCTAGCTGATAATTGGTTAAAGATTTCAGGTTCGATTCTTGTTTCTTCTTCACTAAATGGTGAATCGTATCCTAAGTTTTGTAAGAATT
Organism: Mycoplasma cottewii; assembly: GCF_024918975.1. Lineage (NCBI taxonomy): Bacteria > Bacillati > Mycoplasmatota > Mollicutes > Mycoplasmatales > Mycoplasmataceae > Mycoplasma > Mycoplasma cottewii. Next base: position 178,914 of record NZ_CP103424.1, on the reverse strand, counting down.
TTCCTGCGTTGTAAACACTAAATCTAATAGCATCTTCAACTATACCAAATCCATCATATAATTCTTTTAAATATTCAGTTTCTAAATCAATTAATTCATATAGTAAATCAAAAACGAATTTTTTCATTTCTTCTTGTTTTTCAGGTGATAATTTAGCAACCTTTTTCTGATATTTATAACCACTGTAGTAATTATGAATAACTTTATCTCTTAAAATTAATCTAACAATATCAGAAGTGTTTGGTAATTTACCTCTAGCTGATAAATAGAATGGTAAGTAGAATCCTCCATATAACAAGAATCCTGGCATTAAAGCAGCGGCAACTTTAGATTTTAATGGATCATTTCCAGCATAATATGGAATTAAAGCTTTTGCTCTTTTTTGTAGTGATTCAGTTTTAACTACTCATTCATGAGCTTCTTCAATTTGTTCGCTTGAACATAATGTTGAAAATATTGTTCCATAACTTCTTGCGTGAACTGCAACCATAAAAGCAAAGTTAGCATAAATTACTTGTTCGTGATCTGTTAATGAATTATCAATTTGTGTAACATCTCCAACTGTTGCTTGAACTGTATCTAATAAAGTTAGCCCTGTAAATGTTCTAGTAATTAATTGTTGTCATTCAGGAGTCAATCCTCTTCATGAACTTAAATCATTTGAAACTGGAATTTTTTCTGGTAATCAGAAGTTTTGTGTAATTCTATTTCAAACTTCTAAGTCTTTTTCATCATTAATTACATTTCAGTTTACAGATCTTAAGTTGCCTTTAAAGCCTTGTTGAATAAATTCGGTCGGACTTACTGATTCGTTATAGTATTTTTGTTCTTTTGACATAAATATCATCTTCCCCTAAACTATGTTATTTTTTAAGTAGTCTTTCTTTATTATAATTTCTTTAAAATAGAAAACTTAAAAATGTAATGAAAAATTTTTCATTAAAATTAAAACTTTTTATATAAAAAATAATTAGTTGAAAGATATTTATTTTATTTATTTTTATGTTATATATAAGAAATTATTTATTTTTAAAACTATTAATTAAACAAAAAAAGAACTCTATAAAGAGTTCAAATTCAGTTCTATTTATCATTACGCCAGGTCATAAATTCGTAGGCAGGGCCGGTAAGAACTAAAACCACCAATATAGTAAATAAAATATTTACATTATTAATCTATCACAAAAAATTATTATAAAGAATGTTTTTTAATAAACTCTTTAACTTTAATATGATATTGATCAGCATAATCTGCAATAACTCTAACATGTTCACTATTTTCAGGAGTTCAAATTTCAGTTATATCTTTATTTGATTTTTCATACATTTCAACACTCATTAAATAATTAATAAAAGTATCACCTTTAGAATGAATATAAAATATTGGAGTTGTAACTTGATTCATATTTTTTAATAAATCATATTGTTTAATATCTTTATTTACATGTTTATTAAATTTTGATCCAACAAATAAACTAGTTTGTCATCATTTTTTTTCTAATCTAGTTGACATATATCATCTAAATTGACGAACTAAATTTGAAAAACCACAATCAGCAACAATTCAATTAATATCTTTTTTATGTTTTCCAATTTGAGCGTATAAAACCGAAGTTGATGCTCCCATACTATTTCCAATTAACCCTATATGAGTAGCTTTATTTTGTTTTAAAAATTCAATAACAGTATCTAGCATTTCTATTGTACTAAATCCAACATCAGTATTTTTACCATAACTTCGACCATGAGCAAATTGATCAAAAGTTAAAATATTATAACCATCATTTAAAAAATGTTGAACAAGTCTTAAAGCTAAATATTTATTTTCAGTTCAACCGTGTAATCCGATTACTCATTTTTTAGAATTTTTATTTTCTATTTTTAAACAACTAATATTACCTTTATCATTAGATAATTCAAACTCTTTAATTTGATCTTTATCAATTAAAAAATCTTTAATATTTTTATCTTTAAGATCTCAAACATGTTCATTATATGTATTAGTAAAATCATCAAATCTTTTATATGTTAAACAAAAATGAATGAATCTTTTAATATATTTATTTTGTTTTGTAATTTGAAATATATAAATAAAAATAAAATAAAATGCTATTTTAAAAAAATTATTTTTATTAACTGAACAAACTTTATTTTTCATTTGTCCTCCTTAATTAATGTTGATATTAAAAAGAGTTTAAAACTCTTAAATTTATTTTAAATTTTTAATAACTATTTTGTTAATATTTTTCCTAAACTATGAAATTTTGTTTCATATTCAGTTGCAATATTATCTTTTATCATTTCTTGATCTTTATATAAATCATTAGTTTTATAAATAATTTCTCACTTATTAGTTTGACTTAATTGTTCTAAACTAAATTCATATAATAAATCATTATCACTTTTAAATTCTAAAATCCCATCTTTTTTAAGTATTTTAGAATATCGATCTAAAAATGTAATAAATGTTAAACGCTTTTTAGCGTGTCTTTTTTTAGGTCATGGATCTGAAAAGTTTAAATAAATTTTTGAAATAGAATTTTCATCAAACATTTCAGTTAAATCTTCAGCAAAATCATTAAAATATTTTAAATTATTCATTTGTTGATTATTTTGTTCAAAAACTTTTAAACTCTTTTTTAAAGCTACTCCAACAACTGTTGTTTCTTTTTCCATACCAATAAAATTAATATCACTATTTTTTAAAGCTAAAGTAGTTATAAATTGACCTTTACCACATCCTATTTCAAGATGAACATCATTATTGTTATTAAATTCTTTATTTAAATCTAAACGATTTGGTTTATTAAAATGTATTAGATTATTTTTGTGAATTTCTAAAAAATCTTTTGTTCACGGTTTATTTCTTAAACGCATATTTTCTCCTTACTAGTTTATATAAATAATATACCAACACCTAAAAATATAACAACAGTAATAATATCAACAACTATAGTTAATAATGGAAGTGAAACTGATGAAGAATCTTTACCTAATTTATTTATGATTAAAGGTAATATTAAAGCTAAAATATTTGAAATTAAAATAGTAATAAAAATTCCAACACTAGCTATTATGATACTTTTTCAAATATAAATATTACTAAAATCAGCTTTATATTCAATTAAATAAATACATATCATTCTTAAAAAGTTAATGATAACAAGAATTATTGCGAGCATTATTGAAACAAGTATTTCTTTAAAAAAGATTGTTTTAATTTCTTTTTTATGTAATTGTTGTAAACTAATAGCTCGTCCTGTTATTAATAAAGTTTGATTAGCTGAACAAGCAACTACTCCTGAAATTATTAATGTTAAAGGAACTAACATTAATAGTAATTGACTGTTAGCTGTAGGATTATATTTATTAAATACGACAATCATTAAAATATTTGTAATAAAGCCTAGTACTAGCATTATTAGTAAAGATAAACTTCTTGATCTAAACATTTGTCAAATTGAAGTTTCAAAATAATTTGTTTCTGTTGTTTTAATACCGCTATATTTATGAATGTCTTCATTAGTTTCTTCAATCAAGACATCAATCACATCATCAACTGTAATAATACCTACTAAAATATTGTTATCATCAACTACTGGTAAAGTATTAATATCATATTTTTTAAACATAATAGCAGCTTCTTCTTGAGATTGATTAGAATTAATTGAAATTATTTTTCTATTCATAAATTCACCAATTTTAGTATTATTATCATTTAAAATTAGATCTTTAACTTCAATACTTCCGATCAATTGACCGATTTTATTAACAACAAATACATCATCAATTTCATCATATTCTTCGTGATTTTTTTTAATTTCATTTATTGTTTTAGATACAGTTTTAGTTTCTCTAACTGATAGAAAATCAACACTCATAATACTTCCAGCAGTATAGTCATCATATTTTAAAATATTTAATAATTCTTTTCTTTGTTCAATTGAAGCAGCATCAAATACTTTTCTAACAATTTCAGTTTCCATATCTTCAATAGCATCAATAATATCATCTGAATAAAGTTCATTAACTAGTTTTTTTAACTTAGTTATATTTAAATTTTTTAATATATATTCTCTTAAGTCATAAGATAAATAATTAAATATTTCACTTGATTGTGATACTTTAATTTTTTTAAAAATTTCAAATGCTATTTTTTCTTGAATATGATTTAAAACTTCTGCAAAATCTGCAGGTTGTGTCTCTTCAGCAAGATTAATAATATCTTGAGTTTTTTTATTATTGTAAAGATTAATTATTTGTTGTTCTAAATACGTGTGATCTATCATTTTTAACTCCTATGATTTGTTTAAAATATTTTTACTCTATTAAGTTATTAGAATTATTTTATCAAATTTGCTCAATTTACATTGTTTAAGTAAATTCAATGGTCTTGTTTTATTTTTTATTTTCCATAAATCATTTATAAACTTGAGGAATAAAATATAAACTTCCACAAATTAAAATATTCTTATTATTATTTTTTAAAAATGTCACTCAATCATAAATTTTATTTTTGTGATTAAGATTATTTATATCTCAAGCTTTAATATGATCAAAACTAGCTATATAAACTTCATCAAAATTGCTTTCTAATAACTCTAATGAAGTTTTATGATCTTTTAAAAAACTTGTTGCATATAAAACTATAAAATCTTTATTAAGTTGTTTTGTTGCTGTTATTAACCTATTTATTGCATCAACATTATGAGCACCATCAATTATAAAATAAGGATCAGTTTGTAAAATACTAAATCTTCCTAAAGGTTTATCTAATTTAAAGATACTATCATCATAAATTTCAAATTGTTCTAAAACTTTTTTAGCTAAACCTTTATTTGCTTTTTGATAATCTATTTGATCATCAATTTTATCAGCAAAAATAACTTCTACATTTTTATTAATTAATTTATCTAAAATAATATATTTATATTTTAAATTATCATCACTAACAATTAGTTTAGTGTTAGGTTTTGCTATGTTTATTTTTTGAAAAATAATATCATCAATACTATTACCTAAATAATCAGTGTGATCAATTGAAACAGAACTAAAAGCTGTAAGTATTTGATTAGACATGTAATTAGTTGTATCATAATACCCACCAATACCAGCTTCACAAACTACAATATCAACCTGATTATCAACAAAATATAAAATCATAATTAGTGTTCACATTTCAAAAAAGTTTAACTGATATTTATACATATAAACTTCGGCTTTTTTAATATATTTTTTTAAATCATCATCACTAATTGGAGTGTTATTAATTTGAATTCTTTCATTATGAAACATAAAAGCAGGAGAAATAAATAAGCCTACTTTTTTATATTTTTGTTTTAGACCTTGTGATATATAAAATGAGGTTGATCCTTTACCGTTAGTTCCAACAACATTAATAGTTGGTAGTTTTGATTCGATATTATTTAATTCTCTTAAAACTTCTTTAAAAACACTTATTTTTTTATCTCTAGTTAATCATTCAAATAAAAATTCATCAACTGAAATCATTATAAATATCCTTTCAAGTATTTAGCTGTATATGACTTTTCTGATTGAACTACTTGTTCAGGAGTACCGAAAGCAACAACTTGTCCACCATATTGTCCACCATCAGGACCTAGATCGATAATATGATCTGAAACTTTAATAAAATCTAAATTATGTTCAATACATAAAACAGTATTACCTAAATCAACTAATTTATTTAAAACTTCAATTAATCTTTTTACATCATCAATATGTAAACCTGTAGTCGGTTCATCTAATAAAAACATAGTATTTCCTGTTTGTTTTTTTAATAAATGCGTTGATAGTTTAATTCTTTGAGATTCTCCACCTGAAAGTGTTGTTGCGTTTTGACCTAGCTTAATATAACCTAATCCAACATCTAAAATTGTTTGAAGTTTAGCTTTAATTTGAGGTATATTTTCAAAAAATTCATAAGCTTGACTAACTGTCATATTTAAAACATCAGAAATTGATTTGTCTTTATATTTCACCATTAAAGTTTCACTATTATAACGTTTTCCTTCACACACTTCACAAACAACTTCAACACTTGGCATAAATTGCATTGAAATAGTAATAACTCCATCACCTTGACAATGTTCACATCTTCCACCTGCAACATTAAATGAGAATCTTCCTTTTTTATATCCTCTTATTTTTGCTTCAGGTAAATTTGTAAATAGATCTCTTATATCATTAAAAACTGAAGTATAAGTTGCAGGATTACTTCTTGGTGTTTTTCCAATTGGTTCTTGAGAAATATAAATTACTTTATTAATATTTTCTACTCCTCTAATTTCTTTTACTTTACCCGTTGGAATGTATTCTTTAGATAAATTATTTTGTAAACCTTTATAAACAATATCTTCTAATAATGTAGATTTACCACTTCCACTAACTCCTGTAATTGTTACAAATTTATTTAATGGAATAGTTACATCAATATTTTTTAAATTATTTTCACTAGCTTTAATTATTTGAATAACTTTTTTATTTCCACTTCTTCTTTTTGTTGGAACTGGTATAGTCATACGTTTTGATAAATATTTTCCTGTAATAGTATCAGTTTTTAAAATTTCATTATATGTTCCTGAAAAAGTAATTTCTCCACCGTTCTCACCGGCTCCTGGACCAATATCAACAATTCAATCGCTTGCTTTCATTGTATCTTCGTCATGTTCAACGACAATTAAAGTATTTCCTAAATCTCTTAAATGTTTTAATGTAGCAATTAATCTATCATTATCTTTTTGATGTAATCCAATTGAAGGCTCATCTAAAACATATAAAATACCAGTTAATTGACTTCCGATTTGTTTTGCTAATCTAATTCTTTGAGATTCACCACCAGAAAGTGTTGTAGCTGTTCTTGCTAGATCTAAATATCCTAATCCCACTTCATTTAAAAAACTAGTTCTTGAAATAATTTCATCTAATACTAATTTAGCAATTGTTTTTTGAGTTTCAGTTAATTCAATATTTAATAAAAAATCTAACTCTTCACTAATGCTTATTTTTGTATAATCAAAAATTGATTTATCATTAATTTTTACTGATAATGCTATTTCATTTAATCTTGATCCTTGACATAAAGTACAAGTTGTTGATGACATAAATTTAGAATATCAATTTCTAATTTCTTCAGATTTAGTTTCAAAATATCTTCTTTTAATTAATTGAGCTGTTCCTTCGATATAATCAAAACTTTCATATTTTTTACCATTACTACTTACAAGTCTGATATCAATTTCTCTGTCACTTCCTCATAAAATAACATCAATTTGTTTTTTAGTTAATTGGTTTAAAGGCAAGCTTAGATCAATATAATAATAATCACACAATGTTCTAAATTTTTGTCATTCTAAATTATCAGTATGTAAAAAGTTTCTATAATAACTAACTCCACCTTCATTAATTGAAAGATTCATATTAGGCATAATTAAATTAACATCAGGTTCTAAATTTACACCTAATCCATTACACTCACTACAAGCACCTAATGGAGCATTAAATGAAAATAATCTAGGTTCTAATTCAGGAACAACAAAATCACATTCTTTACATGCAAAAGAAGTTGAAAATAATTTCTCAACTTTTTGATCATCATTAATATAAGCGATTTTAATTAAATTATTAGAATAGTTTAATCCCGTTTCAACAGCTGCAAAAACTCTTGAATTGATCTCATCAGCATTTTGATAAATAACTCTATCAACAACAATATCAATATTATGTCTTTGATTTTTATCTAACTGAATTTCATCATCTAACATTTTTAATTCACCATCAACAATTACACGAATAAATCCATCAGAGCTTAATTTCTCTAAAACATCTTTAAATGTACCTTTTTTATCTCTAACTAATGGTGAAAGTATATGAATTTGTTGATTCTCTGTTGTTGTTTGTTTAATATTATTTACTATTTCACTAATGCTCATAGCTTGAATTTGACCATGACCATTTATACAATAAGGTGTTCCAATTCTTGCATATAATAAACGTAGATAATCATAAATTTCAGTAACCGTTCCAACTGTTGATCTTGGGTTATGACTTGTTGTTTTTTGATCGATTGAAATAGAAGGAGATAATCCTTCAATTGAATCAACATCAGGTTTTTCATTTCCACCTAAAAATTGTCTAGCATAAGCTGAAAGAGATTCAATATAACGTCTACGTCCTTCAGCATAAATTGTTGAAAACGCTAATGAAGATTTACCAGATCCACTTAATCCTGTAAAAACAACTAATTTATTTTTAGGTATTTCAAGATCAACATTTTTTAAATTATGTTCTCTTGCACCTTTAATTATGATTTTGTTGTTCATAATAAACCTCCTAATTAGAACTTTTTTGATTTTCTAATTCAATAATTGTATCTCTTAAAACTGCAGCTCTTTCAAAATCTAATTCTTTTGCAGCTTGTAACATTTCTTGACGTAAATCATCAATAGCTTTTTGAAGTGTTTCAACTTTTTGTTTTGAATTTCGGATTTTTTTAGCTTTTTCAATTGCTTGTTTAGATTTTTTGCTTAATACTGATTCAGTGATTTGTTTTGAAACTGTTTTAGGAGTAATATTGTGTTCTTTATTGTATTGTTGTTGAATCTCACGCCTACGATTAGTTTCATCAATTGCTTGTTGCATAGCTTGACTAGTACTATCAGCATACATTATAGCTTTACCGTGTTCATTTCTAGCAACTCGTCCTATTGTTTGAATTAATGATCGATAGTTTCTTAAAAATCCTTGTTTATCAGCATCTAATATACAAATTAAACTAACTTCAGGAAGATCCAATCCTTCTCTTAACAAGTTAACTCCGACTACAACATCATAAACTCCTTTTCTTAGATCATTTAATATTTCACTTCGTTCTAGTGTTTTTAATTCAGAGTGTAAATAAGCTACTTTAATATCTCTTTGTTGTAAATAGTTAGTTAAATCTTCACTCATTCTAATTGTTAGAGTTGTTATAAATACTCTTTCATTCACTTTTTTTCTGTTATGTATTTCATTGATAATATCATCAATTTGATTTGTTGTAGGTCTTATTTCAACAATTGGATCTAACAATCCTGTTGGCCTAATAATTTGTTGAACTACATGATTATTAACTTGATCTAATTCATAATCTCCTGGAGTTGCTGAAGTATAAATTACTTGATGTAATAAACTATTAAATTCATCAAAATTCAAAGGGCGATTATCTAATGCACTAGGTAGTCTAAATCCGTATTCAACTAGCGTTGTTTTTCTAGATCTATCAGTGTTATACATTCCTCTAATTTGAGGAAGCGAGATATGAGATTCATCAATAATAGTTAAAAAATCATCTTGAAAATAATCTAATAAAATATAAGGGCGTTGACCTGGTTGACGCAGATCTAAATGAGAAGAATAATTTTCAATACCACTACAATATCCAAATTCTTCTAAAGATTCAAGATCATATTTAGTTCTTTGTTCTAATCTTTGAGATTCTAATAATTTGTTTTCACTAGTTAAAACAGCTAATCTGTCAGTTAATTCATTTCTAATGTTGTTACAAATTATTTTCAATTTATCTTGTGGTGTGACATAAGCTTGAGCAGGAAAAATTGAAACAGTACTAGTTCTATCTATAACTGCTCCAGTAATTGAATTTAAAACATCAATCATTTCAATCTCATCATTAAATAATGAAATTCTAAACATAATATTATTTGCTCAACCAGGAACTATTTTAATGACATCACCTTTAGCTGAAAAACTACCTAATTCATTTTCAATATCATTTCTTGTATAACCTGTTTTAACTAATCAATTTAATAATTCATTTCTTGCAATTTTTTGTCCTAATTTCAATTCGAAAAATGCTGATGAGTATTCATCTGGATTTTGTAAAGCAAAAATAGCAGCAACACTAGCTACAACTATTGTGTCATTTCTTGTTAAAAGCGCATTACAAGCACTAAGTCTCATCATATCTAATTCCATATTCTGACGAGCATCTTTATCAATATATAAATCTTTAGATGGAACATAAGCTTCAGGTTGGAAAAAATCGAAATTTGAAACAAAATATTCAACTCTATTTTCAGGAAATAATTCTTTTAACTCGTAATACAATTGCATAGCTAAAGTTTTATTATGAGCTAAAACCAAAGTTTGCTTGTTGTGTTTTGCAATAACATTTGCAATAGTAAAAGTTTTACCAGTTCCAGTAGCACCTAGTAAAACTTGATATTTTTTATTATCTTTTAATCCTTGATTTAATTGTTCAATAGCTTGACTTTGATCTCCAGAAGGTGAGAATCTACTTACTAATTTAAACTTATTGTTATTTATATAATTCATATTTAAAATTAATTACTTTCTTTATTAATTTTTATTATACTCTCATTTTTAATGTTATTTTTGTTTGTCAATTTATTTGACTTGTTATAAATTAAAATATTTAAATAATAAACACCAACATATAAAAAACTAATTAAAGCAATAAATGCAATATTTCCTAAAATATAAAGAGCAACACCTATTTTATGAGCTGATAAAAATGAGTATGGATAAACAACAGATTGATCACCTACATTTGGTATTAATCTAATTCCAATTCAAATTAAATATGCTGAAAGTATAACAACATTTTGTAAACTTCCTAATCAAACTTGTCTTTTAGTTTTTTGATCAGAAATAGGAAAAACAAAAAAGTAAACCAATCAAATTAAAGGAACAATAACATGAATTGCACTAGCACGATAATAAGTATCAAAACTTGTGTCATCTATTTGAGTTTGACCTATAAATATTCCAACAACATAAAATAAGAAAATAAAAATCGTTCAAGCAGTAAATGTATATTCAGTATATTTAAAAATAAGTAATTTTTTAGTTTGTAACATTTTTGTAATTTTCATAGCAGAAAATACCATTACAAAAGTAGCGTATCATTCACTTAAATAAGTTGTATCTCTTGCAAATATAAAATCAGCACCTTCAGGTTTATTTGTAGTTATGCCAAATGATTTAAATACAAAAAACATAAATAAACATGAAGCTATTAAAAATAACATAATAACTGAAACGATCATCTCAGATTTAAATGTTCTTTTAAAAGTTTTTAATCAATTTTTATTATCAACTTTTTTCATAAATACCTCCATTTTTATTTACTAAATTATTAATTTTTATTACTGCAAAATAACTTGAAAAATGCACAGCAAATATAAAAATACCTAAGAAAATAAAATTAGTTACTCCTAGTTTTTCTATATCAATATCAACAAAACTAAATTGATTGTTTTTAACTAATTGTAATCTTGCAAATGTTTTAACAAGTACATAAACAATATAAACAAAACTAATTAATGCTAATCTTCATGTTGATCTAAACATTACTTTATTATCTACTAATGTTTTATTTTTAAACAATAATAAATAACTTAAAAATGCAATTGGCAATAAAAAGTGTGAGTTAATTATTTTTAATCAATAAGTTCAGTTAATAATTGCGTTAACAAAACCTACGCTTAAATAAAATATAAATAAAATCATAGATGCTAAAAGCATACTTACAGTTAAAAATTCTACTCATTTATTAGAATAAACTTGTTTTATTTTTATATTTTTATATAAAGCGTAAACTGAATAAGAAGTTGAAATTCACATTGATCACATAGAAATTGAAATTGAATCTAAAAAAATTAAACTATCTATATTAGCAAGTTTTTCACTAATATTAGTTATTGCAAATGAAATATTTATAAAAAAGCTAATAAAAATAATAAAACTGTAGAATATAAGATCAGTTTTTAAAGTCCTTGTTAGTGATAGTTTTTTCATGTTTCTTCTCCTTACATAGTTTTATTATATAAAATATATGAAAAATAATAAAAAGTACGTTAGTAACTTTTAAATTACCCGATACGTACTTTTACTTTTTGATCTTCTTCGGTTGCGTCTTCTGCTTTTTTCTTAGATTCAAATCTTGCTTGTTTTTTGAAGTCATCCATTCTTTGAACAAGTTCTAATAAAATATCTCTTGCAATTGATAGTTTATGCAATTCGTCTGCATCTTTACATTTTTTAGCTATTTTTTCAAAATCAGCTTGAACTTCTTCTATTGTAATTGTTGTGATGTCTCTTTCTTTTTGAATTTTTTTAATCAATCTTGTGATTTCTTGATTTTCAGCTGAAGATTCAGAGATCATTTGTTCTCTTCTTTCTAATTCCATTACTAGACCTAACATAATGTCACGTTGAATTCTTAATCTTCTTAATTTTGTTTTATCTTCTTTGAATTCTTTTTCTAATTCATCAAAACGTTTATTAATTGCAGAATTGTTAATATCATCTTTTGATAGACCAGTTTCATTTAAGATGTCTTCAATATCTTTATCTGTGATTTCAATTCTTTCTTCTCTTGGTTCTTCTTCAACTAATTTTAGAATTACATTAGATAAGTTGTTTACAATTTCATCAGCGATATTTACTTTCATTTTGTTAAATAAACTAGTTGCTTGTTCAACATAAATTGCTAATGGGTTATTTTGAGCATATTGTTGTAGATAGATTCCACTTTTTAGTTTATTAGCTAAATCTAAGTGTTTAGTTCAATATTTATCAAATGAATCTAAAATGACTCTTCTTTCCATATTTAAAGCTACATCTTCAGGAATATCTGAAATTCTTGCTTTATATAATTTCATCATTGCTTCAGCTATTTCAATTGCTAGATCCATTTTTTCTTTGTTATAGAAATCTTGAACAGTAAATTTATTTTTAGGAACTAAATTACCATCAATTACTTTTAATAAACTTTCTGAGTTTAATGTTTTTTCACCGTGAACTTCAGTTGAGTGTTTTTCAATTAATTCATAAGCTGTTGTAATTTGGAATTTTTTAATTGCTACAGTTAGATCAGTTGCTTCTAAAATATCTTCACGTTGAGCATAAATAATTTCACGTTGTTGAGCTAGAATGTTGTCATAATCTAAAACGTTTTTACGTTGATCAAAGTTCATTCCTTCAAGTTTTTTCTGGTTGTTAGTAATTGCTCTTGTAAACAATCTAGATTTAATATAATCATCACCTAAAGATTTAAAACGTTGTCTTTGTTTTGGAACAGTAAAACGAATCATTAAATCATCATCCATTGAAATATAAAATCTTGAAAGACCTGGATCACCTTGACGACCTGATCTACCACGTAATTGGTTATCAATACGTCTTGCTTCGTTACGTTCAACACCAAACACACGTAAACCACCAAGTTTTTTAACTTCATCACTTAACTTAATATCAGTTCCACGACCAGCCATGTTAGTTGCTAAAGTAATAGCTCCTAATTGTCCAGCTTTTGCAACAATTTCAGCTTCTCTGTCGTGATTTTTAGCGTTGATTGTTTCAAATTTTAATCCAGCTTTTGTTAGATATCTTGATATTTGTTCACTTGATTCAACACTAGTAGTTCCAATTAGAATAGGAGCACCAAGTGCGTGAGTTTCTTTTACATCTTTTACAAGTTTTTTTAACGCTGCATTTTTTGATCCGAATGTTAGATCTGGTTCATCTTTACGAATAACAGGTTTATTTGTTGGAGTAACAACAACTCTTGTGTTATAAATTTTAATAAATTCTTCTTCTTCAGTTTTAGCAGTACCAGTCATTCCTGCAATTTTTGAATATAAACGATAGAAGTTTTGATAAGTAATTGTTGCTAGTGTTACAGTTTCTTCTTCGATTTCAACATTTTCTTTAGCTTGTAAGGCTTGTTGAAGTCCATCTGAATAACTTCTTCCTTCCATAATACGACCAGTAAATTGATCGATTAATAAAATTTCTCCATCTCTAACTGTATATTCAATTCCTTCTTTAAAAACAAATTGAGCTTTTAAAGCGTTCATGATTAAGTGGAAAATTTCAGTATTTTCTAAAGCAAATAAGTTTTTTAATGAAAAGAATTCATTTGCTTTTTTCATACCTTGTTCATTTAAATAAACTTGTTTTGATTCTAGATCAATATCAACATCATCATGTTCTTTTAAAGTTAAAGCAAAATCATTAGCTGTTTTATACATGTTTTTTCTAGATGATGATCCACCTGAAATAATTAAAGGTGTTCTTGCTTCGTCAATTAAAACTGAATCAGCTTCATCGATAATACAATAGTTTAATTTTCTTTGAACTCTTTGACTTGGATCACTTACCATATTATCTCTTAAATAATCAAAACCTAACTCTGAGTTAGTTGTATAAGTAATGTCTTTTTCATAAGCTTCTTTTTTTTCTCATTTAGACAATCTACTTCCATTAAGACCAACAGTAATACCTAAAAAATCATAAACTTGTCCATTTATTTCGCTATCACGTTTTGAAAGATATTCGTTAACAGTAACAACATGAACTCCTTTACCAGTTAAAGCATTTAAATATGCAGGAAAAATACCAGTTAAAGTTTTACCTTCACCAGTTCTCATCTCAGCAATATCTCCAGAATTTAAAATAATTCCTCCAATTAACTGAACTCTATAAGCATTTAATCCCAACACTCTTCTAGCTGCTTCTCTTGCTAGTGCATAAGCTTCAATTAATAATGAATCAGGTTCGGTCCCGTTTGCTATTAAATCTTTAAATTCTTGTGTTTTAACTTTGAAATCTTCATCTTTTAGTTTTCTCATTTCTGGTTCTAATTCGATAATTTTATCTGCAATTTGACCATATCTTTTAATTAATCGTTTATCAGAAATCATTTTATCCTCCCACATTTTTGGCATTACAATATAATTATTATATAACATATAATAATAAAAATAATTTAGAAAATAGATATGAAAACAATAGATAGTAAAGTTTATACAAATCAAATAATAATTAAGAATTCAAAATTCATAACAATTATGAAAAAAGTTAGTTCTAAACAAGAATTAGAAAGTTTTTTAAATACTTATTCTCAACTTGATGCTACACATAATTGTTATGCTTATAGAATTTATGATAATAAAGTAATTGGTGGTTATAATGATGATGGAGAACCTAGTTCAACTGCAGGAAAACCCATCTTTAATGTATTAGAAAAAAATAATTTATTTAATGTAGTTATTTTAGTTATTCGTTATTATGGTGGTATTAAATTAGGTGCAGGACCTTTAACAAGAGCTTATTCTAATTGTGCTAGTGAAGTAGTTAAATTAGCAAATATCATTGAAACTAAAAAATATTATGTATATAAAATCCAATTTAATATAACAGAAATAAAACAAGTTAATAATTGAATGAATAAAAATAAAATTGAAATAATTAATAAAGAATTTAATGAAAAAGTAGTTTATTTAATTCAATCAGAAGATGAAATTGATAATAGTAATTTATTTCAAATATTAGATATAAGTATTGTTAATAAGTAATAAACTTAAAATTTGTGTGGGATTCCACACTTTTTTTAAGTGTATCTAATTGCTGTAGTTTCAAATGCTATTTTTTGTTTATACATTAAACTTCAGAATCAATAAATGATCCATCTAATAAAAAGTCTATTAAGCCTATGTACAATACACCTTTTTGATCATATTTAGGTATTGAATTATCAAAAGTTATAATTATCTTTTTAAATGAGTCATCTATATTATATAAAGAACGAGCTTCTTGTTCTTTTTTTTCTTGTGTTGGCATTTGGTATGCTGATTGAATGTAGTATTTTTTATTTGCTTTTTTAGCTACAAAATCAACTTCTAAAGTTTTTCTGTTTGTTTTATTATCAACTGTTGAAAATGTTTCAACAACACCTGTATTTATAATAAAACCTCTTCTTTTTAATTCGTTATATATTATATTTTCCATAATATGATTTTCTTCATATTGATTAAAATCTAAACGTGCGTTTCTTAAACCAAGATCTTCAAAATAATATTTTAAAGGAGTTTTAAAAACCTTACCTCCTTTAACATTAAATTTATAACAACTAGAAATTAAAAATGATTGTTCGAAATAATCTAAATAATTACTTACAGTAGTTGGTGATATTTGTATTTTTGTTTCTGAATCAAATCTTTTTGATAATTTACTAGGATTTGTTAGAGATCCAATACTTGATGATATGAAATTTAATAATATTTCTAGAACATATTTATCTTTGTGAATTGATTTTCTTTCAAGTATATCTTTTATATAAAGTTCATTAAACAGATTAACTAAGTACTCAACTTTTTCATCTTCTGTATCTAAAATATAAACACCTGGTAGTCCCCCATAATAAAAATAATGTTCCAAAGCTTTTTTTTGATCAGCAAATAAAGGTAATATTTCACTAAAAGATAGTGGCAACACATGTATTCTATTAGATCTATCTCTAAATTGAGTAAGTATTTCACTAGATAGCATTACTGAATTACTTCCAGTTACATAAACATCAACATTATCTCTTTTCATAAGTTCAATTAAAACATCTACAAAAGTGATTTTGTGTCTACTATTTTTAACGTAAGGATTATCTATTATTTCACAATATTGAATTTCATCTATAAAAACATAATATTTCTCTTCATTAGAAACAATAAATTGTTCTATATGTTCTATAAGTTTTAAAGGATCTCTTAAAGAAATATTTTTAACACTATCTAGTGAGAGTTTTATAATTTGTTCTTCTTTTACACCTTTAGAAATTAAATAATCATTAAAAATGTTAAAAAGTAAAAACGATTTACCACATCTTCTTATTCCTGTTATAACTTTAACCTTACCGTTGTTCATTTTATTTATTAGTTTATTTAAATAAAAGTCTCTTCTTATTGACATAGATACCTCTTTAGATTTATGTAGGTTTCACACTTTTTTAAGTGAAATTGGGCTAAATATATAAATTTTTTAATATTTTTTTACCGAACACTTAAAAATTATGTGTTTTCCACACTTTTTTTAAGTATATTATACAAAAAATACATGTTTTATCAGGTTATAACTAATAAATATTTAAAATTTCTGTGGGATTCCACACTTTTTTAAGTGAAATTGGGCTAAATATATAAATTTTTAATATATTATTGCTAAATACTTAAAAATAATGTGTTTTCCACACTTTTTTTAAGTTTACTTAGAGAACTTCTTTTAATTAATGAATTTACAACTTTTTTAATCATATGTGAGATTAATTTGTTAAAACCTTTCTGAAACATTAAAAATAGCACACAAGTGCTATTTTTTATTATTTATTCTTTGTTTGATTTTTTCTCCTATTTTGTGAACAACTCAAATTAAAGGTAATCCAAATAAATAAGAAAAACAAACATCTGAAAATCAATGACCTCTATCAACAACTAAAGCACAACTCATAGATAGTAAGTGTAATAAGAAAATTACTAAGAAAATAATATTTATATAACTTAATTTCCTTTTATTTGAAAGAAAGAAAAAGAATGTTGTTGACATTGTTAAAGTTCCAATTATATGACCTGACGGAAATGCTCATTCTACTCACTTGTCATAAAAATTTAAATCTTGACGTGGATGAAACGGTTTTCCATTTATTACATATCAAGCTCAATTACCATCAATGTTAATTACATCATTATTGCTATCAACTAAACCGTGTTTAAACTCAGTTTGATCCAAGTAAAAATTTACTCAATCTTGATGACCTTCTTGTTTCATTTTTTCTAATAGATCAGCATAAATAACATTGTAATAATAAACTCTAGAAGTCATTCCTTTTAAAATGATAACGATTATATATGCAATTACAAAAAACATAAACATTTTAATAGATTCAATTCAATATTGACTAGATAAGAAGTTTTGAGATCTAGCAAACTTAAAATGCAATAAACAAAAACCAACGATCATAATTAAATGAGTAACAGTAATTGAAATTATAAGTGCTACTTTTCTATAATGCATACTCATTAAAAATACAGCATCTCCATCAACTTCAAATCCATTACCTTTTTTAAGTTGAAAATAAGATACAGTTGATAGAACTAATAAAGATGAAATTAAGATTGCTAAATAGATTACTTTTATAATTCATTTATTTTTACTTCAGAAGTTTAACTGATTATTTTTTGATTTATGTAAAAACCAACTTTCAACAACAACCATACAAGCAAAACATATAAATGGTGTTAATAACATATTACCTAACATTTCATAAGTAACTGATCAATATTTACCTATTTCATAGTCTAATGCTTTTTCAAAAAACTTAGATATTTCAAGATCTGTTTTATAAGGTGTAGAAATCACTAAACCTACCAAAGCTAATATAAAAAGTATTAATAAACTAAAAAATATAGTATAAAAAACTGAACTTTTCTTTTTAATATTCATCTTACACCTCTTTTATATTTATAAGTCTTATACAATATTTAATTTTACCTTAATTGTTAATTAATACGTGCTTATTTTATCTTTTACTTTTTAGTGTTATTATTAAATACGTAAGGATTGATTAGAACAATGATTACGAAAAATGAAACCAAACCGATTTTACTAATTGATGGTTATCATTTATTACATAAAGGCTATTATGGTACTTTAAAAAGAAAGAAAATTTCAACAAATAAAGACGGAGTTATAATTAACGCTGTTTATACATTTGCAGCAAATATATTTAAATTTATTAATTCAAACAACTATCATTGTATTATAGTTACTTTTGATATTGATAAAGAATCTTTTAGAAAAAAATTATATCCAAACTATAAAGCAAAGAGAAAAGAAACACCAGCAGATCTAATTCCTCAAATGAAAATAGTTAGAGAATTTTTAACTGCAGCAAACATTCCTTGATATGAAAAAGAACCTTATGAAGGTGATGATGTCATGGGAACTATTAGTAGAATTGCAAATAAATTAGGATATGAAGTTAGAATTCTTTCTAATGATAAAGATACATTTCAATTAGTAAATGACAAAACTTATATAATTACAAATATTAGTAAAAAAGACGCTACACATATAATTACTGAAAAAGAAGTTTATGAGCATTTTTCTTGCTCTCCTAAACAAGTTGCAGATATTAAAGCGTTGTTGGGAGATAGTAGTG
Source organism: Mycoplasma cottewii (assembly GCF_024918975.1). Lineage (NCBI taxonomy): Bacteria > Bacillati > Mycoplasmatota > Mollicutes > Mycoplasmatales > Mycoplasmataceae > Mycoplasma > Mycoplasma cottewii. The sequence continues at coordinate 159,881 of NZ_CP103424.1, read as the reverse complement.
ATAACATTAAAGGTGTTAAATATATGCGACACAAACAAGCGTATATGTTATTAGAAAAATATAAAAATGTTGAAACAATTATTGAAAACATTGATAAGTTACCTAAACCTTTAAAAAGAAATATTTCAGAAAATAAAGATTTATTAATTTTAAATAAACAAATAACTACTATTTTAACTAATTTAAAATTAGGAAAAATTAATTTTAAACCTACTAGAGTTACTTATTATAAATTAATTAAATTTTTAAAATCTCAACAAATGTATTCTTTTATTAAACCTATTAGAAATAAGATTGAACAGTTTGATAAAAGTAATTCAATTAACTATAGTAAAAATAAAAAGAAGAGAGTTACTAATAAAGTTAGCAAAACAAAAAGTCAATCTAATTAGATTGACTTTTTAATTATTAGTCTATTTTAGTTGGTGTTTCTAGTCTACTTCCATTTTCATCAACTAAATATAAGTTTTCAGTTATTATCTTACATTCAGTTTGACTAACAGTCATTAATCCACCACTAACGTGAACATAAGTTGTTTGATTATTTATTTTAAAATTTAAATCACTAATTATTAAAGCAGTTACAAATGGAGGCATATTTGCTAATATACCCATTTCTCCATCAATAGTTTTAACATTAATTATATCTACTTCTTTACCGTTGATAAAAATACCATTTGGAGTAATAATTTTAAGTTTAATTCCCATAGTTTGTTTTCCTAAAATTATTTTTTGTCATTTTTAAATTTCATAATAACATCATCAATTGTTGATGCATATAAGAAGTATGATTCAGGAATATTATCTACTTCACCATCTAAAATAGATTTAAATGATCTAACAGTATCAGCTACTTTTACAAATACTCCGGCTCTTCCTGTGAATTTTTCACCAACAAAGAATGATTGAGATAAGAAGTTTCTTATTTTTCTTGCTCTTTGAACAACTAATTTATCTTCTTCACTTAATTCATCCATACCTAGAATTGCAATAATTGATTGTAAATCACGGTATTTTTGTAATGTTTCTTGAACACCTAAAGCAGTTTGATAATGATCTAATCCTACAATTTCTGGATCTAGCATACGAGATGATGAAGCTAGTGGATCAACTGCTGGATAAATTCCTAAACTAGCAATAGATCTATCTAAAACAATACGTGCATCTAAGTGAGTAAAAGTAGTTGCAGGCGCTGGATCAGTTAAGTCATCAGCAGGCACATAAACTGCTTGAACTGAAGTAATTGATCCGTTTTTAGTTGAAGTAATACGTTCTTGTAATGAACCCATTTCAGTAGATAAAGTTGGTTGGTATCCTACAGCTGAAGGCATACGTCCTAATAAGGCAGAAACTTCTGCTCCAGCTTGTGTAAATCTAAAGATGTTGTCAATGAATAATAATACATCCATGTTTTTCTTATCTCTAAAATATTCAGCCATTGTTAATCCAGTTAACGCAACACGCATACGTGCTCCTGGTGGTTCGTTCATTTGACCAAATACTAAACTAGTTTTATCTAAAACTCCAGCTTCAATAAATTCGTAGTATAGATCGTTTCCTTCTCTAGTTCTTTCTCCGACTCCAGCAAACACCGAAACTCCGTTGTGTGCTTTTGCGATGTTATTAATTAACTCTTGAATTAAAACGGTTTTACCAACTCCAGCTCCACCGAATAATCCAACTTTTCCTCCTTTAGAAAATGGAATCATTAAATCAATAACTTTAATTCCTGTTTCTAAAATTTCAGTAGTTGTAACTAATTCATCATAACTAGGAGCATCACGGTGAATTGGTAATCTTTCACCTTCAACATCAGGTTTTTCGTCAATTGCATCACCTAAAACATTGAACATACGACCTAATACAACATCTCCAACTGGAGCTTGAATAGGTTTTCCTGTATTTTTAACTTCTAATCCACGAGTTAATCCATCAGTTGGTCCCATGGCGATTGTTCTAACTATTTCATCACCAATACTTTGTTCAACTTCTAAAACAAGTTTTACACCGTTATTATCAACTACTAAAGCATCATAAATCATAGGGATGTTATTTTCACTAAATTTAACATCAACAACAGGACCCATAACTTGAACTATTTTACCTGTTGATACAAATTCAGTAGATTCTTGACTTGTTTTTTTACTTTTTTTCATTTTATCCCTCCTAATTTGATTGTGCATTAGCACCAGAAACAATTTCACTTATTTCTTGAGTAATAGCACCTTGTCTTTCACGGTTATATTTTAAACTTAAAGTTTGTTCTAAACCTTTACCGTTATTAGTTGCATTTTCCATTGCATTTCTTCTAGAAGCTTGTTCGCTAACTTGAGATTCAACTATTGTTCCATATAAAACAGAATTTAAATATAAACTAATTGCTGTGTCTAAAATTTCTTCTGCACTTGGTTCAAAAACAATTTTAGCTTTTGAACTATCATTTTCTTGTTCTTTATCATTTATTTTAATAATTGGAAATAGTCTTAATATTGATGCTTCATAAGTAACATTATTGATATATTTAGTATAAACTAGTCTAATATCATCAAATTCACCACTTGTGTAAAATGATAGAATATCATTTCCTAATAATCTAGCTTGTTCGTTTGTAAAATTAATATCAACATCAGTTTTTTGTTCTTTAATTTTTACTTTTCTTGCTTTGTAAAATGAAACAGCTTTTGCTCCAATTGCATATACTTGATCATTAGGTTTAATGTTTTCCATGACTAATTTATTAACATTAGAATTGTAAGCTCCACATAATCCTAAATTTGAATTAATAACAATTCATAATGTCTTTTTTAATGATTTTTCATCATCTTTTAAATAAATAGACTTATCTGAATTAGTGATAATGTTATTAAATAATGTATAAACTTCAGTTACATATTGATGTGTTTCAACTACTCTTTTACCAATTTTACGTAATTTAGCACTTGCTACAAGTTGCATTGCATTAGTGATTTTTCCAATGTTTTTAACTGAAGAAATTTCTGCTTTTAAACCACTTAAATTTGGCATAAACTATTTTCCTAAACTTTCATAATCAGCAAGTGATCCATATTGTTCTGGTTTGTAATCTTTAATAGTGTGAGTAATTCTTGCTACAATTTTTTCTGCTTCTTTTAGAATTGATTTCTCTAGTTGATCGTCAAATACTTTGTCTTTTTCTAATTTTTGATATAACTTTTTAGCTGAACTATCTTTAGCAAAATGACGTAAAACTTCATTTTTAAATTCCGCAACAAAGTCAAGAGGAAGTCATTTAATTAAGTGAGATTTGATAGTTAATAATAATATAGCTTCTTCTGTTTGAGATAATGGGCTGTATTGTTTTTGGATTAACATTTTAATAATTCTTGCACCTTGATCAAGTTTGGCTTTAGTAGACTCATCTAGATCTGATCCAAATTTAGCAAATGATTCTAATTCATAGTATTGAGCTAATTCTAATTTTAAAGTTCCAGAAACTTGTTTAATTGACTTAATTTGAGCAGATGATCCAACACGAGAAACAGAAGGACCGATGTCAACAGCTGGTCTTACACCTTGGTTAAATAATTCACTTGATAAGAAAATTTGTCCATCAGTAATTGAAATAACATTAGTTGGAATATATGCTGAAATATCTCCTGCTTGAGTTTCAATAATTGGTAGAGCTGTAATTGATCCTCCACCATATCTTTCATTAACTCTAGCAGCACGTTCTAATAAACGAGAGTGTAAGTAGAAAACATCTCCAGGATAAGCTTCACGACCTGGTGGTCTTCTTAATAGAAGTGACATTTCACGATAAGCAACTGCATGTTTTGATAAATCATCATAAATGATTAAAACATCTTGTCCATTTTCCATTCACTCTTCAGCAATAGTGACCCCAGTATATGGTGCTAGATATTGAAGTGGTGCTGGTTCACTAGCTCCAGCATTAACTACAACTGTATATTCCATTGCACCATATTTTTTAAATTTCTCAACAACTTGAACAACTGTAGAATCTTTTTGACCGATTGCTACATAAATACATTTAACGTTTTTTCCTTTTTGATTAAGAATTGCATCAACTGCAATTGCAGTTTTTCCTGTTTGACGATCACCAATGATTAACTCACGTTGACCACGTCCGATAGGAATAGCTGAATCGATTGCTAAAATTCCTGTTTCTAAAGGTTGAGAAACTGATTTACGTGCCATAACACCAGTTGCTACTCTTTCAACTGGTCTTGATTTTGTTGTTTCGATTGGTCCTAAATCATCAATTGGATGACCTAGTGCATTAACAATACGTCCGATCATTTTATCACCAACTGGTGTTTCAACAACCTTACCACTTCTTTTAACAAAATCTCCTTCTTTTACTAAAGTTTCATCACCTAAAATAACAGCTCCAACAGCACCTTCTTCTAAGTTTAAAACCATACCATAAACATCATTAGGAAAAATTAATAATTCACCCATCAATGCTTTATCTAATCCATAAATTAAAGCAACACCATCACCAATAGTAACAACTGTTCCTTGTTCTGATTCAACAACTTTTTTACCGTAATTTTTGATTTGTCGTTCAATCATTTCAGAGATTTCTTTGATATTAAAACTCATTTTTTAACCTCCTATTCACCTTTTATTGCTTGATATTTCATAGATTCTAATTTAGCTTGAATAGAACCATCAAATATTTTGCCATCAACATAAACTTTAACTCCACCTATTAATGAAGAATCAATTTTGTTAATTAAGTCTATTTTTTTATTAATTTGTTTTGAAATTTTTTGTTCAATCATTTCTATTTGTTTTTTAGTTAATTCTTCAGTTGATCAAACAATACCTGAAACTATTTTTTTAGAAGCTAATAATTTTTGATATAAAACTTTTAAAATATCTCTAAAGTTTATAAAAGCTTGTATTTCAACTAATAATTTCATAGCGTTAATAAGATGTATATTAAACCCAAATCCATTAAAAGTTTCATCAATTATAGATATAGATCTACTTTTTTGTTCATTAGTTGAAAAAGATAAAATTTTTGCAAAATCATCTTTATCTCTTAAAACACGAATTAAAACATCTGTTTGTTCAATAAATTCGTCAACTAAATTTTCTTCTATTGCGATATTTGACAAGGCTACAGCTCAGTTGTTAATAACTTTTTCTTTTAATAACATAGTTTTTAATCTAAGTTTTTAATAAATTCGTCAACTAATTGTTTATTTTTTTCTTTATCAATTTCTTGATTTAAGATTTTTTCAGCTGCACCAAAAGCTAAGTTTACAATTGTATTTTTAATTTCATCTTCTGCTTTTAAACGTTCTTGAGCAATAGAATTTTTAGCTTGATTTTGAATGCTTCTTGCTTGAGTTGTTGCATTATCAATGATTTGATTTTTTTGAGCTTCAGCATCAATTTTTGCACTTTTAATAATTGATAATGATTCAGTTTTAGCATTTTCTAATAAAGAATTTGCTTTTTGAACTTGAATGTTTGCTTGTGATTGTTTTTCAATAGCATCAGTTAAAACTTCATTGATTTTTTCTCTATGTTTATCAATTGCTTGTCTAAATGGTTTGTAAACTCATTTTGATAAAACAATAACTAAAACGATTGTTGCTAATACATGGGCAATAAAATTAGGTAAGTTTGGGAAAAGGTTTGCAACAATGTCGGGCACACCTTGAGTTTGAGCAAATAAAGCAGTGTTAAATAAACTAAATACCATAATATATTCTTTCTATCTAACTAAACAACAAAGATTAATAAAATAGCAATAACTAATGAATAAATCGCACCAGACTCAGCAATACCAGCTGCAATAATCATTGTTGAAGTGATTTTTCCGTGCATTTCAGGGTTACGTCCAATAGCAAGACACGCACCTTGACCAACTGCTCCTTGACCAATTCCTGCTCCAAGAACACCAACCATTGAAACTCCTGCTCCAAGGTATTTTAATCCTGTTCCAGTATCTGAAGCTAATAAATTAGGTAAAATGATTGATAATGCAGTAATGTAATTTGCTAATACGTTTGATACAAATGCTGTATATAACATGATTTTTTTCTCCTTTTTAATTTAATTGAATAATTTGTTTTTGATTTTGTGAATTATTTTCTATTCACATATTTTCAACTGCCTCATCTGCTTTATGAGACCCTTCATCAAGTTTAATTTGCTCTGCTCAATAAGATAGAGTTAACATAGTAAATACTATAGATTGAATTAATCCGTCAAATAAATCGAAATAGATATGTAACATTGGAGCTAATGGTGTCGTGAATACGTTCAATCCTGCTCAAAAATATTTATATTGTAATTTTCAAGCTTCATTAGCATCTGGAAACTCAGATGGATTTCATATGTAATAAGAAATTCAATGATTATTAACAGATTCTGTTGTTCAACTTAATTGAAAACCTATTAATAAAGCATACAATAATCCTAAAATAATCGATCCACCTAAAAGGTTACCAAACAAACGGAAAGATATTGAAAGTAACGGGGTAAATTGTGAAAATAATTCAATTGGATTTATGTAACGACGACAGAATGATCATCTTTGATATTTCAAACCAAAATAGTAAATCATTACAAAAGTAACTAATCCCATAGAAAATGTAACTGTAAATGATGTTGTTTGAGATTCAAATCCAAGTAGTGAAACTACTGATCCTAAAAAGATATAAGATAATAAATACATTGCATATGGTGTAACTTTTTTATATTTTTTACCTAGAATTGAAGTAACAATATTTTCAACTGTTAATACAAACATATTTATTAAAACTAAAAATCCAGACATTTTTTCATCTACATTATGAGATCTGATTTTCTTGTTATAAATAATAGAAATTGTACAAACAAAAACAGTTACCAGAAAAATAGTGATAAATGAACTAGTAAAGCTATCTCATTTTTTGAAATTATCAGCTATTGACATCAACATTAACTTGCTTCCCCCTTTCTTTTTTTATTTCTAATATCTAAATAAGAACTTATTGGTAGTAAAAATACAGTTGTTAAACCAATTAGAATAGATAGATAATTAAAAATTTTTCCATCATATAATACTAAAGATAAGAAAAATGGAATAACATACAAACCAATTCTAATAAGAAACATAAAACAAAATAGAAAAGGATTTTCATACTTAATCATAAGTTCTCTAGTATAAAACAACATTATCAATCCTAAAATTGATGAAATTTGACCTAAAATTAATCCAGTTAATCAATTTCATGCTATTGTTCTTGTACCAACCAAAATTGCAAAAACAATAACAAAAAATGATATTCATAATAAGTTAACAATCAAGGTTATTTTTGTTAAATTCCTTGAAAGCGCTTGTTTTAACATGCTTTAATAGAACCTTTCTTTTATATGGTAGTCCATGATATAATTTTACTCCTTTTTAGCTAAACTATCATCTAAAATTGTTTAACGTCTTTAATATTGACTATTAGAAGTGCGGTTTTTACTATTGAATTTTTAATTATTAATTTATTTTTGATTTTAATAATAAAAAACTCTTATGTAGAAATTAAATCTACTTTAAGAGTTTTTCAATTATTTAATTATTATTTAGTACCAAAAATTCTATCTCCAGCATCTCCTAATCCTGGAACGATGTAACCTTTTTCATTTAAATATTCATCTTTTGAAGCTGCATAAATTTCTACATCAGGGTGCTGTTGTTGGATTTTTTGAATTCCATTTTCAACAGCTACTAAACAAACAAATTTAATGTTTTTAGCTCCTCATTCTTTAACAATATCAATAGCTTTACATGCACTTCCTCCAGTTGCTAGCATAGGATCAACAACAATAACATAGCTTTTATCAATATCTTTAGTTGTTTTTGCAAAATATTGGTGAATTTCTAAAGTTTCTTCATCTCTATATAATCCAACGTGAGCAATTCTTGCTGTAGGAATTAATGCTTGAATACCATCTAACATACCTATTCCTGCTCTTAAAATAGGAACTAGTACAATCGGTTGATCAATTGTATAGCCTTTAGTTTTTTGAATTGGTGTTTCAATTTCAATTTCTTGTAATTGTAAATCTCTAAAAATTTCATAAACCATTAATTGAGCAATTTCATTTAGATTCTCTCTAAAATCTTTAGATGAAGTTTCTTTTCTTCTCATTCTTGTTAATTTATCAATAATTAATGGGTGTTTTAATTCAGTAAATGCCATAATATTCTCCTTTTTATCTATTTTATTTTAATTTAAAAAATATGCAAATATTTTTATTAGTTACAAAAAATTAAAAAGTGCTTAAAAGCACTTTAAATTTTATTAGAATATAGTTCATTTAATTTATTTTGCATAAAGTATTTATCTTTGATAATTTTGTCTTGTTTTATTAAGTTATATTTATCTAAAACCATGTTTAAATCTATATTTTCATTACTAATTTCATACATTATTTCGTCTTTAGATGAATAAGTAGTATTTCCTAAAATAGAAAAATCATCAGTAATTAATAACATATTTCTAGGATCTAGATTATATGTTTTTTCATCTGTAAAAATATTAGTTCCAAAATAATGATAATCTTTATTGTTTGAAAATAACTCTAACATAGTTGCATAAATATCAATATGACTTCTAACGTTTTTATTTACGCCTTTTAATATACCTTTAGCTTGATTACTGTTTGGATCGTTATTTTTATCTGGAATATAAACAAAAGCAAGGATTTTTTGTCTTAGTTTTACATATTCTAATCAAGTTAATTTCTTATTATAATAGATTTCTAAATCATTTTTATTTAATCCAGTATGTGGATGATCGCTATAAAATACAAACATAGTATCTTTTAATTTATTACCTAATTTTATAAATTGTTTAATAACATTGTCAAAATCAATAGCAGCATTTAAATATCTTCTACCTTCAGTTGATAGTTTATTAAGATTATCATTTTTAATTTCTACTTTATTTTTATAATAGTTAAATGGAGCATGTGGGAATAATAAATTTACATGAAAGAAGTTTTTATCTTTCTTGTTAGGATTGTTATTATTGGTAATAACATCATAAATTAAACTAGGTAGTATTTGATCATTAATAACATCAGTATTAAATAAGTTTAAAGTAGGTTTTATATTGTTTGATCCATCTAGATTTTTGATTTCTTTAAAGTTGAAAACATTGAATTTATCATCATTTCTATATTTTTTATCATCTGTAAAATAATATCTATTTTGATGACCTAAAGATTTTTCAAAGAAATGATTATAGTGATAAAACTCTAAGTTATTTGGTTCAAAAATATAGTTATTAAAATCAGTTAATACTCTAGGTAGTGAAAATTGAATTTCACTTTTTGTTCTTTTTAATTCTTTAGAACTTACTCTATTTCCTGTTGGTATAATTCCAGTTGAAACTCCTAGTGTACCGTCAGCTGAATTACCAACTCCTGCATTTGAATAGAAGTTGTCTAACACATATGATTCTTTTAATAATGCTCTTAAGTTTGGTAGATAATCAGTGTTAGTGAAAATATTATCTTTAGCGCTAAATAAATGATTAGTTGATTCAAATTGAACATAAATTATGTTTTTTATTGAATCTTTAATTTTATAAATTTTTGAATTAGCATCTAAATTCTTTTTATCATTAGCTAATATATTTTTAGAATAACTATTTAATCTAGAATATTTATTGATATTTAATTTGTCTTTATCAATATCTAATTTTTGATTATTTTTAACAAATGGATCATAACTTGAATAAAGTACATAATTTAATTTACCCATCATTTGCATCATTAAAGTTTGATTAGATGATTCAACTTGTACAGTATTTTTTAAGAAAGTATTATAATTTCAAAATGTTAAAAATGAAGTAGTTAATCCACCAGAAAATAAACACATAGAAATTAGAAATCTTTTAAATAATCTTATTGAAAAATTAGATTTGTTTTTCTTAACATTAACATCTTTAAAATACTTTCTATTCAAAATAAGATATGTTATTGCATAAATATCAAAAAGAATTATATAAATTATCAGAAGGTAGAATTTATACTCTAAAAAGTAACCCGCTCCTGCATTTTTTCCAGCATTTATATAAAATTGACTAGCATTTTCTATTTTATGATCATAAAAAGGAAATGCTGTAGTTGCATATTTTGAAACTCCAAAATTCATGAATAGATAGACAATTAATAAAATTAGAACTAGGTTCATTAATAGAATTCTTATTAATTTATTTTTAAATAAAAGTATTACACTAAATAATACTAAAAGTATTGAGATATCTCCTATAATAGCTAATACTTTATGTTTTAAAGGTATGGCAAAAAACGTTACAGTTTGTAAATAATTACTATTTAATCTTGTATAAAGAAAAGTGAAAAATAAACATAAAAAGATTACATATATAAATATATGTAAAACTTTGTCTAATATTTTTTTAGATTTTTGTGACATTAATTATTCTATTAATATTCTATGTTTTGATATATAGGGAATTGTTTACAAATTTCTGTTACTTGTTTAGATAATTGTTCTAAGTTTTCTTCTGATCTATCTTTTAAAGCGCTACCTATAATTTGTGCAACTTTTATAAATGTGACTTCTTTAAATCCTCTTGTTGTCATTGCAGGTGTTCCAAATCTAACTCCTGAAGTATAGAATGGTTTTTCTTGATCAAATGGAATCATGTTTTTATTTGCAACGATTCCAATTTTTTCAAGAGTTTTTTCTGCTACTTTTCCTGTAATTCCAATAGTTGATTTAACATCGATTGTTATTAAGTGATTGTCTGATCCACCAGCAACTAATCTAAATCCTTGATTTTGTAATTCATTAGCAAATGCTCTTGTATTAGCAACGATTTGTTTTGCATACTCAACAAATTCAGGAGTTGATGCTTCTAAGAATGCTTGAGTTTTTCCAGCAATTTGATTTTCTAACGGTCCACCTTGTGATCCAGGGAAAACTGCTGAGTCAACTTTTTTAGCATATTGTTCTTTACACAAAATAACTCCACCACGTGATCCTCTTAAAGTTTTGTGAGTTGTAGTTGTTACAATATCAGCATATTCCATTGGGTTAGGGTGAACTCCAGCAGCAACTAATCCTGCAATATGAGCCATATCAACCATTAACATAGCCCCTACTTTATCAGCTATTTCACGGAATTTTTTAAAGTCAATAATTCTTGAATAAGCACTTGCTCCTGCTACAACTAATTTTGGTTGGTGTTCTAAAACAATTTTTTCAATTTCATCATAGTCTAATTGTTCAGTTTCTTTACTTACACCATAAAATCTAAAGTCATAACTTGATCCTGAAAAGTTAATTGGATAACCATGTGTTAAGTGTCCTCCGGCATCTAAACTCATAGCAACAACTTTATCACCCTGATTTAAAATAGCTCTATATGCTGCTTCGTTTGCTGAACTTCCTGAGTGAGGTTGAAGATTAGCGTGATCTGCTTTAAATAAGTTTTTAATTGTTTCGATTCCTAAACTTTCAATTTCATCAACAAATTCACAACCTCCATAATATCTTTTTCCTGGATATCCTTCGGCATATTTATTAGTTAAAATTGATCCATTTAATTTTAAAACTGCTTCTGAAACGAAGTTTTCAGATGCGATTAATTCTATATGATTTTGTTGTCTTTCTAATTCCTTTCTTAATGGAATTAATATTTTTTCATTAATTTTTGAATTCATTTAATGTACAAACCCTTTCTATGTGTCGTCCTGCTTCAAAATCTGTATTTAAAAATGTATCTACTAGTTCTAACGATTTTTCTACAGCAATAAATCTTGCTCCAGTTGCTAAAATATTAGCATCATTATGCAAACGTGAAAGTTTTGCGGCTTGAGTTTCATAAACTAAAGCAGCTCTTGCTCCTTGAACTTTATTAGCAGCAATACTAATTCCAATTCCAGAACCACAAAGTACAATACCTTTACTATTTTTATCTTCTACAACATGTTTAGCAACGTCATATCCTATGCTTGCATAATTACATGATTGACCATCGCTATTTCCTAAATCAACAACTTCATAACCTTTTTCTGTTAAGTGTTTTTTAATAGCGTTTTTCATTTCAACTGCTGTATGATCGTTTCCAATATAAATTTTATCCATTTTTACCTCCCAGTTTAAAAATATTTTACAACATTATTAGATAACATTTATAGTTAAGTAAAATATTAGTAGGTGAATAGTGTGAATAAAATTAGTATTTCAAATGAAGAGTTTTTTCAACTTATAGATCAAGGTTGAAAAGTTATCGATGTTAGAGATCAATATGAATATCAAAACTTCAAAAGATTTGAACCAAGTGAAAATATTTCATATCCTGAAGTTATAAATAATCCACAATTTAGATGACCTGATATTAATGAAAAATTAATCATAGTATGTAATCACGGAAATAGATCTGGACTTACTGCTAGATTCTTACAAAAAATGGGTTATAAAAATGTTTATGTTTTAGATCGTGGAATTTATTCATTAGACTAATAAAGTAAAAATCATGCATAAGCATGATTTTTTTATCTATTTAAAAACTCTATTAAAAATGTAATCAACATGTCTTAAAAAGAAATTATTATCAAATAAAGATTCTAGTTTTTCTTTTGCTACATAATTTGTTAATGAACTTTGTAAAACTTCATTTTTGAAATCTAATTTATCTTTTAAACATTTTAATGTAATTGCTTGAACTTGATCGTAAATTTCTTCTCTAGTGACATTTTTACAATTTATTAAAATATAAGTTAATATTCTTTGAGAAAAATAAATATTTTTAGCTTCGTTAATATGATTTAACATTTGTTGATGATTAATAACAATATTTTCTAGTGTATCATTTGTTCTTCTAATTACATAAACTAGTAAATTAAATATTTCAGGTAAATAGATTCTTTCATTTGATGAATGTGAAATATCACGTTCATGTCATAAATTATTATTTTCTAAAACTGTTAAAACTTGAGATTTAATATAACGACTTAACCCAGCAATATTTTCACTTGATATAGGATTTTTCTTATGTGGCATTGATGAACTTCCTTTTTGATTTTTACTAAATCCTTCAGCTAATTCATTAACATCACTTCTTTGTAATAATCTAATTTCAGTTGAAATTTTTTCTAAAGTTGTTGCAATATTTGCAAATACTTCAACTAAGAATATGTGTCTATCTCTTTGACAAACTTGAGTTGATAAATTATCAACTTGCATATCTAATTTGTCAGCTACATATTTTTCAACTTCTACTTCTAAATTAGCATAATTTCCCATAGATCCAGAAATTTTAGCTACTTCTATATCTTGTTTAGCTAATTTAAAACGATTAATTTGTCTTTGAATTTCATCGAATCATAAAGCGAATTTTAAACCTAAACTAGTTGGTTCTCCATACATTCCATGAGTTCTTCCCATGATTAATGTTTTTTTGTTTTCTAGTGCTAATTTTTTAAGAGTTGAAGAAATATTTTCTAATTCTTTTTCAACAACAATATTAGATAGTTTAATTAAATAATTTTGAGCAGTATCTACAATATCAGTTGAAGTGATTCCTAAATGTATTCATTTACTTTCATCATTTAATTGTTCAGATAACATTCTTGTAAAAGCAACAACGTCATGTTTTGTTTCAGCTTCAATTTCTAACATTCTATTTAGATCTACTTTTAAATTGTTGTTAATTTTATCAATATCAGTTTTATCAATATAACCTAATTCAGATCAAGCTTCACAAACTAGTTGTTCAACTTTTAGTCAAATGTTATATTTGTTTTCATCACTTCATATTTTTGCTATTTCTTTAACTTCGTATCTTTTAATCATCAAATTCACCTTTAATTAAAATTGTTTGCTTACGATCTGGTCCAACTGAGAATCCTAAGAATGGAGTTTTTACAATTTCTTCAATTTTTTTCATGTATTTTTGAGCATTAATTGGAAGTTGGTCAAATGAAGTAACTTTAGTAATATCTTCATTTCATCCATCAACTTCTTCATAAATTGGTTTACATCTTTTTAGATCTAAATCATTTGCTGGCATTGAATGAATAATTTTTCCATCTAATTCATAAGCTGTACAAATTTTAATTTTTTCTTCAGTATCTAAAACATCAAATAATGTTAAGAATAATTCATCAATTCCACCAACTCTAATTGCATATTTTAATGCAACTAAATCTAATCAACCTATTCTGCGTGGTTTTCCTGTGTTTGATCCATATTCTCTGCCACGTTCTCTTAATTTGTTAGCTAATTCACCTATTATTTCGGTTGGCATACCACCTGATCCAACTCTAGTATTATATGCTTTAACAATTCCAACAACTTTATTAATATGTTTTGCGTGAACTCCTACTCCAATTGAAGCATTGTTTGCTGAACAGTTTGATGAAGTTACAAAAGGATAAGTTCCGTGATCAATATCTAATAAAACACCTTGTGCTCCTTCAAATAAAACAAATTTATCATCTTCAATTAAGTTAGCAACTTCATAACCTGAATCTATAATATTATTTTTAATTACTTCAAAATTACTCATTAATTCATTATAAATTGGTTCTAATTTTAATGGTTCGTGATTATAAACTTTAGTAATAATTTCATTATGATAATCTATGTTTTCTTCTAATAAAGCTTTAAAGTTTGGTTGTAAAATATCGCAAATTCTAATACCATAACGAGCAGCTTTATCTGAATAAGTAGGACCGATACCACGTTTAGTTGTTCCTATTTTATTTTCTTTTCTAGCTTCTTCTTGAAGTTCATCTAATAAAGTGTGTCACTCAAAAATTAAATGTGCTCTATCTGAAATATAAACGTTTTTAGTATCTATTCCAGCTTCATTTAATCTTTTCATTTCAGCAACTAAGTTTTTTAAATTAACAACTGTACCATTACCTATAATGTTTTTAACATCAGCATTAAATACTCCTGAAGGTACAATAGTTACTTTATGTCTTTTATTATTAAATTCAATCATGTGACCAGCATTATCACCACCAGCAAATCTAACTACAGCATCTGCTTTTTGAGCAAAATAGTCAGTTATTTTACCTTTTCCTTCGTCACCTCATTGACTACCTACAACAACAAGCGACTTGTATTTTTTCTTCATAAATTTTCTCCTTAAAGTATATAAATTTATTTTACAATATAAAATTCTTTTAATTCTACAATAAAAAATCTTATGCTTTTAACATAAGATTTTTAGTTATTATTAATACTCGTTGTTGTGGTATTCTTCAGCTAATTTTTCAATTTCACTTGTTCCTGTTAAACCAGTACCAGCAGGGATTAAGTTTCCTAACATAATGTTTTCTTTTAATCCTTGTAGTTTATCTTCTTTTCCTTTGATAATAGCTTTTGTTAACACTCTAGCTGTATCTTGGAATGATGCTGAAGATAATCATGATTCTGATTCTAATGGTGCTTTTTTAATACCAAAGATTTGAGCAACTGATAATGGAGGTCTTTGTCCATTAATAATACATTTTTGCACAGCTTGTTTTCAATTTTGAATTGTAACAATTTCACCTGGTAATAAGTCTGAATCACCACTGTCAGTAATTTTTACTTTGTTTAACATTTGTTTAATAATGATTTCGATGTATTTATCTGAAATTTCAATACCTTGTAAACGATAAACTTTTTGAACTTCTTTTAGAATGTAGTTTTGAACATCTTGAATTCCACCAACTTCTAATAATTGATGTAAATCAATAGCTCCTTCAGTTAATTTTTGACCTACATGAACATGTTCACCATTTTCAACACGAAGAATTGAGTTGAAATCAGTTTTGTATCTTCTGATTGTATCGTTTTCACCAACAATGTTTATTACATAAATTCCATTGTGATCTTCAATGTTTGATACTATTCCATCTATTTCTGAAATAATTGCAACTGATCCTTTTGGTGTTGTAACGTCAAGTAATTCTTTAATACGAGGTAACCCTTGAGTAATATCAGCATTACCAGCAACCCCTCCGGTATGGAAGTTACGCATAGTAAGCTGAGTTCCTGGTTCTCCGATAGATTGTGCAGCAACAACTCCAACAGGTTCTCCAACTTTTACTAATGAAGCAGTTGCTAAGTTACGTCCATAACATCTTTGACATACACCACGTGTATTATCACAAGTTAATACTGAACGGATTAATACAGTTGTAATTCCTGCTTTAACAATTTTTTCAGCAATGTTTTTATCGATCATTGTATTAGCAGCAACAATTAAATTGTTATTGTTATCATAAATATCAGCAAATGCAAAACGACCATCTAATCTGTCTTTTAATGGAACGATAACATTATCGTGTTTTGTATCAATAATTGCTGATACTTCAAATCCTTTAGTTGGTTCACAGTCTTCATTTACAACAACAATTTCTTGTGAAACGTCAACTAATCTTCTTGTTAGATATCCTGAATCGGCAGTTTTTAAGGCAATATCGGCCATACCTTTTCTAGCTCCGTGCGTTGAAACGAAGTATTCAGACACAGTTAATCCTTCACGGAATGATGATTTAATAGGGATTTCTTTAATATCTCCTTTAGTATCGTTCATCAATCCACGCATACCTACTAACTGAGTGAAGTTAGATACATTACCACGGGCTCCTGAATCCACCATTACAAAGATTGGGTTTTTTACATCTTTACGTAATACTGTTGATAATTCGTTTTGGATATTATCTTTAATTGTTGATCAAACTTCAATGATTCTACGTTTTTTCTCACTAGCAGTTAACATACCCATGTTGTAGTATTCAGTAATTTGTTCAACTTTAGCATCAGCTTCTTTGAATTCATCGTATTTGTGAGTAAAGGCAACAACGTCACCAGCAGAAATAGTAGTTCCTGATTTTGTTGAGAAGTGGAATCCTAGATCTTTCATTTTATCTAGCATTTCAGCTGTTTTTCTTGCTCCATAAGTTTGGAAGTATCTTTCAATAATGATTGATAATTCTTTTTTCTTAATTGGTTGTTGAATTTCAACATTATTAATTACATCATTAATGTTTTGGTTGAAATCATAAATAAACTCAGGTAATACTTCTTCAGCATTTCAAATACTGTTTGAGTTAATTCATGGGAAAGCTTTATCAAAGATTTCATTAAAGTATAATTTACCAACTGTTGTTAATAAGTATGAATTTTGTCTTTGCTCTTTATTGCTAAATTTTTCTTCTGGAAGTGCTGATAGTGGTATACCAATTAATGCATTTAATGAAACTTGTTCGTTTTTGTAAGCTGTAAATGCTTCTTGAATAGATGCAAACATCATACCTTGACCTTTAGCATCTTTTTCTTCAGTTGTTACATAGTAGTTTCCTAAAATGATATCTTGACCTGGAGTAACAATCGCTTTTCCATCTTTAGGTCCTAGAATCGCATTTGATCCTAACATTAAAGCTCTTGATTCAGCAATAGCTTCTTTTGTAATAGGAACGTGAACAGCCATTTGATCCCCATCGAAGTCGGCGTTAAATGCAGTTGTAACTAGTGGGTGTAGACGGATTGCTTTTCCTTTAACTAATTTAGGTTCGAATGCTTGAATTCCTAAACGGTGTAAAGTAGGAGCACGGTTTAAAAGAACTGGTCTTTCTTTAATAACTTGTTCTAAAGCTTCTCAAACTTTAGGGTCATTTTGTAATACCATTTTTTCAGCAACTTTAACGTTTTCTGCATATTCATGTTCTTGTAGTCATTGAATTACAAATGGTTTAAATAATGTAATAGCCATTTCACGTGGTAATCCTGCTTGATACATTTTTAGATCTGGTCCAATTGCAATAACTGAACGAGCAGAGTAATCAACACGTTTTCCTAATAGGTTTTGTCTGAAACGACCTTGTTTTCCTTTTAAAACACTTGTTAATGATTTTAAAGGACGTTTATTTTTACCTTGAACTGGTTTTGGTTTACGTTCGTTATCTAATAAGGCATCAACAGCTTCTTGTAACATACGTTTTTCGTTGTTAACAATAATTGATGGTGCTCCCATTTCTTTAACTTTTTTAAGTCTTTCATTTCTGATGATAATTCTTCTGTATAGATCATTAATTTCAGAAGTAGTGAATCTACCACCATCTAATTGAATAATAGGACGAATGTCTGGTGGAATAACTGGAATTACTCTCATAACCATTCATTCTGGTCTTTGGTTTGAACGTCTTAAAGAATCAAGAGTTTCTAAACGTTTCATTAATTTAGATCTGTCATTTGGAGATTTTTTAAGGTTAGATAGTTCAGCTTTAATAGCTTTGCTTTCTTTTTCTAAATCTATTTTTTTCAATAGATATTCAACAGCTCTTGCTCCAATACCGAATTTAGCACCTGTATACTTACCAATTAAAGTAGTTGCTTCGTCAATAGAAAATGGAACGCTAGTATTATTTAATTCTTCTAATAATCTATTAGCTTTTCTAGTGTCACGGTGTTCTGGATCATTGATTATGTTAATAACTTCTAAAATTGTTTCACGTAATTTTTCACGTGTTTTATTAATTTTAGTTGAACCTAGATCTAAAACTTCTTTTTCAGTAAAGTGTTTTGAATCTCCAGCTTCTAAAACTATGTGTGAAACAAAGTATACTACTTCTTCTAATTCTTTAACTTTTAGATCTAATAAAGCAGCAATTCTGTATGGTGCAACTTTTAACATTCAAATGTGAGTTACTGGTTCTTCTAATTCGATGTGTCCCATTCTTTCACGTCTTACGATCGCTTCAGTTAGTTCAACACCACATTTCTCACATTTTTTACCTTTATTCATAGGGTTTGCTTTTTTGTATCTACCACATGAACATTCATAGTTTTTAGTTGGACCAAAAATTCTTTCATCAAATAATCCATCTTTTTCAGCTTTTAATGTTTTATAGTTGATAGTTTCTGGTTTAGTAACTTCTCCGTGTGATCAAGAACGGATAGTATCAGGGTTTGCTAATTCAATCTTAATAGATTTTTTGTTTTTTATGTTTTCCATGTTTCCCCCTATTATTCTTCATCTTCTTCATTAAATCCAAATGATTCTAAGATATCTTTTTCATCAATGTAAGTTAGATCTTCTAATTCATTTTCAACATCTTGGTTATCAATTGATAGGTTTTCTACTTCTACATTTTCATCATCAAATAATTTTGATAATTGTTCTTCTTCTTCATATGCATTAATTGATAATCTATCACCTTGTTCATCAATCATATACATATTAAATCCTAATCCCATAATTTCTTTTGAAAGAACGTTGAATGATTCTGGAATTCCTGGTTCAGGAACACGTCTTGATCTAACAATAGCTTCATAAGTTTTTGAACGACCTTTAATGTCATCTGATTTAATTGTTAGAATCTCACGTAATGTGTGAGCGGCTCCATAAGCTTCTAAAGCTCAAACTTCCATTTCTCCGAAACGTTGTCCCCCGTTTTGAGCTTTTCCTCCTAAAGGTTGTTGAGTAATTAATGAGTATGGCCCTACGTTACGTGCATGAATTTTGTCATCAACCATGTGTGATAGTTTTAACATATACATCACACCAACTGCGATTGGTTTATCAATAGCTTCACCAGTTTTACCATCAATTAAAGTAACTTTTCCATAATTTGTCATTCCAGCTTCAGCCATTATTTCATCTAATTCTTTTTCATTTAATCCTTCAAATACCGGAGTAATTATTTTTTCATTTATTTTTTTAGCAGCCATTCCTAAGTGGATTTCTAGAATTTGACCGATGTTCATACGTGATGGAACCCCTTGTGGGTTTAACATAATGTCAACTGGTGTACCGTCTTCTAAGTGAGGCATATCTTCAACTGGTAGGATTCTTGAAATAATACCTTTGTTTCCGTGACGTCCTGACATTTTGTCACCTTCTTGGATTTTACGTTTTTGAACGATGTAAACTTTAATTACTTCTACAATATCCGCTGGTAAATCGATACCATCTGGATTTGATGCAGATTTAGCTTTGAAACGTTTAATTGATTGAACAATTCCTTCTCCACCGTTTGGAACTCTTAATGAGTTGTCTTTAACGTTTCTTGATTTTTCACCAAAGATTGCATGTAATAATTTATCTTCTGGTGATAATTGAACTTGACCTTTTGGAGTAACTTTACCAACTAAAATATCTCCAACTTTAACTTCAGTTCCTATAGCTACAATTCCTTCGCTATCTAAGTGTTTTTTAGCTTGTTCACTTACGTTTGGAACTTCACGAGTAACTTCTTCTAGTCCTTGTTTTGTGTTTCTTACTTCGATTGTGTATTCATCGATGTGAATTGAAGTAAATCTATCGTCCATTACAACTCTTTCACTCATAACAATCGCATCTTCGAAGTTGTATCCATTATAAGTTGAAAAAGCAACCACAACGTTTTGACCAATAGCTAATTCACCTTGATCCATTGATGGACCATCAGCAATAATTTCACCTTTTTTAACTACATCACCTTTTTTAACAATTGGAGCTTGAGTTAATGAAGTACCATTATTTGATCTTTCAAAATCAGATAATGTATAAGTTTTAATTCCTGATTGTCCTTGAATTGAAATCATTTTTGAATCAACGTATTTAACGATTCCGTCTTCTTTAGCAACAACCGCTTCTCCTGAGTCACGAGCAGCTTCAAATTCAATACCAGTTCCAACAAATGGAGATTCTGGTCTAATTAATGGAACAGCTTGACGTTGCATGTTTGCTCCCATCAGTGCACGGTTGGCGTCATCGTTTTCTAAGAAAGGGATTGCTGAGGTGGCAACAGAAACAATTTGTTTTGGTGAAACGTCAATGTAATCAATTTCATCAATTCTAGCCATGTAGTCATCACCATTAAAACGTGAAACTACGATTTCATCTAAGATTTTTCCGTTTTCATCTTGTTTAACGTTTGATTGAGCAATAATAAATTTTCTTTCTTTATCAGCTGTTAAGTATTCAACTTGATCATTTTGAATAACACCATTAACAACTTTTCTATATGGAGTTGTAATAAATCCATATTCATCAACTCTTGCATAAGTTGATAAGTTATTAATCAATCCGATGTTTGGTCCTTCTGGAGTTTCAATAGGACAAATTCTTCCATAGTGAGATGGGTGAACGTCACGAACTTCAAGTCCAGCTCTATCTCTTGATAATCCACCAGGTCCTAAAGCTGTTAATCTACGTTTATTAGTTAATTCTGATAATGGGTTAATTTGATCCATGAATTGTGATAATTGTGATAAGTTAAAAAACTCTCCAATAATTGCTGTTAAAGGTTTAGCATTGATGATTGTTGAAGTTTTAACTTTGTATAAATCACTTGTAGCTAATTTTTCTTTAACGTTTTTATCAATACGGTTTAATCCCATTCTGAATTGATTTTGTAATAATTCTCCAACTGTTCTTACACGTCTGTTTCCTAAGTTATCGATATCATCGATTTCACCAATGTTGTATTTTAAGTTTAATAAGTATGAAATTGTTGAAATAATATCAGGAACTGTAACAAATTCTTCAACACTTTCTTTAGTGATTCCAACTAAAGTAGTTATTTCATTTTTTAGATCATTATCTTTATAAACTTTTAGTTTTTGAACTTTTCTACTTCCACTGATTTCTTCTAAATAATTAACATCAAATGTCATTACACCAGTATCTAAAATATCTGAAATTTCTTTAATGTTTGATTTGTTAACTTCAGTATCTTTTTTAACTAAAATGTTGTTGTTAGCATCAAGAATATCTTCAGCTATGATTCTTCCAAAAATTCTATTTTTAATAGCTAATTTTTGTTGTAATTTAAATCTTCCAGCTTTTGTTAAATCGTATTTACGTTTATCAAATAAAATACCATTAATGAATTTAGAAGCACCTTCACTAGTTGCTGTTTCACCTTGTCTAATTTTTTTATAAATTTCTTGTACTTGGTGTGCTCAATCAACTTGTTGATCTCCAAAACTTGTGTCTTGATGTAAAGTTTCATTTATAACAGCATCATTATCAAAAATTTCTAATATTTGTTTTGAACTAATTCCTAATGCTGTTAAAAGAGAAGTTGCAGTAGTTTTTCTTGATTTATCAATTTTTACATATAATGGATTGATTGCATCAACTCCAGTTTTTTTAGAATCTGTTTCAAATTCTAATCAAGTACCACGACTTGGAATGATGTCTCCAGAATAAATCATTTCTCCAGTTTTTCTGTTTAATTCTTTATTAAAGTAAGCACCTGGAGATCTAACTAATTGGGAAACAATAACTTTTTGTGAACCATTAATAATAAATGTTCCAGCTTCAGTCATTAATGGGAAATCTCCTAAGAAAACTTCACCTGATTTATAAATTGAAACGTTTGCGATTAATGCTGTTTGTTTGTTTTCAATAATATCAATTTGGATTAGATCTGGTTTTTCAGCTTTTTTAATAGTTACTTCAAAAAAGTATGAATCCCCAGCACTTTGTTTGAAAGCTACTTGATTACTATCTGTTCTATTTTTTAATCATATTGTTAACGATTTTTTAATATCTTTTTCATCAAAACCTTCGAAATCTTTTTGAATTTCTTCAGTTCTGTTAACAGATAATTTTAAGTTTGCATAAATTGGTGCATCATAAATTTTTGATTCTTCTTTAGCTTTTCTTACACTAATTCTTGGTTCTTTAAAACCTCAATTTTCTAATGTTAAAACACTAGTTCCATCCATTGATAAAATAGGGAAGAACTCATCTAAAACTTCTTGAATACCTTGTTGTTTAAATCAGTTAAATGTTTCAGTTTGCACTTCAATTAAGTTTGGTAGAGATAAATTACCTGAAACTTTAGAATAGTTACGTCTTTTAACTCCACGGTTAATTTGTTGAATTTTGTAAGCCATTGTATAGTCCTTTCTCATGTTCTATTTGACTAGAAATCTAGCCTTTTCTAGATCTTTGTCACAAAAACTATATTTAATAGTTTGATTACCTATTTTTTGAATAACATTTTTAGTAATCAGTTTATCTAATATTTTTTCTAGTTCTTGATCACTAAGCAATTTAATTTTGTTTATTGTTAATAAATTTTTAATACTACTTAATGATAGGTTTTCTGTTTTTTGAAGCATCAGTACAAGTAAAATAAATGTCTGATCATCTTCAAAAATTCACATTCTGTTTTTTATATCTTTTAATATCCATTTATAAATGTGAGAAGCGTGATAATAAAAATTTATATTCTCAACATAATAATGCTTGATCGTATTTAAAGTTTGATTAACATCCAACTCTTCATTAATTAAATTATTTATATTATCATTAAAGTTATTTCAATTTTTGGCGATTTGATATAGAGGAATAACTATTTTTTTACTTTCATTTCTTTGGAATGAAAATCATTGTGTAAATAAAGTTGAAAATGTTAAATTATAATTTTTAAAAGGTGATATAAGCATTACTACAATAAATAAAATATATGCTTGTGTGTAACCAGATAACATCTTGCTATCCATGTCTTTTAAATAATCAAATAATGCGTTAAACTCACTATCAATATCAGTTGCAGATAGTGTGTTTTCTACAATTGTCTTATCAGTTGGCGAACGATAGTAATTAGTTTTAATATCTAGATCAAAATCTAAATTTTGCAATAAGATGTGAACAAACATCTCAAAGTTATTTTCATCTAATACTATTTTAGGCATTTTTATAAATTCGTATGCATAAATGGTGTTGTAAATAATATTTTCAATTTCTGTTTCAGGTCTTTTTCCTTTTTTAATATTTTTAAAAGTATAAAGAACTTCAAAAAATGAATAATTTATTTTTTTTTCTAAAAATAAAAGTAGACAAAACTCAAAATCAAACAACTTTTCTTCCACTACCGGTTCAACAAATTCATCATAAAATGCTTTTGTGTAATCATACAAAAATCGATCTCGATCAACTTGGTTGACTAGATCATATGATAATTTATTTCTTGTTGTTATTGGTATTGTTGTTTTGAATGTGCTATTTTTTAATCTTTTTAGTATGTTGTTTAATGACTTTGTTTTTAAAAAGTAATCAAAACGCATTTATACATCCTCTTATAATCGCCAAATAATAAGAAAGAGAATAGCAGAAGCTCTTAACGACTAAACTATACTCGATTTAATTAATTCTAAACGTTTTTTAACAAAAAGTCAATAGAGTTACATGTTAGGTTGTTATATCAAATAAAAAAGAGTTACAACGTAACTCTTTAAACTGTTAATTATTACAATAGAAATTATTTAATGTCTACTGAAGCTCCAGCTTCAACTAATTTAGCTTTGATTTCTTCAGCTTCTTCTGGTTTGATGTTTTCTTTAATTACAACTGGCATTGTTCCGTCAACCATTTTTTTAGCATCCATTAATCCAACTCCAGTTAATTCTTTAACAACTTTAATAACTGCAACTTTTTGTGGTCCTGCAGCTGTTAAAAGAACTGAAACTTCACTTGGAGCTGCGTTTCCTGCTTCTGGAGCAGCTGCTGCTGCAACACCTACTGATGCAACAACACCGAAGTGATCTTCGATTGATTTAACTAAATCGTTTAATTCGTTTAATTTCATTTCTTCTAATGCTTTAATAATATCTTCTTTAGTAATAGCCATGATTTTTCTCTCCTTTATAAACTAATTTAATTGATTGCTATCAATACACAAATTTTTTTAAATTCTATTAATTGCTTTTAGTTTCAGCAACTGCGTTGATTGCTGCCATAACTTTTCGTAATGGGTATAGTAAACTTGAAGCAAACATTGAGTATAGTTCTTCTTTTGAAGGTAAAGAAGCAACTTCGTTGATTCCAGCTGTATCAACAACTTTTCCTTCGTAGATACCAGCTTTTAATTTAAGATTTTCATTTTTCTTAGCAAATTTTGCTACTAATTTAGCAGCACTGATGCTATCTTCGTTTGAAAATATAAACACGTTTTGTTGAGTTAGGAATGGACTTAAATCGCTTAATCCTAATTCTTCAACAGCTCTTCTAACAAGAGAATCTTTATAAACTTTAACATCAATATTTTGTTTTAAAGCTTCTAATCTTAATTCTGTCATGTCAGCAACTGTTAAGTATTTATATTCAGCAACAGCAACACCTTGAGCGTTTTGAATTTTTGAAACAATTTCAGAAACTATTTCAGCTTTTTTAGCATGATTAGGTCTTGAGTTTGACATCTAAATTCCTCCTTTGTTCTATAATTAACTTTAATAAAAACCTCGGTTAGTAACTAATAAACTAAACCGAGGACAAAACAAAAAAATGTTTTTTAAAAAGAATTCCTCGGTAACATTATTAAGGTTGTACCCGTTACTGTCTTCGGTATTAATAGCCTTATTAATATTACCACACTACACATAAAACTGCAATATAAACTTAAAAATAAGAACATTCATAAAATTTAAGTGTGTAGAATTAAAAAACCAAGTAAAATTACTTGGCTTTAAAACTAATTATTTTGTTTTTTATTTTTAGATGCTTGTTTATATTTTCTAATAAGTGGTAAAGAAAGACTACCTACTATTCATGCTGAAGCAAGTGAAACTATAACAATAAATGCTGTGTCAGTACCTTTATCTTCAGCCGGTTCTACTTTTACTATAACAAATTTAACTGTAACTGAACCTTCATAATTATCAACATCTTTTTTTGCACTTATTGTTGCAATAAGTTGTTTGGCTATACCTTTTTCATTATTTTCAACAGTATACTTATTCATTATGATTTGATCTGCAATTAATTTAGTTGTTGTTTTACTGTTTGCAATGTTTATAGCATTCAAAACATCATTTTTAGAAATTGTAGGTGGTAGTTTTGGTGTTTCATACCTAACTTTTTGTATTACTTTAACAAGTTCATCTAACTTAAATTTAGCTTTTGGGTTAACTTTGAAAGTAACTTCAATTGATCCTGTGTATTCTTTACTGTCTTTTTTAGCTGAAATTTCAGCTTTTTGATCATCTATTTTTTTTACAACTAATTGTTTAATATCTAAAGTTTGATTATTTTTTCTATTAATTGCTGTAACTATATCTTGATCAGAATATTTAAGAATATCACCTATATTTTTTTCTGTAACTAATTTATCTAAAGATTGTTTTTCTGTTTTATTTTCTGATTTTAAAACAATATGATTTGTGTGTGTATTTGTTTGTTTATTTTTATTTAATAAACCAGGAGCTAAAGTTGTTGATAATAGTAAAGTTGAAATAGTTAAAATACTTAAAAATTTCTTCATAATTTTTTTATAAATAATTGTTATGATAGTTTTTGATTATTTTCAACTTGTACTATATTTTCAACTTTATTTTTTTCTCATTTATCAGATAAGAATTTTGGTGCTCCTTTTCTAGCACATCATAATTGGTACTCTATTTTTGGATTGTCTCTTAAAACAATTCAAGATATTTCAAAACAAGCTATTACTAATGCTGAATAAGATGCTCATTCAATAGGAACAAGTATAGCTCTTTGAATCATCTTAACAACAATTAAACCTTGTCTAGTTGATGTTGTTCCTCCATATGAAGCAAATGATAATGGTGTAATAACTAGTAAGTGTAATGCTACTGAAGTTAACATTAGTCCTACAATGCTTAAAACAAAGTATATTTTTTTATCTTGCTTTGGTAAAAATACTAATGCACCTAAAAATCCGTACATAACTTTAATTAATGTAAATCCAAAGTGTGGAACTCCTCCAGAAATTAATAATCCAGTAAGATCACTTAATAAACCAGCTAATGGTCCAGCTAATGGTCCTAAAAGCATTCCACATAAGAATAATAAGAAATTACCTAATTGGATTTTGAAACCAAATACTTTTGAATATCCGATCACATTAGTTGCAATAATGCAAAGTGCAATTAATACTCCTAGTAAAGATATAACTTGAATTGTTATCTTACGTCAAAAATGACGATCTAAAAGATATCCGATAACAAAAAATGAAATAATAAATAAAATCGCTACTGCGTTTGCAGAAAAGAACGTAAGTTTATCTGCTATTTTAGGTCCGTTTCCTGCTAATAATGCTAATGAAATGAAATCAATCAGTCTGCCCTTCTATAATATATATTTTTGAGAATAAATTACTCAAAAATATTATAAAGATATTTTTTAAATAAAAAAAGATCTCTTAAAAAGAGATCTAGTATTAGTAAATTATAATTGAACTTTGATTCCTGGCCCCATTGTTGTTGAAACACTTACGTTAATGATGTAATCACCTTTAACAGTTTGAGGTTTAACTCTTCTGATTTCATCAACAACAGTTTTGAAGTTTTGTTCTAATTTGTTTACATCAAATGATGATTTTCCGATAATTAAGTGAACGTTTCCTTCTTTGTCAGCACGGTATTCAACTTTACCTTTTTTAATTTCATCAATTGCGTTAGCAACATCCATAGTAACTGTTCCAGTTTTTGGGTTTGGCATTAATCCTTTTGGACCTAAAATTTTTCCGATTGCTCCTAATTTTGCCATCATTTCTGGAGTAGCAACAATAACATCAAATTCAAATCAGTTTTCGTTTTTGATTTTGTTGATTAAGTCTTCTCCACCAACGATATCAGCACCAGCTTGTTCTGCTTCTTTAACTTTAGTGTTTGTTAAAACTAAAATTCTTTGGCTTTTTCCTGTTCCTGCAGGTAAAACTATAGCACCACGAATTTGTTGATCAGCTTTTCTTGGGTCAATGTTTAAGTTAAATGAAACTTCAACAGTTGAATCAAATTTAGTTGTTGAAGTATCTTTAGCTAATTGTAAAGCGTCTTGTACAGGATATAATTTGTGTTTTTCAACTTTAGCTAAAGCTTCTTTGAATCTTTTACTTATTTTAGCCATTATTTAATATCCTCCATACCTGTAACTTTGATTCCCATGTTTTTAGCTGTTCCTGCGATTTGTTTCATAGCTGCTTCAATAGTGTTTGCATTTAAATCAGGCATTTTGTATTCAGCAATTTTTCTAACATCTTCTGCTGAAATAGTTGCAACTGTTTGAGTTTTTGCGTTGCTTGCACCTTTATCAATTTTAGCTGCTTTTTTTAACATAGCTGCAGCTGGTGTAGTTTTTAAAACGAATTCAAATGATTTGTCATCATAAGCTGTAATAATAACAGGAACAACATCTCCTGCTCTATCTTTAGTAGCATCGTTAAATTGTCTTGTAAATTCAGGCATGTTGATACCTAATGAAGCTAATTCTGCTCCTGGTTTTGCTTGCATAGCCATGAATTCTAATTTAGCTATACGTGTGATTTTTTTAGCCACGGGTTTTTCCTCCTTATATATTTAAGGTCGTTTTTTACTCGCTGTGGTCCGTATGAGTTATTTTAAAATAAACAAACTCTCCCACAATAAAAATCGCCTACACATTATTATATAACAAATTTTTATAAATAAAAGAAGTTATTTTACTCTATTTCAAATTTAGTTGTCAGTATATTAAAAATAAAAAGTGTTTTTATTTTTATGCTTAAAGTGGGAAACATAGAAAATAAAAAGCATTTTTAAATGCTTTTCAAATTATTAGTATTCTTTAATTGGTTCAACATTTTTAAATGAAATTTCTAAAACTGTTCATCTACCGAACATTTCAATAGTAACAAATGCAACACCTTTTGAATAATCCATATCTTTAACTTTTCCTTCTTCACCTTCATGAAGTCCAGTTTTGATTTTAACAACATCTCCAACTTTAAAGTCAGCTGTAAATAAAGGTTTTTTAGCAACAGCTTCATTTTTAGTTTTTTCAACAGCTTGATCTTCTTTTTCAATAGCTGTATCTGGTAATAACATTTTTAAAGTTTCTTCAGTTGTTAAAGGGGAAGGCTTAGCTCCACGTCCACTTGAACCGATAAATCCAGTTACTCCTGGAGTGTTTCTGATTAAGAATCATGCTCTTTCACTCATAATCATATTTATAAAAATATAACCAGGGAATTTATTTTTTTCAGTTTCTTTTCCAGATTTTGTTGTTACTAGTCCTTTTGAGATTTTAATGTGAAATATTTCATCTTCAATGTTTGCAGATTTTATTTTTTGTAATAAATCAGCTGAAACTTTTTCTTCATGACCTGTCTGACAACTAATTACAAATCATTGACCTTTAGCAGTTAATATTTCATCTTCTAATTTTCTTATTTCTTCATTTGTCATAATCTATTATCCTTACCTTTATTAAAATACTTTAATCAATTGAAATAATTGTTGAATACCTAAGTCTAAGCTATAAAATATAACCGCAAAAATAAGCATAAATAAAATAACAATTATAAACTTTTTACTTAAACTATCAGATCCTGATCATCTAATTTTAGAAATTTCTTTAACCATTTTTATTGGAAACTCTTTAAACATTAATTTAATGTCTCTAGGTTCTTTTTCTTTTTTAACTTTTAATTTCTTTTTAGTTTTTTTTGAGATTTTAATTTTAGAATTTGAAGTAGTAGAAACTGAGTTATTATTTTCAGTTGTATTAGTCTCAACGTTAGTTTTATTTAAATCTTTATCCATTATCTTGTTTCCTTATGTAGTGTATGTCTAGTGCAGTTTGCACAATATTTTTTTAGTTGTAATCTTTCTTTTTGAGTTAATGTAGATTTGTTAACTTGATAGTTTCTATTTAAACATTCTTCACAAACTAATGTTATTTTTCTTTTAACTTGTTTAGACATAATCACTTCTCCCTACTTTTTCATTCATATATATTATATATAATAATGTCAATTTAACAACTTAAGATAATTTTTCTAACTTATTTGCTATCTCATAACAAATAATAGAACTAGCAACACTTGCATTAAATGAATCAATTGTTTTATTTGAAGGTATATAAATATTTACATCACTATTTTTAGTAACTAAACTACTTACACCTTTTTGTTCATTACCAATTACTAAAACTGTTTTATTAGCAAAATTAACTTTTCTTATATCAACTGAATCACTATTTAAATTTGTTGAATAAACTCAGAAATTATTATCTTTTAATTGACTTATAGCATTACTTAAATTGTTAACTTTAGAAATTTTAATATCATAAGCTGTTCCACTACTTGTTTTTACAACTGTTGGGTTAACTTGAACTTGTTTTCTATCTAAAATAACAATTCCATCCACTCCAAGTAAAACAGCACTTCTAATAATTGCACCAAAATTATATGAGTCATGAATTTGATCTAACATTAAAATAAATGATTTTTCTTGTTGGTTCACAAAATCTAATAACTCAGCAAAAGGTGTGTAATTAAACTCTTTAATTTCAGCAACAATACCTTGATGATTAACGTGTTCATCAAACATTTTTTCTAATTTTTGATCAGTTGATTTAATCACTTGAATTTTACTTTTATTTAAATTAATTGAATTCAAATAACTCAAATCTTTTGTTCAAATAGTTTTAACCATGTTTTGATGTTTATTTAAAAACTCTAAAACTACGTGTCTACCATATATTAAATTTTTCTTTTCCATTGATTAAAGAATTCCTTTTTTAACTAATTGTTCTCTTAATTGATCTGCACTAGTGAAATCTTTTTGTTTAACTTTTTCTTTTCATTGTAAATATAATTGTTTATCTTGATCA
Organism: Mycoplasma cottewii; assembly: GCF_024918975.1. Lineage (NCBI taxonomy): Bacteria > Bacillati > Mycoplasmatota > Mollicutes > Mycoplasmatales > Mycoplasmataceae > Mycoplasma > Mycoplasma cottewii. The sequence continues at coordinate 129,297 of NZ_CP103424.1, read as the reverse complement.
TTAATTTGGTAATTAAATATATCTTGACTAAATCCTAATGTATTTAAAATATGAATTAATGAACCAACTAAAATCTCAATTTCTTGATTTGAACTAATATTTTTATTTATATCTTTTATGATTGATTCAATTAAAGATAATACCATTGCTGTATTTAAATCATCTTGCATATACTGATTAAATTTATCAACATATTCTGATTGACTTACAACATTAACTTCTTTATTCATAACAACTGATCAATCAATAATTTTTTTAGAAAGATTTTTTAATTTATCTAAAAACTTATTTGCTTGATGAATTATATCTTTATTTATATTTAATGGTAAACGATAGTGTGATGATAAAAAGATTCATCTTAAAGTGTTAGGGTTGTGTTCTTTTACAAAATCTTTAACTAAAATAACATTTCCTAATGATTTAGACATTTTTTCATCTTCAATTTGTAAATGTCCATTATGCATTCAAATATTTGCAAGTTCTTTATTTCTTAATCCTATAAATTGTATTCTTTCATTTTCATGATGAGGGAATTTTAAATCAATTCCACCTGCGTGTATATCAATAGTTTGATTATTAAAAAATTCATCAATTAATAAAACACATTCAGTATGTCAACCAGGACGACCTAATCCAAATGGCGATTCTCATCTAACACCAACATCAGTTTTTTTTCATAAAGTAAAATCTAGTGGGTTTTTCTTTTTAGAATCAATTTCTACTCTTTCTCCAGCGATTAATTCATTAAGTTTGAATCCTGAAAGTTTAGAGTATTGTTGTTCATATTTACTAATATCAAAATAAACATCACCATCAACAACATAAGCTGAATTGTTGTCAACTAATTGTTTAATAAAATCAATCATCCCATTCATTTTTAAACTAATTGGAATTAAAGTATCTGGATGATTAACATTTAAAGAAGTTAAATCATCTAAATATGCTTTAGTATATCTTTCTGATAGTTCTTTTTCTGTTGTACCTTCTTCTAAAGCTTTTGCAATTATTTTGTCATCTACATCAGTTACATTTTGTAAAAAATTAACTTTATAATTTAAACTTCTTAAAAAACGCACAAAAACATCCATTAATATAGATGGTCTTGCGTTTCCTATATGAATAAAGTTATAAACTGTAGGTCCACAACAATAAAGAGTAATTTCTTTTTTATCCAAGTCTTTTACTTGTTTTGATAATGAATCATAAATTTTCATAAAATACCTACTCTCTATTATTTCTATCTTACTTTAATTAAAGGTCTTAAAACCACATAAACAGTAGTTAAAACAGTTGTGTTAAATAATAATTTTACAGGTACTTGAATCATTCTCAGAACAACCATTGTAATATAAGTGTTTTCAGTTCCATTAGTTCCATCTCGAATTTGACCTGGAGTCAATATTTGATAATCAGCTCACGCAGCAGATAGAACGGTTACTAAAATTTCAGTGATAATACATAACAATATGATTGATAAAATAATATTTAATATTTGATTTTTCTTTCTAATCTCTAAAACAAATGTTACTAAATAAATTAAAACTAATGTTCCACCCATCATACCTAAGAATAGATATGGAAACACCGCAGGATTTACTTTAATACCAAAGATTCTAGTATCATCTGGATTTAAATTTTGCATACCTCTCATGATTCAAAACATAAAACCAGCTGATAAAACTATAAACATAGTAATTAAACTTAAAGTAAATCATTTATTTTTTAATCTAAATGAATATGCTGTCATTCCTGCTCAAAAACCAAATGAGAAGGCAACAACTAAATAACCGATATGTATATATGAAGGCACAAACATTAATGTTAAAGCTTCAGTAACTATACCTACTATTAATCCGATAATTGGACCAAATATCATACCCGTGATTTTGATCATAACACCTTCGAAAGCGATTCTTATTGGTGGTAGGACTGTAATAGGGATCGTTAATGAGATAACTGTTGTTATAGAAACTGAAACAGCAACCATCATAGATATATATGTTATTTTTTTAGTATCAAACTTTGTTCTTTCGTTATAAACAAAACCATTTTTATAATTTCTTACAAATCTTTTTGAAGCTTTAAAAATAAAGTAGATGAAAATAGTAGACACCGTAACAATTAGTGAAAAATATGCTAAATTATGTGACTGAAGCAAAAGTTTTCTAAGATTGTCTAATCCTGCCATTTTCATCACCACCTTACTATATACCTATTATATTTATATCTTAAAAGTGTGGAATGTATAATTTACCACACTTTAACGTTGAACACATACCTTTATTATATTAGATAAAACAATGTTCTACTATTATTTTTGTTCTGACTTTGTTATTTCTAGTTGAATATCTTTAAATGATGCAACTTCTTCACTATAATCTTTAGCATCAGAAAATCTATAACCAACAAAGCTTCATCCAAAACTATTTGTATCAGTAGTTGATTTATTATCTGCAGCGTTAGCATTATTAAAAGTAGGAACAAACACTTTGTATAAGTTTTTAAAGTTTACGTTAAATACAAAATCTTTTTTCTCATTTTTACTATTTAAATAGTTATATGTTAATTGAAGTTTTAAACTATCTGATTCTTTATTATTTAAATAGTAGAAATCATATTCTGAAGTAGCTTTTAAAGATTTTTTATCTTCAGATAGATTTCAATTATATTTAAATTTATCTTTTTGTCCTTCTTCAGCAAGATTAATTTTTTCTCTAGTTTTTTCTGGAGTTAAATCTTTTGATGAATATATTAATTTTGGAGCTAAAGCATCATTATTAACCACACCTTTATCTCCAATAATAGACGAACCATATGGATCTTTTGCACGGTTAGTTCCAAAAACAAATTCATTTACTTCATTTTTATTTTCTTTATTATATGTAAGATCACCAAGAATTTTATCGTCAACTGATGTTAATTTGATTTCTTCACCTTGTTCAGTTGGTTCTTTTCTTTTATCAATTGCAAATGTTGAAAAACTTGAACTTGATGATTTAATTTCTGAAACTAATTTAACAGATGAGTACATATTATCATTTGAAGAATTTACAATTTGATTTAAGTTTGCAACAAATTCATCATCTCAATCATTAATTTTTTCTCAATCTTGTTTAACTGATTTTTCTCATTTAGCAACAATTTCTTTATTTTTATCTTCTTTAGCAAATTTTCAAAGTTCTAATAAACCTTTAATTGAAGAAATATGAGTTTCTGATTCATCCATTAATTTATAGAATTCTTCTTGAGTTTTAGCTTCATTATTAGCATTGTTTCATTGACCTAAAATATTAGTTTTATCTTTTTTACCTTTAAAAATTTTGTACGCGTCACTCGCATCTCTTTTTTGAATAATGTTAGCATTTAATAAATTTAAAACTCTTGCAACTAAACTTCCATAACCAGTAGCATCTAAAGAAGTTTGAAGATCTTTTTGTCATTCTTCTTTGTTATCTGAAGCTTTAATTTCTTTTGGTTCATATTGATTTTTGTCTTTATTTCAAACCATTTTATTAATAGTTATGTTTTCATCATAAGTTCTTTTAACTTCTACTTCGTTTTTACCACATGAAACAACAGTTAGCCCAGGTATTATTGCTAATGTTGTTGACATCATAAGTGTTAATAATTTTTTCACTTTTCTTCATCTCCCAAACGTATAAATACTATCTAATTATAACAAATTATCAAAGTATTATTCAAATCATTTTTTTAACATAATCTCTATGTACTTAAACAATAATAAAGATTAAAACTTTTAGTTTCAATCCATAAATCTACCGTGATCTTTAATAAATCTTAACTCAACAGTTGTTGTTGCACCATTTCTGTGTTTTGCAATTATTAGTTCTGTTTTTTGTTTGTCTGATTCACTTAGATCTTTATTATAATAATCTTCACGATATAAGAATGCTACTAAATCCGCATCTTGTTCAATAGCTCCTGAATCACGTAAATCTGACATCATAGGACGTTTATCTTCTCTAGTTTCAGCACGACGGCTTAATTGTGATAAACAAATAATAGGAATTTGAGTTTCTCTTGCAATTTGTTTTAACTGTCTTGAAATTTCACTAACTTCGTTTTGTCTATCTTTATAATTAGATCCAGCAATTAATTGTAGATAATCAACAACACAAAGTTTTATATCATGATCTCTTTTCATTTTATATAGTTTAGATCTAATTTGTTGAATAGTAATTCCTGGAGTTGGATCGATATAAATAGGGGTTTTATTAAGCTTATCTTTAGCTAGTAATAGATGTTCTCATTTTTCACGATCTAATCCTTTACCACTTCTTAAATTTCAAGAATCAATTGATGAGATTCTAGATAATAAACGTTGAGTTAGTTGTTCAGCTGGCATTTCTAGAGAAAAGAAAGCAACAGGATAGCCTTGACTTGCAGCATTATAAGCTAAGTTTAATGAAAATGCAGTTTTACCAACACTCGGACGAGCAGCTAAAATAATAAAATCAGATGATTGTCAACCACTAGTACATTTATCTAAACTTGAAAATCCACTAGGAACTCCAGTTAGTGAATCTGGTTTTGATTCTAATTCTCTAATTTTAGCAATAACTTTATTAGCGACCATTCCAATTGATTCAATTTCAAATTGTTTTGATTCTAGATCGATATCTAACAATCTTGTTTGAGCGATTTTTAGTAAGTCATCAATTTCTAATTCTCCGCTAGCTCTTTTCGCTTCTAATTCTTTAATAACATTGTTTAATTTTCTATCAATACTTAAGCGATGAATTCTATCAATATAAGATTCTAATCCTTCATCTGTTCAATATTGAGCAGCAATGTTAAAAATATAATCTTCTCCACCAGCATCTTTTAACATGTTTTTTGCATTTAAAAAATCAATAATAGAAATTGGAGATATTTCTTTTTGTTTAAGATTTAATTCTAAAATAGTTTGATAAATTAGTTTACTTGTACCAAAGAAAAAATCTTCAGCTTGTAATCTACTAGTAATGTCAGCTAATGTGTTTGGATTACTAATTGCTGCTGATAAAACAAAATTTTCAGTATCTAAAATTTGTTCTTTTGTTAATTCTTTTTTCATATTAAGCTTCCTTAACTTCAACTTTAATTAATGCTTCTATTCCAAATTCTAATTTAATTTTTACATAACTTAAACCAATGCTGTTGATATTTTTAAAGTTAACGAATTTTCTTTTATCTAATTCTATTTTAAATAAATCATTTAATTGATTAACAATATCTTGATTAGAAATGCTTCCAAAAACTTTTCCATCATTTGTTTGTAATTTAAAGTGTAATGTTACTTCTTCTAAAGATTTTTTAAAAGCTAAATTTTGAGCTTTAGCAAGTTGTTTTTCTTCTTCTTTAACTTTTAATTTTGTATTTAATGTGTTTACACTATTATCAGTTGCTAATTTAACTAATTTTCTAGGTAGTAAGAAGTTTCTAGCATATCCATCACTTACTTCTTTTACTTCATCTTTTTTTCCTTGTCCTTTAACATCTTGTAAAAAAATTACTTTCATATCTTCACCTCATATTTATTATTTTTATTATACAACTAAGCAATAGTTATTTATAAGTATCATGGTTAATAAAAAAATCTAGATAAACTAGATTTTAACATTTATTAATCGATAACGTATGGTAATAAAGCCATTTGACGTGCTCTTTTAATTGCAGCAGCTAATTGTCTTTGGTCTTTAGGAGATGTTCCAGTAATTCTTCTTGGTAAAATTTGTCCATTATTTGAAATGAATTTTTTCAATAAGTTAACGTCTTTGTAATCTATGTATTTAATGTTATTTTTTTGAAAGAAATTAACTTTTTTTCTTTTTTTGAACTTTCTAATAGCCATAACATATCACCTTTCTACTTATTTATTCTCATAGAATTGAAAATTCATCATCAGAATCATTCTGTGAATTATTTTCAAATGAATTAGAAGTTGGAATAGAATTATTTGACATAATATCTTGATCAAACATTTGATTATCAAAATTTGATGCATTTCTAGTTGCATTAACTTTAGAAGATTCTAAAAATGTTACTTTATCAGCTGTAATGTTAACAATAGTTTCAACTCTTCCATCAGGTGTTTTATTACTTCTTGTAGTAACTCTTCCTTCAACAGAAATTAAACTTCCTTTTGAAAGATATTTAGCCATGTTTTCAGCTGTACGGTTAAATGCTGAACAAGGAATGAAATTAGTTCTTTCTTCACCATTTGAAACATATTCAGAAACTGCAACTGTAAAGAATACAAATTTAGCATCATTTTTTGCAGCAGTTCTTAATTCTAAATCTCTTGTTAATCTTCCTATTAAACAAACTCTATTCATCATAAAATAACTTCCTTTGTTTTATTATTAATTATTAATATTATTTAACTTCTTTTGATGATGCTTCTTCTCTTTTGAATGAAGCTCTTTTGAAGTTTTTCTTTTCACGTTGTTCTTCTTCGAATTTTGTCATATCAGTTTTTGATAATTCAACTGATTCTTCGTAATTTTTATTATTTTCAGTATTTAAAACTAAAGTTCTAACAACATTTTTATCAATTTTAGCAACACGTTCAAATTCTTTAATTGCAGCTGATGTTGCTTCAACAATAACTACACGGTAGAATCCTTTTTTCTTATGATTAATTTCATAAGCAAAGTCAATTAAACCTAAATCGTTAGATTTAATCATTTTTCCACCTTCTGTTAAAATGTTATCTAATTTAGTTGATAATTCTTTTGTATCTTTTAAATCCTGATCTAAAATATACATTACTTCATATTTTCTAATCATTTAGATAATCCTCCTTATGGTCTTTTGGGCTTTTATAAGCCAAGGAGTTAATTCATTTCGAAATTAACTCATATGAATTATATAAAAAATCACTTATTAATACAACTTAAAAACGACTAATTTATAAAAGTAAAAGGATTCTTATAATAATTAGAATCCTTTTTTGTCATTTATTAATTATTTATTAAAGATTTCAAATAGAGTTCTTACTAATACACCTTGTCCACGACCATCAATATCAGCAGTTCCAGCAATATCAAAGTGAACAAATGGTTTGTTTTCAGCAAATTCATTTAAGAACGCAGCAGCAGTTGAGCTTCCACCTTCTCTACCTTTACATGAGTTTGTTAAATCTGCCATGATTGTATCATTTTTAACTTTTTCAACATGTTCTTCAAAAATAGGCATTCTTCACATTCTTTCACCTGTTTTTTCAGAAACTTCTTTTAGTGTTTTTCATTTTTCATCATTATGAGTAAACACTCCTGTTGCTCATGAACCTAAAGCAATAGTCATTGCTCCAGTTAGAGTTGAAGCTTCTCATATTTCAGTTGCTTGTTTTTCTCTAATTGCATAAGTAATTCCATCAGCTAATACTAATCTTCCTTCAGCATCTGTATTACCAATTTCAACAGTTAATCCATTCATTGAAGTTAGAACTGATTCAGGTAAAGTTGCAGTTTTTCCGATTCTGTTATCAGTGAACATACCAACTCCAACAATGTTAATTTTTGCTTTAGCTTTTGCTAATGCCATAACTGTTGAAAGCATGATAGCAGCACCTGACATATCGAATTTCATTCCTTCAATAAAGTTAGTTGGTTTTAAGTTGTATCCACCAGTATCGAATGTAATTCCTTTTCCAACTAATGCTACTTTTGGTTGTGATTCGTCACCGATGTATTCTAAAACAACTGCACGTGGTTCATAACAAGATCCAGCATTAACTCCTAAGAATAATCCCATTCCTAGATCTTCAGCTTCTTTTCTTCCTAAAATTGTTACTTTTAATCCATCGATTGTTTTAGCTTTTTTAGCAATTTCATCTGCTAGATATTCACTTGTAGCGATGTTTGGTGGAGTGTCTTGTAAAGTTCTTGCAAAGTTTACAAATTCCATTTTAATTTCTTCTTTTTCAATTAATGGTAAAACTTCTTCTTTTGTTGTTAAGTTGTAAACTACATCAGTTTTGCATTCACATTTTTTGTAGCAAACTTTTTTAAATGATTCAAATGAAATTGATTCATAAATAGCTGAAATAACTTTTGATTTGCATCCGCATTCAGCAGCAATTTCAATAAATGAATCTAAATCTACATTAACACTTAATTTGTTTGAAGCAACAAATTTTTTAAATGCTTTTCTAATTTTTGCAAATAAATCTTTTCCGTCTTTTTTAATAACCATGTAGATTTTCTTTTCTTCACTAATTAGTGTAGTTGAACAATCTGCTTGAGAAACATATTTTAATTCTTTTGGATCAACTACAGCAACTAAGGTTAATTCTTCATGCTTTTCGTTAAATTTAATCATATTAAACTCTCCTTTTTTCAATTAATCATATTATAACATTTTTAAATTTTCTTAAGCTTCTTGAAATATATTTTTAGGTGATTGTTTACTTGTAAATGCTTTAACTGAAATCAACATCATAACTATAAATAATACAAATGGAATTATACAAATTAAAATAAATGAAACAGATCAATAAAATGAAAGTGTTAAATTAAATGTATCAGTGAATTGAGAACCTAGCATTAAAATTATACGGTTGACTATTAGAATAGCAAAACCAACTGATAGAGTTGCTGCAACAACATATCCAAAAATAAGATATCTATTAATTTCTTTTAACTTATATCCCATAGCTTTAAATAGAATAATTGTTCTTCTGTTTTCATATAAAATCAAAATAATTAAAATCATAGAAATAGAAATAGAAACAACAACTAAGTAATATAAAACTTTTTGAATTGCTCTTGTTAACGGGTCTAGTTGTTTTTGAACAATTTCAGCAAACTTATTAAAGTTAAAAGAATTATTAGCCATTGATTTTAAATAAGTTACTAAAAATGATGATTCAATATCTGCATTTATATCATTGCTATGTTCAGTTATTGGGAATCAATAATTTGTAATTTGTTTTCCATCTGATTCTGGATTATAACAAGTAGTTCATTGATTATTTTGATTTAAAACTGAAAGTGATGAATATATAGGTAAAGTAAAGTACTGATTGTTTATTGGTAATTCATCTTTAGAAAAATTAGTATTATTTAAGAAATCACCATCATTATTTATTCCATCACGCATAGGTTCTATTATGTTTTTTATCTCATCATTTACTTGAATGTCAACATCTTTTTGATCATCACTAGTTAGATAATTATAGTTATATAACATGTTAATAAAATCTTTTTTATCAAAATATAAACCACTATAAATATTTTGTCTATTATAAACTTTAGCTATTTTTATATAAACAAATGGAAATGAATCTACTTGATCTGATTGAAATGCAGTACCAAGAGTAATTTTTAAAATATCACCTAATCTTGCATTACTTTCTTTAATAAAAGTATCAGTTGCAGCAACATTTAAAACAGGAACCTCTCTAGTTTTTTTATCAACTTTAAATCTTTCTACACTTATTGTTTTTGAATCTTTAAATTTATTTTTAATTTCTTTTTCTATATCTTTTAAAGCAAAATTTTTTGAAATTTCATCATCACTATTAACAGCAATTCCTGTTGTTCAACGAAATCTTTCATGTGCTAATCCATTGTATTTATTAATATTACTACTATACATTAAAGAATGAGATCAATAACTTGCTATACTATTTTCTTCTGATTTAAAAGATAAAGATTTTCCAAACAATAAATTAATCGGAACAGCAATATCTGGGTCATTATATTTATTATTTATTAAAGATAATTTAGTTCTATATTCTTTTATAAAATCAATAATTTTTTGATCAGTTGAAATTATTTGTTGTTTGTGATCATCAATCATTTTTTTCATAAATTCTTTTTGATCTTTATTACCTATTTTTGATTTATCGATTTCATTTATAAGATCATCAATAAACTTCTCAGGATCTGTATTTTCTATTTTATGAATCAATTCTTGTGAAATCATATAATTTTTAATATCATCACCTGAAAAAGTTGTATTAAGTAATGCATTGATCAAATCTTCTATTGAGTTAATTGATGTTATGCCTTCTAGTGATTGAATTGAAGAATAACTTAATTTTCTATTATTAGTTTCTTTGTCAGTTAAATCAGAAGCATCATATGTAACAGGTAATGAATTTTGTAATTTAACTGATTCATATGGTTTGTATGCTTGTCTAATTGATTCAATAGAATTTTTAACTGATGAGTTGAATTGTACTGAATAAAATAATGTAGTAAATGAAATTAATAATAATACAAATGTAACTATATTTTTATAGATATTTTTAAATGAAAACGCAAATCCAATTTTTATATTAGATGGTGCTTGATTAATAGTTTTTTTAAATAATTTATAACCTAATTTTGGTGCTTTTGATTCATTAACACTATAAATAGATAGATTTTTATCTGATAGTTTAGTAGCAGTAACTAAAATAAACATGATAAACATAACTATAGAAATAAAGATAAGTAGAAATGTTGTTTTTTCTGAAAATAAAGAATTTGGTCATATGAAAGGATATTCATTTTTAACAGCATCAACAAATATTTGTGAGATAAATGATGAAGTAGAAATACCAATTATTAAAGATATTATTAATGGGAAAATAATTGATGAAATTGTTAGTAATGAAAGTTTAAGTTTATTAACTCCTAAGCTTCTTAAAAATGATAGATTTTCTCTTTGTAATTTAACTAATTGATCAGCAATGAAATAAAAGACTGCACAAACTAAGAAAATCATTAGAATTGAAATACCTGAATTAACAGCAAGTAATATGTTTTTAGCTTTAATTGCATCGTTTGCATATTGTTTATTATTATAAAATGTTCTATCTAAAGTATGATCTTTAAATGCAACGTCATTAGGTTGGTTTAATTCAAAATCTTTTAAAAATAAGTTGTTAAATTTTTTATAATCTTTTGCAGCAGATGAATCGAACGCAATTTCTATCATATCGAATCAATATTTTATATGATTGAAATTAGGTGGCAGAAAAATATGCGCTTCTTTTGAACTATCTTTTTCAAAAATCGAATCTAGACTATAGCAAGTTCCAACTAACATAAGTTTAGTTCAACCAACGCTTGTTTTAAATTCGTAATATTCACCTAATTTTAAGTTGTTATTTTTAACATATTTTGGTGATGCGAAGAAATATTTTTGATCTTTTATACTTTGTTTTTGTTCATCTGTTAATTTCGATACATTGATTTGAGATTCTATTTTAACTTGATTTTTGAATTTAAAATTATGATTAACTTTCTCATCGAAATCTTTTTTGTTTTCTCAAAAATCTCTAATTTCAGGTATAGTTTCTAAATAAACTTTTGATGAACCAAATCTGTCTTCAAGTGTTACTCAATGACTTCATCTAAATCATTGATTATGAATTTTATATTTTTCTTTACTATCTTCTAGATATTGCATTAATAAATTTTTTGAAAACGATCTAGTTGTTGACTTGTATCCTTGTATTTGTTCATCACAAAAATAATGAAATATTTCTTTTCCAATTTGTTTAACATTTTGATCTTCTATTTCATCATATTTTTCTAAATCACCTCTGTGATTACCTATTACATCTATATATTCTTTTATAGAAGATTTTAATATATTTTGTTTTTCAAATTCTTTATATTTATCATTATCAATATTTTTAAAAATATCATCTACATATTTATATAAATTGTCATTATTATCTATAAAACCAGCAAATTTATCATCGTCTTTTTTATTAGAACTTGCAAATCTAGGATAATTAAAAGCTATATTAGCAGCAGGTTTAAACATATCGTCAAAGTATTGGTCAAACTTAAATTGAAATGAAAAAAGACCTGTAATAATAGAAAAAGCTACTATTAAGAATAATAGAAAAATAGAATATAAAATCTTTCTAGATCTAAAGTCTCTAAGTGATTGTTTTAAAACAAGTCTTAATTTCATAAATTACCCCAAATTTTTATAAGTTATACTCATTATTTAATTTTAACATTAAATAAATAACAAAAAGACCAATCTAGAAACCGGGACAAAATTATTAGACTAAATAGTTATGTTTATTATACACACCTCATAGTTCTTGAGGTGTTTTTCATTTGAATTTTTTAATATTCTTTCATTGTTATATCACTCAATGAAATTTTTAATACATTCTTTTAGTTCACTAAAAGTCATTTCTTTACTTTCTTTTCAAAGTTATAAAACATTTCTGATTTTAAAATTGAAAAGAAATATTCAGCTTCTCTATTGTCTAGAGAGTTACCTATTCTTGACATTGACACCACTCCACCTCGTTGCTTTATATACTCAAGATATTCATTCGATGAATATGTTACACCATGGTCTGTGTGAATAATAAAGTTTTTAGGAAATTTTGTTTTTCTAATGTGAGTCATAATTAAATTAGTGTCGTTATATATGGATAAATTATAACTAACAATTTTCTTTGTTTTGTGATGAATTACGATAGATAAATAAACATGTCTTCCTTCTACATCTATTGGAGCAGGAATGTAACTAACATCACTTGCATAAATATCGTTTTGTAGTCCATTATAATCTCTATTAGCAATATTTGGATAATACACGTTAGTATTTTTTGATTCACGCTTTTTCTTGCACGTTGTTCTTACGTGACAGAAAAGACCTAATTTATTCATTGCTCTTCCTAGTGTTCTAGGGTTAATAATAATGCCATATGTCTTGAAAATATATGCTGATAGCCTTTCTCTACCATATCTTCCGTTTTGTTTTGCAAAAGCTTCTCTAATTATTTCTGCGTGTTCTATAACAGCTTCTTTCTTATCTTTTGATTGTTTCTTGATTTTGTAGTAAAAAGTTGATTTAGGTATTCCAAGAATTTTCATTATTTCCTTGTTAGAAATATTTTCTCCAAATTTTTTCTTAATTTTTTCTATCAGTTCATCTAGATTGTCAACCTTATTTTTCTTTAAAATATCTTCTTTAAAAAGGTCTGTTATTAACCATTCTAAAACTTCGCGATCAATCTCTTTAATCACTTCGTTTCTTTGTTTATCATATTCTTCTTTGTTCTTTCTAGGTCTACCTGATCCTTTACCTTTTTTAGGTGCTTTTCCTGTTTGTGATTCTTTTAGTTCCATACCTAAATTATAATCTTTATATTTTCTAGATAAATATCAGAAGGCTTCTTCTGAAAGTAAATAATTTTCAGAATTTCTAATTTTGCTATAAATATAACAAAATTCTTTTTTAGTAATATTTTGAGATAAATATTCTTTGTAGTGCTTAAATACTTCTAACCACTCACTTACACTTAGTTGCTTTCCTCTTTTCATAAATACTCCTTTTTTGAAAAAAATAGACCCCCTAGGGGGTCTATCCCTTAGGGAGTCTAATAACTTTGTCCTACTCTCCTATGTTGGTCTTTGTTTTTATTAAATTTACAATTATTTTTCGATTGAAATAACTGTTCCAGCTCCGATAGTTCTTCCACCTTCACGGATTGAGAATTTTGTTCCTTCTTCAATAGCAACTGGTTTAATTAAAGCGATTTCCATTTCTACGTTGTCACCTGGCATAACCATGTCTGTCCCTTCTGGTAAAGTAACTTCTCCAGTAACGTCAGTTGTACGGAAGTAGAATTGAGGACGGTATTTGTTAAAGAATGGTTTATGACGTCCACCTTCTTCTTGAGTTAATGCATAAACAGATGCTTTTAAAGTTGTATGAGGTTTAATTGTACCTGGTTTAGCTAAAACTTGTCCACGTTCGATTGAGTTTCTGTCAACTCCACGTAATAATGCTCCAACGTTATCTCCAGCTTCAGCGAAGTCTAATAATTTTCTGAACATTTCTAATCCAGTAACAACTGTTTTAGTTGGTTCATCTTTTAATCCGATGATTTCAACTTCTTCGTTAACTTTAACTGTTCCTCTTTCAACACGTCCAGTAGCAACAGTTCCACGTCCAGTAATTGTAAATACGTCTTCAACTGGCATTAAGAAAGTTTTATCTGAATCTCTTTGAGGAGTTGGGATGTATTCATCAACTGCATCCATTAATTCGCTAATTGCTCCAACTCATTTAGCATCTCCGTTTAATGCTCCTAAAGCTGATCCTCTAATAACTGGTGCTCCTTCTCCATCGAAGTCGTATTCAGTTAATAGATCTCTAATTTCCATTTCAACTAAGTCGATCATTTCATCATCATCAACCATGTCACATTTGTTTAAGAAAACAACGATTTTTGGAACTCCAACTTGTCTTGATAATAAGATGTGTTCTCTTGTTTGAGGCATTGGTCCATCAGTTGCAGCCACAACTAAGATAGCTCCATCCATTTGTGCTGCTCCAGTAATCATGTTTTTAACGTAGTCAGCGTGTCCTGGACAGTCAACGTGTGCGTAGTGTCTGTTAGCTGTTTTATATTCAACGTGTGAAGTGTTGATAGTAATTCCACGTTCTCTTTCTTCTGGTGCATTATCAATGTTTGCGTAATCTTTGAATTCTGCTCCACCTTGTTCTGCTAAAACTTTAGTAATTGCAGCAGTTAAAGTAGTTTTCCCGTGGTCAACGTGTCCAATTGTACCAATATTAACGTGAGGTAAACTACGGTCAAATTGTTCTTTTGCCATTTGTTTTATTTCTCCTTATTTCTAATAAATAACTAATTGATAATAGACAGAATCTACTATCAGATTTCTGCCCCCGTAGGGGCACTTAAATTTATTGTATATTTTACACTTTATTATTAGTAAAATCAAAGCAATTATTTACCTGATTTTTTAATAATTTCTTCAGCAATTGCTTTAGGTGCTTCTGCATAGTGACTGAAGATCATAGTGTAATTTCCACGTCCTTGAGTAAATGAACGTAATTCAGTAGCGTATCCAAACATTTCTGTTAATGGAACTTTTGATTTAACAGTTTGTGCATTTCCTCTTTGTTCTGAACCTTCGATTAATCCACGTTTTGATGAAATGTTACCCATAACATCTCCGTAGTATTCATCTGGAACTGTTACTTCAACGTTCATGATTGGTTCTAAAACAACAGGATTCATTTTTTTAACAGCTTCTTTTAAAGCCATTGAAGCAGCAATTTTGTAAGCCATTTCGTTTGAGTCAACATCGTGCATTGATCCATCAATAATAGTAGCTTTAACATCGATCATTGGGTATCCTGCAATAACCCCGTTTTGTAAAGCATTTTCTAATCCAACACGAGCTGCATTGATGTATTCTTTTGAAATACGTCCTCCAGTAATTTTATCAATTCATTCAAATCCTTTATCAGGGTTTGGTTCGAATTCAATCACAACGTGTCCATATGATCCACGTCCTCCTGATTGTTTAACATATTTACCTTCAGCTTTTCCTGGAACTTTTACTGTTTCACGGTATGAAACTTGTGGAGCTCCAACGTTTGTATCAACGTTAAATTCACGTCTCATACGGTCAACGATAATATCTAAGTGTAATTCTCCCATACCCGCGATAATTGTTTGACCTGTTTCATCATCAGTATAAGTTCTGAATGTTGGATCTTCTTCAGCTAATTTGTTTAAAGCAATACTCATTTTTTCTTGGTCAGCTTTAGTTTTTGGTTCTAACGCTAATTGGATAACTGGTTCTGGGAATACCATTGATTCTAAGATGATTTCAGCTTTTTCATCACATAAAGTATCTCCAGTTGTTGTATTTTTTAATCCAACTGCTGCAGCGATATCTCCAGCATAAACTTCATCGATTTCTGTACGGTTGTTTGCGTGCATTTGTAAAATACGTCCAACACGTTCTTTTTGTTGTTTTGTTGAGTTTAATACATAACTTCCTTTTGAAAGAATTCCTGAATAAACTCTGAAGAATGTTAATTTCCCTACAAATGGGTCAGTCATAACTTTGAATGCTAATGCTGAGAATGGTTCTTGATCATCAGCGTGTCTTTCAACTTCTTCACCTGTTGGTAAGATTCCTTTAATCGAAGGAATGTCTAATGGTGATGGTAAGTAATCAACAACAGCGTCTAATAATAATTTAACCCCTTTGTTTTTGAATGCTGATCCAGCTAATACTGGGAAGAAGTCAGCATTGATTACTCCCTTACGGATTGCTGATTTTAATTCTGGAATAGAGATTTCTCCACCATCTAAGAATTTCATCATTAATTCTTCATCATATTCAACAGCAACTTCAACTAATTGACTTCTTAATTCTTTAGCTTGATCTAATAAGTCAGCTGGAATTTCGATTTCTTTAGCAACTTCTTCTGGTTTTCCATCGAATTCGTAAGCTTTCATTTCAACTAAATCAATAATACCTGTGAAGTTTTCTTCAGCACCAATTGGTAATTGGATTGGAGCAGCTTTTGCACCTAATCTATCACCAATACTTTTTACTGAGTAAATGAAATCAGCACCAGTTTTATCCATTTTGTTAACAAAAACAATACGAGGAACTTTATAGTTAGTTGCTTGTCTTCAAACAGTTTCAGTTTGTGGTTCAACTCCTGATTGACCATCTAAAACAGCTACAGCTCCATCTAAAACTCTTAATGAACGTTCAACTTCAACAGTGAAGTCTACGTGTCCAGGAGTATCGATAATGTTAAATCTTGTGTCTTTTCAGAAAGCTGTTGTTGCAGCAGAAGTAATAGTAATACCACGTTCTTGCTCTTGAGCCATTCAGTCCATTTGTGAAGCCCCTTCGTGAGTTTCACCTATTTTATGAATTTTTCCAGTATGTAACAAAATACGTTCAGTAGTTGTAGTTTTACCAGCATCGATGTGAGCCATAATACCAATATTACGAGTATTTAATAAACTGTATTCTCTTGCCACGATAAGTGTTTCCTTTCTTTAAATTATCAACGGTAGTGTGCAAATGCTTTGTTTGCTTCTGCCATTTTGTGAGTATCTTCACGTTTTTTAACTGATCCACCCATGTTGTTAGATGCATCAATAATTTCATTAGCTAATTTTAAAGTCATTACTTTTTCGTTTCTTAATCTTGCATAGTTAATTAATCAACGTAAAGCTAAAGTAATTTGTCTTTCTGCTGAAACTTCAACAGGAACTTGGTAGTTAGCTCCACCAATACGACGAACTTTTAATTCTAAATGAGGTTTAATGTTTTCAATTGCTTTATTAAATACTTCAATAGCTTCTTGACCTGTTTTTTCTTTAATAATGTCAAACGCATCATAAATAATTGTTTGAGCAATTCCTCTTTTACCATCTAACATAATTTTGTTAATAGCACGAGTAACTAACTTAGAATTGTAAACTGGATCTGCTAAAACATCTCTTTTTTCAGCTCTATTCTTACGCATGTTTTTAACTCCTTTCTCTTTTCTTCATTTATGTATATGCTACTTAAATGTGTTTTTGTTATCTAATCACACGGTTATTTAAATAGTTTTATTTACTACTATTTTTTAACTTTAGGTCTTTTTACTCCGTATAATGAACGACCTTGTTTACGGTTGTTAACTCCTTGAGTATCTAATGTACCACGGATGATGTGGTAACGTACCCCAGGTAAGTCTTTAACACGACCTCCACGAATTAAAACAACACTGTGTTCTTGTAAGTTGTGACCTTCACCTGGAATATAAGCGTTAACTTCCATTCCGTTTGTTAATCTAACACGAGCGTATTTACGTAACGCAGAGTTAGGTTTTTTAGGTGTCATAGTAGCCACACGAGTACATACTCCACGTTTTTGTGGTGAAGAAATTTTAGTTACTTTTTTCTTTAAAGTGTTGATTCCTCTGTTTAACGCAGGAGCTTTAGTTTTTCAAGTTTTTGCTTTACGGTTAACTTTAACTAATTGGTTAATTGTTGGCATGATTTTTCCTCCTTTCACATTTCCGTGTGTATCGAATTAACACTTGTTTAATTATATATTAAAAAAAATGCTATTTCAATAACATTTTTTATTACTATGTTCGATTGGTATAAAACATATTTATAATAGTTGAGAAATTGATGTAACAATAAAAATTACACCCATTACAACTACTAAAACTGGAAAATTTTTCTTAGTAAATTCTCATACTGTTTGAGAAGTTCTATTTCTTTGTTCAAAAGAATCGTTTTTAGATCATTTAGAATTACTTCTATATCTAACTCATAAAAATATACCTAATAAAAGTACTATAATTCCGATTCCTAATATTCAATAATAAACTGATATGGGTGGTTTTTCGGCTAGTAATGTTAACATGTGATTTCTCCTGTCTAAATATGGTTTTTAGTAAATTATTAAAAACTGTGTGATTATACTTTATATTAATATAAAAGTATACAAAAAGGTTCCAATAAAATTAAAAGCTCCTATTAACATGATTAGTACACCTGGTGCACAAAAACAAAATATTTCAAATATCTGTAAAATTGGTAACATTATTTTTTTTCATTTTAGATCGGTTTTTTTGCTACTTCTTTTTCCTGATAAATGTAATGCTTTTTTAGTCTTTTTATCATTTATAATTCTTATATCTTTTTTAAAGTTTTTTGCATAACTTAACATATATCTAATACGAACCTCGCAGTTGAATTCTCAATTTAAAATATCACCATTAAATTCAATACAATCATAAAACATAAAACTCATATTTGTTACTTTAGAAACATCTCATGCTGTATATGATGATCCATTTGGGTTATTAACTACTTTTGTGTTGATATTTTGGTTGAATTTTTTAGCATGAGCAAACATAGATCTCATAGTAGTTACACTGGATGTGTTTCAATTTGATATATCTTGGTTGAAAGTTATTGTGTTATAAAACATTTGGCTCATATCAGTTACATTTGAAGTGTTTCAGTTATCTAGGGGTTGATTGAATATAAATGCTTCTTGAAACATACTACTCATTTTTGTTACTTTAGAAACATCTCATGCTGTGTATGATGATCCATTTGGGTTATTAACTATTTTTGTATTGATGTTTTGGTTGAAGTTTTTTGCATATTCAAACATCGAGTTCATATTAGTTACTTTAGAAGTGTCTCACTCACCAATGTATTGATTGAATTTTTTTGCATAAGCAAACATTGAATCCATATTAGTTACGTTTTGAGTATTTCAATTTGATATATCTTGATTAAAGTTTTTTGCATATTCAAACATCGAGTTCATATTAGTTACTTTAGAAACATCTCATGCTGTGTATGATGATCCATTTGGGTTATTAACTATTTTTGTATTGATGTTTTGGTTGAATAAAGGGGCATCTCTAAACATACACTCCATATTTGTTACACGTGATGTATTTCATTTTGATATATCACCATTAAATTGCAATGCTTTGTTGAACATATAACTCATATCAACTATTTTTGACGTCTTTCAATTATTTAAATTTTCTATTGTTTTATTTATATTTCCTTCAAATGCACCTTTTAAGCTAGTTATTTCTGTAGGTAACTTCTTAGGAACTTTTCTAATTGTTTTTGGAAAAGGTTTAATTCTAATGACTTCACCCTTTTTATAATAACCTATTTTCACACATTCGGTTTGATCGTAATTATAAATAGGTATTTTTTTATTTTTCATAATTTTATTTAAACGGTTAATTATTTTATTTTTCCATTTATGGAATTTCTCTATTTTGATCATAAGAGGTCTATTGACAAAAATAAGAAATACGGAAGTATGCAATAAAACTCTACATACCCAAAGAAAATATCCAACGGTTTCTTTATCTTTTATAACTGTACATAATCAATAAAAAACTAATACTATAAGAGACACCGAAATTATCACAAAATATTCTATAAATCATATCTTATAAATAACTTTTTGAGTGTACTTTTTATATATAAGAGTTTCATCTATAAAGTCTACAGCATAAGAAATTAGTAAAATACAAACAAATATAATATAGAGACTCGCTAATCAATTGGGTGTATATTTTTCAGAAATTAAATTGTAACCTAACTTATTTATATGAATAATACATAAAGGTAAAGAAAGAGTTACTGAATAAGGTAAAAATAAAAATATAAAGTTGATTCACCAAAAGAGAGGTTTTTTATTTTGCAATTTAGCACTATTAGACTTATTTCATAAGTAGGACTCTTTTCTTTCTGAATAAATATCATAATAACGTAAAAGTTGAAAGAATAAAACTATAATTAGATATACAACAAATCATGTTATAACAATAAATCCTACTGAACCTATATTGATAATAAATAGCAGAGAGTAAAGAAAGATGAAAAAAGATGGGAAAAATAATAACGTTATAAAGAATAAAAAATGAGAGTTTACAACACCGAATAAAAAGTAATTAGTAATATTCAATTTAAAATTAAATCTAACATCTGTTTCATAGATTTGATTTATACGACATCTATATTGATAATATTCTCTAGAGATGTGTGAAAAATATCTAAAACTAACAATAATTCCTGAAATTCATTCTTCAAATTTATTTGAATTTTTTATTTTAATTTTTTCTTTATAATACATTTCTTTCGCAAGCTTTATCACTTCATGAAAAACCGGAATATATAAAGATAGATCATTTCGTTCTGAAATTGTATTTTCTAAAACTTCATCTATTAAATCAGAAACAAAAATAGGTTTACACAAAAGTTTAGCATCTTTGTGTTCTTTATAATCTTTGCACATTTTTATAATGTCATCTTTACTAATATCTTTTGAATTTTCAATTTTGTACTTAAATTTTTTTAGATATTCAATGGTTTCTTTATATCCATAAGCTACAAAATCTTTTCTATTTATAAAATAGTTTTTTATATTTTTAAATGTTTTGTATACTGTAATCCTATAAATATTAACTATTACAAATACAACAACTGAACCTATTATATACTTCAATTTTTCTAAAAAAGCAAAATAACTAGTATTACCAAATATGAAACCAGTTAATTCATAACCTTCATATTTTATAAATTCTTTTCAATCTGATATTGGTGTAAAAACATTGAAATTACATTTCAATAAATCATTTCATTCTGAAATGAAATTTGAAGACGTTGACGATAATATAAATTCTTTGCCATCCTTTGTCCCTTTTATACTAAAAGCAACGAAATTATCAAGTAAATATCAATATTCAAAAAATACAAATGAACAAAATACTAGTAAAATACACCATCTAATAACTTTCTTCATATAAACCTCTTAATTCAACAATTAATAATTATAAAATCATCGGCGTTTTTTCTCAATATATTTAATAAAATTTACAAACAAAAAGTAGCTCTCGCTACTTTTTACATTTCTTCTCCATTTAATAAACCGTTTAGATAATGTCCTACTCCACCTTCATCATTTGAAAGATGAGTAATTCCTTTAGCAACAAATTTTAAAGCGTCAGTTCCGTTTTGCATTGCAACTCCATGACCTACAGTTTGAATCATTTGATAATCATTTAATTGATCTCCAAAAGCAATAGCATCTCTTAAATCTTTATTATAATACTGAGCTAGAAATACTGCAGCAAATCCTTTATCAGCATTTTTATTAGTTAAAGTAATAATAGGATTTTTGCTTTCTGATTTAATACCATATAAAATATCGCTTTGAATTTTAACAGCATCTTGATATTTAGTTAAAACACGTAAAACTTTATCTTTAGCTTCTTTTGATTTTAATTTTATAACTAAATTATTACTTGGATCATTTCACAATTCATAAGGTGAGCCTTCTATAAAAATCTTAGTTTCTTCTTTTGCTTCAACATCATATAAATGGAAAAATTCATACAAGTCTTTATCATCTTTTCAAATTAATGTTTTATTGTAATATTCAATTAAAATATTTTCAACATTTTCTTTAATTACAGGTTCATTTATAATTTGCATAATAATGTCATTATTAATAGGTAAAATAATTCTTTTTAATTGTTTTTTCTTAGGATCATGAATGTGTGCTCCATCAAAAGTAGCAACAACTGTATCAAGATTCAATTCTTTATAAATATGTTTCATAGCTCTATAAGCTCGACCAGTTACAACACAAACTGTATGTCCTCTTTTAACAGCATCTTGTAATGCTTGTTTAGTAACAGGATGGATTTTATCATTTGAATTAGTTAAAACTGTTCCATCTAAATCAACTAGTATTAGCCTTTTTACATCCAATCTTTTTAATTTCATAATTAATCTCCTATCTACTTCATATTATTATAAAAATAAATTTATTTTTTATTTTTGATTACAAATAATAATTAGAAAATTTATTAAATATTACATTTCTTTTTTAGAACCTACACAAAAATGAAATGTTGGTGCATCTTTTAATTCATTAAAGTTATTCTTAATAATTTCTTTTGTTATATTCATATTTTTTAAAGCTTTTTTAGTAGCTTTATCATCAGCGATTATTTTATTTTCAAACATTAAAGTTCGATATACTGTTTGATAGTAATGATCTTTTAATGCAAAACAATGATTACATGAATTATATATTAAAATCTCATCATCTTTACAATGGTTTATACGGTTTATATATAGTCTTAAAGAATCAGTATGTGGGGTTATAACATCATTAATACCGTGTATAAAAAGAGTTGGTGCACTAGCTGGAATAATTTTATCTTGTTCATATTTAGCAAATAAATCTAATTGTTTTTGATCTTGATTAGTCGCTGATTGTTGAGAATCTAATACTTTATCTACGATTTTTCTTGCAATTCTTTTATTCAAAAATAATTTAAATCAAGCTCTTCAAGTTTTATATAATAATGATTCTATTGATCCATAAGTTGAATCGCTAATTGCAAACTTAACATTACTTTTATCTAATAATTCTTTTTCAGTTGTAGTTACATAATTAGTAATATAAGCTCCCATACTCATTCCAAATAAACCTAAAGTTTCAACATCTTCAGTTTCATTTAAATACTTAATTGCAGCAATTAAATCTTTACTTTCAAACAACCCCATACTTATAACATCAGTTTTATCTGATTGACCGTGATTTCTAAAATCAAAAACTAAAATATTATAACCAAGTTCAATAAAAGCTTTAACATGAGCTAATGCTCAATATTTATGACCAGCAAATCAATGAGAAGAAATTAATCATTTTTTAGATTTTTCATCTGTTATGTATTTTAATCCAACTAGATTAATACCATCTTCGCTTTTAAAATCAAATGATTTGATTTTGTCATCTGAATGTAAAATAAACTCTTCTCTTTTATAGTAATATTTCATGATTTTATTTATTTTATTTAATTCAGGAATATCACTTACATAACTTTGTTTTTTATTTCTTTTTAAAACTGTTAAAGATTCAGCTAATCAATATACAAAACTAAAAGGTTTTTTAATATATTTAAATAATTTTTGTCCTATTAATTTATCTAATACTATTTTTTTATTTTTTTTCATATATCTCCTAATTATTTACGATTTGTTTATCATAAATTTTATTATTTTTGTCTTTAAGATCAGTGTTGAAATATTTATTTTTAATGTTGAAACATATATTGTTATAAAACATTACAATCATTTGAGTTAATGTTGTTGAGAAAATAATAAAAAGTAAAAGTAAAATAAAATAAATAACCGAAGAAGAACCTATTAAAGGTTTTTCAAAATTTAAAAATCCATAAACAAATCTAAATTGTTCAATTCCTGCATTTTTATAAACTATTGATCTTGTAGATATAAAACCTAAATAAATACAAGGATAAATATTAGCTATAAGTAATTCACCTAAATAAGATTTAATTTTTTTAAACTCATAATAATAAGTAGTTTGTTCAAAAAAATAAATTACAACTAAAGCTAAAGGAATTATAAAATGAATCACAATAGTAACAACAGCTTGATAAGTTGTTCATTTTTCTAATGAAACAAGTTGATTTGCTATTTCAGGTTTATTAAAAATCAATCCAATTAGAAATCCAATAAACATCATTAAATTTAAATTTAAAACTAAATTTCTACAGATTCTTGCTCAGCTATTACTAGGATTTATTTTGTCGTACTGTAATATTATAACTATTAATCAAATAGCAGTTATGAAATTAACATGAGTTGTGAAAAATGAATTCATTGCATCATAACTTAAAATTAAAGCATGAGTTTCATTTTTATTATTCATATATCAACCTTCATTAATAATTCCATACTTAATGCTTAATACAAACATGTATAAAATTAAAAGTAAAATACCTACATAGTAATATCATTTTCAATTTAAATAAAATCTTTTATACTCTCTACTTTTCATAAAATATCTCAGCATTTCTTTTCATAATATTATTCTATATCTATTTAATATTTTTTTCTATTATATGTTTTTTTCTATTCTAAACTATTATTATAAATTAAAAATTTAAAGGTTTCATTTTGTTTAATATTTCACCAAGAAATTAAATAAAATTGTTTTTGAATCTAATTTGTTTAAAATATTATTAGTATAGAAATGAGATAGTAATATGCATAGATTTTTTTGTAATAATAAATTTGAAAATCATTTTATTTTAGATGATGATTTAATGCATCATATTAAAGTTGCTAGATTAGAAAATGATGAATTTTTAATTAATTTCAATGGTGTATTTTTTAAATGTAAATTACAAAATAAAACTAATATAGCTACAATAATCCAACAGTTAGATATTAATCATGAATATCAAAAAGATTTAGTTTTAGCAGCTCCAATTATTAAAATAGATCGCTTTGAGTGAATGATTGAAAAAGCAACTGAATTAGGTGTAAAAACAATTCATCCAATGATTAGTCAATTTTGTAATCATAAACTAGTTGATTTTAGTTTTTCAGATAAAAAAATGATTCGTTATGAAACTAAAATTAAAAATGCTAGTGAACAAAGTTTTAGAAACATAATTCCTGTAATTACAAAACCTTTAGATTATCAAGATATTATAAAAAAATATTTAGAATTAAACTACACAATTTATATCGCTCATGAACAATTAGATAGTGATTTACAAATAGATCAATTAAATACAAATTCAGTTTTAATTGCTGGTCCTGAAGGTGGATTAAGTGATAAAGAAATTGAATTTGCAAAAAGTTTAAATAGTGATCAAATTAAATTTATTTCATTAGGAAAAACTATTTTAAGAGCAGAAACTGCAGCAATTAAGATGTTAAGTAAAATAAAAGAATAGATAAAAACTCAGGAGTTAAATACCTGAGTTTTTAAAATTATCTTATTGTGTCTTTTTACCTTGTAAACGATCTAAGATGCCTTGAGCAGTTGTTGTCATATTTTTTAAGTTTTCAGCTTCATCATTTATTGTTTTAATAAGTTGAGCTATTTCATCATTTTTATTAGTTAAAGCATCTTTAATTCTTTGAATTTTTTGATCTTCATCTAAAGCATCTCATGCATTTTTATCTAATCCATCGATTTTTAATAAATTGTAGAAATCTTGCTCTTTTAAAGCGTTTAGTTTATCTATTAATGTATCATATTCATTTTTCTTATTGTTGAAAAAATTAATTAATACATCAAAACCTTGTTTAATTTTTGATAAAAAGTCTTGAGTAATCTCAAATATTACCGATGCTTCTTTTTCTGGTAAGTCTTTATCTTCAAGGTCTCCTTCTTTAGCATCTTTGTATTTTTTTATTTGTTCAAGTTCAGGAATTTCTTGTTTTTGTTCTGTAAGAGTAGTTGTTACTTCACTTGATGCTTTAATTTCATTATTTTCATAATATGCTAAATAATAAGTTATGCCAGGTTTTTGTTCACCTTGTTTTGTTATTTCATATTTTGCAAATGTTTTTAAAGTTTTAAAAACTTTTTTAAGTTCTTCAACATTTGATTTAGATTGTTGTATAGTTGTTGTTAATTCAGATTGAATTTGGTTAATAATACCTTGTAATTTAGATCTTTCAGACTCTATATTTTCTTTTGCTTTTTCATAGTCAGTTTTAAGTTTTTCTACTTCTTGTCTAAGAGCTCTTATTTGAGATTTTTCATTATGTTGATTTACTGCAAAATAAGTACTAGCAATACCTACACCAGCTGTAACAACACTTGAAATGATTGGGATTATTATTTTTTTGCTTTTCATAATTTCACAACCTATCTATTTGTTTTACCTTCTAACATACCATCTATATTATCGATAGTAGTTATCATTGTTTCTAACTTACCATTAACTTCATTTATCTTACCAATTAAACCTTGTATAATTTGATCTTTACTTGTTAAAACGTTTTTAATTATTTCTATTTTAACACTAAGATCTTTTGTTTCTCAACCAGTTAAATCTTGACCATTGTCTTTTAATAAATCTGTTAATTCTTGACTATTTAAACCTTCTAATCTTGATGTAAGTTCTTCTAATTTCTTAACTTGTTCTACAGCTTCATTAAAAGTTTTTTGCATTGATTCTCTGATTTTGCTACTTACTTGTTGAATAATTGCAGTAATTATTTCTTTTTCTCTTTGTAAAATATTTTTATTTTCTTCTTTTTTAGCCATCTCAGTTTTATATTGTTCTACAGCTTCAATATTTGGAATTTGACTTCCTGTTTTATTTTCATTAACTTTAAATTGGTTATTTTCATATATTACAAAATAGAATGTAGATTCAACACCTCTAAAGTTTTTTAATTTAAATTCATTTAAACTTTTTAAGTTTGTATTAAAGATAGTTTTTAAATCAGCAATATTTTTTTCAGTAGTTTCAGCTAATTCCTCAACTTTATCTTTTATAGCGTTAATTCTAGTTGTTAAAGTTCCAGTTAATCTTGCTAAGTTATCTTTAGCTTGTTTTATTTCTTCTTTAAAAGTTTTTATTTGATTTCTTAAAGTTATCAGTTGTTTATCATCTTTATTAGCTGTTAGTTTCACACTTGTAATAACACCAGTTGAAACTGCAACTAAACCTAGTCCTAATGCTAAGTAAGATTTTTTTATTTTCATACTTACTCCTATCTATTTATAAATGTGTATCAATTTAATTAAAACATTAATTTATATTTTTTCAAACTTTATAAGTCAATTTATGACAATACAATTTAAACAATGAAATTTAAATAACAATATTGTAAAATATAAAAGGAAATAGGAAATAGAATATGAAATTATTTAGAAAAATAGCTATGTTCATAACTTTAACAACTAGTGTATGTGCTAGTTCTTTTCTTGTTTCATATAAACTATTTATTAATAATCCCAACAGTTCATTTAATGTTGATTTTAATAGAAATAATACTTATAACACATTAAAAAAAGAACTTGATCAATATGAACAACAAATAAATAATCTTAATACTGAGTCAAGTAATTTAAATGAAATAATTAATCAAATCAATACTATAGTTTCTAATGTTAATTCTAAAAGAAAAGAAACTTTTGATTTTTTAAGTCAAACATTTAATAACATGATAGCTAATCTTTCTAAAATAACTCTTAATAATAAAAATATTATTGTAATAGCTTATGATAAAGAAAATAAAAACTTAGTTGTAGTTAATAATGAAAAAATAGAAAATAAAAATATTGTCGAACTTACTAAATTAGATGATATTTTAACTAATGAAAACATAAATGATCTAAATAATAAAATAGATCGTAGTATTGAATTAATTAAAAAGTTTAAAACTGATTTTCAACAAGTATTCACTCAAGATTATGCAGTTAAATTTTTTGAAACTAAAATTAGAATTGATAATGAAAAAGAAATTTTAAAACAATTAAATTTAGTTAATATTCCTTTTTCAGATGATAGACTTTGATCTCAAATTCCTTTAGAAGAAAAAATAGATAAAATTATTAAATTCTTAACCACTGAAAAACCTAATGAAATTCTTTTATTAGATAAATATTATGATCTATTAGAAGAAAAAACATTTTATAATGATATTTTAAATGGATATAGTTTAAGAACAAGTATAACAAGTGTTGAAATACTAAAACAATGAGAAATAATTAAACGTGCTATTAGTCCAACAATGACTGTATTTGATGTAGTGAGACTAATAGAAGGACATATCGGAGATGTTTCTCAAGAAGGTCCGGATAGAAATATAATAATACCAGAGGGTGGGGGAGTTAAAATCAAACTATACAAAGGAGAGAAAATAGCAGACTTTCAAAATGAAAAAGTTATCGATATTGATGAAGATATAAAAATAGAAATAGAAGATAAAAATTTTGAGAAACTAGTAGAACTACCAAGAGTTAATAAAAAAGATATTCTAACAAAAGAAGAATCATTAAAATTAAAAAGTGAAGTTCAAAAAGTGTGAGAACAATTAAAACAAGAAAATGAAATTGATCTATATGATTCAATTGGAGATATGGTTAATAAAATAAGATTAAGATTGACTCATCATCAAAACTTAGTAAATGTTCATAAATTTTTAGATATTAAAAAATATCCACGAATCGATAGAACACAACATGGTGTATTAACAATTTGAGCAGGTCATGAAGCTTGTCAATTAGAACTTCCTAACATAAGTGTAAAAAATGAATTTCCTAAAGAACAAAAAACTCATTATATTAGCAACGGTGAAATAAAAGAAACTGATGTTAGAGATCTAAATGAACTTGATGATCAAAATATTGAAACTGTTCTTAATATAGGTTATAGATATGACACTTTTGAGGGTGTAGAACAAATAAAAGCTACTACAATGCCTAAAACTATTAAAAAAGTTCCATCTCAAATTTCTAGAAAAATAACATGACTAGAAGGTATATTTAAAGACTGTGTTCAATTTAACCAAAACATCAATTCATGAGATGTAAGACATGTAAGAATAACAAAAGATTTATTCAATAATGCAACAAATTTTAATCAACCTCTTGATTCTTGAATAGTAAAAAATGTTTTTGAAAGTGTTGATATGTTTAGTAATGCAAAATCTTTTGACCAAAACTTATCAAGTTGAAAATATAGAGTAAGAAATATGCAAAGAGTCTTTAGTGATATGTTTATTGGTGCTGATAAGGTTAAAGACAAACTCAATGAATGAGGATGAATATCTTTTAACCTTTCTAATAATAATTAACAAAAAAAGGAGGACTTATGAAATTAAAAGCTTTTAAATTAACTTTATTATCATTAACACTAGCTAGTATTTCAGCAAGCGTTCCTTTTGCTATAAACAATATCAATAATCGTTATGTAATTGATAATGATACAGCTTTAATTAGAAATTATATTAAAGAAAAAGAACAAGAGTATCGAAAAATATTAGATCACACTAATCAATTAAAAACTAAACTAGAAAATCTAGATAAGAAAATAATTACTAATATTCAAACATCAAATAAGAGATATGAAGATTTATTAAATATTTTTAACAATGAATTAATCTCTTATACAGAATTTAAAATTAATAATAAAAACTATATTTTAGCTGCCATTGATAAACAAACTAATGAATTTGTAGAATTAGAAAATTTTAGTATAGATGATTCTAAACATAAAAAAATAGAACAAATAGAAAAAGTTAGTGATACAAACTTAGAAGATACTACTAACTTAATAGACTTAGTTTCTAAAAAGATTAGTAGTTTATCTAAAATATTAACTAACGTTGTAACTAATTTTGTACCTAAAATTAGTAATATTTTCAAAGAGATGGAAGAATTGAATAATCTAATTAATAGAACAATAAATAAACAAGAAGTAATAGATCTAGTAGGTACTTCAAACAGAGAAATATGAAATTCTTTATCAGTACAAGAAAAAGTAGATCTACTTAAAAACAAAGTGGATGGTGTTTCTAATGCTAGTTTAGATATAACTAAAAAAATAGAAGATGCTGATCAATACAAAGAAAAATTAGAAGATAAATTAAATGGTTTTTCTATTTCTACAACTGAGCTTAGTTTAAAAATAAAAAAATATTGAAATTTAATAATTAAGCATAAATTTAAACAAACAGATAATGTAGAAGTTGCTATTAATTACATTAAAGAAATTCTAACTGAACAAGAATTAAATAAAGTTAGTTTCTTAACAACTAGAAATAATGAAAAAATAGAAGGTGAAGCTGTTACTCTTTTTATAAATGAAACAAAACAAGACGGAAGTAAAAAAACAAAAACTATTGTTTTGGATGAAGTTAAGTTTACATATGATGATGATTTTATAAATTCAATAGAAGAAAGAGTAAGTGAATTATTTAAAAATATAACTTTACCTAAAGATAAAAAAATTATTAAAAATTCTGAGTTATTAGATATCATAAAGAATAATTTTTCTAATGAAAAAGAAAAATTAGCTATTCATTTAAACAATATTGATGATTACAACAAAATATTTGAAGATAAAATTCAACTAAAATATAGTTATGATTCTCAAATTTATGAATATAAAATACCTGAAAGAAAAATAGAATGAGTTAAACCAACTATTTATTTAGATAGTGATAAAAAAATCCAAGAAACATTTGACACAGATTTAAGCACGGATAAATATTCTTCAGTTTGATGCATTAAGCAAATAGGATATTTTAAAGATGAATCTTCTAATCTTATAAAAGCTGTTAGAATGCCAAAAAATGTAATACAAGTACCAGATAAATTGCCTGAAGAAATCGAATCTACTGAATCGATGTTTGAAAACGCAGGTTTATTCGATGGTAATTTAAGTACATGAGATGTTTCAAATGTAAAAAGCATGAAAAGTATGTTTAAAAATACTCGTTTATTTAATGGTGATTTAAGCTCATGAAATGTTTCTAGCTTAATTGATGCTAGTGGTATGTTTCAAGAAGCAGGTGGTTTTAATAGACCATTAAATAGCTGAGCAGAAAAAACTAGAAATATTGAAAATATGGAATCAATGTTTGAAAAAACATCTAACTTTAACCATAAATTAAATGATTGAAATACTTCAAAAGTAACTAATATGAAAGCGGTATTTAAAAATAATGAAAATTTTAATGCAGATATTTCTTCTTGAAATACTTCAAAAGTAACTAATATGGAATCAATGTTTGAAGATGCTGATAAATTTAATGTAGATATATCTAATTGAGATGTTTCGAATGTAACAACAATGCATAAAACTTTTTCAGAAGCTGAAAATTTTAAAATAAATTTAGCAAAATGGAATGTTTTAAAAGTTGAAGATATGAGTTATATGTTTTATAAAACAACTATACATACAAACTTTTCTGAATGATCTAATAAATTGTCAAAAGTTAAAAATATGGAATATATGTTTCAAGAAACTAGTATTGATAGAAACGAGATTGAAAAAAAATCTATAGCTTCATGAGATATTAGTTCTGTTGAAAGTTTAAAAGGACTATTTCAAGATTCAAAGTATAATTTAAATTTAAATGGAAAGTTCGGACAAACTATGTCAAAAGTTAAAGATCTTTCATATATGTTTTATAACAAAAGTGAGTTTAATAAAGAAATAAAAGATTGAGATTTATCTAGTGCAATAACACTTGAAAAAATGTTTAGCCAGAATGAAGCGTTCAATCAAAAAGTAGATTTTTCTAAAAAAACCAACAGCTTTAAAAACCTATCAGGTATGTTTAAAGATGCTAAACAGTTTAATGAATTAATAAACTTTAGCACTATAAATGTAACTGATATGAGTTTCATGTTTTGTGGGGCTAAAAACTTAACAGACAAAGCGTTAGAAAAACTTTTTGACTGAAGAAATAACACAAATAATGTTCAGACTGTAAAATGTATGTTTGCTAATACCGAAAATTTTGTAGGAAATTCTCTAAAAGGAAATTTTGACTTTAAAAATGTTAGAGATTTTAGTAGTATGTTTGAAAGTGCAACATTATTTAATGGAGAGATAGCCCGTTGACGTTTTGCTGTTAATGATAAATGTGATTTTAATATTAATATGCAAAACATGTTTAAAGGGGCTACAAATTTTGATCAGGATTTAAGCAAAAGTTGACGACCTAGATTAAAATGTGTTGAAAATATGAATGGAATGTTTAATGGTGCTACAAGTTTTAATCAAAATATATCTATATGGTTATTACCTAAAATACTAGGTGGAACTATAAAAACTGATGACGGTAGGTTTATTGAAGTAGAGGGAAATAATAATTATAAATGTTTTAATGCGAACGGTAATGAACACTTTACTTTAGCTAGCGGTAATTTACCAAAAGGTATGCAAAAAATTGAAGGAATAAGATAATAACCAAAAAAACAGAGCTTAGCTCTGTTTTTTGTGCTATTCAGTTTTATTTCTTAAAAATAATTTTATGTTTTGATTCATATTTAAATTCATTATTGTTAATAAAAATTTTATTTAAAACTTCATCAATTTCAAATTCGTATTCAAGATTGTCAACTTGGCCGTAAATATCTACTTCAATTTCTTGATCTTTAATATTTTTAAAATTGTAATCACCATTAGTAAATCTTAATATTACTGAACCGCTTTTAACAAAGATTAATATATCATCTGAATCAACATCAAAATTATATAAATGATTTCCTTGATATTCTTTTGATTTGTCGTTTAACTTGTATCAAGAACCATCTGGTAAAAATACATCTCTATTATTAGAGTTTTGCTTTAATATAGGACATATTAAAATGTTTTCTCCAATATAATATTGATCATCAATTAATCTAGCTATTTTATTATTTTCATTTTCTAAAACCATTGGTCTTAATATTGGTAGACCTTTTTTAATTGATTCTTGTTCTCATACTTTAAATTCTGGTAGTAAAGTTTTTTTGAATCTAGCTCATTTAATAGAGTTATCTAAAACTTCTTTACTAAATCTTCAAGGTTCTCTTTGTCCGAAAGCATGGTATCTAGAAAAAGTGTTTAACATTCCAAATTGTGTTCAACGGTTATATAAATCTTCACTAAAATCACTTGACTGAACAAATCCACCTATATCTGTTCCTCAAACAACTTCACCAGCTAATGCTAATGATAATCCTGCTTGTAAGTGATTTTTTAAATCACTAAAACTTGTAACACTATCTCCAGATCATTTACCAACAAATTTTTGAGTTCCGATGTATCCAGGACGGCTAACAACTACATTTCTACCAGTTCCAAAGAATTCTTCACCAGCTTCATAACAACATTTTACATATAAATACATAAAGTATTGTTTGAAATCTTTAGATTTATAACCATTATATAAAACTGCGTCTTCAGGTAAACCATCACCATAATCTGGTTTCACAAATCGTAATCCTAATTCAAATAATTTTTTAATTTGATTTTTATATCAGTTGTAGGCTTTTGGATTAGAAAAATCTATTATATAGTTATTTTCTTGATAAGTTTCTGTTCCTGTTCAAGGATGAGCATAATCTTGATTTGCTGTTCTAACTAATAAATCATTTTCAAATAAATATTTAGAGTTTTCTGATCCATCATTTTGAATATATGGATTAACTCAAAAACACATTTCTAAACCTTGTGATTTTACATCTTCAAATAATTTTTTAAAATCACCAAATGCATCAGTATTATATTCAAAATTACAACTTTTTGTATATCTATTTTTTAGTCATTTAGGATCTAAACTTATAACATCTAATGGGTAATTTGTTTCTTTTACTTTTTGAATTGCTTCAAATAATTCTTCATGGTTATGATAATAAAGTCTATTTAATCAAACTCCATAACCAATATCAGGAACTTTTGAAATTCTATTAGTTAATAATGTATAGCTTGATACTAATTCTTTTAAACTATTATTAGTAAATAAATATAAATCTAAATAATCTTGATCTACTTTAAAAGATAATATATCAGTAGTTGGTGAACCTATTTCAAATGTAGTTTTAGCACCTGTATTAACTAAAAATCCTCACTTATTAGTTGAATATAATAAAGGTAAACCATTGTAAGCTAGATCGTTATTAGTTACACAAGAGTTATCTGTATTTCATATTACTGATTCAACTCCATTTTTAACTAAAGGTCTAAATTTTTCACCAAGTCCATAGAATTTTTCATCATTTTCAATATCAAATGACATAAAGAATCTATGAGTTTTATTTTCATCTACTTCTATTCCTAAATTAGGATTAATAAATCCTTCAAAGAATTGATATCCACTTCTTAATGTTGTTTTAGTTTTAATATTATTATTTTTATCTAACAACATTAATGAGAAAGGATTGATGTTAAAAACTAATTTTTCATCATTTTCTAAATGAACAATAATTTGTTTATCTGTTTTAGTGAAATTAATAGCTTTTTTATTTATTTGTTTATTTAAATGATCATTAAAACATTCATCAACTTGTCTTTGTGAAAGTTTAAGATTAATAATATTTGAATCTAAAAGTTGTATTTTAAAAGTAGCTTTTTGAAAATTAGAAAAAGTTATTTCTATAAATAAAGTATCATTATTTGTTCAAATATCAGAAACTTTATTAGTTACTCAATATTCGTTTTTAGGATTAAAGATTCTTTCTTTAATCGGAAATGAATATTCTAACATTTCTTTAGTAACATTATTTGGTTTTGGCATTGTTGTAGTCTTCCATTTTCTCTATAATTTCATTTTTATAAATATCTGCTTTAGGTCCATAAACTATTTGAAGTGAATTACCTCTGTCAAGAACTCCAAAAGCGTTAGTTAATTCTTTAAATTTATCTTCAACTTTTGATCTATCTTTAATTTTAACTCTTAATCTGGTCATACATGCATCAACATCTTCTAAGTTATCATATCCACCTAGAAGTTGAACAATAGTATCAGATATTGTTGTTTCAGTTTCACTTATTTTCGTTGAACTATCAATTGAAATGTTTTGTTTAGAAATAGTTTTTTCATTTTCTTCAATACTTGTAAATCCAGGAATTGCAGGTTTGAATAATTTTGAGAATGAATAGAATACAACAAAATAAATTCCAGCAAATGCGATAGTAACTAATAATAATCATAGTCCTTGGATTCATAATATTCCTTCTAATCCAATACCTCTAATTGAAAGAGGTCCAAATACAAATAGATATTTAACAATTGTTTCAATTCCACCAAATGCATGAATTCTCATAGGAATAAAATCACTTAAACCAAATGCTAATCCTGATAAAATAGCATGAATCACATATAGAATTGGTGCAGAGAACATAAAGATAAATTCAATAGGTTCAGTAACACCAGTTAATAAACATGAAAGCATTGCTGATACATAAATTGATGTATATTTTGTACGTTTATCTTTTGGAACTGCTAATCACATTCCAACACCTGCTCCAATTAATGAACCATTTGAAGTTATCATTTGACCAACTTTAAATCTAACAGGTGTAACAGATTCTAAAACAACTTTAAAAGTGTCTTGCATTGATAATGATAATGAATTAGCTTTTGCATAATCAGCTCATTCGCTTTTAACTTGACCTAGAGCAGTAACTCAACTTAATCAAATTTTTTCTTGTCCTTCAGCTTTTAGATTTGTAATCACACTTGCATCTCTAGAAGCAAAGAATTCAGCAATTATTTTTGCATTTTCTGGAGTTGTATTACTAAATTGACTAACACTAGTAAAGTCAACTGTTCCTCCAAGTGCACTATAGTTCATAGGAATAGTTATCATATGATGTAAACCAAATGGTAATAATAATCTTTCTGATGAACCATATAAGAAAGGCATTAAGAATTTAATTTTTTGTTCTTTAACAAATAAGTTTCCTAATATATTGATACCAGTTTGAACAAGAGGTCAGAATAAACCGATAATAACTGATAAAGGCAATACTATTATGATAACCATAAATGGAACAAATCTTGAACCATTAAAGAATGATAATGCATTAGGTAATTTATTGAAATTGTAGAACTTGTTGTAAATCATAGCACCAATAAATCCCATACCAATTCCACCCATAGCATCGTATCTAATAGATAAAACCCCTTCTTGTGGACCAAAGAATATATCTTGTTTTTCTCATCTACCTAAGATGTAGTTTAAGAACTCTATACCACTACCATCTTCAGCTTGTCTTGTTACAAACATATTTGCTCCAACAGCAAGTAAAACAAAGTATGCAAATGCTGCAGCAAATGATCCACCGTATCTATTTTTTGCTCATGCTCCACCTATGGCAACAGCAAATAATAGACCCATGTGAGTGAAAGCAGCTCATCCAACGTTTTCAATAACTGAACCGATTTGATTGAAAACAGCTGCTGTTGATTTAATATTTCCCAGACCTAAAGGTCCAATTATTTTACCTAAAATAATTGTTAGTCCGGCAGCAGGAAGTAAAGCAACAAACGTTAAAATAGATTTAGAAAATTTTGAAAAAAATGCATGAATGTTGCTTTGTCTAGTCGCTTTGAAATCTAAAATTTTTTTCATTTTCCCTCCTTGTACAACTTTCATAGTATCAAGAAAAAAATAAAAAAACAAGAGAAATTAAAACCCTTGTTTTATAAGTAAAATAACTATTATTTATCAATGATATTTTTAATTGAATCAATTGTTTTTCTTAGAGTTTCACACGAAGAATCAAATCTAGCTTGTTCTTTTTTGTTGATGTCTCATTGAATGATTTTTTCTCATCCATTTGCTCCAACTATAGCAGGAACTCCTGTGTATAATCCACTATTTTTATATTCACCATTTAATTGTGCACCAACTGCTAAACAAACCTTTTCATCTTTTAAAACAGCTGTAGCAATTCTAGCTAAACAAGCACCGATTCCATAAAATGTTGCGTGCTTTAAATGAATAATTTTATAAGCCATCATAATTGCTTCTTTTTCTATTTCTTCTAATTCTTTTTGAGAAATTTTATTTGTTTTTATGTAATCAGATATTGGTTTATCGCAAATATTTGCTTTAGATCAAATAGCAACTGATGAATCTCCGTGTTCACCTAATAAGTATGCATCAATTGATGAAGGATTAACATTTAGTTTTTCACCTAATAATCTTTTTAATCTTGCTGAATCTAATGTAGTACCAGAACCGATAACTTTGTGTGGATCAAATCCTGTAACTTTTTGATATACATGTGTTGCTATATCAACAGGATTTGAAGCGACAATTGTAATACCATTAAAACCAGATTTTTTAATTTCATTAGCAATAGATTTCATGATTTTGGCATTTCCTTCAACCATATATAATCTAGTTTCATCTGGTTTTTGTGGACGTCCTGCTGTAATTACAATAAGATCTGCATCTTTACAATCTTCGAAATTACCAGCTTTAATAGAACTAAAAGAGTTAGGCATAACTACTAAAGCATCTAATAGATCTAATGCATTACCTTCTGCTGTATCTTTAAATGCATCAATTAAAACGTAATGTTGAGCTAGTCCTTGATTAATAGCAGCATACAAGAATGAACATCCAACCGCTCCTGCTCCAACTAGCACTACTTTTTTTGAAGTTTCTTTCATATCTATATTTCCTTTAAATGTTGAATCAATTATATTATATAACTCGAGTTTTACAGTTGTTGTGCTAAAACAAAAAGTACAACAACTTTTTTAAGTGCAGAGGTTGTAAATAAAAAAACAGCTTTCGCTGTTTTTGTTAATTATACTTATTCATGATTTGTAAAAAAGTTTTATTATCATCTACAAAATCATTAATAAAATCTGATTTTTGACTAATAGTATTTTTAATAGATAAAATTTCATCATTACTAAATTTAGACAACACTCAATCAACTATTTTTCATCCAGCAGCTGGGGGGTTTATTCCAATTCTTAATCTATAAAAATCTTGAGTAGAAAGATGTTGAATAATAGATTTAATTCCATTATGTCCAGCTGCAGATCCAGATTTTTTAAATTGAATTCTTTCAACATTTAAATCTTTATCATCATGAATCACTATTAAATCTTTAATACTAATTTTGTAATAATGCATAATTTGAGATACAGCTATTCCTGAATTATTCATATATGTTAAAGGCTTAACAAATAAAACTTTTTGATTATTAATAATACTAGTATATACTTGAGCATTAAATTCTTGTTTAACAGAATTATATCCATATTTTTCTAATAATATATCAACAGCTATTCAAGCGGCATTATGTCTAGTTATTTCATACTCTCTACCAGGGTTACCTAATGCTACAATTAATTTCATTAATTTCCTTCTTTAATAAAGTCTTCAATTTTTCTTTTAATTTCTTCTTTATTTTTAATATAAACTTCAGTTAATGAATGATGTTCTTGTGAGTTTTTAATCATATCAGCTAACAATCCAGCAACTGATACAATTCTTAATCCTTCAAATTTTCTATCTTCAGGAATTTCAATAGTGTTTGTTACAATTACATTTTTAACAATATTTTGTTTTATAGCTTCAGTCATTCTATCTTTAGCTGGACCATTAAATAATCCGTGACAAGCAAAAATATAAACATCTTTAGCACCATTATCTTTTAAAGCTTTAGCCCCGCTAATAATAGTTCCACCAGTATCGATCATATCATCGATAATAAAACAAGTTTTACCTTGAATATCTCCTAAAACAAATTCAACTTCAGCTTTATTTGGTTCAGGACGTCTTTTACCAATAACAGCAATTCCGTTAGTCATGTTTGTTGTATATGAATCCACTTTATGAACTCTGTTTAATC
This sequence comes from Mycoplasma cottewii, assembly GCF_024918975.1. Taxonomy (NCBI): domain Bacteria; kingdom Bacillati; phylum Mycoplasmatota; class Mollicutes; order Mycoplasmatales; family Mycoplasmataceae; genus Mycoplasma; species Mycoplasma cottewii. The sequence continues at coordinate 90,825 of NZ_CP103424.1, read as the reverse complement.
CTCCATAATCTGGAGAAACTAAAATACATTTATCTCTATCTAATTTTTCTTTAATAATTGTATTAACGATTTCATTAGCTAGAATTTGAGAAGTTTGGAAGTTATCCATTGGTATATCAAAAAATCCCATTGATTGAGGAGAGTGAATATCAAATACAATAACTCTATCTGCTCCTACTTTACTTAATAAATCAGCTACTAATCTAGAAGTAATCGGTTGTCTTCCTTTTGCTTTACGATCTTGACGAGCGTATCCATAATAAGGAATAACAACATTAATTTTTTCTGCACTACCACGTTTAAATGCATCAATTGCAATTAATAATTCCATTAAATTTTCATTTACAGGCATAGATGTAGCTTGAATAATATAAATTTCTTTACCTCTAACTGAATCTATTGCTTCTACTAAAATTTCACCATCTGCAAATCTAGTTGTTTTAGCTATCTTTTCTTTGATACCTAAAATATCACATACTTCTTTTGCTAGTTTTTGTCCTGAAGAAAGACCGAAAATGTATATATCATTATTATTCATAAATTAACCCTACCTTTTAAAATAATAATAACAAAAATTAGACATCTAAAATATAAACAAATGGTAAATAAAAATAGTCTTAAGACTATTTTGTGATTATTTATTTCTTCTTTTAGTAATAGTTTTTGCAACTTGTTTTTTAAATTCTTCTTCATTATTGATTTTTATTCTATAAAATTCATTATTTCTAACGTTTCATAACACACCTTTTTTTAATCCTAAAGCAACCATGTAGCAAGCTGTTTGTAAGAAATGTGTTCATGTAACTTCATTAACAAACTTTAATTCAATAACTGTATCATTTTTAACAACATCTGCATACCCCAAAGCTTCTATTGGGTGATCATTTTTATAAAATCCTAGTGATAAATAGCAAGGTTGCTGAATTTGTTCTTTTTTTGAAAGAATCTCCGACAACTTATATGAATTAATTGTTCTTCAGATTCTGTTATATAAGGTGTTTCAACTTGTGTTATATATCTTTGTTGTTTTGTTTGAAGAAAAATAAAATAAAGTATTTTGTCCCGGTTTCCTTTCTTTTTTAAATTTTTTATATTCTTTTTGTGTAACTTTTATAGTCTTTTCTTTACCAGATTCTATATATTGTTCTATTTCTAAATTAATGTTATAGTCTTTAAAATACGAAGCTTCTTGATAAATACCTATACAAGGAGATATATCTATAAGTCCGTCATTTGCTTTAATTTTTATCTCACTTTTATCTGATGATTCTACTTTTTCAATTTCTAACATTTCGTAACAATCGTTTATATCTTCTTCATATTTATGATCAAACATTTCTGATATTCTAAATGGAGGTTTACATAAAGATTCTTCTAGATTTTCTTTAAATTCTTTGCTTTCAATTAGTATTTTTGAAGTCAGTTTTTCATTAACGTCATTAACAAATACTATATGTTCTTTACCTCTGCTTGCTGCAACACAAAAAATGTTTCTTAAAATTTCGTATTTAGAATCTTCTTGCATTAATCTTATAAATCAGTAATTTAATTCAAAGTCAAAAACTACACAAATAGGTTTTTCTAAACCTTTAGATGAATCGAATGTAGTAAATATCGCTGAGTCATGTTTAGGTGTTAAATTTTGATCACTATCTTTTATACTTGCATAAACAGTTTTTTTGTTAAATTTATCACTGTAATTCGTTTCCAACTTGTTTAAAACATCATTAATAACTCCAGATCTAGAACCTAAACATAATATGTCTTTTGGATCTTTTGTTGCTAAAAAATCAACAACTTCTGTTGAAGTCATGCAAGAGATTTTACAATCTTTATTAACACCATTTATTTTTTTATTTCAAACTTTACCTAACTCTTTTGCATGATCTTTAGGCATTCTAAATGAATTTGTGAAATATATTTTTTTATGATTATTTATAAAACTACTAATAAATTTTGAAACATCAAGTGAAGTATTGTCATAAATTTTTTGATCTAAATCTCCAACTGCAACTATTTGAATGTGTGGATTTTGTTCTTTAATAATTCATAACATTTCACTAATTTCAGTTGAAATATCTTGATACTCATCAAGAATTAACACATCACTCCATGCAATTTGCATTTGATTTTTTTTTTTTTTTTGCAATAATGAATTAGTGCATTTTCATATAAGGTAGGGGATAAAAATGAAACTTAAAGATTTAATTACAAAAAAAGTGATGATAATAGGTTCTTCAGTTTTTGTAACTATTTCAGCAGCTACTACAACAGGAGTATTAGTTAGCAAAATAAATTCAAAAACAGATATTTCAAAAATAGAACTTGAAACAAATATTGGATCAATAAAAGAAAAGAACAATAATTTAATTATTCAAAAATTTATTGATATTAATAAAGAAAAAATAGCTGAACTTAATAAAGATGATTTTGATTTAAAAGAAGAAAACAGAAACTCAATAGTTATTGAAGTTAAAAAAGATAATCAAAAATATAAAGGTGAAATTACAATTAGTTTCAGACTTAAAACTGATATTGCAACTTTAGATTTAAATCCTAATGTTGGAGCGTTTAATCAAAAAAATGATAATTTAATAATACAAAGATTCATCGAAATTAATAAAGATAAATTAGCTAGTTTAACTAAAAATGATTTTGAAGTTGTAAGTAATGAAAACCGAATTTTAATATTAAAAGTTAAAGACGATAACAACGATTGATTTGGTAATATTCTAATTAACTTTAGTATTAAAACTGATATTGCAACTTTAGATTTAAATCCTAATGTTGGAGCATTCAATTCAGATGATGCTAGTGTTATTGTTCAAAAATTTATTGATATTAACAAAGATAAGTTAACCGGTTTCAACAAAAATGATTTTGAAGTTTTAAGCAATGAAGACGGAATTTTAATATTAAAAGTTAAAGATGATAACAACGATTGATTTGGTAATGTTCTAATTAACTATAGTATTAAAATTAATATCGAAAATATCCGATTAGTTAAAAACTTTGCAGTAGATAATGATCAAGATCAAGAAATTATAACTACATTTTTAAGAATTAATAATAGAACTTTACAAAATGGTTTAACTAAAGATGATTTAGAAATTGAAAAAACACCTGGACGAGTAGGTGATTCTGCCAAAGCAATTCTAAAAGTTAAAAAAGATAATCAAAAGTATCAAGGACAAATAACAATAACTTATAGAATTAGAAAAGATATCAACACAATTGAAGGTCTAAAAACTGAATTATTCTGTTTAGATTCAAATGCTGATGAACCAGTAATAAAAGCTTCAATAGTAAATCTATTTTTTGAATTAAATAAACAAAAAATATATCCATTAGCATTTTGAAACTTAAATGTTGTTAACTTAAACATTAATGAGAGAAAAGCAACTATTACAATCATTAATTCTGAAGATTATAAAGGTCAAATAGAAGTTACACTTAAAGATAAATTAGATATTTCTAAAATTGATGGAATAAAAAATACTATTTTCCAATACAGTGAATCAACTGCAAATTTTGAAATAAGTGATTTTATAACTGCTAACAAAGATAAGCTACCATTACTAATTGCAAGCGATCTTGAGATAAGTAAAAAAGAACGTGATAAAAATAAATTGGTTATAAAAGTAGATAATTCAAGATTTTATAAAGGTGAAATTACAATTAATTGAAAACGACTTACTGATATTTCTGAAAATAAAGATATCAAGTTATCTATCGATTTAAAAGATGAAAAACCTCTAGAAAATAACATAATTGAATTATTTTATGAAACTAATAAAGATACTTTCGAAAAGTTAAAAATAAAAAAAGAAGATGTAAAAGTAGAAAGTATTCGTTATAGCAATGAAGAAGCTGATATTAGAATACTTGGTTCAGAAAAATATTGAGCAAGATTTAAAGTAAAATATAAATTTAATAGAATTGACATTAACACGTTAAAAATCAAAACTTTAAATGTTCGTGGTAAAAAAGAAATTAACGAACAAGTTATAAAAGAAGCGTTTGCTAAACAATATTCAAATTTATTCTTCTTTTACAGATGAGAATTTCTTGGATATGCTGAAACATTTTCTCAGTCATTAGAAGATAAACACGTTGAAGTTATAGAAATAAAAAATGACTCTGTTGAAGTTAAAATCTCATATGAAAACTGATTTAAAAATAGTTTAAAACTTAGATTAATAAAATAATTAGAAAAGGTGCTTTTGCACCTTTTGCTATATTCATTTAACTGATTAAATTTTTAAACTAAATGTTATTAAAACAGAACAATTTTAAAATTTTTCGCTAATACATTATTGAAGTAAAACACGCTAACTATAAATTAAACTGACCTTATAAAAATACAAAAATACTATACAATAAAATATAGATAACTAATATAAACAAACTAGTATTATAAAATATTATTAAATTAAATAAATCTAAAATGGAGGTAAAAAGATGAGTAAGAAATTTTATGTAACTACACCAATTTATTATCCTAGTGGAAATCTTCACTTAGGTCATGCGTATACAACAACACTAGCAGATATTTTAAATAGATACAAAAAAGAACAAGGTTATGAAACTTTCTTTTTAACTGGAAGTGATGAACATGGACAAAAAATTGAAGCAAAAGCTAAAGAAGAAAATGTTAGTCCATTAGAGTACTTAAATCCAAAAGTTGAAAGCTTTAAAAAGTTATGAGAAAAGTTAAATATTAAATATGATAAATTCATTAGAACAACTGATGATTATCATGAACAAGCTGTTAAAAAAATATTTACTAAATTATATGAAAAAGGATTAATTTATAAAGGAGAATATCAAGGTATTTATTGTGTTAGTTGTGAAGAGTTTTTAAATGCTGATCAACTTGATAAAGATGGAATGTGTAAAATTTCAAATACAAAACCTCAAACAGTTAATGAAGATACTTACTTTTTAAAAGTTAGTGAATTTCAAGTTTTTATTGAAGATCTATTAAAAAGTGAATTTTTAATCCCTGATTACCGAAGAAATGAAATGTTAAAAAATTTCGTTGAACCAGGATTAAAAGATCTATCAGTAACTAGAGTAAGTTTTAAATGAGGTATTCCAATTGATCAAAATCCTGAACATATCATTTATGTTTGATTAGATGCTTTAAGTAACTATATTACTGCTTTAGGTTATATGCAAGATGATGATCATTTATTTGAAAAATTCTGAAATGATAAAGATACAGAAATTCTACAATTAGCAGGAAAAGAAATTATTAGATTCCATTCGATTTATTGACCGGTAATGTTAAAAGCTTTAGATCTACGTCAACCTACACATTTACTAGGTCATGGTTGAATATTAAATAAAAATACTAAGATGAGTAAATCACTTGGAAATGTAATTGATCCTATTAAGATAATAGATACTTATTCATCTGATGCTCTAAGATTTTATATAGCAAATGATCTTCCAACAGAAAAAGACGGTAACTTTAGTTTAGAATTATTTATTGAATCATTTAACGCTCATCTAGCTAATAATGTAGGTAATTTAATAAGCAGAACTCATAATATGATTACAAAATATTTCAATGGATATATTGATTTAAATGATATTGAATATGATCAAGAATTAATTGATTTATCTATTAAAACAATTGATGAATATGTTAAAAATATGGATCAATATAAAATAAGTGCTGCAGTTAGAAATGTATTAGATTTATCTGCATCATGTAACAAATATATTGAAGATACTGCTCCATGAAATTTAGCAAAAGAAAATGATATTGATAAACTAAAAACTGTTTTAGCTACTCTACAAAGATGTATGTCAATTATAAGTTATTTATTAAAACCTATTTTAGTTGAAAAATATGATGATATGATTGAACAATGTGGATTAGAAAATGTAGAAATTAACTTTGATAATTTAAAAACATTTAAAGATATCAAATTTAATAAATTAAATGATAAAAAAGTATTATTCATAAGAGTTAAAGAATAATAAAAATTCATTACATTTGTTTTGCAAGTGTAATGAATTTATTGTTTTATAGAGTTATATTTAATAGTAATTGATTGTTTGTTCAAGGTATTTTTATTATTTTTTGTCCCTAATATAGTTTTATTTGTCCCTAGATGTTAAACTAAAGTTAAGGTGATTATAATGAAAAAAGCTAATGTTATAAATTTGATAAAATACCATGTAGAAAACAATGATAGTGCTTTTAGAGATGAGGCATATTTGATAGCAAATGATTTTTATTTAAATGGAGATTCTAAACTAACCGAATATATATCCTCACTTCTTTCTAATGCAAATACTTTTGTTCCACAATTTAATGAAAATCAAACAGAATGAATAAGAAGAGTTGAAATAGAAAACAAACCACTACCTATTCCTGAAGAAATAAACAACGACATTATTGGAATAATAAATTCGTCAAATAACCAATTAGGAGTTAATAAATTTTTATTTATAGGTCCGCCTGGAACTGGAAAAACTGAAACAACAAAACAAATCGCGAGAATTCTTAAAAGAGATCTTTTTGTTGTTGATTTTTCGTCACTTATAAATAGTAAATTAGGTCAAACTCAAAAAAATATTACTATGCTTTTTGATGAAATAAATAATTTATTAGTACCAGAAAATGCAATTATTCTATTCGATGAAATTGATGCTTTAGCCTTAGATAGAACAAATAGTAATGATGTTAGAGAAATGGGAAGAGCTACATCAACTGTTTTAAAAGGTCTAGATAACTTAAATAAAAAAGTTATTGTTATTGCAACAACAAATCTATATGAACTGTTAGATAAAGCACTTAGTCGTCGATTTGATTCAATTGTTGATTTTGATAGATATTCACAACGCGATTTATTAGATATATCAGAAATTATATTTAGTGATTATTCAAAAAAACTTAAATACATAGCAAAAAATTCAAGAATGTTTAGAAAAATTATTTCATTATATGATCAAATTCCGCATCCCGGAATCTTAGAAAATGTTATAAAAACTTCACTTGCTTTTAGTGATCCTAATAATGAATTTGATTATCTAAAAAGACTTTATAAAAAGATAACTAATGGTAAAGAATATAATTTAGAAGAACTTAAAGAAAAAGGTTTCACACTAAGAGAAATAGAAATTTTAACTGGTGTATCTAAAAGCCAGGTAGGTAGAGAATTGAAAGGAAAAGTGTATGTCTAATAAGGTTATAGAGTTAAGAAATGAATTTAAGTCTGAATACTACACAAAAAAAATAGGTTCTAATCAATTACCTAATAACGCAAAACTTAATGTTAAAGAACTAATTGATTTAAAAGAACAATTAATCACAATAAAACAATTCTGAGATTCTCAAAAATTAAAAATTAATCCTCTTGTTAGTGTTCATTACAAAAGAATTATTTCAAAAAGCAATAGAATAAAAGCTATATTTGAAAATGATGCTCTAAAAAATAATAAAAATGTAGTTGGTGCTAAGTTCTCTAAAACAATACCAAGTTATCATATAATCACATATTGTATAACTAATGAAATATTAGAAAACTCTATTTTAAATTTAAAAGAATGTATAAATTATCTAAATAAATATCAATACAAAGAAATTTCACAAGACGATATTTTATATATTAATAAAAATTTTGATAATTCTTTTTCTAAAAACTTAACAAAAACAAGACTAATAAATACAATAATTGATACATATTACATAAAAAGTTTTGGAGTTGATCAATTTGATGAATTCTTAGAAGGTGGATCAATTATAACTATTTATGATATAAAAATCAAAACTTCAGAAATCCTTAAACAACTAGACATAAATCCATTAACTGTACCAAAATTAAATGAAACAACTTTTTATTTAAATGCTGAACAACTTAAACATTTTGTTCAAAAAGCACCGTATTTAATTGCTATGGGAATTAGTGATATTTCAAAAATGGATCCTTTAAATTCAAAAGAAACACAACAAACTATAACAGAAATAAAAAAACCATCAAATGAACCAATAATAGGTGTAATAGATACATTATTTGATAAACAAAATACTTATTTTTCAGAGTGAGTAGAATATGAAGATAGATTAGATGAGAATATAAATAGAAGTGTTGAAGATTATATACACGGCACTCAAGTTAGTTCAATTATAGTTGATGGACATAGGTTAAATCCTGAACTAGATGATGGATGTGGTAATTTTAGAGTTAAACATTTTGGTGTTGCAAAACAAACAAGATTTAGTTCATTTACGTTACTAAAAGAAATTGAATCAATTATTAGAACTAATAAAAATATAAAAGTTTGAAATTTATCTTTAGGTTCAACAAAAGAAATAAGTGAAAATTTTATTTCAATAGAAGCTGAATTTTTAGACAGAATTCAAGCTGAAAATAATGTTATTTTTGTTATATCAGGAACAAATAAAACATCAAATGAAATTATTAAAATAGGTGCTCCTGCTGATTCAATAAACTCTATTGTTGTAAACTCAGTTGATTTTGAAAAAAATAGTACTAATTATTCAAGATCTGGTCCGGTATTATCTCTTTTTAATAAACCTGATATTTCTTATTATGGTGGAAGTGATAAAAAAGGTATAAGAGTTTGTTCAGGATTTGAACAACGATATGCTATTGGTACTTCATTTGCTGCACCTTGAATAGCTAGAAAGTTATGTTATTTAATTGAAGTTATTGGAATGTCAAAAGAAGTTGCAAAGGCATTATTAATACATTCTTCAACAAATTGAACAGATGATAATAAAAATATTAATACAACAGGACATGGAGTTGTTCCTATTCATATAAAAGACATATTAGAAACACCAAAAGATGAGATAAGATTTATTATTCAAGGAACAGTTAGAAAATATGAAACATTTAACTATACTTTGCCTGTTCCATTAAATAAAGATTATAAACATCCATTTGTGTCTAAACTTACAATGTGTTATTTTCCAAAAGTTTCAAAAACCCAAGGTGTAGATTATACAGATACAGAAATGGATATAAAATTTGGAAAAATTATTCAAAAAAATAGGAAAATAATGATTGACCCAATAAATAAAAATAAACAATCTTATGATGAACCTGTCTCTATTTTTGAACAAGAAGCAAGACAAAAATTTAAAAAATGAAATAACACAAAACACATCCAACAAAATCTATTTACTAACACTGGACGAATTGTAAAACCTACAAAATCAAAACAAGAACAAGGTTATTGAGGAATTAATATTCTAACAAAAGAAAGATTAGAAACAGTAAAAGATAAAAATCTTAAATATGGACTTGTTGTAACACTTAAGTCTGTTGATAAAAATAATTATTATGCTGATTTTATTAAAAATTGTGAATTTAGAGGATGAATTGTAACTCAAATTGACATAGAAAACAAAGTTGAAGTTTATAATAAAAGTAATGAAACTATCAAGTTTGATTAGCAAATAGATAAGGAGATTTATTATGAAAAATTACCAATTAAAAGATTGTAAAAACAATTTAGTAAATTTATCAGATCTAGTCGGAGAAAAAGGGTTAGTAATATTTTTCTATCCTAAAGCAAAAACTGGACTATGTACATTAGAAGCTTTAGAATATCAAAAACACTTAAACGAATTTAAAAACAAAGGTTATAATGTTGTTGGTGTAAGTCAAGATACTCCAGAATACAATAATGAATTTTGTTGTGAACAAAACTTAGAATTTTCATTAATTTGCGATGTGGACATGCAATTAACTAATGAGTTTAAATTAACATTCACTGAAATTGAATTAGAAGGTAAACCTTGAAATAAATATGAAAGATCAACATTTGTTTTAGATAAAGAATTAAACATAATAAAAGAGATGAGAAATGTTGATCATATCGAACACGTTGGTGAATTATTAAACCAATTATAATAATTATTACAACTTCACTTGAAGTTGTTTTTGTTGAGAAATTTTAAGTGTAATTTCTAATGTTTAATTTATTTGTGAATTGTAATAAAATTAAAGTTAGGAAAAGAAAGGTGCAACAAATATGCCAATTATTAAATTTAGCGGAGTTTCTGAAGAAAAAGTTAAAAAATTTACTAATAAGGTTAATGAAATAGCTGAGCTGATAACAGCTAATCCTGAAAATATTATATTTATTTGTGAAAATTCTAAAGTGTTCCAATTAAAACAAGAACAAAATCCAATTTATATAACTGTTGAATGATTATCAAGACCTGATAAAGAACAAATATTTGCAGAATATATAGTTAATTTTTTCAAAGAAGATTCGTCAAAAGTATGAATATTTTTCACAGATGTTAATGGTAAGTTGTATGCACACACTAAAAGAGTAGGTTAATAAATGAAAATAGGTAATATTGAAATAAAAGGTAAAGTTGTTCAAGGTCCAATGGCAGGAGTAAGTAACGAACCATTTAGAGTTATTTCAAAACAACACGGTGCTAGTTTAGTTTATGCTGAAATGGTATCTGTTGCTGGAATGGCTCATGAAAATAAAAAAACATTTAGTATGCTTCAAGTAAGTAAAGAAGAGCATCCAATGAGTATGCAAATATTTGGAAATGACGTCGATGATTTTATTAATGCAACTAAGTGAATAGATGAAAATGTTGATTGCGATATTATAGATTTAAATCTAGGTTGTCCAGCACCAAAAGTTGCAGTTAGATCAGCAAGTGGATCAGCTTTATTAAAAACACCTGAACTAATTTATGAAATTGTAAAAGCTGTAGTTGAGCATACAAAAAAACCAGTAACTGCAAAAATTAGGTTAGGTTGAGATAAAGATAGTGTTAATGCTGTTGAAGTTGCTAAATTAATTGAAAAAGCAGGAGCTAGTGCTATTGCAGTTCACGGAAGAACAAGAAGTGATTTTTACTCAGGTCACGCTGATTGAGAAAAAATTAAAGAAGTTAAAGATGCAGTTAAAATTCCTGTTATAGGAAACGGTGATGTTGTTGATGGACCTTCTGCTAAAAAAATGTTAGATTTAACAGGTTGTGATGCTGTTATGATTTCTAGAGCATGTCAAGGAAATCCTTGAATATTTGAACAAATTAATTATTATTTAGAAACTGGAAAAGAATTAGAAAAACCAAGTTTTGAAGAATGAGAAAAAACTGTTTTAAATCATGCTAATTTACTTATAAAATTAAGAGATGAACAATCAGCTATGCGTGAATTTAGAAAACATTTAACTTGATATTTAGATGTATTAGATAAAAAACCTATTTTAAAATTGTTAAAAGAAAAAGCTAACAAAATAGAAACTTTAAAAGATGTAGTAGATATTATTAAAGAATACGGGAGTGAATAAAATGATAAATGATAGAAAATTTACCGAACAAGAATTAGTAAGAAGAGAAAAACATCAAGAATTAGTTAAAAAAAATAAAGATCCATATAAAATAACTAAATTCCAAAGAACTAACTCACTAAAAGAATTAAACGAAAAATTTGAACAATTCTCTAAAGAAGAATTAGCTCAAATGAATCAAGATATTATTAGTGTTGCAGGAAGAATTAAATTATATAGAGAAGCTGGTAAAAAAGCTGCTTTTGTTAATATTGACGATCAAGATTCTGGTATTCAATTATATGTTAGATTAGATGAAATCGGAGCTGAAGCTTTTGAAGATTTTAGAGATTTCGATCTAGGTGATATTATCGGAGTAAAAGGTATCATGATGAAAACAGATCATGGTCAATTAACTGTTAGATGTAAAGAAGTTGTTTTATTATCAAAAGCATTAAGACCACTACCTGACAAGCACGCTGGAATTCAAGATATCGAAGAAAAATACAGAAGAAGATATGTTGATTTAATAATGAATCATGACGTTAGAAAAACATTCCAAGCTAGAACTAAAATAATTAGAACACTTCAAAAATTCTTAGATGAAAAAGGATATATGGAAGTTGAAACTCCTATTTTACATTCACTAAGAGGAGGGGCTGCTGCTAAACCATTTAATACTCACTATAATGCATTAGATACTGATGTATATTTAAGAATCGCTACTGAATTACACTTAAAACGTTTAATTGTTGGTGGATTTGAAGGAGTTTATGAAATAGGTCGTATCTTTAGAAATGAAGGAATGAGTACCCGTCATAATCCTGAATTTACAAGTATTGAGTTATATGTTGCTTATGAAGATATGTTCTTTTTAATGGATCTAACAGAACAAATTTTCAGAGTATGTAATGCTAGTGTTAATGAATCATCAATTATTAAATACGGAGATGTTACATTAGATCTATCTAAACCATTTAAAAGATTACACATGGTAGATGGAATTAAACAAGTAACTGGAGTTGATTTCTGACAAGAAATGACAGTTGAACAAGCTATGCAATTAGCAAAAGAACACAACGTTCATGTTGAAAAACACCAAGAAACAGTTGGACACATTATTAACTTATTCTATGAAGAATTTGTTGAATCAACAATTGTTGAACCTACATTTGTTTATGGTCATCCAAAAGAAATTTCTCCATTAGCAAAATCGAATCCTGAAGATCCAAGATTTACTGATAGATTTGAATTATTCATCATCGGAAGAGAATATGCTAATGCTTTCAGTGAGTTAAATGATCCAATAGATCAATACGAAAGATTTAAAGCTCAAATCGAAGAAGAAAACAAAGGAAACGACGAAGCTACAGATATGGATATTGATTTTATCGAAGCTTTAGAACACGCAATGCCACCAACTGCTGGAATTGGTATTGGAATTGATAGATTAGTTATGTTATTAACAAATAGTGAATCAATTAAAGACGTGTTATTATTCCCACAAATGAAACCAAGAGACTAGAAGTACAGGAGTGTGTTATATATGCAAGAAAAACAACAGAAAATAAAAGATAGTATTGAAATGCTAACTAATCAAAAAAAGTTTTTAGAATCTGAATATACTAATTTATTAGCAGATCCAATACAAGAAACTCAATTTAATGTTTTTTCAATTTTATTAATTATCGTACCTTTATTCTTTGTTATTTATGTATTTATATACTTATCAAAAAAAGACAAATACGAAAATTGAAAAAATAAAAAATATGAACTAAAACAAAGAATAATGGAATTAGAGTATAAAATAAAAGAACTAGAAGACAATTTAGCTTTACTTTCCTAATCAAAAACAAACTTGCAATTGGCAAGTTTTTTTAATATTTTCCTAATACTAATATTGTTGAGTATATTTAACTTTTAATTGTTAAAATATATATAAATGACAAAAGGAGAGAATTATGAAATTAACAACATGAACATTTTATAAAGCAAGCAGTTTTCAAACATTAACTGGAGATAATCAAAAAATAAGATCAGTTCCCGTTTTGGTTTTACGTCCTGATTTTGTTAAAGAAAGAACTGTTTTATGTTTAGCATTAACTCAAAAAGCAGTAAATTCAATAATTATTGATTTACAAAATAAAGCTATTCAAGGACAAGAATTGTTAGAAATTTTTAAAGATAATATTGGATTTGCTTCTACAGATAATTTAGAAAAAATAGATGCAAAAGGATTAGATCTTTCAACACCAATTCTTGATGAAAATATTAAAAATTTAATTGAAACTTATAATTTATTTTTAACTAGTGAACCTATCGAATTTGATAGTGCTGATTACGAAACAACTGAAAAAGCTCAACAACAAAAAGATGTATTTACAAATGTTGAAGTAGATAAAATGAAATTACCTGTGTTACTTGAAACATTAAACGTAGGTATGGAAAACTATAAACAAAGAGTAGAAGAATTTTCTAAATTAAAAGAATCAAAAATACCAGCTAAAAAAGATGAACTATTTAATTTACAAGGTAATTTAATTGTATTTTTCGATCAAGCTCTAAGAGAAATGGATGCATTAATTGCTAAATTAAGTGAAAGAAATTCTGAATTGTATAAAGAATTGCAAGAACTTAAAGGGGAAGATAAAAAATAATGAAAAGAAGTCAAGCGACAAATGATTATAAATGAGATTTTTCACACCTTTATAAAAATCAAGATGAATGAAAACAAGAATTAGATAAGCTAATGAGTCTAGCTAAAGAGTATGAAAAATTCAAAGGTAAATTACACATTAAAGAAGAATTTTTTAAATCTATTAAATTAGATGAAGAAATTGAATTACTTGTAACTAAATTATCAATTTACACAAGAATGGGTGATACTGATCAAACTAATGAAGTTTATAGAACATTAGAAGGTTTATTGATGAATGCGTTACAAGAAATTTATCAATTAACCGCATTTGCAAGCCCTGAACTAAAAGAAGTTGGTCAAGATGTAATTTTTTCATGACTAAAAGAAAATAAAGAGCACGAAAAATACGAATATGGATATAGAAAATTCTTTGAACACGCTAAACATATTTTAGACAAACACGATGAAGAATTACTTTCTAAAGTTTCAAGAAGTAGAAGTGCAATTTCTATGATGTATGATACTTTAGCTTATGCTGATCGTCAAGATCAAGAAATCGAATATAAAGGACAAAAACAAATCTTAACTAATTCATTATTAGCTGAAATTAACCAAGATTCAGATCCTATAAAAGATCAAGATCTAAGAATCAAAGCAGGAGTTTTATTTTCTAAAAACTTTAGTGATAAAAAACACAGTTTTGCTCAAATTTATGAAGGTATTTTACAATCAAGTTTAGAAAGTGTAAAACTAAGAAATTACGAATCAAGTTTACAATCAAGTTTAAGTAGCGATTCAATTGATACATCAATCTATTTAAAATTATTAGAAGTTGGTAAGAAATACATTAAACCGCTAGAAGATTATCTTTTATTAATTAAAGATACATTTAAATTAGAAAAATTCTACCCTTCAGATAGACAACTAAAATTAGTTAAAGACTACAACCGTACTTTTACAGTTGATCAAGGTAAAGAAATAATTAGAAAAGCATTATCTGTTTTAGGTAAAGAATATCTAGATAAATTAGAGATTGCTTGAAGTCCTAATAGAATTGATTATTATGAAGA
The DNA here is from genome assembly GCF_024918975.1 of Mycoplasma cottewii. Classification (NCBI taxonomy): domain Bacteria; kingdom Bacillati; phylum Mycoplasmatota; class Mollicutes; order Mycoplasmatales; family Mycoplasmataceae; genus Mycoplasma; species Mycoplasma cottewii. The sequence continues at coordinate 75,825 of NZ_CP103424.1, read as the reverse complement.
TACTAATAAAAGAGACGGTGCATATTCAACTGGTGGACATGGTGTTGAACCAATCATTTTAATGAATTGAGATGATAAATTAAACTCAGTTAATACATTAGCTCACGAATGTGGTCATTCAGTTCATACTTTATTTGCTGATGAAAACCAACCATACCCATTAAGTGAATATCCAATTATTTTAGCTGAAGTTGCTTCAACAATTAATGAACACTTGTTATTTGATTTTATGTATAGCAACGCTCAAACTAAAGAAGAAAAAATCTATCTATTACAACAAAGAATTTTTGATTTAACTTCAACATTCTACAGACAAATTCAATTTGCTGATTTCGAATATAGAGCAAGCCAATTAGCAGAAAAACAAGTTCCATTTACAGCTGAACTATTAAATAATCTTTTTGTTGAAGTTCAAAACGATTATGGTTATACAGTTTTTGATAAACTTGAGGACAAAGATAAAAAACACGGATTTGGTTGACCAAGAATTAGTCACTTCTTCCATTCTCCATTCTATGTTTATAAATATGCAATCGATGTTACTGCGAGTTATAAATTATATGACGATATCAAAAAAGGAAATATTGAATCAACAATCAATTTCTTAAAAGCCGGTGGACACAAAGAACCATTAAAAATAATGTTAGATGCAGGAATTGATTTTACAAAAGAAGAAACTTATCAACCATTAATTAATGGAATTGTAGAATATACTAATCAATTAAAAGAATTATTAAAATAAGGAAAAACTACTATTATAAAGAGTAGTTTTTAACTTTTATGTCTAATCTTTTAAAGCATTAATAGGTACAACTAAAATACCATCTTCTCTTTTATAAATTACATTCCCAAAACCAACAATAACACATTTTAATATTGGAGGTCTATTATTATTTTTTATAATATTTGAAATTGTTTTGTTTAGTGTTTCAGCAGCTTCATCAACTTTATTAGAACCCAATTTAATTTCAAACGCACATCAATCACCATCTTTAAGTTCAATAACAACATCAATTTCATTATCCAAATAATCTTGATAGTGATAAATCTTGGCATCCATCGCTCTTGAATACACCTTTAAATCTCTAACAACTAACGATTCAAATAATAACCCATATAAATTTAAATCTCTTTGAATTTTTGCTGGACTTAGATCTAATAATGCACAAGCTAAAGATGGATCGCAAAAATATCTCTTATCTTTTTGTTTAACTCTTAATGATGATCTTACATCTAATGAAAATGGTTTTAAATTGTCAAATAAAAACATAGAGTTTAAGAAATCTAAATATTTAGTAAGTGTTGGTCTAGATATTGGATTATCATTCTCATTTTGAGAAATATCTTTTAATATAGAGCGATCAGAAACTGTAGTTGATGTATTTCTTGCTAGAGATTTTAGTATCAATTCAATTTTTTCAGGACTATATTTATTATCGTTTTCGTCAACTAACTCTTGTTTTAAAATCGTTTTAATATAAGACTTAACAATTACGTCACAATTATCTATGCTGGAATCTATATTATTAGGTCATCCTCCTCTAACTATTAAATATGACAATTGTTCATAATCTAATTCTTTTACATATGTAGGTTTTGGATTAAAATCTTTTGAACAAATTTCTTTAAGAGACACAATACCAATAGAATCTTCAGACTCATATAAAGTCATAGGGCTCATTCTTAAACTAACAATTCTTCCAGCCCCACTATGTAAAATACCTTTATATTTAGGTGTAGCAGATCCTGTTAGTATAAAAAGTCCTTTTTCACCAATCTCATCTACTTTAGCTCTGGTGGCATCTCATAATGCAGGGGCTTCCTGTCACTCATCAATCATTTTAGGATATTCACCATCAAGAACGAGTTCGGGATTAAAATTAGCTAGCTTTCTATTAGCAAAATTATTATACGGACTACCAACTAAAAATTCACTCTTTGAATTGTGTCTTGAAGTTCATGTTTTACCACACCACTTAGGTCCTTCAACACAAATTGCTCCAGCTATTGATAAGTGTCGTTGAATTACTTTATCCATTATTCTAGGTTTATAATTATCGTTTCTCATATTTGTCTCCTTTTTGATATTTTTACCAAATTCAGGATAAAAATTTTACCAAATTAGACGAATTTTTTTTACCAAATTTGTTAAATTTATTTTACCAAATTCAGGATAAAAATTTTACCAAATTAGACGAATTTTTTTTACCAAATTTGCCTTAAAAATTTTACCAAATTTGTTAAATTTATTTTACAAAATTACGAGTTCTTTGTTTACATTATTACGCCAAACCTTTTCTTAATACAATATTAGCGTTTAAACTTTCTAAATTATTTATTATGTTGTATCATTTATATGTAACGGGGATGTCATGGTCTCGACAGGATATAACCAGCATATATAAGCAGTAGTGTGGTAGACTATAAATACTACTAGGTTTAAAAAAACGCAAACGAAAACGAAGAAAAATTTGAAATGCCAGCATTCATGATCAACAATGCATCAGCTGGAGCAAACTTTATGTTTGCTTAATAACTACTTAGTTTAGTTATAGTATTTCACGAATTATAGGTAGTTTAGGCTTTATCTATAACCGTATTACCCTAGTCTAATAGGATGTATGATTGCGATAAATATATCCGAATTCTAATTGCAAATGACATTTAATCTTTTGTTAATTTTAGTTATCTGTTAAATTATAAAATTAACTAAACTGTAGAAAGTATATGTAAGTGTATTTTGGACGCGAGTTCGATTCTCGCCATCTCCACCATAAAGAAAATAAGCTAGCTTGGAATTTCCAAGCTTTTTTAATTTTAAAATTTATTCAATATTTCAGTAAAACATATTATACAAGTGTACGAATGCTTGATTTATTAAATTTTCATTAAATTTACAAACACATGTTGGTAAAAGTGTTGGTAAATTAGATGTACCTTTCCCACTTTAAGCATAAAAACAATGTCTAGAAAACACCTACCTTTCCCACTTTAAGCATAAAAATAATGTCTAGAAAAAACCTACCTTTCCCACTTTAAGCATAAATATATTACAAAACAAAAACACTACTTTTAAAGTAGTGTTTTTAATAATTATTTTTTAGTATATTTTCCTTGAGCAAGGTTTGAGTTTCCTCCACCCTTAGTTTCTAATCCTTCAAGGTTATTAAATATATCAATTGCTTTATATTTTGATTGTAAACTTTCACTTACAGCAACAACTATAAAGTTAGTTTCACCTGTCTGACTAGCTAATATTACAATTAAATCTTTAAATTTATTTCTTAACTCATCAGCTAATTGTTTTAAATCTTTGATAGTTAAGTCTTTAGTGAATAATCTAATTTCATTAACACCATCTTTGTTTAATTCTGGTTTTAAATCGTTAAATTGTGATAGTTTAGAAGCAGTTAATAGATCATTAACTTTTTTGTCATAATCTTTGTATAAATCTTTTAACTTAGATAGCATTGATTTTATTACAACTAAATTTTGTTTTGTAATAGTTAAATTTTTAATTTCTGAATAAGTTTTTTCAATTTCTTGATTTTCTAATACAGCTTTATGTTGGTTGTATTTTTCAATCACATTTTCAACTTCATCTTTAACTAATTTAAATTGTTCATTTAAATATTCACTTACAGCTTTATTTGAAGTTAATGCTTTAATTCTATATAAACCACTACCTTTTGATTCTAACCCTGTAATAATGAAATCTTCAATATCGCTTGTATTATCTACGTGAGTTCCACCACATAATTCTGAAGAAAAGTCTCCGAATTTAACAACTCTTACAATTTCATCATATTTTTCAGTAAAGAAGGCTAATGCATTATATTTATTAATTGAATCTTCTAAACTACAGAAATAAGTTTCTCTATTAATGTGTTCACTAATTTTTTGTAATACTAGTTCTTCAGCTTTATGTAATTCATCACTTGTTGCTAATCTATTAAAAGTAAAGTCCATACGCAAACCGTGTTCATCATTATATGATCCTGATTGCATTACACTGTTTCCTAAAACTTCTCTTAAAGCAGCATGAATCATGTGAGTTCCTGAGTGGTTTTTCATAGTATAGAAACGTTTGTCTTCATCAACTGTAGCATTAACGATATCTCCAACTTTTAATGTTCCTGAAACTTTAACTCTATGAATGTTTTGGTGTTTTGGTCCTTGTTGAACATCAACTACAACAGCATTTGCATTATCATTTGAAATAATACCAGTATCAGCTGCTTGTCCACCTTTTTCAGCATAAAATGGAGTTTTATCTAAAATTATATATGCTTCTGAATCTGTAACTGAATCAATTTGTTTTTGATCAGCGAACATATAAACAATTTTTGCATCACTTCTTGATGTTTCTTCTCAACCTGTAAATTCTGATTTAACATCAAGTTTAGTAAATAATTCATTTTGTTTATCTCAAGCTTTTGAATCTTTTCTACTACTTCTAGCAGTTTCTTTAGCTTGTTCTAAAAGTTCTTCAAATCCTTTAATATCTACTTCAACATTATGTTGTTGAGAAATTTCTAAAGTTTGTTCAATTGGAAAACCATATGATTCAAATAATAATAAAGCATTTTTAGCAGTAACTTTATTTTCAGATTTGATAATTTCTTCTAATAATTCATAACCTTTAGATAATGTTTTTAAGAATTTTTCTTCTTCAGCTTTAATTGTTTGTTCTACTAATGTTTGTTTTTCTTCTAAATAAGGATAGAATTCTTTCATAGCAAACACTACTGAATCAACTAATTTGTATAAGAATGCATCAGTTATTCCTAATTCTCTTCCAAATACTGAACTTCTTCTAATTAAACGTCTAATAATGTATGCTCTATCTTTATTTCCTGGAAACACTCCATCACTAATAGCAAAAGTACATGCTCTAATATGATCTGCAATTACTTTAAATGCTGTATTAATTCTTGTTTGTTCACTTGTTGGGTTGAAGTAATTATCAAATGAATATTTAAATTTCTGATCACACATAGTTTCAACTTTTTGAATAGTTGGTCAGAAAATATCAGTTTCAAAGTTAGTTGGTGTATCTTGGAAAATTGATGATAATCTTTCTAGTCCTGCACCAGTATCGATATTTTTTCTAGGTAATTCAGCATAATTATTATTTCCATCATTATTAAATTGTGAAAATACAATGTTTCAAACTTCAATATATCTATCATTTTCAATATCATCACTAATTAACCTTGGTCCAATTTTTTCTGGATCTCATTTTTCACCACGATCAAAAAATATCTCAGTATTTGGTCCACAAGGTCCTTGTCCTACATCTCAGAAATTAGTATCTCTTGACAAACTGAAAATATGATCTTTTTCAATTCCAATTTCTTCAGTTCAAATTCTATAAGCTTCATCATCTTCATTAAATACTGTTATATATAATTTATCTTTTGGCATAGCAAATCATTTATCTGAAGTTAATAATTCTCAAGCAAAATGAATAGCTTCTTTTTTGAAGAAATCTCCGATAGAAAAATTACCTAACATTTCAAACATAGTGTGGTGACGTGCAGTAACTCCTACATTTTCAATATCATTTGTTCTAATTGATTTTTGTGAGTTAGTAAGTCTAACAGCAGGAGGTGTTTTTCTTCCATCAAAATAAGGTTTTAAAGTAGCAACTCCCGAATTAATTCATAGTAAAGAAGGATCATCAACAGGTATTAATGAAACTGGTTCTAAAAAATAATGATCTTTTGATTTAAAGAAATCTAATCACATTTGTCTTATTTGATTTGTAGATAATTTCTTCATTTTGTTTCTCCTTTGAAAATGTTTTATTGTAACTATATTTAATTCTATCAAACAATAATTAATAAGTAATACACATAATTTATAGATTTAAATTTTAAAAATAAGATATAAAATAAGTGAAAAAATAAATATTAAAATTGAACTTATTAAAAAGATTTTTCTAAGTCTAATTAGTCTAGCTTCTTCATCTTCTAATGTTTTTTGATAACGTCTTCTTCTATCATTAAAAAATCACATCGCATGTTTATTTCTTAAATATCCAATTACAATACTAATTAAAAGTAAAATTGCACCAATAATAATAGAAAATCAAGTAATACCTTTTCATTTATTAAATGTTGTATTCTTTATATTTAAAGTTAAATAACCAAATAAAACAGATAATAAACACGTAACAATAAAAATAGCTAATACAATTAATCAACCTTGTCATTTCAATGCTTTTTTCTGATTATATTCAAAAACTTTTGCTGAATAATTTCTAGAATCATAAACACTTTTTATTTTTTGATCAACTTCTTGATTGTAAGCTATATTATCTTTTATTCTATGTTGTTTTAGTTCTTCAGATTTTTTCATAATTCATTCCTTTTATTTATTAATTTTATATTAAAAAAATTATTCTATATTTTTAAATTAAATCAATCAGTTTTAATGAATAATTTCACCTAATATTTTATAATTAATTAATAGTATTTTAATAAAAATATATACTTATAAATTTGAAAATTTTTATTGTTTATTTTTTGACTATTTTATTTTGAAGTGTTATTCTTATTAGAATAAGAAATAAGTTAAAATAGTTAACTTTAAACACAAAACACAAAAATAATAGAAAGGAATCTAGCATGAAAAATAACAAAACTATTATTTATGATGAAAAAATAGATTTTAAAACTGATCTATTATCAGAAGATTTTGATTTGTCTTCTGAGTTAGATAATCATGAAAAGATAAGTAAACTAACAACTATTAAATATTGATATAGCGATCTAAATGCTAATATTTATAAGTTTTTTGTAAGACATCCTTTATATGGTTATTCATTTAAAAGAATCGTTTATGGATTAATTACTTTATTAATTGCTATTGTTTTACTTTATGCAATCACAAGAGCGATTACTCCTGATGAAAAATACTTACCTGCAAACTATGAAAAATTAGGTTTATCAAAAAAAGCTTTAGATGAACTTTTAATTGATAGAATGAAAAAATTTGGAGTGTATGGTCCGTTCTGAGAACAAGTTTTAAATTATTTAAAAAATATCATTCCATTTATACCTAAACATATTTTAGTTAGTGCTGAATATGGAGTTGATGATTTTGGAAACTTAACCGCAACACAAATTTATGAAACTAGATTTGTATATTTAGGAGTTGTTTCAAGTCCATCAATCGCTGAAGAAACATCAGATGTTTTCAATTTATTTAAAGCTGCAATGCCTTATTCATTTGCTTTTGGATCAATTGCAATTTTAATCGCTAACACTTTAGGTATTTTAATTGGTATTCAACAAGCTAAAAAGAAAAACAGATCATTTGATAATTTATTCAGTGCTGCTTCAGCATTTCTAGTTGCATTACCTTCATTAGTTATTGTTTTAGTTGTATTCATTTTCTCAGTTTCAATTTTAGGAAGTTCTGGACTTTACAACACAGGAACATTTGCTACAAAATTCTGACCGATCATAACAATGGTAATTATTAACATACCAATTGTTGCATCATACACAAGAAGATATGTAATAGAAGAAATGACTGCAGATTATGTAAAATTCACTCTTTCAAAAGGTATGAGTACAAAAAGAGCTTACTACTTACATATTTTTAGAAACTCAGGAATAAGAACTATTAGAACAATACCAAGTCAAATTATTTTAACTATGTTTGGATCATCAATCTTAACTGAAACTCAATGATCTATTCCTGGAATGGGACAATACATTATTAAATCAGCTGGTGGAAATGACTTTTTCGTATTCTTAGGATTTACAGTATTATCTTCATTTGCAACAATATTTGCCTCATTATTATCAGACTTAATTTATGTTTGATTAGATCCAAGAGTTAGCTTAACTAAGAAATAGAAAGGATTGGTAATTATGCAAACTAAAAAACAAAAATCAAAAGACATTTATTCTAGTTTTACAGCAGAACAACACCAATCTTTCGAGTTGAAAAACGGAATAAGTTTAATAGAAATTGATCAAGAGTTGTTTGATCATGTTGGTTTTCAAGAAAAAGGATTAGAATCAATCGCAACAAAACCTTATAGTTATTGAAAAGCTGTAGGTAAAATTTTATTAAAAAGTAAAGTATTTATTATTTGTATAAGCTTATTAGTTCTTTTAATGATAATGTCAATAGTTATATCATGAGGTCAAGTAGCTGTTCCATTAATTAAACCAGGTGATTCAACCGAAGCTCCTAGTGCAAAACATTTATTCGGACTAGGAAAACAAGGTCAAGATTATTGAATTGAAATATGATTAGGTTTAAGAACAACTCTTACTTTCTCACTTGTAGTTGTAACAATTCAATTAGCTATTGGAATTTTTGCAGGACTTATTTGAGGATACTTTAGAAAATTAGATATTTTATTCTACCAAGTAACTGCGTTAATTTTAATCGCTCCACAATTAGTTATGATTATTTTAATTATTTCTATATTAGGAACTGGATTCTGACCAATGATCTTAGCAGTAATTATTCAAGCTTGAATTGGTCCTGCTTTAAATGTTAGAGCTGCAGTTTTATTAGTTAGAAATTCAGATTACAACATAGCATCAGTTACACTAGGTTCAAGTTCAGGAAAAATTATTAGAAAAAATATTTTCCCTAAAATATTACCTATCTTAATTCAAGTTGCTGTGTTTGCTATTCCAACAGCAATTTCAATCGAAGCAACAATCTCATATCTTGGACAAGGATTTGTTGATGGTTCAATCAAAACTTCATTAGGTAAAATTTTAGAACTTGCTATTAGTAGTACTGAATGACAAGTTTATCCTCACTTATTAGTAATTCCTGTAGCATTTATTTCAAGTATTTCATTACTATTCTTCTTAGTATTAAAAGTATTTGCCGATTCATTAGATCCAAAAAATCATCGTTAGAAAGGAAACTTGATTATGAAACAAAAAGTTATTTTATCTATTAAAGATTTAGTTGTTAAATTTAGAGTTCGTTCTCAAGTTTTAACTTCTATAAGAAATATTAGTTTTGATATTTATGATGGTGAGACTGTTGCTATAGTTGGTGAGTCCGGATCAGGAAAATCTGTTTTTACAAAAACATTAACTAATATGTTAGAAGAAAATGGATACATTGCTAATGGAACTATTACTTACTATCCAAGAAATGAAAAAAATGCTATATCTAACTTTAAAAAAGAGGTAAACTTAGTAGATTTTCATAAAAATAATTTAGAAAACAACTCAAGAAGAGAAATTAGAAAATACAATCATTTAAAGATTAAAGAAATTCAATCTCAAATTAATGAATTAGAAAAAGCAACTATTGATTCTGTTAATCTAAAAATTCAAGATTTAGAGAATAAAATTGAACAATTAAAAAAATACGAATTTACTAAAAATATTAAAAAAATAATTAAAAGAGATGCTCTTATAAAAGAAGTTGCTAGATTAAATAAACAAATTGAATTAATTAATGATCCTAAAAAATTAGATTTTAAAATCAATGAATTAAAAAGATCAATTAATAGATTAAAACAAGAAAATGCTAACTTCCAATTACTTTCAATTTCTAAAAAGTTTTTATATCAAAAAATTGTAAGTTTTATTACTAAAAACAAAAATGATTTTGAATATGATTTAAATTTAGCTAAAGACTATTTAAATAAAGTAGAAAAAGTTGAATTTAAAAGTGATTTTGAAGATTTGATGGTTGAAATTTTAACTGAAATTTCAAAAGAATCTAAAAATTTAGAAAAAGAAAAAATTGAATCATTACTTGAAATTTGAAATTTTGTTAAACTACCAAATTTCATAATCAAAAAAAGAACAGCCAAGAACTTAGAAAAACTTCGTGGTGGAACAATTGCTACAATTTTTCAAGATCCGATGACTTCTTTAAACCCTTTATTAAGTGTTGGTTTTCAAATTTCAGAGGTTTTAAGAATTCATAATAAATTATCAAGATCTGAAGCTAAAGCTGAAGCAATTAACTTAATGAAAAAAGTAGGTATTACAAACGCTGAAAAACGTTATAAAGATCTACCAAGAAAATATTCTGGAGGAATGCGTCAAAGAATTGTTATTGCTATTGCTTTAGCATGTAGACCTAAAATATTAATTTGTGATGAACCTACAACTGCATTAGATGTGACTATTCAAGCTCAAGTTCTAGATTTAATTAAAGAACTTAAAAAAGAATATAAATTTACAGTGATTTTTATTACTCACGATTTAGGTGTTGTTGCTAATGTTGCTGATAGAGTTGCGGTTATGTATGCTGGTCAAATTATAGAACATGGAAAAATTGAAGAAATTTTCTTCAATCCTCAACACCCATATACTTGATCATTATTACTATCACTTCCACAATTAGGTAAAAAAGGTGAAGATTTATACTCAATTTCAGGAACACCTCCATCATTGTTTAAAGAAATTAATGGAGATGCTTTTGCTCCAAGAAATAAATTTGCTTTAGCTATTGATTATAAATATGAACCTCCAATGTTTAAAGTTTCAGATACTCATTATGCTAAAACTTGATTGCTAGATCCACGTGCTCCTAAAATCGAAAGACCGAAACAATTAGAACTTCTAAAACATGCTGTTGAGAATACAAAGGTTGGTGAATAATTATGAAAAAAGAAAAAATCATAAGAGTCCGCGACTTACTAATTGAGTTTGGTAGTGGTAAAAATAAAGTTAAAGCCGTTAAAAGTGTAAGTTTTGATGTCTTTAAAGGAGAAACTTTCGGATTAGTAGGTGAATCTGGATCAGGAAAAACAACTATTGGTCGAGCAATTATGGGTATTCAACCTATTCAAGATGGTGCTATCTTTTTTGAAAATAAATTATTAAGAGGTAAAGCTCCTAATGTTTATGAAATCAATAAAAAAATAGCTAGACATTTAGATGTTATGAAACAAAACCAACTAAATACTTCTATATGTTTAAATGATTATTCAAACGAATTTAAAAGAGTATTTTATAAATATACTCAATCTAAGTTTTATAATTTTAAAACTAAAGAATTAGAAGATTATAAAGACAATGTTTCAAGAATTATTGAAGAAGGAACAAACTTAAAAGATACTAAATTAATAAACACTAAAAAGAATGTTAACCTTTGAATTATTTCTGAATCTATCAATGATAATTTAAAAAGAATGTTAAAAATTATTAGATTACAAGATAAGTTATCAAAATTTTTACAAACTGTTTTTGATTATATTGAAACTAGTAAAGAACTTTCAACTGCTATTAATCATTATCAAACAGTTGTTAGTGATATTATGATTGAAATGAAACATCTTGAAAATCAAATTTATCGAATACTAGAAGAAATGACTGATATTAGAACTAAAGTTGAAAAAGGATATCATACTTCAATTTCTGGTTTCTTTGATCAACTAGGTGTTAGACTTAAAAAAGTTATTTCACTTCACAAACAAATTTCAGTTTTAATTGAAAAAGCAAGAAAAGCTCAAATAGTTAATATAGCTTTAACTCAACCTAAAAAGAATTTAACTCTAACTTCAAAACAACTAGAATCAATCAAAGATGAAAGTTGACTAATTGCTGATTATGAAAAACTTGTTGAAGTTATTGAACAAAACAATTTCTATAAAGCTTTAGAAAATGGAAAAGTTTTCCAACAACCATCTAAACAAGAAATAAAACAAAATAAAAAAGATATCCAAATGATTTTCCAAGATCCAAGTTCATCATTAAACGATAGAATGGCGATTGAAGAAATTGTTCAAGAAGGATTAGATAACTTCCCAGAACTTTACAAAAATGATGAAGTTAAAAAATCTTATATTAAATGATTTAACAAAAATAATCCTAAACAAAAACTAGATCAAAATAGTAATGTAAAATTAAGTGATATTAAAAGATATTTAATCACAGAATTATTACAAACTGTTGGTATGCTTCCTGAACACTTATCTCGTTATCCTCATGAGTTTTCTGGAGGTCAACGTCAAAGAATTGGTATTGCTAGAACATTAATTATGAAACCTAAATTTATTGTAGCTGATGAACCTATTTCAGCACTTGACGTTTCTATTCGTGCTCAAATTATGAACTTATTAAGTAAATTCCAAAAACAATTTGATTTAACTTATATATTTATTGCTCACGATTTAAGTGTTGTTAGATTTACTACAAATAGAATTGCTGTAATTTATCGTGGAGATATCGTTGAATTAGCTGAATCAGATGAGTTATTCGAATGTCCATTACACCCTTATACTCGTTCATTACTAAGTGCAATTCCTTTACCTGATCCTATTCAAGAAAGAAATAAAGTTCACTTTGAATATAAACCAGAAAAAGAACACCATGATTATTTAATTGATTTTCCTAAATGAAGAGAAGTTAAAAATGGTCACTATGTATATGCAAACGATAGAGAGTTCGCTGAATATCAAAAAGAGTTAGACAAATATTATAAAAATAAAAAAGAAAGTTAAAGAAGGTGATAAGTATGAAAAAAATACTAAGCTTAGCAGCATGTGGTATGTTTCTAGCATCGACTTCAGCAACAGCTGTTAGTTGTTCATTAAGTTTTAATCCAAACAAGTTACTAACAAGAGAGCTATCAGATACTACAGTTTTTAAAGACTTAATTGTTAGTCCTATTGTTAACTGAAACTCAGCTATTAATAACAGTACATTTGATAGTAAAATTATTGCTAAACTTCAAGATACTTTAATCACTGTTGATAAACATGATAATTTTGAAGGTGCTTTAGCTTTAAAATGAAAACACGACAAAGAATTTAAACAATGAGATTTTAAACTTAGAAACAATATTAAATGATCGGGTTTAGAAAATGGTAGAACTGTCGACAAAGGACAAATCACTGCAAAAGATTTTTTCAATACTTTCAGATATGTATTTAACAAAAATAATAGAGCTCTAACTTTAGATATTTGAACTTCAGCATTAAATAAAACTAGAGAATTAGTTGATTTTTTAAACAAACTTTCAAATCCAGCTTACACAAAAGATAAAAAACCTCACGATTTATATGATCCAATATTTGATAAAGAAAGTGAAAAATATGAAGGTAAAACTTCTTTAGAAAGTGAAATGAGATCTAGTTATTATTTAGATCGTGCTATCATGGCATATAATCAGACATTAGATGAAGTTAAATCAAAACAAATGGCGTTAAATGACGGTTTATCAACTAAACAACTTGCAGAGGATTCTTTTAAAGAAGGACAAATTATAAGCCAAGCTAAAGAAGGGTATGATATTTCATTCCACTTAAATAAACCAACAAGTTATTTTGAAACAATCATTTCTTATTTAAGTTTTGCACCTATGCCTGATTTTTCTGTTGAATACTTAACTATTGGTAAAGAAAAAGCATCACAATTTGCAGGTACATCTTATTCTAAAGCTGCTGGTACAAAACAAGGTTATGAAACAATGTGATACTCTGGTCCTTATGTTGTCGATAGTTACTCTTCTGGAAGACATTTAAATTTAAGAAGTAATGAAAACTACTTCAACAAAGAAAATGTTCACATAAAAAAAATACTTTTCAGTTTCTCAAGTAAAGGAGATCCTGCTTCATATAGATTCTTCTTCCAAACTGGAGATATCTCTTCATTTAAAGTTGTTCCAAACGATCTAGCTGGATGAGAAACATATGTTCAAAATATAAACAATCCTCCATTTAAAGGAACAAATATTATTAAAACAAAACCTACAACAACATGAGCGTTTGTTTTCAACTATCAAAGTGAAGGAACAAGTATATATGAAAAAATTGAACTTAATAGAGAAGGAAGTTTAAGAGACGGAAAAAGAACAACAAGAAATGCTAAACAAGATGCAGAACTAAACAAAACAATTGCATTAAAATCATTTAGAGTTATGTTTAGATACTTACTAGATAGATCTATTTTTTCAAAATTCTTCTCTAGTGCAATTGATGGTAATAATAGAACAAGTAGTTCATTAAGAAATACTTACACAAGTCAATATATTGCAAGTTACAGAGATCATGAACAACCAGAAAACTCAGCAGAACAAAAAGATAATACAGTAGATTACTTTGATGTTATGTCTAAAAACTACTATGATAAATCAAAAGATTCTACTAAACAAGAACAATCATCTACTACAGGTTGATTGATTAAGGTTCTTAAAGAGAATAAGGATTCAAAAGATCTAATTACAGATGAACAATTAGCAAATTGATCAAAAAGATTTGGTTCAATTGAAGAAAAAAATGCAAGTGCTAAATCTGCTCTTGATCCAGGTAAAGATGCATTTTTCGAAAACGATTTATTAGCCTTATCTGCATTCTTAAAACAAGATGAACTAACTGGAGATCATGATAATTTCGCATTAAATCAAGATCCATCTAAGGTAGAATTTAAAAATCCAGAAAGAGCTAAAGAATTTATCAAATTAATTGGTAAGTATGATAAAGTCGATCCAAATAAGTCATATCCAAGACAAGATGCAAATTTAAAAATTTTACATGCAAAAACAAAATTGTTAAAACAACAAATTAAAGAAGACATGGAAGGTCTTGGAATTAATACAAATACTCCAATTACTATACCATTCTTAATGAACCCTGGAAACTCAAGTACAGGAAGTGCTACTGGTTATATTAACTATTTAACAGCTGCACTTAAAACTTTCAATTTCTTAGTACGTAAAAGAAGTAATGATGATATAAATTCTCCATTTGTTATTGATACTTATACTCCTGCAACAGCAATTGAATTCTCTTCATTAGCAAGAGCAGGTAAGTCCTCAATAATGGAAATAGGTTGATCTCCAGATTATGCAGATCCAACAAACTATTTATACACAGTTCTTTATGATGGAGCATATGATTACATAATGAGTTTAAATAAAACATTTAAAAAAGATTTTTCAAATAATTTAACACCAGCTGACATCATAAAAAATGATGCACAACATTATGAACAATTACGTAGATCATCTGAATTCCTACTTAAAAAAATTGAAAATGTTGATGTAACTATACCTGATCATAAACAAAGATTTGAGGCTTTATCAAAACTTGAAAACTACTTAACTTTATCTTCAGCATTGATAATTCCTACATATGTTAAAGAATCAGAATTAGTTCCTACAGTTTCATATGTAGATCAATTAACAATATCTCGTTTCCCATTAGGATCACAACCAGAACGTATGGTTGGAGTTAAAATCGATAAAAAAATTATTCAACAAGAAGAGTTTGAAAAGAGACTTGAAGTTTATAATGAGGAAAAAATAAGCGGATATCAATCTCTATATCCAGATGCAAGAGGTCATTACCTAAGTGGATTTAAAGGTGATTGAAATAAAGAAGTAGATTAAAAAAATTAAAGAGACGTAAAACCTGTCTAATAAAATTAGTTATGTTGAAAGACATAACTTTTTTATTTTAAAAGCAAAACAAAAAAAGAGAAGGTATGAAAACCTTCTCGATTACTTAACAAATTCTTTATATTATGGATATCTTCTTTCATACATTTCTTCTAAAGAAATGAACTCTAAAGAAGAACCATCCACTATAGTTACAGACTGACTAAAAATTTATATAGTTAATTTTAGTATAATTAAATTGGAGGTTTTCTATGTTATTTAAAAAAGAACTTATTAATTTTGTTGATAACGAAATTAATTCATGACAAAAGGCAATAGAAATTGCTAGTGAATCATTAATTAAAAATAATTATGTTGATGATTCGTACTGAAAGGAAATAATTGAAATTACAGATAAAACAGGTCCTTATTATATAGTGGCTCCTAAAATTGCATTACTTCATTTATCACCTAAACCAGAATGAAAAGATAAAGAAAATGCTTTGAGTTTAACGGTGTTTAAAAATAGTATTAAATTTAAACAAGAGCCTCGATATCATGTTAATTTTTGTTTAGCTTTATTTGCTAAAGACAATTCAAGTCATATTGATATTATGCAAAAATTTGCGATTTTATTTACAAATCAGAAATTTCTAGCAGAATTAGAAAATGCAAAAAATATTGATGATGTATATAAAGTTTTAGAAAGATATGATACTTAAAAAGGAGAAATAAAATGAATTTTGGAAATTATATATTAAATTTCTTCACCCAATTTATAGGAACACCTGCTATTTTAGTTGGGTTGTTTGCATTTGTTGGATGCTTACTGCAGAAAAAGAAAATTTCAGAAGCAATCACTTCTACTATTAAAACAGCTATTGGATTTATCATTATTGGAGCTGGTGCTGGAGTAATTGCCGGATCTATTAGTAAATTAGGTTCAGCTTTTAACTTGTTATTTGATAGAACTGGAGTTATCGCAAATAACGATGTTATACCTGGATTGCTATTACAAACTTCAAATATAGTATTAACTGGTTCACTAGTTATGATAACAGCAATGGTATTAAACATAGTATTAGCTAGAATTACTAGATTTAAATATATTTACTTAACCGGACATGTTTTATTCTATTTTTCAGTTATGTTTGCAAGTGTAATGCATGTTGCTGGATTAAACTTAGATAAAGTTGAAAATATCGTTTCAACAGTTATATCTGGAGGAATGTTAGTATCTATGTATATGGTATTAACTCCAGCTTTACTAAATAAACACGTTATAAGAATTACTCAAAATGAAAATCTAGCTTTAGGTCATACTGGAGCTTTAGGATATTGATTATCAGGATCAATTGGTTCATTAATTAGTAAAATGAGCAAAAAACCTTGTAAATCAACTGAAGAAGTTAATTTCCCTAAAACATTAGCTTTTTTAAGAAATACTAATGTTGCAATTGGTATTACAATGCTAATTTTATATTTAATAATTTACTTCACTACTTGAGCAGTAAGAGGTTATGATGCTATGGTAGTTGCTGAAATTATTAAAAAAGATGATGATGTTTTTGTTCAAGGATTATTACAATCATTTACTTTTGCAGCCGGAGTTGAAATAGTATTAATCGGAGTTAGAATGTTTATTGCTGAGATTGTTCCTTCATTTCAAGGTATCTCACAAAAAGTTGTTCCAAATGCAAAACCTGCTCTAGATTGTCCGATAGTCTTTCCATACGCACCAAATGCTGTATTAATTGGTTTTGTTTCATCATTTATTGGCGGGATTATTGCAATGGGAATTACTATTTTAATAGTAAGTATTCACGGTATCAATGTTAATTTATGAGTAATTATAATTCCAAGTATTGTGCCACACTTTTTTGTAGGTGCTACTTGTGGAGTGTTCGGTAATGCTAAAGGTGGTATTAAAGGAGCAATTATTGGTTCATTTGTGAATGGATTAATTATTTCGTTTGTACCATTTCTATTTATTGGATTACAAATGGTGAGTTCACTTAAAGATAATAATCAAATAGTTGCTTGAGGAGATGGTGATTTTCTACTAGGAATTCCATTTGGATTGATAGCAAAATATTCAAATCAATTTGCTGTTTGATTAATACCAGTAATTAGTGCTATATTATGAATATTATTACCTGTTTATAGTTTATTTAGTAAGAACAAAAATACTAAATTAAATACAAAACAAGATAAATCAACTACTCAAATTGATGAATCTAAAAATGAAACTACAAAAATCAAAACTAAATATGATTTTACTAAACAAAATAAAATTGTTGCAGTTTGTGGTCAAGGACTAGGTTCATCATTGTTGATTGAAATGAATCTTAAAAATGTAGTTAAAAAATTAGATTTACCAATAGAAGTTATTCATACTAATTTAAATTCATTTGATAGTAATGATGAATCAATTCTTGCAGTTGTATGTGGTGTTGATTTAGAAAATAGTATTAATTTTGATCGCAAAATAGTTTTAGAAAATCTATTAGATCCAAAACAAGCTGAAGAAAAAATTAAGGAATTTTTAGAATAATGAAGATTACTCCTTCAATTTATTGTGCTGATTTAGTGGATTTAAAAACTGAAATTTCTAATTTATTAAAAGCAGGAATTGATCAAATTCATTTTGATGTTATGGATGGAATTTTTGTTCAAAATTACGCACTTAGTCCAAAACAATTAGATGATATTAAAAGAACTTTTCCTAGTTTAAAAATTGATGTTCATATTATGGGTGTTGATTTATTAGATAAAATCAAATGATTTAAAAATGCAGATTATTTTACATTTCACTGAAATGCTGTTAAAAATATAGACAGTGCAAAACAGTGAATAGATGAAATTAAGCAACATAATTTAAAACCGGGAATAGCTATTGATTTAGATAATCAAATATCAGATATTTATGAATTGTTAGATGATTTGAATCATATAACTATTATGTCAATCAAACCTGGATTTACAGGTCAACAATTTGAAGATCTAACTTGAAAAAAATTAAATGAAATTAAACAAATAAAAGAGAGATACCCTTTATTAAAATTTCAAATTGATGGTGGAGTTAGATGATCTAATTTTAAAGAATTAATTGATATTGGTGTTGATTGAATTGTAGTTGGTTCTATGTTATTTGAAAGTGATGATTATACAAAAACAGTCGATAAAATTTATAAAGTTTCAAATAATTAATAAAATAGACTTTCAAGTCTATTTTTTATTTTTAAAAGTAAAAACAAAAAGAGAAGGTATGAAAACCTTCTCAATTACTTAACAAATTCTTTATATTCTGAATATCCTCTTTCATCCATTTCTTCTAAAGGAATGAACACTAAAGCCGCTCCATTAATACAATATCTTAATCCACCCATATCTTTAGGTCCATCATTAAAGACATGTCCTAAATGATTATCTCCAATTTTAGAACGAACTTCGATTCTATGCATATTATGAGAATTATCATCTAAATAAGTAACCGTTCTCTTTTTAATTGGTTCACTGAAACTAGGTCATCCACAACCTGCATCAAATTTAGTAGATGAAGAAAATAAAGCTTCACCACTTATTTTTTCAACATAGATTCCTTTTCTGTGTTCTTTATTTAACTCAGAAGTGTGTGGTCTTTCTGTTGCTGAATGTTTTAAAACACTATAACTTAAATCGTCTAATGATATTTCTTTTCTAACTTGATTAATTATTTCTTTTTCTCTATCAGTTAAATTATAATCAACATCAAGATTTACGTGACAATATCCAGTAGGATTCTTTTTTAAATAATCTTGGTGATATTCTTCACCTACTGAATAGTTTTTTAATTCTTCTAATTCAACATAAAATTCTTTATAATTCTTTTTAAAAATATTAAATACTGAATCAATAGTTTTAACATCACTACTATCAGTAAAATAAACACCGGTTCTATATTGAACACCAACATCATTTCCTTGCTTATTTAATGAGTCTGGATGAATGATTCTAAATAAATGCACAATTAATTCTTCAAGTGAAATTATGTTTGAATCATAATCTATTTTTACCGTTTCAGCATGCAGTGTTCTTTTTAAACTATGATATTTAGTTTTATCAGTTATTCCATTAGCATAACCAACTTCGGTATTAACTACTCCATTTAATCTAGAGAAATATTCTTGAACCCCTCAAAAGCATCCTCCCGCAAAATAAGTACTTTTTATCATGTTTTAGCTCCTTTCAAGTAGTTAATAATATTTTAAACATAATTATTCTTTTATAGTTATTTTCTAAGATATTCTTTATACATTTTTTCACATGATTTAAATATGACCGATACACCACAGCTTTGTTTATTTAAAATCTATGAAAGAACATCAATAGTAACACATCCTATTTTTTCTTGTTTTATGTCATGATTTTCATCACTTGGAAATAAAAATGCATTTTCTACTATATTAAGGTTATATTCTTTAGCAAATTCTTTATACGCTAATTCATATAGATATTGTTTAGTAATATCAGCTATTCCAGGTTTATCTTTTATTACATTTTCATTTAAGACAATATTGTAATACTTAGCATCATAGATGAAAAGAGAATTTTCATCTATACAAATAATATCTGGGTTTAGAGTGTCTTCGGATTTATGGTGATGATCATTTTGATGATTATCATCAGGATGGTATTTCCATTTAGGTTTGAAAATTATATTTTTTAAAGACTTTGAATTATCATCTTTAAAATTACTTAAATTTAATTCTTTTAAAGTTTTATCACGACTATTATTCATAACTACAGAACAAACATCTTCTCAAACTAAATTAAATGCATTAGTGCCAAAAAATGAAACACTATGTGATGTTGCTTCACTTTCTTTTTCTTGAATATATTTTTTTAATAGTTTTAAAATATTTTGCTTGTATGTGATAAATTGGGTTGAGATTTCCTGATTAAGTCGATGAACAATATATTCAGTTTTACCAAAATTACTAATATCACTTAAACTAAGGTCAACACCTTCTAAACCTATTAGTTCTAAAACTTCACTAAATCTATTAGATATATCAGTTAACACAAAACTGTGTAATTGTCTAAAATAATCATTATCATTATCTTTTTGATTGAAATTAAATGTATCTAAATAAACTGGAATGTTATTAGAAATATAAGCGGTATTTTCATTAATTGTTTTTTCTCAAAATATTTCACCTTCACCATTTAGTTCAATAATTTGTTTGTGATTATTATAAAGTCCATGTTCAAAATAATCTAACAGTAATTCTAAACAAATAGATAACATGTTAGAACTTTCTAGATCGTAGTTATTAGTGGTGTGTATTTTTCGTTGTTTAGATTTTTTATATTTTTTAATTACATTGATGATTTGTTTGAATTTTTTGTAGTTATTTTGGCTATCTTTTTCTATATTTTTTATATATTTTGGATATATAAACAAAAGAATGTTTTTAACAATTATCATTCCTACATATGTTAAAGAATAAAAAGCTTGTTTTGGAATATTTGGTTCTTCTGGATCTGCTTAGAGGTATTTTTTAAACTTTTAATTATATTATTTTCAAATAGTGATTGAATTATGTCTTTCAAATGATTTGGATCCTCGACTTCAAAAATATCTTGTAATTGATTAAAGGTAAAACGACTTAGTTCTTGTAATGTTTTAATTTTCATGGTTTAAATTTTCTTCTTTATTTTTCTTCTTTTTCTTTTCTTCATTATCCTCAATATTTAGACCGTTTTTGAACAATGCTAGACAATCATTATCGAATTCTTCACAAAGTTTAGAATATGTTTTGTATGTTCCTTCTCTAAAAAGTTCTGATCTATGAGCTCTTGTTACATCATCATATAAATACATTAACACTTTATCCTTTATAACTTCGGTAAGTTTTTCAGGAGTAGTTATAGATTCTTTTAAAATTTTTGAAGATATAAAATAAGGTCCAATTAACTTGTCTTCTGGAATATGTAAATTTGAAAGTTTATTATTTATTGCACGCCTGAACTCATCTCAATTGTATTTTTTTGATTTTACTTCTTGTGTTGAATTTACTTCTTGTGTTGATTTTACTTCAAACTCGTAATTTTTGAATTCTTTTTCATTTTTATCACTAGCTTTATTAATAGATAAATATTTAAATTCTCATCTTCTTTTAAATGCACTATCTAAAGGCATTACACCTTGATCAGCACTATTCATTGTTGCTAGTATGTAGAAGTTTTTTGGTAAATATAATTTTTCAAATTTAGGTTTTAATTTATCTTTAACTTCTTGTTCTAGTTCAGATTCATTGATATTTTCTTGTAAGTATTGTTGCAATTCTTCTGATGTTGAAATTAAGTATTGGCTATCTCCATTTTCATCTCTATCTAGTAATTGGAAAATATCTCCAAAAACAGCTGAAACATTTGCTCGGTTAATTTCTTCAATAACTAATGCAAAATTTTCATTAGGTTTTTTATATGCTTTTATTAATTGTTTTATTAATATTCCAGGAACATATTTATAAGTTATAGTTTCATTTTTAGTAAAAGGTTTAAAAGTTCCTACAAAATGACCGTACATATAACTTGGGTGGAAAGTTACGCGTTCATAGTTTTCACAAAAACTTTTTTCTACTAGTTTATTAAGTTCATAGCTTTTACCAGTACCTGGTGCTCCAAAGTAGATTGTTTGGTGAGCTACATCTGGTACTTCGTGTTCTGAATTATTTTTGCAATTGTTATTTAATAAAATGTCTTTCAATCTTAAAAAGTTTTCATAATGTTGTAAAGAAGTATATATATCGTTTCATGCTAAAAATTTAAAAGACACATTATCTTTTAATTTAGTTTTTATAATTTCAAAATCAGATAAATTATCAATTGTGTAAAGACTAATTTTATTAATATTTTGATCCCTAGCTTCTTTTGTTAATAAAAAATTTAAATTATCACCGTTTAATGCATCAAAATAATCTTTAACTGTTTTCTCTCCAAGACCAGGCTCTCCAGTTTTTTTGTTTAATACAATGAATTTTAAATATGCCTTGTATCCTTCTTTTATTTTTATTGATTCTTTTTTGTTTAGGATATTTTTAACTTCAGATCATCTATGTTTATTTGGTTCCATTTCTTTTTCTTGATTTTTAACATATTCATCAAAACGTTCACCATATACCGTTGTAATATAAATACTTACAACCCCTTCATCATAAATACACTTTTTATCTCCATGTGACTTTTTTTCTTTTTGAAATTTTTCAAAAGTTTCAGATATTTTTTTTAATCGACCTTTGTATCCCTTCTTCTCCTTTTCATCTTCTATTGAAAAGAAAGATTTGTTAGCTCTAAAAATTAAATCCATTGTATCAAAAGTAAAATCTTGTCCTTCTTTTAATTTTGTTGCTTTTAGATCATAAAAATATTGATCGTTTGATTCATCTAATAATATAGAAAAGAATTTTACTTCTTTATAAGTACAATATTCATAAAATTCAGCTCACGCTTTTGCTATTGGTTTTTCAATTTTACTGTAATAATCTCTACCTAAATTATTTTTTTGTCTTTCAGCTTCTTCTCTTGTAGGCCAAACAAATACAGCAATTTCTTGATTGTCATGAGTTTGAATTTTATATCCTCTTTTTTCTGTGTGTGTAATCAATAATATTTTTTGGATCATATTCAACCTTTATTATTTTTTCTAAAAACAACTTTAAATTTGTATCTGGATTCATACTATTATCCCTTTCTTTTTAATCATTATTACTAAAAATTACTTTAAAATAATTATCACATTTATTAAATATTTTTCAATTTTTAGAATTGTGTTATATTCTAGTTTCATGTTTGTTTTTATTTATAAATAAATAATAAAAAAGATGCTTTTAAGCATCTTTAAAATTTAAGCTAATCAGGGTTCAAATAATATTAAACTTATTATTATATTTACAAATATCAATCCAAATATTGGTATTTTTTTAAGATATAAATAAAAACTTATAACAACTCCTATTGGAACATAACAATATAAAGCAATTAATCTTCATCCACTAAAAAATTTCATGTTAGGTGTTGATTTTGAAACATCTATAATTCCTAAATATTCACTAGCTGATTTGTTAAAAATTAAATAAGGAAACATACAACTTAAAAATATTTCAATAGCTAAAGCAATAATAATTCCACTGACAACGGGATTCATAATATTAATTAATGATTTAAAAAAACTTGATTGATGGAATTTTTTAGAATATTTTAAAGCAATCATCATCATAAAAATAGCTGGTAAAACAAATGCTAAATATGTAAAGATCATTGCAATAAACCCTCATCATTGTCCTTGAGCAACCATATATCCAGTAATAGCAGCAAACTTAGGACTTAAAATACCTGGAGTTGAATTAGAAACTGCAAAAACAGTGTTTATGAAATCTTCAGGTATAGTAATTCCAAACCAACTCTCTAATGATTTTCACATTCAAACAAATATAGGCATGAAAACTTGTCCACCACCAAAAACTGATAATGAAACAAAAATAAGTAATAATAAGGATATAAAAAATGCGATAAAAGCACTCATTATTTTACATCCTTTCTAGCCATTGATTTTCTTGTTCTTTTAGTTTTAACTACAAAGATTGTTGAATAAATAGCTATAATTAAAACCATAACTAATACTGGAACGTTATATGGAGTTGGAATAAATAAAGAAAATGATAAACTAGTTAAAAATAAAATTATTCATAAACTTAGTTTCATAACTTTAATACCTTTTTTAAAATAATTTCACCCAAAACCAATTAATGCTCCTGTTATTGCTACTAAAACTCCAGTTTGAACAGCAATTAAATATTGACCTGGTATTTTATTGAATGCAAAAATAAGACCAACAGCTAAAATGATGTGTGGCATTGAAGCTAAGCTAACTACTAAATAAGCTTTAAATTTATTTAAAGTTTTAAAAGCTATATAAGCTGTAGTTTGAATTGCAGCGGGACCTGGTAACATATTTGTTAAAACTACATTGTGATGAAATTCATCTTCATCTAATCACTTATATTTATCAACAGCATAACGCTTAATAACGGGCATCATAGCGTTACCGCCACCAAACCCAACAAAAGTAATTAGCATTATAAAAATAAAGATATTTCAAAATGTAGGTTCTTTTTGATACTCTTTCTTTCTCATAAATTTCCCCCAAGAATTAAGTAATACAATATTAATAATATATTATAAAAATGTATTTTTCTTAAAAACAAAAAAGTAGCAAAGCTACTTAATTATTTAATGTATTCTTGATTGTTAAAATAAGGTCTTAACACTGGAGGTAATATTAATTTTTCTCCGTCTCATCAGTTTTCTAAAAGTGCAGCGATTAATCTATCTATAGCAACTCCACTACCGTTTAATGTGTGAACTAATTTAACTTCTCCATCAACATCTCTAAATCTTGTTTGCATTCTTCTAGCTTGGAAATCTCAACAGTTTGAACAAGATGATATTTCTCGATATTTATTTTGTTCAGGGAATCATACTTCTAAATCATAAGTTTTAGTTGCACTAAATCCAATATCACCACTACATAATTCAACAACTCTATAAGGTAATTCAAACAAGTTTAAAACATCTTCAGCATCAGTTACTAATGATTCTAATTCGTTCATAGATTGTTCTGGATGAACTAATTTAACTAATTCAACTTTATTAAATTGATGTAATCTAATCATACCTTTAGTATCACGTCCAGCACTTCCTGCTTCTTGTCTAAAACATTGAGTAAATCCAGTGTATTTTAAAGGTAGAACATCACTTGAAAGAATTTCACCAGCATGTAGATTTGTTAAAGGAACTTCACTTGTTGGAATTAATCATTGATCTCCTGCTTTATACATATCATCAGCAAATTTTGGTAATTGTCCTGTTCCTTTCATTATTTCAGTATTAACAATTAAAGGACAGAATATTTCTTTATAACCAAATTTTTCATGTCTTGATAATAAAATATCTGCAATTGCTCTAACTAATTTTGAACCTAATCCAGTATAAATTAAAAATCTTGATCCACTTAGTTTTGTACCTCTTTCAAAATCAATTAATCCTAATTTTGTTGCAATTTCTCAGTGTGGAGTATTGTGTTGAACTAATTTTGTATGTTTTGATTTTCTAATTTCTACATTATCATTATCATCACTTCCAAAAGTTATATCTTTATGTGGTAAGTTTGGAATGTATTGTAGTTTTGTAATCATTTCTTCATTAGTTATTTTTAATTCATCATCTAGTACTTGAATTTCAGAATTCATTTTAGATACTTGTTGTTTAATTTGTTCAGCTTCGTCTTGTTTTTTTTCACGAACTAAAACTCCAACTTGTTTAGATAATTGGTTTTTTTCTGCTTTAATTTTTTCAACTTTTAATAATAATTCTTTTCTTTTTTTATTTTTTTCAATTACGAATTTTAAATCTGATGAATAATCTTGTTGATTACGCATGTTTAACCTTTTAACAACATCATCGTAATTTTGTTCAATATAATTTATATCTAACATAAAGTACTCCTTAATAGTTAATCAATATTTTAATTATATTATAAAGACGTAATACTTTTTAGTAGATAAAACATTTATTAATCTTGTTTTAAAGCCTCATTAATCTTATCTGAAATAATTGTTGCTTCTCCGCCGAAGATAACTTGAACATTATTGTTTTTTACTATAAATCCCATACTTGCTAATTTATTTAATTCTTCTTTATTTACTAAATCAATATCTTTAACAACAACTCTTAATCTAGTAGCACAAGCTGAAACTGATTCAAGATTTGTTTTGTCACCTAAAACTTTGATAATATCTCTGATTCTTTGTTCAGCATTTTGTTTTTGATTTGATTTTAATTCTTGATAATCTTTTTTACTAATTAAACCTAATTCGTTACCTTTTCTTCCTGGTGTAGCAAGATCTTTTTTAATAATTCAGAAATAGAATATTACAAATATAGTAGATCCTTGTAATAAAGCAAATACAAATGCTCAGTAGAATCTAGTTCCTTTTAATACTGGTAAAGCTCCATATACTAATAAATCAATAAATCCTCTTGCAAAACCTACTCCAACATGAGCACCAACTAAGTTCATAAATAGATAACTTAATCCTGAGAAAGGTACATAAACTGCATAATATAGAACTGGAGTAACAAATAAGAATGTAAATTCTAATGGTTCAGTAATTCCAGTTAAGAATGAAACAGCCATCGCACTTGCTATTACTGAAATAGTTTGTTTTCTTGTGTTTTTATTTGAAGTAAATATAAATGCTAATCCTATTCCCATACAAGTTCCTAAATAAGTAGGATAATCTTGAGTAAATCTTCCTGCATTAACATTTAATTCTTTATCAAATCATTCAAATAAAGGTATGTTGTTAATTTTATTTATTGAAATTGAGTTTATAAAGTTTCAGATATTTTGATCTCCAATTATTCTTTTACCGTTTTCAGTTAATTTATTAAATTGATCTATTATTGATTGGATTTGAGCTTGATCTAAGTTTGATTGTTTTAATTTTTCAGTTAATGAGTCAAGTAGTAATACTCCACCAAATTCAGATTGATAAGCTAATGTAATCACAATATGATGTAATCCGAAAGGCATTAATGCACGACCTAATACACCATAAATAAATCCATCTAATCCTCTAGGTGATTTTTGTAGTGCAACTCCAACGTGACCTATACCTTGACCAACTCACGGTCAGAATATTAAGAATAATATTGATAGTAAAAACATTGCAGGAATAATTAAAATAGGTAAGAATCTTATTCCTGAAAAGAAATTTAAAGCATTAGGTAGTTGAATATATTTAAATTTGTTGTAAATAACAACAATAACTATTGCAACAACAATTGCTCCAAATAATGATGTTTGTAAAGATCTAATTCCTAGATTAGAAGCTACTATTGAGTTTAAAACTTCTCCTTTATGAAAGTAGAAAATATCAACTAATTTTCCATCTTTAAAATGAATAAATGGTGTTTGAGTAGAGCTGAAAACCAAATATCCTAATATAGCCATAAAAGCACCAGATCCAGAATCATTTGTAAAAGTAATCACTATAGAAATTACAAATAATATAGCTAGATTTGCAAAAACTATTTCTGACATTGATTTTAAAACACTAGCTATTTCTGTTGCTGTAGCATTATTAGCAAAGTTAGCACCAATTGCTCCACCAATTCCTAATAACAATCCTGCAAAAGGCAATATTGAAATTGGTAACATTAATCCACGACCAAATTTTTGCAATAATGCAGTTGTTTTGGATGAAAAATCTTTAAATTTACAATTTGATTTCATATTTAACCTCCCATAATTAATTATATAAAATTTAAAAATCTACATCAAAAACGACACTTTCAATAACCTGATCAAAATAAAAAAACGGATAAACCGTTTTAAGATAAATTAATAAATTTTTGTTATTTTGTTTAATACATTTAATGTTTTTCCTAGTAATGGACCTGTAGCAAAAACAAACATAACTGTTCCAATATTTAAATAATTTAATAAGAATTGTCCTTTTACTGATCAACTTACAGGATTAACTAAAAGTATAATAACTCCTGGTAAGAAAATTAAGATATCCATTAAAACTCTTGAAGTATTGAATGGTAATTTTGTCATTTTCATAAAACTATTATTAATTGAATTATAAGGACTAATTAATCATCCTGAGTGAACTCAAAATGTTAATCCTAAAATATATAATGCATAAGCAATTAAAAAGAATATTGTTCTAAATTGATATTGTGTTTCTTTGTTAAGCATTCATTCGTTGTATCCTATTTTTCCAAACATAGCAATTTGAGCATTAATAAGATATGGCATAGTGAAAATAACTATTAAATCTAAAATTATTAATACAACTAACTCTATTCATAATTTTTATTTTTCTCAACTTTATATTTTTTAAGAATAGAAACTGATAAAAATATTGCTGATAAAATCATTAAAAATAAATACAAGGCAGTTAATGCTATTTTATATTGTGATAATTCTACAAGACCAGAATCTTTATTTGTTCATTTATCAAAAATACCTAAAATAGCAAAGTTAGTAAAATCAACTTGACTAGCTCCAACATTAGTTACAGCATATAAAGCTATTGATAGTGAAAAAAGATAAAATCCTAAAATTAAACATATTAATCTAATTAGATATTTTCTACGATTGTTTTTAATATCTTCAATAATATTTTTCATACAAACCTCCCTTAACCTTTCTTTAAAATTATAAAGTATAAATTAAATATATTTTTTATCAGTTTGATTTTTGTAATTTTATTTGCGGTTGTTTGTGTTTTTTCTACCTTAGTATTTTAACCATTATGTAATATTTTCTACCGGTTTTGTCTTTTATCTACCGGTTATCTACCGATATTACGTGTTTTATACCGGTATTTGATTGATTTTCTACCATTTTAATGTGTTTTCTACCGGTTTATTGCTAATTATCTACCGGTTATGCAGTAATAATCTACCGGAGTGGTAGAATATATATAAATAAATATAGTTAAGGGGCTTTTGTATGAAGTACAAACATTATGGAGAAACTACAACAATAGAATACAAAGAAAGTTTTGATCCTAAAAATCCAGATAATATAATGCACACTATAAGTGCTTTTGCTAACACTGTTGGAGGTAAAATTTTTATAGGTATAAATGACAATCACCAAGTAGTAGGACTTCAAAATCCACAACTTACAGCAGAACAACTTAGTGAGTCTATAAAAACTATAATAGATCCAAAATTAGATTTTAAAATTGAAATAGAACAAGAAAATGATTTAAAATTTATAGTCTTAATTATTGAAAAGGGAGATAATCCTCCTTATTTATATTCAAAGAAAAATGATTCAGCAGCATATCTGAGAATGGGTAATCAAAGTGTAAAAGCAGATCGAGATCAATTAAGAAAATTGTTTATAAAATCAAACAACACACCTTTTGATCGTTTACAAACAATGATAAAGTGAGATGAAGCAAGTTTTAAAAATCTAAATCTTGAATTAAAAAAAATCGGTCAAGAAATTACAAGAAAATCTGAACTAGAATCATTAGGTCTTGTTAGTGATGATTTTTTAACAAATGCTGGTGCTTTATTAGCTGATGAAGCATATATAAATTCATCTAAAGTTTATCTAACAAGATGAAATGGTTTAAATAAATATTCAGAACAAAAAGTGATAATAGACACAAATGAGTTTAATGAAGGTGGATTATTAACAATTTTTCATAAATGTGAGGATTTCATACAAAAATATAATAAAACAATCTCTGAAAAAGGTGATCATAAAAGAATAAATTATCCAGATTATCCTTTTTTAGCAATAAGAGAAGCACTAGTAAATGCTTTAATTCACAGAGATTATTCAATAGAAGGAAGTCAAATAGATATTGATATATATGATGATAGGATTGAAATAATTTCTCCTGGTGGGATGCCTGATGGTTCTAATATACAAGAATTATTAACATGAAATATAGCTTCAAGAAGAAGAAATGAAATTTTGGCTGACATCTTTTCAAGATTAAACTATATGGAAAAACGTGGTAGTGGTATATCAAAAATTCTACAATTATATGCAAATCAAGAAAATTATAATAATACCTTAAAACCAGAATTTCTATCAAATGATAAAATGTTTAAAATAATCCTTTGAAATTTAAATTATGAGAGATCTGAAGATTATCAAAAACCAAATGACTTAAACCAATCACAATTTAATAATAGTTATAACAAAACAATTTCATACCAACCACAATCAAGAGATGAACTAATTATGAGTTTTATAAAAAGTCATTTAGAATTTACAAGAAAAGATTTAGAGAATTATATTGATATTAAAAGATCGAGAACAACTGAGATAATTAATGAATTATTAGATGAAAACATCATTATTAAAAAAGGTGATGGTAGAAGTACTAAATATATTTACAATAATAACAAGAATAAATAATTAAAAAGAGAATTGACCTTTTAAAGTCTATTCTCTTTTTAATTATCAAAATCACTATTAGGAGTAATATTTTCAAATATCTTGCTCATGCTTTTAGTTGAAAAAGCAATACATAATACAATTCCTGAACCAACAGAGATTGCATATTGAATAGCGTCAGTAATCAGAGATTTTATTGCTTCTGTTTTAGCTATTGCTAAACCTTGATTAAATCATGTAATACTAAAACCATATAAAATGTATAAAAACATAGGTAGTTCAGCAATCACAATAACTAAAAAAGTTGGGATTTTTTTAATCAGTAATTTCACTAAAATAAACATAATTAAATGAATAACTAATGAGGCTGGAACAAACATAACTCCACCTGAAATTATGTCAAATATCACAGCATATAAAGTTCCACTAACTGCCATCATAGGACCAGGAATAACACAAGCTAAACTTAAAAATACACCATCTGCAATCTGAAATTTAGCTACACCTAAATTAATCATTGAGGTTGTTGAAGCTAAAGCTATTAATAATGCAGTTGTTAAAGCTGTTGTTGATAAATAGTTAAGATCTTTAAACATTGATAGATAACTTATTATTGAAGTTCTTTTTTTAAACATATTATCCTCCTAAGATCTATTAAGAATAAAATAAACAATACTTTATTAAGTATATATCAATTTTATAAGTATGTAATAATTTTATGCTTAAGTGGGAAACTCATTATTTATGCTTAAAGTGGGAAAGATAAGAAATATTGTTTTTATGCTTAAAGTGGGAAAGATCTTTTAAATAAAAAATCCTATAATCTCTGATGAGATTATAGAACTATTTTTAATTATTTTTCAGCAGTTGATTTTGATTTTGTTGAAGTTGACTTCTTAGTTGTTGATTTTGATTTTGTTGAAGTTGACTTCTTAGTTGTTGATTTTTCTTTTGCTGAACTTGTTTTCTTAGTTGTTGATTTTGTTGTAGAAGTTTTTTTAGCTTTTGGTTTTGCTTCTTTTACAACAACTTCTTTAACTTTTTCAATACCTAGTCAAGAATCTAACACTTTGTAATGTTCATCTCTAGCATAGAATATTCCACAACAATGGCGAATATCTTTTTCATAAACATGAGAGTTTTGTAAATTATCCATAAATTTTTTAGCATGTTTGAATGAAACTAAATCATCACTTTTTGAATGGAAATGTAACACATTATCTCATTTTTTAAAATCTTCTAACTTGTTAAATTTTTTAACTGGTCATTTTGAAATTTTAAATAATATTGGAAGTAATAAATAAGTTAAATAAACACCATAACTAACTTTATCAAATGCTAATTTTTGAACATTATCAAAGAATGAATTATATCCAGCATCAACAACAAATTTATCAATATTTTGATTTGAATATTTATGTAGGTAACTATAAACAGTTCCTCCACCCATTGATTCTCCATAAACAACTAATTGTTTAGGTTTTAGATCAGTTTTAACAAAGTCAATAACATCTTTTAATAAATCCGCTTCTTTGACTCCTAAAGTACATTTTCCGAATTTTTCAGATTCTCCTCAACCGAAATTATCATAAGCAATAACTGTATAACCTCTAGGAATAAAATAATCTAAAAGTTTAATAACGTTGCGGTTGTTAGATAAAATACCATGACAATAAACAACAACTTTATCTCCATTACCATGTTTAAATAATTTTAAATCACCAAATCTTGTTTGAATAGTTTTATATTCTTTTTCTAATCCAGAAAGATCTGTATTATCAAAACTATAACCATTTTCTTTTGCAAGTTTGTATTCAAAATCTAACGAATCCTGATAAGTGACTTTTTGAGACATACGGTCTTTTACTAGTTTTCAAATGTATAAAGAAATCATATTAAACACCTTTTCTATTTATTAGCTTTTTTATTGAAATGTGACATTTTTGAATTTTTATTTTCATCAAATGTATGATCATCAATTTCTCTAGTTATAAACTTAGGTTCTTTAAATGCAAAGATTAAGATAAATACTGCAAATAGCATTGCTAAACCACAGATTAATCACACTCACATTCCATTTGTTCCATTAATTCCAAAGAATGTAACACGAGATAAGAATGAGTTAATAAATACAAATATAATTCCTCCAAAACCATAAGTTAATGAGTTAAATACAACAAATGTTGCTGGTCTTGTGTGAGGAGTTGTTACTCTTGAAACAAATTCATAACCTAATGCAACAGCTAGTGTTCCAGTAACAGCATATCCTATTCCACCAATTAAACTGTTAATTGTAACGTGAGCAGGTTTAACAATATAAACAACAACTCCTATTAAAAGGAAACTAAGTGATGAAAGAATTGAAGTTAAAATTAAGAATTTTTTCAAACTAATTTTTGATACTATTTTTAAAATTAAGAATGTTAATAATAATTGAGGTCCTAAAGCAAATGCTTTTTGATATCCTAATTGATTTGGAGCGTTAACTTCTTTTGTAGATGAAGTTAAATTTTCAACAGTATTAATTCAAATTGAGTTAAATGCTTGAACAGCACCAATTAAAATTAAGAATACAATAAGACCTATTATGAAGTTTTTGTTAAAAATAACTTGTTTTAGTGTAATTTGTTTATCTAATTCGTTTGATTCTTTAACTTCTTTAAATTTTCTTTCGCTTATATCTTCTTGATTTACGTGTGATTCACTAAACGCGTTATCTGGCATAAAGAACGCTAAGAAAATAACTAGTAATAATACAAATGCACCAACTAAATAATATGGATAAGCAGTTTTTCAACTTAATGAATCTTGATATGAATTTAATTGGAAAAGCATTTGAGTTATACAAATAGAACCAATTGTTCCTCCTACTGAATAGAAGTTACGAACGAAAGCAATTTTAACATTTGTCTTACGAGCAATTGATGTAGCTCACGGATCTAGTGCAGTTCTGTATGCGTATAAAAATGCAAATACCGGAGTAAACACTGTTATTAATAAAATAAGTGTTGAAACCAAAGGCATAACAAAGAACATAAAAATTGCTAATGCAAGTAATATAGGTAAAATAAATATTTTATATTTTTGTTTTTTAGTAATAGCAAAAACCAATAAAGGACCAGATATAAATGAAGCTGCTAATCCAGCTGCTGCAAATAACAATCCTTCAATTTTAAAAGCTTGATTTATGTTGTGATTATAATATCCACTAAGTATTTTGAATGCAACATTATTTTCATCATTGCTTGTTAATATTTCATAAAATTTATGAATAGTCTCAACACCCAAGGCTCTAAAACTAAAAGGATCCATACCCGGTATGTTAACACTATCTTTTAAAAGATCGCTTTTTAGTCATCCATTAAAAAGAACAACTTTTTGTACGAACCATTCAAGTTCATAAATGGTAGTTGAAGTAATACCAACCAATGCTCAAAAAGCTATTAATATAATTAATGACTTTCTTGATTGTTTTTTTAATTCCATTATTTTCTCCTAACTAAGAAATCTTTTGTATACAAAATTATTTTATAATATTTTAATTAAAAAATATTACCTAAAAATCCACGTAAAAAATATTGCTATAAATAACTAATAAAAAACCGGTGTAAACCGGTTGATTAAATTAACTACATATTTTTTGGATATAGTTCTGGATAATCTGAAATGTATCCATTAATTAAGTCTTTATACATTGAATGTAGTCTTTCTACATCTTTCATTTTTTTGAATGTTCAAACATTTAATGGAATGTTTAATTTTAAGAATAATTCTTGATTTTTAGCTTTTTTCAATAAGCTAATTGGTGGGTGTAAGAAATCAAATTTTTTACCTAATTCAACGTCAAATTGTGACATTTTTTCAAATAAGTATCCTGTTTTGTAGTTATTATTTTTTCTTTTTAAAATTTCGTTTAATACATTAGGAGAGAATGATGAAACAATTATTTCAACTCCTTTATTTGTGTATTTTTCAATTGATTTAAACACGATATCTAATTGTTCTTTGCTGTAGTTATCAGGTTTAATTTCAACGTTTATCATTTCATATTGTTTGAAATGTTGATCCATAAATTCTTCAAATAATGGAGGTAATCATAAAGGATTTTCTTTAAAGTATGGAATTTGTTTAATTTCATCATAAGTCATTGATTTAACAGTTTTGTTTAATTTTCCAATTCTTTTAAAGTTGTGATCATGGAAAATAATTACTTGATTATCTCTTGTTAAACGAATATCAAATTCAACAGCTTTAGTTATTTTTAATGCGTTTTCAAAATCAAATACCCTATTTTCTCCAAATAGTCCTCTAAAACCACGGTGAGCTACTAAAATCATATTTCTTCTTCCTTTCTTACTATGAAATAATTGTTAGTATAAGTTTTTAGTTCATAGATGATTTGTTGAGACGAGCTATATGTATTAATACTATTAATACTCGGCTCCTCTATAAATAATTATATCAATAAGTTTTGTTTGAACTTTGTTATCACAAATAATAGAAAAGAAATTGTAAAAATCTTATTTATAAAGTTAAAAAGTTATTTATAAATTCTAAAAAATAATTTTAAAATCATAATCTCTTAAGCTATTTTTAAAGAACTAAATATATATAATTAAAATATAAGAAAGTAGGTAAAAGTATGGGAATGTCTGGATTATATGATGTGCACTGTCATTTAAATGACACCAAGTATTTAGACTTAGAAATGACATCTATTGAAATGATTTTAGAAGCTAAAAAATCAGGAGTAGATTTTATCAACAATGTTGGATATGATGTTAAATCATCTAAAACAGCTGTTATTCAAGCTAACCTATCACCAGTAGTGTTTGCTATTGTTGGTATTCATCCAACTAATGCACATTTATTTACTGTTGAAGCATATGAAACAATTGAAGAATTGGCTCAATCTAATGAAGTTGTTGGGATCGGTGAAACTGGATTAGATTTTTCTAAAACTACAAAATATGAAAAACAACAAATTGAAGCTTTTAAAAGACATATTAGTATCGCTAAAAAACTTGATTTACCATTAATGTTACATTTAAAAAATGAACCAGGTAAAACTAGAGTTTATGAAATTGCATACAATTTATTAAAAGAAAATGGTGTAAAAAAAGGAGTTATTCATTCTTATGAAGGGACATTAGAATGAGCTAAAAAATTTATTGAATTAGGTTTATTAATTTCAGTGAGCGGAGCTGTTACTTATGATTCAAAAATTAATGCTGTTATTGATGGCATTTCATTAAATGATTTAGTTGTTGAATCAGATGCACCTTATCTAGCTCCTGTTCCATATGAGAAAACTTTAAACTATCCAAAATACCTACCTTTAACTATTAAACATATCGCTAGAATGAAAAACGTAAGTGAACTTGTTGTTGCTCAAACAACAAGAAATAATGCTAAAAATCTATTTTTAAAAAATAGAAGTCATAATAAATAAATTAAAAACACAGCAATTCTAAAGCTGTGTTTTTATTTGTTGAGTCTTATTTTTGATATTTAACTAACAACTACATCAAGTTTTGTGTCTTAGTTTATGCAATTCATTCTATTTTTATATAAACTTTGTTTAAAAGTTTATAACTTAATTAGATTTTTTGAATTTTTAATTGATTTTTATAATTTCCTTATTTATAATTTTTATAAATAACAATATTAAGACAAAGGAATGAAAAAATGTATGAAAAACGCTTATCTAAGATATTCTTTTTTTGCTTTTAACACTATTTTAAAGAAGAAAAGCTCAATTTTATTACCTATTATTGCAGTTGCAATTTCTTTTTTTGTAGGAATTGTTTTTAAATTTGCAGTTCCTAGTAATTATCAAGAACTAGCAGTATTTTTCTATACTTTTATAGCTATTATTATGACTGCAGTTTATTCATCTATTAAAGCATTAAACTTATTTAAAGATTTAGAACAAGAAGGAATAGAAATAATTACATTATCTAAACCTATATCTAGAAAACAATTAATTTTAGGTAAATTAATCTGTTTAAGTTATTTTGGATTAATTTGATCAACAGCTTTACTAGTTTCTGGATTTTTATATTTCTATGCTTCATTTAATTTTGTAAATGTATTATTAAATTCTTTAACATTATTTTTTGTTAGTTTAAGTGCTTATTTTATAATGGGACTTTTTGTTAGTTTATTAAGTTATAAATTAAGTCAAAAAATAGCTATGACTTTACCATTAATTACTTTTATACCACTAAGTAGTATTGGAATATTACTAGCAAGTAATCAAACAACAAATATCAATAAAGCATCAAGTTATATAAATAGAAGTTATGAATATCATCATTCAGGAAATGAAGCAAATACTGAAGCATATTTTATAAATAACAATAAAGACGAACTATTATTAATACCTAATGGTAGTGATAACAAAGATTTTGATGATGAACAAAATAAATATTTAGAAACAGTAGTTAACTTTACAAATAGATCTTTAACAAGTTGACAGGCTTATTCTTGAATATCAATACCTTATCAATTTATAAATATTTTTAATTTCAATAGTAAAAATATTTCTATTACTAATGCTAATAATTCAACTGAATTAGAAAAATATGTTTATTATAATGATTTAGATAATATTAGTTACACTTATAAATTAGATAAAAAACCTAATCAAATAAAGTATAAAGTTGCAGATGACAGTAATCAAAAATTTGCTGAAAAATACATAGTTCCAGGATTATTAAAATCTCATTCTAAATTTTCAGATTTCACTCAAACTGTTAATTATGATCTAATTTACGCAATTGATGGTGCTGAAAATGATGATTCAAAATTCTTTGAAGATGAAAACGAATTTTCAAATCAACGTTCTAGTTTAGTTGGAAGAATTAAATGAAACGTTATCAAACAAGCTTTAAAAGATAAGAAATTTAATCGAATTGCTAGTGATTTTGTAAATCAAAACTTAAAAGAATTTTTAAATGATAAAAGTAACACTTCAGAAGAATTAAACAAAAAACATAAAGAGTTAATGAATAAAATTTCTGAATATGTAACAAATGAAGATTCTGAAATTAATAATTATGAAAATCATAATGTAAAATTATTCGATAAAAGATCTATTACTGATGGTGAAATTGATGGTGTTGTTCAAATAAAAATATATAAAGCAATCGCAATCTTAAACTATATATATTTCAATTACCAAGATTCTCAACTTTTCAAAATAATGATTAAAAATCCTAATAACGAATATTTTGGAGATGCTCAAATTAATTTAGAATTAGATGGACGAAATTACCGATTAGGTGGTTTTAAAAACTTTTTAGAAAGAGTAGTTCAAAAAGACGAAAACGGAACTAAGAAAACATTATTTAGATTTAATTTACAAAAAAGTAAATCAAACTTCTTATTCAGTTCAGCAGATAACTTATATTCAATAACTAGAAATAGACAAATTGTTAATAAATATATAATCGCTTTATTATGACTTGTTATTATCGGTGCAGAATTTGCACTAACATTTAAAATTTACCAAAGAAAGGAATATAAATAGATATGAAAAAAATACTAGATATAGTTAAACTAACTAAAATATTTCCTTTATCAAATCGTGGTATTAAAAGTATAAATATGTCATTAAATGAAGGTGATTTTCATGCATTTATTGGTGAAAACGGTGCTGGAAAAACTACAACAATTAAAACAATTATTGGAGCTTATGTTGAATATAAAGGTAATATTTTTATAAATGAAATTAATATAAAAGACCCACAAGCAAGATCATTTATAGGTTATGTTCCTGAAAAAGCTTTATTTCCAAAAGATTTAACTACTTTTGATTATTTATTAAATTTTGCAATACTTTCTGGAGTTGATAAAAACATAGCTACAGAAAAAATAAATAACTTTTTAAAAATGTTTGACATAACTAATTTAGCAAAAGATAAACCTTATACATTTTCTTCAGGTCAACAAAAAAAGGTCTTATTAATTCAAGCTTTATTACACGATCCTAAGTTATTAATATTAGATGAACCGGCGGCCAATCTTGATCCTACTGCTAGATATGAATTATTCTCATTTTTACAAAAAATTAATAAAGAACAAAATATCGCTATTTTAATTAGTTCTCACATTCTATCTGAAATTGATAAATATGTTAATTCTGTAACTCTAATTCATGATGGTGTAGTTTTATATTCAGGTAAAAAAGAAAAAGACTTAGAGGAATTATTCTATGAAAAAGTTATTAAAAATTAGTATACTACCTTTTATGGCTTTATCAGTAGTTAGTTGTGCATCACAAATAAAACCTAATGATTCAATTAATAGATCTGTAAAAGAAAAAAAGTTATATGAAAATGATCATATTAAACAAATTTTAGATTCAATTTACAAAGATAATAAAGATCTAGAAAAAAGATATATCAATACTCAAGAACATAGATCTAGATCTGCATATATTGATTTAAGATATTCACTTACTGTTTATCCAATTTTTATAGGTCATTATGTGACTGAAGATGTAGAAAAACAATATAGAGATGTTGTAAATAAAGCTAAAAAACTTATTGAAAACAACCTTTCATCTAATTGATATTGAACATTAAATAATATTGATAAATTTGTTTTCAACTTTAATCCTTATGGTGATTTTTATAGAGAAAATGCTGTTGATCAACAATTATTTGAACTTAATGATCAAGCCAATTCAACTTTAGTAAGTATAAATAATAAGTTCCCTACAGGTATGATTACTTTTGAAAATCAAACTCTTGAAGTTGATAAATTAAAAGAATTCAAAACATTTTATTTAATATATGACAATTATAAAGTTTTAAAAATGATTCAATATAAAGAAGGTGAAAAACTTATAACTAGAATGTTACCTGATCTGTTAATTTTTAAAGATAAAAACATTACTAAAGATGAGATTGAATCAAATTTAGAAAAAATAGAAGAAGAAACTTTTAACATAAGAAAACAAAAACTTGATGACTATCTTGATGATAAAAAAGATAAATATGAAAATGCAGATATTTATCAAATGAAAAGCGACTTTAGTTCAAGTCATCGTAATATTTGAATAAATGATTGAAGAGTACGTAATAAATTTAGAAATTATGATTTAAAACAAACAAGATTAGCCGAATCATTATTTGAAAATTTAAAACAAGATAGAACAAAAGTTGAACAGTATATTAATGATTGAAAAAATAAACTAGAAGAAGCATATGAACAAGACGCAAAAAAATCTCAACCATATACTGAACACAAAGATTTATTAGATGAATACAAAGAAAAATTAGATCAATTAGTTAATACAACAATTGAAAAAATTCAAAAATGAAGCAAAGAACCACCAAAACAATTTGGCAAAAACGAAAGACAAACTGCATTACAACAATATCAAGATACAGACAAACGATTTTTTGAATTTCAAGCAAAACGTCAATATTCAAATGCCCTTTTCGATTCTATAAATAAAATTAATGAAATTAATATAAATAAAAAAATTCAAGACAAAGATTTAGACAAAGTAAAAATATTTAGATTTTCTATGAGGTATATTTATGAAAATA
This sequence comes from Mycoplasma cottewii, assembly GCF_024918975.1. Lineage (NCBI taxonomy): Bacteria > Bacillati > Mycoplasmatota > Mollicutes > Mycoplasmatales > Mycoplasmataceae > Mycoplasma > Mycoplasma cottewii. Next base: position 35,946 of record NZ_CP103424.1, on the reverse strand, counting down.
AATAAAAAACTTGTTATCGGTATTTCTTTAGCACACTTAATAATACCGTTATTAGCATTAGCATTTTTATTAGGTTCACTTTCAAAAAGTACAAAAGATATTGAACTTCAAATCCCAAGAAATCATGAAGTATACAAAAACGTTAATGATAGAACTGAAGAAATTTTTAGAAGTTTAAATAAAATACTTTTTGGTGACAATGAAGCTGAAAAAATAAAATATTTAAATACTCAAAAAGAAGAAAATTCAAAAGAATTTATTAAAAAATCTAATGAATTAAAAGCTAAATATTTAGAAACTAAATCTGAAGAATCAATTAAAGAATTAAAAGAGTTTTATTCAAAAAATTTAATACTACTATTAAGAAATCTAGATAAGTTTAATTTAAGATTTACTAAATATTGAACACTAGAAGAAACTAGAAATAGTAGTGGAAAAGTTGCAAAACACTCTAACGAGTTTTTAGAAGCTATTAAAAATAAACAACCTGTTAAAGATAAAAAAATAGATAATAACAACCTTAACGTTATAACAATAGGTAGTGAGTCTAAACATATAAGTAGTAATGTTATATATATTAGAAAAGACAACTTCTTTATTGTTATAAAAGCTTCAAAAACACCTTCAGTTGATATGAAAATAGAACTAGATAAAATCATATACTTTGCTGAATCAAAAACAGATAATATTAGCTCAACAGCGATTTCAAACGTTTTACATTCAAGTATTTATCACCAAGATCAAAGTGGATATGATGCATTTGAAAAAGATTTAATAAAACTTTATGGTTTTCCTTGTTTGGGTCTTTTAATAGCTGAAAAAGACTTTTTAGAAAACATAATTAAAACTAAAACAGGAATCAAATTAGATAAAGACGATAAACTTAAGATTAGTAAAGTTGTTGAAGCAGTTAATAAAGCAAATAATTTACAACTTGATGCATCACAATTAAGAGTTGAATTTATAGAAGAAACAAAAATTAAACTTTTAGCAAAAGAAAATTCAACTAAATACATAGGTTCAGTAGAAATCGAAATTGTTCAACCAAACGAAAATGAAAAGGAGAATTAGTATGAATAAGACAGTTAAAAAAATAATATATTCAATAGCTGGAATTCTAATTTTTGCTTTACCATTTTCTTTGATTTTTACAAATAAAAATAATATAAATTTAGATGCATTAAAAATTAGTAAAGAAAAACAAAAAGAAGATAAATGAAATAGATTCATAGAACATGAATATGTAAATCAAATATTAAATTTAGAATTTAAAGACTTAGAAGATTCTGAAGAAGAAAAAAATAAATATGTAAATGAACAAAAACAAATAGCACTTGGATTAAATAAACAATTTGATTTAAATAAAATAAAATCCGATCTATCTTATGTTAATAATTTCATTGTAAAATATGGAGAAGATGATGAACCATTTTCAAAAAGTAAATTTGGAAATATTTTAAATCAATTATTTAAACAAAATTGATTATCTACATTATTTAATTTAGATAAATTTATCTTTTTCGCTTACGATGACGATAACCAATTTGCAAAAATTGACTCTCAAGAAAATGCACTTAAATACGGTACATTTAGAAAATTAAAAACAAATGAAATAAGTCAATATGCAGTTTGAGATAGAAGTAAAACAAAAGCTGTAGAAAGATGAGAACTATATATATTAACTTCTGATTATAGTGTTTTAAAAATAGATATAAAAGATAAAAATGTTACAGGTAAAAACAAAAGAAATGAAGTTTCAATATTCAACTATGCTTTTCTATATCCAGAATTATCTAAAGATAAATTTAAAGCAGATAAGTTCATATTAAGAGATTATGTAAAAGTTGAAGCAATGCACACAGCAAACAAAAACTCTCCTAACAAAGATGCTTTTAATGAACAGTTTGGTGGATCGCCTCATAGATATGTTATTATTGATGTTGACTCAAAAACTGATGATAATTAAATGTCATATGCTTGAGATGAGTCTAGATAAAAAAATATAACCCAAATATTCAGTCTTTTTAGATTTCTAACAGAAAGCAAACTAATAAACTCACCAAAAAAAGCTTTCAAAATTCAAATAATAAATTAAGATATGAGTCCTTTTCATATCTTTTTTATTTACAAATTTTTTATAGTTATTTTATTGTTAAATATTGTTAATTATTTCATTGAGTTATAACAAACAATGGTATAAAATAATTTTGAGGAATTTATCTCAGATTCCTCACGTAAATTAAATTCTTTTGAAATATTTATATAAAGTCTTAACTTATATTGTTCATAATTATGTTTATATTTTAATATTCTATTTTTATTAAAATTTTTTTATTTTTCTATATTTTTTTGTTTCGATCGTTTCATATATTATTTAAGTTTTTCAAGTTAGTTTTTAAAACTCCTTTCTTATAACTCCTTTAATTTTCTTACAAAATAATTCTTTAATTAAAGTTAATAAATTGTGCATAGTAATAATAAAAGAATTCTATAAAGGGTTTATAACAAAATAATTTTGTTATAAGATAAAACGATCAAAATATTGTAAAATTCCTTTTATTCATCTTTTATATGTATAAAAAAATACATATTTTGTCAATGAAAAAAATAATTTAAAAGACGTTCGGTGATGAACGTCTTTCTTTTTTAATCAACTAAATCTTCAAAGTTTAATACTTTATCTGCTCAGTTAGTTTCAAAGTTAATATCGTGAGTTGTAATTAGTACTGTTCCAGTGAATTGCTGGATTGCTTCTAGTAATGATTCTTTAGCTAGAACATCAATATGGTTAGTAGGCTCATCTAATATTAATAAGCTTGCTGGTTCTAAACTTAATGAAGCAAGTCTCACTTTAGTTTGTTCTCCTCCAGAAAGTTGTTTCATAGGATTTTGCATTAATTCAGATTTAACACCAAATCTTGAAATTGTTGCTCTTATTTCTGGTTCTAGCATTTTTGGATGACGATTCATTAGATATGAAATAGGAGTTTCAGAATCATCAAAATCTTCAGTTTGATGGAAATATCTAACTTCAACTCCATCACCTAGTTTTGATCAACCGCTTATTGGTTTAATTTCATTTGCAATAGTTTTTAAAAATGTAGTTTTACCAATACCGTTGTAACCTTTAACGATACATTTTTGACCTTCACGTAATTCAAATGTTAAAGGGTCAGTTAAAACAAAATCATAACCGATTTCTAAGTTTTCAGCTTTTACTACAACTGCTGAATTAGGCCTTTTGTATTTAAAACTCATTTTAGGTTTAACAAGTTTTTGACGTTGATCCATAACTTCAATTTTATCTAGTTGTTTTTGTCTTGATTGAGCACTTCTTGCAGTTGATGCACGAGCTGCATTTCTTGAAATATAATCTTTTAATTTAGCTATTTGTTGTTGTTGAGATTCTCTTGCTTTATCATATTGTTCTGCTTTTAAAGCTGATAATTCTAAGTATTTATTGTAATCTCCAACATAACGATTGATTTCTTGATTTTCAATTGCAAAAATTATTTTAGAAATTTTATTTATAAAATCAATATCATGACTCACTACTAAAAATGCGTGTTCATAATCATTTAAAAAGTTAGCTAATCATTCAACTTGTTCAATATCTAAAAAGTTAGTAGGCTCATCTAATAAAATAAAATCATCATTTTTTAATAATAACTTAGCTAATAGAATTTTTCCTCTTTGTCCACCTGATAATTGACCTAATTTTTTTGTCATATTTTCAGGATTAATACCTAAACCTGAAACTAAGTTTCCAATTGTTTTGTCAATTGTATCAAAACCATGACTTGTTAAATAATCTTGTAATTCTAAAGCTTTAACTAGATCTTCTTCTTTATATTCAATAGCCATATTTTCATAAATCTTATTAATTTTTTCTTCTATTTCATATAAATATTTAAAAGCATCTTTTAAATAATCTTGACTAGTAATATTCATATCTACTTCTTGGTGTTGATCTAGATAACCTATTTTTGCTTTTGGATGTCATTCTATAGTCCCGTGATCTGGAACTATTTTTTGAGCTATGATATTTAATAAAGTTGTTTTACCAGCTCCGTTAGGTCCTACAAGTGCAACATGTTCACCTTTATTGATTCTCATTTCAGAATCTCTATATAGAATTTTTCCACCATTTTGATGCGAAATATTTTCTAAAACTATTAAACTCATATTAACCCCCAAATACTTTTATAACTTAAATACATTATATAAAAGAAATTCAAACTTATAAATAAAAATACATTTCCAATAGTTTTATAACTTCTAATTTTAATAATTAAATATTTTAAAAAATTAGTTGTTTTACTTAATGTTTCTAGCGCTTTATTTGTATAGCTATAAATTTATTACATATATAATTGGTAAGTATCATTTTGTTTAATATTTCACTACCATTAATAAATTAGTCTTATAAAATTATATTGATAAAAGAAAAGAGATGGTTTAATGATTACATTACAAGATACAGTTGTCGCTCCTGCTACTAATATTTCAACTCAAGCAATAGCTTTAATTAGAATTAGTGGAGATGAAGCTTTTACTGTAATTAATAGATTATTAAAAGAAAAAGATCAAATACAAACTAAAAGAGGAATATTTGTTAGAAAACTTTATTTTAAAGATGAATTAATTGATGAAGTTGTTTTAACTTGTTTTGTTGCTCCTAATTCATTTACCGGTGAAAATGTAGTTGAAATTGCTTGTCACGGTGGTATTCTAAACACTAATAGAATTATTAATATAATTACTCAATCAGGAGCTAGAATGGCTATGAGAGGTGAATTTAGTCAAAGATCATTTGTTAATGGAAAGATAGATCTAATTCAAGCTGAAGGTATTAACAATTTAATTCACGCTAAAAATGAGTTAGCTTTAAAAATTGGTGTTGCTAATATGAGTGGGGCTAACAATAAAGCTGTTATTGAATTAAAAGATAATCTTTTAGATATTATTAGTAGAATTCAAGTTTCAATTGATTATCCTGATTATGATGATGTTGAAGGGTCAAGTGTTGAAGATTTAACTAAATTATTAGAGATAATAAATGACCAAATCAATAAACTTTTAATTAGATCAAAAATGGCATTTAAAAATTCAGAAGGAATTAAAACAGCAATTATTGGTCAAACTAATGTAGGTAAATCATCTATTTTAAATACTTTAATTAATGAAGATAAAGCAATTGTTACTGATATTCCAGGAACTACTCGTGATATTGTTGAAGGACAAATTAGTTTAGAAAATGTAACTTTAGATTTAATTGATACTGCTGGAATTAGATCAACTGATGATATTGTTGAAAATCTAGGAATTCAAAAATCTAAAGATTTAATTAATAAAGCTGATCTTGTTTTATTTGTTGTTAACTACAATAATATTGATGATAAAGATAATAAAGAAATTTTTGAATTATTAAATGATAAAAATTGAATTCTAGTTGTTAATAAAACTGATCAACTTGATGACAAACAAGTTGAATCATTGAATCAAAAATATAATAACGTTGTATTTACTAGTGCTAAAAATCAAGATATAGATCAACTAATTTTAAAAATTAATCAAATGTATAACAACGAAGAAATCAAAAAAAATGATGAACTAATTTTAATTGGATTAAATCAAATCGCATTAGTTGAACAAATTAAAACTAAACTAACAACTGCTTTAGATGTAATTAAATCAGGAATGCCTATTGATATAGTTAATGTTGACTTATATGATGCATGAAACTTATTAAATGAATTAATAGGTGTTGAATATGAAGATGAAATTATTGATAACATTTTTAGAAAATATTGTTTAGGAAAATAATTTGTAAGTTTTTAACAACAACATTTTAAAAGTGATAGTATAGAGACATAAAAATCAAAAATAGGAATGAGAATATGAAAAAATTAGTATCTATATTATCAGTATTTGGAATGGTTGCTACAGCTGGGGTTGTTGCAGTTTCATGTGCTAGAAGTGAAATAAAAGAAAAAACTATTGAAGAGAAAATTGATGAAAGACAACTTGAAACACAATTTCAAAATATTAAAAAAATTGTTGGTCCAAAAATTGAAAAGTTAATAAATAAGTTGAAATCAATAGAAAAAAGTGAGGCTGAAAAAATTCTAGGATCCGAAGAAGGTGGAGTTTTAGCTAGTATTTATCAATTTTATGAAGATTCTAAAGCATTCGGTTCTATAAAAGAGGCTGCAGAGAAATTTTCAGAAAAAAATGAAGACAAAGAAAAATCTAAAACAAATTTCTTAGAATCTGTTAAATCTACATTTGATGATTATGAAAAATACAAAATTAAAATAGATGAATTGATAAACAAGTATGTGGTTTCTTAAACTTAAAATAAAAATAGCAAATGCTATTTTTTTATTTATCAAAATTATAGATAAATACATTGATTAAATTACTAATATTTCACACATAAACTGATACAAATTTTTCATTGTAAAAAATAAAAAATATTTATTTAAATATGATAATATCGTTTCATAAAAATCAAAAATAGGGATGAGAATATGAAAAATTAGTATCTATATTATCAGTATTTGGAATGGTTGCTACAGCTGGGGTTGTTGCAGTTTCATGTGCTAAAAATGATGTGCAAGCAAAGCCTAAATCAGATAAAAAAGACGACATCAAAGAACAACCTAAAGAATTAAAAATTGGTGGAGAAAATATCAAAAGCATCGGTGTAACACAATTTGAAAAAGAGTTCGATGAAATCAAAAAACAAAATCGGACCAAAAATTGAAAAATTTGTAAATGGTTTAAAAGAAGATCAAGAAAAAGAAAAACTCGATGATTTAAAATTAGAAGAGTTAAAAAATTTCTTTGCTTCAAATGTTGGAAAATCATTATCTAAGCTTTTAGAATTTTATGGAGATTCAAAACCTTTTAGTTCTTTAAGTGAAGCTTTAAATAAACTTGCAGAAATAAGTAAAAATAAAGAACAATCTAAAATTAATTTTCTAAAACATATGAAAGAAATTTTTGAAGACTACAAGAAACATGAAAATAAAATAGATTCATGAATACAAAAATTTAATAGTTAACAAATAAGAAAACGACAGAAAATGATCTGTCTTTTTTATATTGAAAAATGAAAAAAATAACAATAAACGGTTTATTTTTCAAATTAATAAATATGCGTCGCGTTTTCACTAAATGTGATAATTAAAAACTATAATTTAGTTGAAATATATAAAGAATATTTCTATTAATGTTTTCAATATGGGGGATTTATGGCAAAGATGAAAGCTTTTGTGGTTAGTGAACCACACAAATGAAGTGTAGAGATGGTAGATATTCCTGAACCAAAGGAAAAAGAAGTCTTGATCAAAATGGAAACTAGCGGGATCTGTCACACAGATTTACACGCAGCAAATTATGATTGATTAGTTGAACCTAAATATCCATTAATACCTGGTCATGAAGGAATTGGTATTGTTACTAAACTAGGTCCTGGATGTACACATTTAAAAGTTGGAGATAGAGTTTGTCTTGCTTGATTACATGATGCTTGTGGTCACTGTGAATACTGTCTAAGTGGTAGAGAGACATTGTGTCCTGATCAAAATATGTCAGCATATACAAAAGATGGATCATATGCTGAATATGCAATAGGTCATGAAGATTTTGTCGGATTAGTTCCAAAAGATTTAGATATCATAACAGGTGCTCCAGTTGTTTGTGCAGGAGTAACTACTTATAAGGCTGTTAAACAAGCTAAATTAAAACCTGGCAATTTTGTTGTTGTTATTGGAGTTGGTGGACTAGGTCAAATGGCTATTCAATACGCTAAAGCAATGGGTTATAGAGCTATAGGTATTGATGTAACTGATGAAAAAGTTGATCTAGCTTTAAAATCAGGTGCAGAATTTGCATTTAATAGTAAAAAAGTTAATGCTATTGAAAAAGTTATTGAAGTTACAAATGGTGGAGCTCATGGAGTAGTTAACACTTCAGTTGCAACATCTGCAGCTAACCAAGGAATGGAAATGTTAAGACGTGGTGGTCGTCAAGTGTTAGTAGGACTTCCTGCTAAAGATAAATTAGGAAAAGATGAGTTTGGTGTTTCTGTTTTCTGAACCGTATTATTAGAACGTGAACTAGCAGGATCTATTGTAGGTACTCGTAAAGATTTACAAGAAGCTTTAGATTATGCTGCTAGAGGATTAGTTAAATCAGAAGTAACTAAAGTTGTTAAATTAGATCAAGTAGCTGAAATATTTGAAAAACTTGAAAAAGGTGATTTCATAGGTAGAGCAGTTATTGATTTTAGAGAAAATTAAAAAAATATTTTAAGATACAAAAAGAGGGATAAAACTATCCCTCTTTTACAATTTATTAAAATGTTCTAGCAGCTTCTTTAATATCATCAATAATTGTTTCAACACGTTGTTCTGGTGATAGTTGAGCTAATTCTCCAACTTTAACTCCAGCTAGTAAAACAGTTTTATTAAATTTAATTCCTAAGAATCCTAAAGCTCCTTCAACATATTGAGTGTGTGCTCCTCAAGTGTATCATCCTAAAGGTGCTCCTTGAACTCCTAAAATTTGAGCTTTTAAATTAGTAACTAATCCAATAGCATCTCCTTTTTTAGAGTATTTATATGAGAATGTTTCGTTAGCTAAAGAAACGTGATCAATAAAAGTTTTTAATGTAACTGGTGTTGAGAAATTGTACATAGGACAAGCGATAACTAATTTATCTACGCTTTTTAATAATTTAATGTAATCAATTGTTGCTTGTTGTTGGAAAAATGTAGGAAATGATTGTTGTGTCAAAATACTTGTTCCTACCTCTTCTTTATTTAAGTCAATTTCAATGATTTCATCATTTGGATTTAACTTTTTATATTCTTCTAAAAATCTTTTTGTTAATGCAACTGAGTTTGATGTTTCATCAGGTTGCGCTGTTGTTTTTAAAACAAGAACTTTACTCATTTTAGTTCCTCCTTTGTAATTATATTTTATAGTTATTATATGTTATTTGTTAAAATTTTATTATATTAAACGAGAGGTTAAGTTATGGACAATAATAAAATTTTTGATAATCATATACATTTTAATGATGATTTTAGATATAAAGATGCAAATATTAAAGAAATGATAGAAGAATCTTACAAACACAATGTTGGTGGGTGATTATGTGCTAGTTTTGATTTAACTAGTTCAAAAAAAGCAGTCGAATTATCAGAAGAGTTTAATGATGTTTATGTAGCAGTCGCTATTCATCCGAATGAAGTATCTAATTATGATAAAAGTGTGATAGATCAATTAGATCAATTAGCTAGTCATCAAAAAGTTGTTGCAATAGGTGAAACTGGATTAGATTATTATTACACTAGAGAAGATGAACAATTACAAAAAGAATTTTTTAAAGCTCATATTAATTTAGCAATAAAGCATAACAAAGTTTTACAAATGCACATTAGAGATTTAAAAGATGTTTATGAAGCATATGATGATGTTATAGAAATCATTAAAGATCTAAATCAAATACCTAAAGTTGTACATTGTTTTTCAGCAAATAAAGAATATGCTTTAAAGTTTTTAGATCTAGATTGTTATATAAATATTGGTGGGGCCGTTACTTTTAAAAATGCAAAAGATTTACAAGAAGCAGTTAAAGTAATACCGTTAGATAAATTATTATTAGAAACTGATGCACCTTATTTAACTCCTCATCCTTTTAGAGGTCAACTAAATCACCCTAAATATATTTACTACACAGCGGAAAAAGTAGCTGAATTGAAAAATGTAACTGTTGAAGAAGTTATAAAACAAACTACTTTAAATTCTAAGAAACTATTTAAAATAGACTAGTCTATTTTAAATTTTTATTTGATCTTTTTTATATGAAAATTTAAATTAGTAAAAAGTTAACTCGTGAAATTTAGTCGGAATTCCGACTTTTTTTCATGAGTATGTCAATTTACTTTTGCTTTTTAATTATTTTGTCCTAAAAACTATATAATTTTCGGGACAAATTGCCTTTCTATAAAAGTTTTTATTAACTTTTATTCCATAATTTTTTATAAATAAAAAAGCCTTTAAAGGCTTTAATTTACAATATTTGTTATAAATTGACTTAAACCACCTAATAGTAAAACTAAAATCCCTGCAACTATTAAACTTATTGATATTAAAGATAAAAATGTTTGTCTTTTACTAGTTTTTTGAGTATTAAAAGTAATTGCATTTTTCTTTTTAATATAAAGTTGTAATAAACCACCAATTATTAATAATATTACTCCAACTACTATATTAACTATTAAAACAATATATTTTGCATCCATTTTATAATACACAATTAAAACTTTCTAAATAAAGTTCATCATATTTTACTGACTTATTAGTATCTATTAAAGCACTAACTTGATCGTTTATTATTTTAAATACATTAGTTAAAAACTGTTGATCGGTAATTGTAATATCAACATCAACTCCTGTAATGTATGATCTACAAACTACTGTATTTATAGTTTGTTTAGAGTTAATTTGACTAATTAAATCTCAAGTTTTTTTAGTATTTAATGTAGCATTATAGTTTAAATAAAATAAACTTTGAATATGATGTTGTAAAAATGCTCTTCCTTTTTTAATGGTTTGAATACTATTTTTATTATTATCAAAAATTACTATTTCATCATTTCTTAATTCAACATAATAATCATTAGAACCTGCTAATATTTTTAAAAACTCAATTTCATCAATAGTATTAAAATCTTTAATATCTACATTGTATCTGTTAACTATTTTGAAATCAGTTATATTGTTATCTAACACTAATTGATTGACTCTTATTTTTAAATCTTCAAAAGACCCTATTTTACGATTTTCTGTACAATTAATTGATAAGAAATTGCCTGGTTTTCTCATTTCTTGATCTGTAATATCACCAATCGCAATAATATCTTTTGATACTAGATCTCTTAAAACTAATGCTTTTTCTGTTTTTAGTAATTTATCTTCATTTCAAATATTAACTTTATTTCAATCAAAATCTATATAAATCATTACTTAAAATCCTTTCAATCATTTTTTGCTAATTGTTTTAAATTATGAAAAGGATAATTGTTTTCTAAATATTTATATACACCTAGATTCACTTTCATAAATGGATAAATGTCTGTGACATATTTTTTTAATGCTTGTTTGAAAGTTAAATTATTATCAATTACTCCTTTAATTACTAAAAACATAAAGATAGTAGATGCACTTCTACTAATACCTAATTGGCAATGAGTGTATAAGGTTGTGTTTATATCATTTTCTAATAAGAATTTAATAGCTGGTGCAAAAAGATCATCACTAAAATCATCTACATCATGAGAATCTAATAAATTAATAGCTAATTTGTTTTTTGTTAAAATAAAGTTTTTTGTTTTATATAAAATTTCTTCATCACTATTTGATAGAATGTTATAAAAAATGTTACTTATTTTTAATTCTTTTTGTGGGTTAATTATTTTTTTAGAAAATTGATCTCCCAAATAAATATTATCTATTATTCTTTCACAAGGCATTATGATTCCACTCCTAACTTTTCACGAACCATTGTTGCTATGTTTGTTACTTTTGGTCCATAAATAATTTGAACTTGATCACCAATTTCTTTATAACCATATGGTTTAGTTTTATCTACAATTTCTTTATTGAATTTTGTTTTATCATACATTGTAACTCTTAATCTAGTTACACAGTTTGCCATAATTTTAATATTTTCAGCTCCTCCACAACCTTCAATAATATTGTTTAAAAACTCTTCATCATATGCTTCTTTTTTAGTAGATGTTTGGTTGGCTTCAAGTTTTTGAATTTCTTTTAATTCTTGTTCTAATTCAATATCTTCTTTTTTGTTTTTTAATTCTTTGTAATCTTTTTTAGTTACTAGATGAGTTAAACCACCTTCTTCGCGACCTGGTGTTTTGTAATCGAATTTTTTAATCATAAAGTAAAATGCTACAAAATAAATTGCACCAAAAATTGGACCAAGAACTAAAGTTCCTCAAACGTTAGATATTAATTTAAAGTTAATTGGATTAACTATTAATCAAGTAATAATACCACTACCACGTGTTGTGACTGATGCAAAATTAAACACATACATTAACATATTTTGAAGACCAGCAAATATAGCATGAAATATATATAATATTGGTGCTACAAATAAGAATGTAAATTCTAATGGTTCAGTTACTCCTGATAAAAATGAAACTGTACCTGCAGAAATAATAGAAGAACCATAAACTTTTCTGTTAGCTTTTGGCATTACAAAAAACATTGCAAGAGCAGCACCAGTAAGGCTAAACATATTGTTCACAAAAACACCGTTTGTTGCTCAAGTGTCTTCTGCTGTTATTTTTTCTTGAAAAGCTAATTTAGATAATGATATATTTATTATTCCAGTAATTTGATTACCACTAGGGTCTGTTCATTGTCCACCAACTGGAGTGTAATAAACAAAGAAGTTTAATACTTGGTGTAATCCAAAAGGAATTAAGGCACGGTTAAGTGAATAATATAAGAACGGAGAAAATGCACCTAATTTTTTTAAACCTTGACCACTATAAAATAATCCTTTGTTTAAATAAATTCATATATAACCTAATAACAATCCAAATGCTCAACCAGCTAAAGTAGCAGCAACTGGTGAAAATTTAGGACCTCCAAAAAATGAAAGTACTTCTGGGAATTTTAATTTATATGTGTATTTATGGATTACATAACCTAATAATCCAGCTAACATCCCACCAAATGCACTATATTGAAATGATAATACTCCAAATCTTTGTTTTAATCCAAAAACATCTTTAATTTGTTTTGAAACTCCATCTACTATTATTGTTGCTTTAGCAGGATCTGTATATATAATTTTTAATATCAATGCTGTTGCTAAGTGAATAGCAGCATAAGCCATCAATCCAGAAAGTGCAGCAGACACCTTTTCAGTTCTTGCTAACCCAGCAGCTAATCCTACAGCTACTAAAAAGTCAATGTTGGTAATAGCTATCATGCCTAAATCTTTAATCGCATTAATTGTTAACTCTAATGCTACTGGTGGTTTATTAGCACCAACATACTTAGCAGCTAAAATAGCTTGACCAGCATATCCAATAGCCGCTATTAATGCTAATAATGGAATTACAGTAACTGGAACTAAAATAGCGCGACCAAATGTTTCTAAATTAGATCTAACATTAAAAAAATATGTTTTAAATTTTCCTTTGTTTTGTTTTACAAAATCATTTTTCAAACCAACTATCCTCCTTGTCTATTTTTTAACTATATAAAAAGTGCAAATTCTTTATGGATTTGTACTTTTTAAAAACTATTTGATAACCGAAATTTTAAAATTATATTATAGTTATTATGATTCAATACCTAATTTTTCACGAACCAATGTTGCTATGTTTGTTACTTTTGGTCCATAAATAATTTGAACTTGATCACCAATTTCTTTATAACCATATGGTTTAGTTTTATCTACAATTTCTTTATTGAATTTTGTTTTATCATACATTGTAACTCTTAATCTAGTTACACAGTTTGCCATAATTTTAATATTTTCAGCTCCTCCACAACCTTCAATAATATTGTTTAAAAACTCTTCATCATATGCTTCTTTTTTAGAAGATGTTTGGTTGGCTTCCAGTTTTTGAATTTCTTTTAATTCTTGTTCCAATTCAATGTCTTCTTTTTTGTTTTTTAATTCTTTATATTCTTTTTTAGTTACTAGATGAGTTAAACCACCATCTTCGCGACCTGGTGTTTTGTAATTGAATTTTTTAATCATAAATGTGAAGATACCAAAGTACACACCTAACATTACCGGTCCAACTACTCATGTACCTCAAACATTTTGAATTAATCTGTAGTTTGCAGGGTTAACTATTAATCAAGTAATAATACCACTACCACGTGTTGTGACTGCTCCAAAATTACATAGATACATTATCATATTTTGAAAACCACTTAAGAAAACGTGAATTACATATAATAATGGTGCCACAAATAAGAATGTAAATTCAATAGGTTCAGTTACTCCTGATAATGCAGATACAGCACCAGCAGAAATTATAGAAGAACCATAAACTTTTCTGTTAACTTTTGGCATTACAAAGAACATTGCTAAAGTTGCTCCTGTTAAACTAAATATTTTAGTTACATAAGTACCATTAATTACTCATGTATCTTTAGCAAGAATTTTTTCATTGTTTGCTAATTTTGCAAGTGCAACATTAAGAACACCTTCTATAGTTTTAGAATCAGGCCCTGGAGTGATATAAGTTCCTCCAACAGGAGTATAGTAAACAAAGAAGTTTAATACGTGGTGTATACCAAAAGGTAATAATGCACGTTCAGCTGATGCATATAAGAACGGAGAAAATGCACCTAATTTTTTTAAACCTTGTCCAGATGAATATAGTCCTTTATTAATATAAATTCAAATGTAACCTAATAATAATCCAAATACTCAACCAGCTAAAGTAGCAGCAACTGGTGAAAATTTAGGACCTCCAAAAAATGAAAGTACTTCTGGGAATTTTAATTTATATGTGTATTTATGGATTACATAACCTAATAATCCAGCTAACATCCCACCAAATGCACTATATTGAAATGATAATACTCCAAATCTTTGTTTTAATCCAAAAACATCTTTAATTTGTTTTGAAACGCCATCTACTATTATTGTTGCTTTAGCAGGATCTGTATATATAACTTTTAATATCAATGCTGTTGCTAAATGAATAGCAGCATAAGCCATCAACCCAGAAAGTGCAGCAGACACCTTTTCAGTTCTTGCTAACCCAGCAGCTAATCCTACAGCTACTAAAAAGTCAATGTTGGTAATAGCTATCATACCTAAATCTTTAATCGCATTAATTGTTAACTCTAATGCAGCTGGTGGTTTATTAGCACCAACATACTTAGCAGCTAAAATAGCTTGACCAGTATATCCAATAGCTCCAATTAATGCTAATAATGGAATTACAGTCACTGGAACTAAAATAGCACGACCAAATTTTTCTAAACTCGCTCTAAACTCAGAAAGTCAAGATTTAAGATTTGATTTTTTAAATGTTTCTTTAGACGAAAATGACATGTTATACCTCCCAAATTTATT
This sequence comes from Mycoplasma cottewii, assembly GCF_024918975.1. NCBI lineage: Bacteria > Bacillati > Mycoplasmatota > Mollicutes > Mycoplasmatales > Mycoplasmataceae > Mycoplasma > Mycoplasma cottewii. The sequence continues at coordinate 20,792 of NZ_CP103424.1, read as the reverse complement.
TTAAATTTAAATAATAAAAGAACTACTACTATATCAATGATATTTTTTTAAATTTTTTAGAAATTCCATAAAAAAAACAAACTCTTTATTAGTTTGTTTTTTAATTCAAGAACTAATAACAGTAATTTTTCCTTTTATAATAAGCTTTTCTACTTGATTTATTGTTTTGCAAATTCAGATTTTTCAAAACTAACACTATTAATTAAACCACAACCACCAATAACTGTCAGTTGTAATCAATCACAACTTTAGTTAGTTTCAAATTCTTTATAACCATCACATTCTAATACATATAATGAAAACTCTTTACTTGTAAATGTTTTATTTTTAAAATTGTTAATAATAACTTTTTTTGAGTCAGGATCGGTTGTACAATTGATTGAATCAATAGTATGTAATTCTCTATATTGATTTGTTGAACTATCAATTCTATTAAAATCATAAAATCTATAAGTAACATCACTTGAACGTTGTAATTCATATATAACAACATTTGAAGTGATAGCATGAATCTTACCAGTTGGTACGTATAAAAAATCAGATTTCTTTATATCAACAGTTTTTAATAACATTGATTATTAATAACCATTTCTTCTAATTCTTTTTTAGTTTTTGCATTATGTCCATAAACTAATGAACTATCTTTATTACAATCTAAAACATATCAGGATTCAGGTTTTCCTAGTTGGTTATATTTGCAAATAGCAACATCATCATTTTGGTGCACTTGTACAGATAAATTTTCGCTTGTTGTAATAATCTTAGCTAATAGAGGATACTCACCTTGATAGTTATTAATTAATGTCTATGATTTTAAAACAAATCTTTTAAACTCATATTTACCTTTAGTGGTTATATAACTAGATTTATTTTTATAACCAGAAATAACTCAAGCTTCTCCAGCCTTATAATTATTGTTTATATTAAAACCAATTTCTTTTAGTTGATTACCTCATATTTTATTAAAAAATAAGGTGATACTTTTAATAATTCCATGCTTTTAAATTACGTTTGTTGTTTTTGTTTTTTCTTGAAACTTAATATTTTCTAGATCCACTTCATTTAAAATTGTTAAAAACAATAAATCCATAATATATTGGATCTTATATTTTTCAATAATTGGAGTGGTTTTATTGTCATTTAAAAAGAAATTGTTTTGACTACCGTGTAAATGATAAGTAGGTTTAATATCACATTTAAATTCTGTTGAAGATGTAATTGCAATAAGTGATCTATAGTTTTTATTGTTTATTAAATTTAAATATCTATTAATTTTAGAATTATTTCCTGAAGCAGAAACAACTACAACACAAGCATCATTAACATCATAAGCATTATGATCAAACAAATTAGAATAAAGTTCAACTCTTAAGTTAAGTTCTAATAATCAAAAAAACATTAAACTGACTAATATCTTAGTTTTACCAGTACAAAATAAAATAATCTTTTTACTTGATAACATTTCATCTACTACTTTTTTAACTAGATTAATATCAATATCATTGTTTAAAGAGTTAAATGTTTTATTAACTTGTTTTTTAAACTCAGCTACAAGATTGTTAGAAAAGACTTGGTTTTCACTTTTATAAAAATTAAAATTGTTTTCTAAAATTTTAATTAATTGCTTTAATCCACCAATTTCTAATTTATATAAAGTGTGTGATATAACTGATGGTTGCACTTTCAACTTGTTTGCTAAAAACTTAATTGAAAAAGATTTATAATTGGCAATGTTGTTTAATATATAATCACAAACTTTTACTTCTTGGGGTGATAAAAAAACTCTGTTTTTGTTAATTTTTTCAATTAAATTCATAATAACTCCTTTATTTATGGAATAACTGCTTTTTTATTATATTTTAAGATGTTTGTATAGTTAATTTATGCGGTAAACTTCTGCTTAATAATAATTTAAAACTTTTGTTTTTTTTCTAATTTCAAATATTTTCTTTTGACAGTTTATCATTAATTTCTTTTTCTAAATTTTTAAGTGTTTCTAGGATTTTATCAAATTCAATAATTTCTCCATAAAACATTGATTTCATATCTATATAATCTTTTCTAATTTGTTCAATTCTAAACTCACTAGGAATTAATTTTAATTTTTTATTTTTTAAAACTTCATCATAATTTGCATATTTAATTCAGTAAAATTTCTTTTTAAATTCAGTTGCTTCTTTAAGCAATTGTATATTTTGTAACACTTTTTCTTTATAAGATGAATTTGCTAGACAATACAAATCATAATAATGTCTTGCATATCTTGTGTTAAAAGTTTTATCTTCAGGTTTGTTACATACTGAATGTAAAATTAGTGCTTTTTCTCAAAATGTTCTTTCTGGATCAATTACTCTTATAATAGATGAATTAGTAAATATTCCAGGAAAGACTTCGTCAATGATACTACTTATTTCTACTTCTTTAAAAGGAGTTGTGCTTGCAATAGAACCTATTTCTAATTTTATTTCCTGAATTATATAACTTGATGTGTAAAAACTTGGGTATTTGCATCAAATTATGTTTTCATCTTCTTTGTCAATGTAAAACTTAAGATCAAACTTATTTAGATCTTCATCTAATGTTTTTATAAATCTTTCTTTTAAAAATTCTGCTGTTCTTTTATTCATTTCTGGATTGAATTTACTTTGACTTGTTATTGATCGATTAATATAAGGTTCATCTAGTTTATATCCTAGAATATCTCAATCCAAAATTAGATCAATATCTTCTGAGAATCTTTTAATAACGTTGAAACATTTAGATAATGAGGTTCCACCTTTAAAAGTAAATAATTTTGAGTATTTATTTTCATTAAGAATATAATCTAATAAAAAACTAACTCAATAATCCTTTTCTATAATTTCAGGAGCTATGCTACTTTTTTTAGATGATCTTTTAATTAGATTTTTTAGATCTCTAATAGTTTCTACATAAAATTTATTCATTTTCCTCCTTACATATTTCTTTAATATATTCATAAATTCATTTTGTTGTGTGTCTTGCTTCAACTAATAAATTTTGTTTTTCAGCTTCAGTTAATCTTCATCTTATTCTATCTATATGGTACTTTTCTATTTTTCCTTTTCCTAACTCTTTTATGGCCTGGATAACTATTCTTGTCTTTATAGACATATTTGATATTTCTTTATGATTTACTTTTCTAAATTCTATTGTCATACCATCTATATTAAATGTTTTATATTTAGCATTAGAAACAAAAATAAGTTTAGCAGGCACTTGAGTAGATAAACTCAATATATTTAAACATGCTAGACCAAAAGGAGCGATATCTCAATTGTATTTTCTTGCTATTGCATCAATTAATTCATATATATCAAAGTCTTCATAATCTTTAATAAAATCACTATACTCAGGAGCATAATAAAAACCGTTTATAATTCTTCTGATTTTTTGTTCTTTTGCTAATCTATTTAATGTTCTACGAACAGTTTCACTAGAAGCTATATCTAAAAAATCATCAGCAATAAACACTTTATCATATTCAAAAGTGTTAATTCGATTTTGAATTTGTGATATATATGTCATAATTTTCTCTCCTTTTATCCCTAAAATTATATCATTTTCGGGACAAATTTTATTTAGGACAGTTTGTGTGTGAATGGTTATTCACTTACTTCCTTACATATTTCTTTGATATGTTCATAAATTCATTTAGTTGTATTTTTGGCTTCAACTAATAAATTTTGTTTTTCAGATTCAGTTAATTCCTTTCTTATTCTATCTATATAATTATCTGTCATATTTTCATTTCCAATTTCTTTTATAGCTTGGATAACTATTCTTGTTTTTAAAGACATGTTTGATATTTCTCTAGAACTTACTTTTCTAAATTCTAAAAGCATTTTACCTACTTTATAAATTTTAGATTTTCCGCTAGAAACATATATTACTTTAACTGGAACTTGAGTAGATAAACCCAAAATGTTCAAACAAGCTAATCCGAAAGGAGCAATATCTCAGTTATTCTTTCTAGCTATAGCTTTTGCTAACTCTTCAATTCTAACTTGTTCATATTCTTTAATTAGCTCACTGTATCTAGGAGAGTAATAAAAACCATTCATAACTCTTCTAATTTTTTGTTCTTTTGCTAACTTATTTAGAGTTCTACGAACAGTTTCACTAGAAGCTATATCTAAAAAATCATCGCTGATAAATACTTTTCCATTTTTCAGGTCATTAATTCTATCTTGAATTTGTGATATATATGTCATAATTTTCTCTCCTTTTATCCCTAAAATTATATAATTTTCGGGACAAATTTTCTTCATATTAACTTGTTGGTAAACATTTATTAAATATATCTACATTATAGAATTAGAAAAAAATAAAGTTTTTTTTGCCTATTGTGATTAATTTTTATTATTTTTAAAATAATACTGAACAATATCTTAAATATAGAAAGAGATAATTATGACATTATTTAATAAACTTAAAGATTTTCAAAAAGAAGTTCTTCTTAAAAATAAAGATAAAACTAAACTAGGACTATTTTTAGATATGGGGTTAGGTAAAACTATTTTGAGTTTAAGTTTTTGCGAGCAATTTAATGCTGATGCAATTATTGTAATTTGTCCTAAACCTATTGCTGTAAAACAAGAAAATGAAAAAGGAAGTTTTGCTGATCACTTAGTAAATGATTTAAATTTCACTGTATATAATAGATTTCAAAAAAAGATTGATGAAGTTGAATTTGATAAAAATCAAAAAGAAGCATTAATTTTAAATTTTGAATCTTTTATAAATATTAAAGAAGAAAAAACAAAAGACAAAATCCCTGTCTTTTTAAAGAAATTTGTTTTTGCTCATAAAGATCAAAAAATAGCAATCATAATTGATGAAAGTCATCGAATAAAAAATAGTACACCTATAACTTCTAAAGTAATTACTAATTTTATTGAAGGAATTGAAAAATATAATAGAAAATATTTTAATAACGTAGATAAATTTAGATTGTATTTATTAACAGGAACTCCAGTTAGTATAGGATATGTTGATGTATATAATCAACTAAAATTTTTAGGTTTAGAAATGACTAAAACTAAGTTTCTTGAGAATTTTGCAGTAAGAAGAAACATAAAAAGTTTACCTGAATATAAAAGACCGGTTAAAGGGTATAAGAACATAGATCAATTAGTTGAATTAATTAATAATTATGCAGTTTGTTTAAGAACAGAAGATGTAATAGAACTAACTAATATTAAAGAAGAATACATAGAATTACCTATCTCAAAAGAATTTAAATTATTAACACAAAAAGAAGTCTTAGAAAGTGATCTATTCAAATTCTGTAACAAAAATAACATAGAACACAATTACAAAGATGATGATTGTAACCTTGTTTATAATCCTTTTTATAGAAATTTAAGTTATCCAGAATATCATTGATTTGCAACAAATAGTACTGGTGGATATTGATTAAGATCTAGACAAATCTCTATAGGTTTTCAAGGAAATGAGAAAAATTACAAATGATTTGATTATTCTAGATTAGAAAAATTAAAAGAACTATTATCTAACAATCCTGATAACTATATTATCTTTTATAACTACGAAGCTGAATATGATGAAATACTAAAAATATGTCAAGAACTAGAATATAAAATAGATACTTGAAATGGTAAAACTAAAACTGATAAACATTACAAAGAATATGAAAAACTAAAAGATACTAAAACATCTGAAAATAAAAAGAGAGTAATTATTGCAAATTATGCTTCTGGATCAACTGGAATGAACTGACAAAAATATACCAATACAATTTGATTTTCTATAGCACTTTATAAAGATCATGCTCAATCAATGAAAAGAAATCATAGAATAGGCGTTGAAAATGATATTAAGTATTATGTTTTCTATCAAAATAATTTCTTAGATAAATCTATGATTGAAGCAAGAAGAAACAAAAAGAACTATACTGAAAAAATGTTTATCAGAGAAGAAGAAAACAGAAATTCAAAACAGGGAATTGTCCAAAATCTAAAGTTTGAGTGAGCAGATTAATACAAATAAAAAGAGTGTCTTGTGACACTCTAAATTATTTAATTTATTAAGAAGCATTGACTCCATTTTCAGCAGCTGGTGGAGTAGGTGTAGGTGCTGTAAATTCAATTTCTACTGATCCTTCATATTTAGCTGAGTCTTGTTTTGCTGAAAGTTTTAATTTATTTTCAGCTCCTTGAATAGCTTCAACCGCTAATTGTTCATGATCAAGTTTTGCATTTGGGTTTTTGCATTAACAGCATCAACAACTTTTTAACATCACCTTTATCTGCAGGTGCTAATTCAATACCAGTTTTAACTGTAACTAAATCAGTTAATTTTTGTTTTACTACAGGGTCTGGTGTAGGTGCTGTAAATTCAATTTCTACTGATCCTTCATATTTAGCTGAGTCTTGTTTTGCTGAAAGTTTTAATTTATTTTCAGCTCCTTGAATAGCTTCAACCGCTAATTGTTCATGATCAAGTTTTGCATTTGGGTTTTTTGCATTAACAGCATCAACAACTTTTTTAACATCACCTTTATCTGCAGGTGCTAATTCAATACCAGTTTTAACTGTAACTAAATCAGTTAATTTTTGTTTTTGAACTACTGGTTTATCAGGTTTAGCTTCAGTTTTACATGCTACTGCAACTGCTCCAGTTGTAGCAACCATTGCAACTGATCCTAAAATTGTTAATAATTTTTTCATAGTAAAATTTGTACCTCTTTAAATCGAAAATATATTTTTAATTTAGATAAGTACGAATAAGGTCATATTTCATACAACGCGTTATTGGTATGCAGTACTTAATATCATTCTTTTTTTTTTTTTTTAATTCAAGCGTTTTACATAGAAAAGATTGTAACTTTTACAAAAATAAAAAATCACTTACACCAATAAGGTTGAAGTGATTTTTTTACTATTCTTCGTCTTCGAAATCTTTTAAATCATCTGGGTGTTTAATGTATTCTAAAGTTATAGCACTTATTTCTTGACCATCATCAAGTCTTATTCCTTTAACTCCAGTAGCTGTTCTTGATAGAGTAGGAATATTAGATACTTTAGTTTTGATTATGTTTCCATCACTCGAAACAATTACAATTAAATCTGTTTCTCTAGCAGGAATTAAAGCTTTGAATTTACCTGTTTTTTCATTTAAATTCATTACTTTCATACCTTTAGTATTTCTATTACTAATTCTATAATCATCAACTAAACTCTTTTTAAAGATACCTTTGCTTGAAACTGTTGTAATGTGAGATAGTTTAAATGAACTTACTGCTCCAACTACAACATCATTATCTTCTAATTTAATTGATTTAACTCCAGAACCAGTTCTAGACATAGCACGAATTTTATCTTCTTGTACTCTAATTACTTTTCCTGATTCATTAGCAACAAAAATAGTATCTTTTCCTGTTGTTGCAAATACTGAAACTAATTGATCATCATCTCTTAATGTAATTGCTTTTTTACCATTTCTATTAATGTTTTCAAATTCACTAACTTTTGTACGTTTAATCATTCCATTTTGAGTTACAAATGTTAAATATTCAAATTTGTTTTTAGTGTTTCTAAAACATAAAATAGCAGTAATTTTATCTTCAGGTGATAAGTCATTTAAGAAGTTAACAATAGGTAATCCTCTTGCAGTTCTTGAGTATTGTCTAATGTTATACATTTTTGTTCTAAATACTTTTCCTGAGTTAGTAAAGAACATTACTCAATCTCTCATTTTACCCATTGTGATTAAATCAATCGGATCACTTGGTTCAGCATTAACATTAACTCCACGTCCACCACGTTTTTGAATTCTAAATTCATCAGGATCAACTCTTCTGATGTATCCTTCTTTTGATAATAAAATCATTGTTTTAGTATCAGGAATTAATTCTTCATCTTGAATATTAATTAATTTATCATCAATTAATCCAGTTCTTCTATCATCACCATATTTATTAGCGATTTCATCTAATTGATATTTTAAAACTGAATTTTGTTCATCTTTATCATTAATTAATTTATCTAAATATGCGATACGTTCTTGAATTGCTTGCATTTCAGATCAGATTTTTTCTCTTTCTAAACCAACCAATCTTTGTAAACGCATATCTAAAATTGCTTTATTTTGTTCTTCATCAAAACCATATTTATTAGTTAATGACATTTTAGCTTCATCAGCTGTTTTAGATGATTTAATAATTTCAATAACATGATCAACATCGTCTAATGCTTTATGTAATGCTTCTAGTATGTGATAACGCTTAGCTATTTTATTTTTCTCAAATATAGAACGTCTTATGATAACTTGAACTTGGAATTCTACATAGTATTTAATGATAGATTTCAAATCTAAAAGTACAGGTAAATTATTGTGTAATGATAATAAGTTAATTGTAAAACTTGATTGTAAACCAGTGAATTTATATAACTTAGATAAAATAACATCAGGATTTGCATCACGTTTTAAGTCAATTACAATTCTAATTCCCTCATAGTTTGATTCATCTCTAATATCTGCGATTCCATTAATTGTTTTTGTTTTAACTAATTCAGCAATTTTTTCAATAATTTTTGATTTGTTAACTTGATAAGGAATTTCAGTAATTACAAATCTACTATGTTTTGAAGTTTCTTCTAAATCAACTTTAGCACGAATAATTACTCCACCACGTCCTGTTTTGTATCCTTCTCTCATTTTTTGACCATTAGTCATTAATGCTCCAGTTGGAAAATCAGGACCTAATATATGATTATCTAAAATTTCATCAATAGTGATTTCATTATTATCAATATATGCTTTTAATGCACTTACAACTTCTCTTAAATTATGAGGAGGAATAGAAGTTGCCATACCAACAGCAATACCAGTTGCACCATTAACTAATAAGTTAGGTAAATATCCAGGTAAATAAGAAGGTTCTTTTTCACTAGCATCATAGTTATCAATAAATGGAACAGTTTCCATATCAATATCTTTAATAATATAGTTTGATATTTTAGCAAGTCTTGCTTCAGTATAACGCATAGCAGCTGCTCCATCACCATCAATTGATCCAAAGTTACCATGACCATCAACTAAAGGATAACGATAAGAAAAATCTTGAGCCATTCTTACCATTGATTCATAAACTGCACTATCTCCGTGTGGGTGATACTTACCGATTACTTCTCCGACAATTCTTGCAGATTTTTTGTGTGGTTTATCAGCTGTAATACCTAAATCATTCATAGCATAAATTATACGTCTATGAACAGGTTTTAATCCATCTTTTAAATCAGGTAAAGCACGACTTACAATAACACTCATTGCATATTCTAAAAAGTCTTTTCTAACCTCAGAAGAAATATCAATTTGAGTTATTTTTCCATGATAATGTTCTTGATTGTTGTTTTGATTATCCATTCTTGCTTTTCCTTTCTACACGTCAATGTTTTCTACAAATTTAGCATTGTCTTGAATATAATTTTTTCTTAATTCAGGATCTTCACCCATTAAATCTGAAAATACTTCATTAGCAAGTGCTGCATCATCTAATGAAATTTGAAGCATTGTTCTTTGTTGTGGATCCATTGTTGTTTCTCATAATTGAAGTGGATCCATTTCTCCAAGACCTTTGTATCGTTGAATTGTATATTTAGTATCTTTAAATTCATTATTTTTTAATGCTTCTAATTCTGCATCTGTATAAGCGTACTCTACTCGTTTAGAAGATTCAATTTTATATAAAGGTGGTTGAGCAATATAAATATTTCCATTGTTAATTAATTCTTTCATGTATCTGTAGAAGAATGTTAATAATAGAATTCTAATATGGGCACCATCGACATCGGCATCAGTCATAATTACAATTTTTCCATATCTTAATTTAGAAAGATCTAATTCTTCTTTTATTCCTGTTCCAATTGCAGTGATGATTGATTTAATTTCATTATTTGCAAATGCTCTAGCTTCAGTTACACGTTCAACATTTAATACTTTACCTCTTAAAGGCAGAATAGCTTGAAAACGTCTGTTTCTTCCAGTTTTAGCACTACCACCAGCTGAATCTCCCTCAACTAAATATAACTCAGCAATGCTTGCATCTTTACTTTCACAATCTGCTAATTTTCCTGGTAATGAGAAAGTATCTAAAGCTGATTTTCTTCTTGTTTCTTCTCTTGCTCTTTGAGCTGCAATTCTTGCTTTTTGTGCATTAGCATTTTTATCTAAAATAGCTTTAGCATCTTCTGGAGATTTCAATAAGAATTCTTCGAATGCTTGACCAATAATTTCATTAACTGCTTCTTTAGCATCTAAGTTAGATAATTTTGTCTTAGTTTGACCTTCATATTGTGGATCGGTATGTCTTACTGAAACAATACATACCATTCCTTCTTTAATATCATCTCAAGAGTATTTTCCATTTGATTTATTAGATTTAATAACATTTTCAGCATATCTATTGATATCTCTAATTAAAGCTTGTTTTAACCCATCTTCATGAGTACCACCTTCAAGAGTGTTAATGTTATTAACAAAAGTAATTAAATTTTCTTGATAGTCAGAATTATATTGTAATGCTACTTCAACTTCGATATCTTTGTATTTTGAATCAACATAAAAAATGTTTGGATTTATTGTTGTTTTGTTTTCATTTTTTTCTTTAATGTAATCTAAGATTCCATTAGCAAAATAATACTCAACACTTTTATCAACTCTTTGATCAGTTAAAGTTAATCTTAGACCTTTATTTAAGTAAGCTAATTGTTTTGCTTTATTTCTAACAACATCATAATCAAAATTTACTGTTTCTTTAAATATTTCAGGATCTGGTTTAAATCTAACTTTAGTTCCTCTTAATTCTGTTGGTCCTAAATTTTCTAAAGCTGATTCTTTTGTTCCACCTTCACTAAAATATTGGTGATAATGAATGTTTTCTCTGTAAACATCAACATCAACATATAATGATAAAGCATTAACAACACTGGCTCCAACTCCGTGTAATCCACCTGAAATTTTATAACTATCAGAATCAAATTTACCTCCAGCGTGAAGTTGAGTAAATACTAACTCTAAAGCTGATTTTCCTGATTCTTGATTAATACCAGTAGGAATACCACGTCCATTATCTTGAACAATAACTTCTCCATCAACTGTAAGTGTAATGTCAATTTTATCTGCATATCCTGCCATAGCCTCATCAACAGAGTTATCTAAAATTTCTCACACTAAGTGGTGTAATCCAGTTTTAGAAGTTGATCCAATATACATTCCTGGACGTTTTCTAACTGCTTCTAAACCTTTTAAAACTTTTATCGATTCAGCATCATAATTTACAGACATTTTTTCTTCCTCCTAATCATTTTTTTATAAAGCAAAATAAAAAATACCCCATAAAAAACACTTTTAATTTTATATATTTAATACATACATAAACCGTACATTTAACATACATATAACATATATAAAACACATATATTAATTATATCTAAAATCGGTCTAAAAGTCTTGTAAAAACACTGATAAACACAAAGAAAAAATCTTATTTAACATAAAGAAAAATAAGATTTATTTTTATGAAATTTTTGAGTCATTAAATATGATTTTTATCTAGTAAAAATATTGAATTAAACAACTTTAATACGGCTTTCTCATTTTCTTTTAAATCAACGTTTAGTATAGATTATTGATCTTAAAATAGGATCTAAACTTATAACTAAATAAATAAGAACTAAACCATAACCTGTATCACCTTTAAAAGTAGAACTAACAAGTCAAGGTAATAAACACATACCACTAATCATTGTAACAACTGATATTGATAAAGGTATTCATAAATCTCCAGTTGATCATAATGCTCTTAGTAAAGTCATATTAGCAGTATCAAATAAAAGTTTAATAAACAACACACTCATTAAAATATATCCATACTTATTAATTAATGTTGAATTTATGTTGAATGCTTTTAGTAATGGATAAGTTAAAACTAAAGTAATTGATGATAATAATAACTGAGAATAAATTGCTATTTTTCAACAACTAACTCCTATTTCAAAAGCTTTTTGTTTATCATTTTTTCCTATCATTTTAGCTACTAACATTGATGTAATTGTACTTATAGCTAATAAGAAAGTAATTGAGTACTGTACAATAGCAGTTAATGTTCTATGTAAGTTTATAAAAGTATTAATTACTTGTTGTTGATCAATAAAAGTTGAATTTACATATAAATGACTAATAGCTGTATTTGCAACAAAATTACATACGTTTCATAATCCTACTTCTAAAGTTATAGGAAGACCTATTTTAATAGTTTCAAACATATATTTAACTTCAATCTGATTAATAAATTTTCAATTTCTATAATCAATATAAATAACATTTACTACTATCATATAAACTAATTGAAATAAAACTGCTAAGACTAAACCTAAACTAGCATAAATAGGATTTCAATCAAATGCATATAAAACTAATACAACCAAAATAATATCTACCACATTAGATAAAATTGAACCAATTGCAATGTGACGTTGTTTACTAATGATTTGTAATCCAGCAACTAAAACTTGAACAACTGACATAATTACTAAACTAATATTTATAATTTGAAAATACTTTACACAAAAATCTAATTCATTAATTTGATTGTACTTATTATTAGTAACTATGAATTCATTTTTTGCATCTAATCAACTTAAAAAAGTTGAAGCAAATACACTAGTTAAAATATAGATAAATAAAGTAATAGTTAAGTTAATTAAAATACCAGTAGTTATTAGTTTAGATAATTCTTTTTCTTTATTTTGACCAAATAATTTACTTCCTACAACCAACGTTCCACTAGCAACTAAACCAGGAATAAATTGAATAGCAATAAATAATGTTGTTGTTTTATTAACTGCAGCAAAAAATCCTGTTCCTCCAGCATATCAACTAAATAATAAAATATTTATTTGAGATATAATTGCTGCAAAAAATAATTGTAAAAATATATGAATTGTTAGCGACATTATCTGTTTAAAATCTTTTACATAAAGTATCTTTTTTAAATTAAATTTCATGATTAACCTATCAAATTAAATAGTAAAATAAATTCTTCTAAACCTAATTGTTCAGGTCTTTTTTTAGCATCAATGTTTGCTTTATTTAAATAATCTAAAGCTAAATTTTTATCACTAACAATATTTGTTAAATTGTTCAAAATAGTTTTTCTTTTGTTGTTAAATAATTTTCTTACAAATTCAGCAAATTTTTGATCATCTTTAACTTGAGATTTAAACTTATCATTAAAAGTTAAACTAACAATTGCTGAATCAACTTTTGGAATAGGTCTAAACATTCCTTTAACTACAGTAAATTCATATTTTCTATCAGAATAAAATTCACAAACAACTGATAAATTATTGTAGTTATTTTCATTTTTATTAGCACACAATCTAACCGCTACTTCTTTTTGCATCATAAAAACTGCTTTATTTAATAAATGACTTATTTTAAGAGTTTTAAATAAAATTTCACTTGTTATGTAATAAGGCATATTTGAAATAATAGAAACTTTTTTAAAATCGTATTGTTTAATTAAAGATTCAAAATCAACAGTTAAAACATCAGCTAAAACAAAATCAAAATTATCTGAATTAATTTTTGATCTTAAAATCGGTTCTAATTCTTTATCAATTTCAATAGCAACAACTTTTTTAAATCTTTTAACTAATTCAGTTGTTAATGCTCCAGTTCCTGGTCCTATTTCAATTATTAATTGATCAGAATCATCACCTAAGACATCAACAATTTTACTTATTAATTTAGGATCTGATATAAAGTTTTGACCAAAATGTTTTTTAGCTTTTACTTGCATTTTATTCTCCTAATATTTCTTTAATATCTTTTACTTTTAAGTTCATTCAATTTAATCATTTAAACAAAGTTTTTGAACTAATTGATTTTTCAAAATTAAAATGTTTACAAATTTTATCTCTATTAGATTTTAAATAAAAATCATTATTAACATAATCATTTCAACTAATAGAATCATTATTTTTATCATAAACTATTAGTTCTGATAAAGCTTTTTTAATAGCGGACTCATCAGCTTGAGCTATTCCTATTTTTTTATATTGTTTGTTTACATCTTGTTTTGTTATAAAAGCATTTAAGACTTTATTATCTAAATAATTAATAATTTGTTCTCTAATTTTCTTACCAGCTCCATCTGGATCAGTAAAAATAATAACTCCAACTGTATCGTTAAATTCTTTAATTATTCTAAGAGTTTTTTGATCTAAACTCAATCCATTAGTTTCAATAGTTTTAATCTCATTACCAAAAATATTTTTAAGTTTTTGAGTATCAGTTTTACCTTCTACTATAATAACTTGTTTGATTTTATTAAGCATTTTTATATCTCCTGTTAGTATAAAAACAGACTAAAAATTATATATATTTATCAACTCAATTTCTATTATATTGTATATTTTAATACTTTACAATTTATTGATAATTATAAAATTTTTACAAATATTAATTATGAAATTATTTTTATTTTTGTCCTTTTTATTGCTTTTTTGTCCAAATGTTATTTATAATTAACTTATGAAAGGTAATGATGTTATGAGAAAGGCTAATGTCTTAAATTTAATACAATATCATATAGAAGAAAATGATATAGCTTTTAGAAAAGAAGCGTATTTAATTGCTGAAGAATTTTACAAAACAAATGATGATGAATTAGGTGAATATATCTTTTCAATGTTGCGTGGAGCTAATAATTTTGTTCCTCAATTAAGTTCTGATATAACAATTCCATTTGCTCAAAAAATACAATTACAAACAAGTTTAGAACCACTTCCACTTCCAGAAAAAATCTCAGAAGATATCAAAGGTATAATTAATGCGATAAATCGTAAAGTCGCAATAAATAAATTTTTATTTCAAGGTCCACCAGGAACAGGAAAAACTGAAAGTGTAAAACAAATCGCAAGAATATTAAATAGAGATTTATTTATTATTGATTCAAATAATATTATTGATTCTCATTTAGGACAAACTGGAAAAAATATTTCAGAATTATTTGATGCAATTAATAATATCTCTTCACCTGAAAAAGTTATTATTTGTTTTGATGAAATTGATGCACTTGCTTTAGAACGTGTTGATCAAAAAGATGTTAGAGAAATGGGTAGAGTTACTACTAGTATTTTGAAAGCTTTAGATAGTTTAAATGAAAATATTATACTTATAGCTACAACTAACTTATTCAAACATTTTGATAAAGCATTAAGTAGAAGATTTGATTTAGTTTTAAATTTCAATAGATACCAAAGACAAGATCTTATTGATATTAGTGAAGTTATTTTAAAACATTATCTTAAAAAAGTTGAGAACGTAAAAAGTGAACTTAAATTATTTAGAAAAATCATTTCTTTAATGCAAGAAATTCCTTTACCTGGTGAACTAAAAAATATTATTAAATCAGCAATTTATTTAAGTGATCCTAATGATGAACATGATTATTTAAAAAGACTTTATAAACAAATTTCAAATGATAGTTATGATCTAAAAAAATTAAAAGAAAATAATTTTACAGTTAGAGAAATTGAAATATTAACAGGTATTTCAAAAAGTAACGTAGCCGTAAAGCTGAAAGGAGAATAATATGAATTCATTGCTAGTTTTAAAAGGTGAATTCGAGTCAAAACCTAATCCTTCAAAACCTGGTGATCCTAAATTAAGTGGTAAAAAATATTTAAAAGTGGATCATATTAAAAATTTACTAGATCAATTAAATAATGCTTATAATTTTTGAAAAAATCAGAACTTAGAAATTGATGCTTTAATAAATGTTAAATACTATTCAATAGCAGCAAAAAGCAAAAGAATAAACCAATTATTTTATTCAGCATTAAAACAAAATAATGACAAAATAGTTGGTGTTAGTTTAATTGATGATTATGAAAATAATAATATAAAACAAAAGCATTTAATAACTTATTATATTGAAAAAGATATATTAAAAAATGCAATCAATAAATTATCGATGATAGTTAATCAATTAGAACAAAACAACATTAAATTCATAACAAATGAATTATTAGATCGAATTTCAAATAATCAAATTGATATATCATCAAGTGAAATATCTAAAACTCAATTTCGTTCTGTAATTGTTGATTTATCTCACATTGAAGAGTTTAATGTTAAAACTACTCATACTGATTTAAATAATGAAAAAATAGTAACTTTATATGATATTAATGTTGATGAAATCGAATTATTAAAACAATTAAATATTAATTTAAATACACGAGATAGAATTAGTAAAAATACATTTTATTTAGATAGTGAATCATACAATTTATTAAAAGAAAAAGCTCCATATTTAATTTCAATGTCTGTTGAAGATTTAAATGAAGTAGATTGAAAAGATGATGACTATAACTTAGTTTCTAACAATAATATTTTAACAATACCAGATCCTACATTTGAACCTGTTGTTGGAGTAATTGATACAATGTTTGATAACAGAGTTTATTTTTCAAAATGAGTTGAATTTAAAAAAGATATCTCAGATGAAATACCTTTATCACAAAATGATTTTAATCATGGAACAGCTGTAACTTCTATTATCGTTGATGGTCCATCTTTTAATAAACATTTAGAAGATAATTGCGGTAGATTTAGAGTACGACATTTTGGTGTAGCTAAAAATAATTGAAACAGTACTTTATCTCTTTATAACAAAATAAAAAATATTGTTGAAAATAATAAAGATATTAAAGTTTGAAATTTATCTTTAGGTTCAAAATTAGAAATAGATAAAAACTCAATATCAGTTATGGGACATTTACTAGATAAATTGCAATATGAAAATGATGTTATTTTTATAGTTGCAGGAACTAATAAAGAAGTGGATGAATTAAATTTAAAAAGAATAGGATCTCCTGCAGATTCAATAAATTCAATTGTTGTAAATTCAGTTGATTACAAAAATAATCCTGTAAGTTATTCTAGAAAAGGGCCTGTTCTACATTTCTTTAATAAACCTGATGTCAGTTATTACGGTGGAACTAAAGATAAACCTATCACAACTTGTACAGCTAATGGTGTTTATAAAGTTATTGGTACTTCATTTGCAGCACCTTGAATAACAAGAAAAGTTGCATATCTTATTCATAAATTAAAATTTTCAAAAGAAGAAGCTAAAGCTTTAATAATTGATTCCGCAATATCTAATGACAATGATAAAGACATAGTAGGACATGGAATTGTGCCAATAAAAATAAATGATATTGTTGAATCTAAAAATCATGAAATTAAAATAGTTTTATCATCTTACACAAAAGAATATCATACTTATAATCATGAATTCCCAGTCCCTGTTCAAGACAATGCTTTTCCGTTCACTGTAAAAGCAACACTAGTATATTTTACTGATACTAATAGAAATCAAGGTGTTGATTACACTAAAAATGAATTAGATTTCCAATTTGGACCAATGATTGGAGAAAGAGAAAATTTAAAAATAAAACCATTAAATGAAAATAAACAATCTTCTCATGAAGATAATGTTTATATAAACGAACAAGAAGCAAGAAAAGAATTTTCAAAATGAAATACCGTTAAAATTATTGAGAAAAAAGAAACAACTGAAACAGGTAAATCTAGAAAATCAATAAAAGTAAAAAACAATCATCTTTCTTGAGGAATTAAAGTTACTAAAAAATATAGATTAAATAACACTAATAATGACAAAATAAAATTCAGTATTGTGATAACTCTTAAAGATATAGATAGAACAAAAAATCGCTTAGAAAACTTTATTAGTTTATGTAAATCTAGTCAAAGATGATATGTTAGAAAAATTAAAATTGACAATGAAATTAATATTTTTTCTAAATCAAATGAACAGATAGAATTTGATTCTTAATATTATTTTATGCTTAAAGTGGGAAACATAATAAAATTTAATTCTTTCAATTAAAAAACCGTTGCATTGAAACGGTTTTTATTTTATCAACACACTTATTTTTTACAATATAAATTAATTACTTAAAAACGTAGGAAGAATAACTTGTTTTAAATCTTCATCACTCATATTGTTTAAAATGATTGGTTTTGTTGAGTTAATTAATTTTAATTCAATAATATCTTCATCTAAAGTTTTGATAGCTTCAATTAAAAATCTAGTATTAAAACTTATTGAAATATTTTTGTTTCCTTCAATAGAGAAATCTTCAAATTCTTCTTCATATTTTCCAACTTCTGAAATAGAAGTTTTGAAATAAATTTTATCATTGTCAACTTTAATATTAACAATACTTGGCATACCGTCATCTGTAGGAAAATCAAATCTTGATAATAATTTAGAAATCACTCTTTGTTTTAAACTAATAATTGTTTCAAATTCTTTAGGAAAGGCAATTTGTACATTAGGAAATCTTCCGTCTATTAAATTTGATTGGAAAACTACATTATCAATAATAAAAGTAATATATCCTTCAAATAATATTATTTTTAAATTTTTAGCATTATCTAATAATCTAGGTAATTCACTAACAGTTTTATAAGGAATTGTTATATCAACATGTTCAACTATTTTAGATTTTGCTTGTAAAACTTTTTGACTTATTCTGAATGAATCAGTTGTTGAGAAAATTACTTTATCATCTTCTACTTTTAAATTTAAACCTGTTAAAACTAATTTTTTATTATTTTCATTCATTGAAACAATTACTTGATAAATAGTTCTTTTAACTTCATTTGGATTTAAAACAATTTCAGTACCTTTTTCTCTAAAACCAATTAAAGGATAATCATCTGCATTTAAAACACTAACATTAAAATCAGAATTATGAGTTCTAATAGTTAATTCACTATCTTCAACCATTGTTAATATTACAAATTCATCTTCTAACTTTCTTAGCATTTCTAAAACATATTTAGGTTTAATTATAACTTTACCTTCTTGTTTAATTTCTAAATCAGAATTTTTATTATCTAAAATACTTTTAAATGAAAGTGTACCATTAGTTGAAATAATACTTACTTTATCATTTTCTGCATTTAAATAAATACCAGTTAAACTAGGATTAGTATTTTTATGGTCTATAAGTTTAACTGCTTTTTGTAAATTATCTAATAACACCATTCTATTGATTCTAATATTCATGTTTTTATCTCCTAAAGATTCTATTGTCTTTAATAACATATTTATTTATATTTTAATTTTTTGTATGTGTTTTTTCATCTATTTTTCAAATGAATTTTTACTTTATTTTTACAAAGTATGTTCAAAAGAAAAAATCCTAAATTACTAATAATTACTATATTTCTTAATTACTTTATTTATTATTCTTATTATGGAGTAGAAATGTGGATAAATAATTAAAAGTCTTTATTTTAAAGGATTTAATAGTTTATTTTGCTAAGATTTTAGCCTTTAAGTTTTCCATAATTTTTTTAAATTCTTTGTTATCTTTCAACATTTTATTTATTTTACGTTCAGCGTTTATAACTGTTGTATGATCTCTTCCACCGAATTCTTCACCTATTTGAACTAAAGTATGATTTAAGATGATTTTTGTAAGATACATTGCAATATGTCTTGCTTCAACAATCGCTTTTGCTCTTCCTCTTCCATCAATTGCATTAACACTAACACCGTATTTTTCAGAAACAACTTCTTTGATTTTTTTAACATTTAATATACCGAACTTAGAAGTAGGAACACCTTTAAACAATTCAGTAACAATATCAATAGAAATAATTGTTTGATCTGGATTTTGTAACATTCAGAAACTTAATCTAGATATTGAACCTTTGATTTTTCTAACATCATCAGCATAATAATTAGATAAAAAGTTAATAGCTTCTGGTGAGAAATCTAAGTTAGGATTTTGTTCTTTAAGTTCTTTTTTAATGATTGCAGTTGCTGTTTTTATATCTAAATTCATAATTGGAATACTTAATCCCATATTAAATCTAGTAATTAATCTATTATCAAAACCGTTTAATTGTTCAGGTGATTTATCACTTGAAAAAATCAGTTGTTTATCATACTCAATAAAATTGTTGAAAATTGTGAATAACAGCTCATTTGTCTTTATTTTATTGCTTAAAAATTGGATATCATCAATTATTAACACATCATTTATCAAGATATCATCTTTAAATGCTTCGATTTCTTGATGAGTTTTTTGTAGTACATCAATTGCTTTTCTAGCAAACTCTTCACCACTCATATAAACTACTTTTAAATCAGAAAAATTATTCTCAATATAGTTTTTAGTAGCTTTTAAAATATGAGTTTTCCCCATTCCTGATTCTCCATAAATAAATAATGGATTATAAGCAAAACCGGGATTTTTAGCAACAGTTTGAGCAGCTAAAAAAGCTTGTTCATTACTAGGTCCAACAACAAAATTATCAAATGTATTTCCTATTAATCTGCTAGGTTTTTTTAATAAAGAACTTGATTTTGGTTTTACTTGTTCTTCTTGTTTAGTTGCTTGGCTAGATAATGTTTCTTGTTCTTTTTTATATTTTTTTTCATCAGTAAAACTTAATAAAACTTCATTATGTAATTCTTTTTTTATAACATCTTGTATTACACCTTCGATATGTTTAATAGTTT
Organism: Mycoplasma cottewii; assembly: GCF_024918975.1. NCBI lineage: Bacteria > Bacillati > Mycoplasmatota > Mollicutes > Mycoplasmatales > Mycoplasmataceae > Mycoplasma > Mycoplasma cottewii. Next base: position 172 of record NZ_CP103424.1, on the reverse strand, counting down.
TTAGTCCAAATATAGACTTAACTACAAAAACATATTCATTTTCACTCTTTTTATACAATTTAGAAGTAGAAATGTATTCGTTATACACAGCTTCATCAATATTAGGGTTTTCTGATAATGAAAGTTTAAGTTTTTTTAATAAGTCTTTCTCTTCCACAAAGTTACCTCTCAT